>NZ_JACJSI010000621.1 GCF_014698065.1 Nostoc flagelliforme FACHB-838
TCGTTAGGCGGTACGTCGGGGAGTTTTTCGCCTATTTGTTTTAACCAATAAATTACGGTTGTATGGTGAACTCCTTTATCACGCTCAATGGCTCGAAATCCCATGCCATTAACGTATGACCTTAAACATTCTTGCTTGATTTCATCTGAGTATCCTTTTGGTGGACTGTAAACATCGATAAATTGACGACCACAATTGACGCAAATGTGATGAAAGTTTACCTCTTCGTTTACCATTTTTTCTAATTTCAGTAGAGTCGCAGTATGGACATTGCACAGTAAATGACCTCAATTCATCCCTCTATTATGCAACGCCCACTGAAAATCTATCTGCAATCGGCTTTTAGCAAATGTTACTAAGCTAAAAGAGGTGGAATCGTGACTAAACCATCCTCTAAGCGTAAAAAACTCACCTCTGCTTTATCTAGCGACGACGCGCCACCAGATAACCTTACCCAAGAAGAAAACCCAGCGTTAGCAACAATTAACATTATTGCTGTTGAAGTTCCAGAGCTAACCGAGCAGGAAATTAGCGATCGCCTAGATTTAGAGCGAAAGGTGGAACGGGCGTTTTTTGAAGCGGGGAAGGCATTAATGGAATTACGGGATCGCAAGTTATATCGCTCCACTCACAAAACCTTTGAGGAGTATTGCCGCGTTCGCCCTTGGCGTTGGCGAAGCCATCGCTTTGGCCATAATCGTCGCCAGTCTTATCTTCTAATGGATGCAGCAGTAATATTTGATAACTTAGAGCAAAAATGTGATCGTTCCGATCACATTTTGCCGACTAATGAGTGGCAAATCAGGCCACTGTCTAAGCTTGACCCGGACATTCAGCCCGAAGCATGGGAGCAAGCTGTAGAGTCTGCCAACGGGAAAGTACCCTCACACCGGATCGTCAAAGACGTTGTGCAGCGCATAATGGAACGTACCAGAATACCCAACACCTACCAAATTGGCGAAGTCTGCCAAATCCTTGCTAAGGACAATCCCGAACTGAGAGGCAAAGGTGGCTGTTGGGCAATTGTCAGCGCAGTGAATGACTTTAGTTGCAGTGTGAAAATGTGGGATGGCGAGTACACCGTTGGGTTACAACACCTAAAGTCTTACAATTACCTGCCTGCCGAGTGTGAGCAGATGCGGTTGGTGTGCGATCGCATCAGTCGAGTGTATTCCAATTCGCTGGAGGAGACTGTCAAAAGTCTATTGCAGTCGTTGGGCAAGCTGAATCGACCTTATCTTACTGCTGTGGAAGAGAAATTGCTGAGTGTTCTGGAGTCTGAATACGGGGGTGAGATACTGCCCTAAGCAACTTTGGCAATTTGGCATCCAATGTCTTTGGGTTGCAGTTTCAATGGAGATATCACCACAACGGGACAGCGAAGAAGTTGTATGAGGAGTAGGGCAAAACTTTCCGCAACTGGTGTCCTGTGCTATGCCAGTTGTCGAATGAGTGCTGTAGAAACGCTCTACATATTGATACAGCGCTCGGAAGTGAACGCCATCACTCTGCAACTGGCTAGAAATGAACAAAACCAAATAGGATTTCAGAAGATGAAAAATCTAGATAGCTGGATTGCTGTATAGTTTTGGTTATGCCAGATTATCATCTCAAGAGCTGCTCTATGATCACTCTGCCTGGTATTGCTATCCAAAACAAAATATACGAAAGTGACAATTCTCTAGTGTACCGGGGCATTAGAGACGATGGAGTAGGGGTCGTCGTAAAAATGCTAAAGCTTGATTATCCCTCTCCCCAAGAACTAACCCGCTACAGACAGGAATATAAAATTACCCGTTCCCTTAACTTGGAAGGAGTTATCAAGGCATACAGCCAGCAGGACTATCAACGCACTCTGGTGATTATCTTAGAAGATTTTGGGGGGGAGTCCCTAGAGCAATGGATGCACAAGCGCCGAGATATCTTCTGCCCGATGCCTTTATCCACTTTTCTCGGTCTTGCGATCGCTATAAGCGACATTCTGGGCAGAATCCATGCAGCCAATGTCATTCATAAAGATATCAACCCTGGAAACATAGTCTTTAATCTGGATACTGGCGTTGTCAAAATTATTGATTTTGGGATTGCGACCCAATTTAACCGCACGAATCCGACGTTCAAAAGTCCCCATGTGTTAGAAGGCACGCTAGCCTATCTGTCGCCAGAGCAAACCGGGCGGATGAACCGGATACTCGACTATCGCACCGATTTCTACTCGCTAGGCGTAACCTTCTACGAACTGTTAACTGGACAGCTACCGTTCCCCACTCAAGACATCCTGGAGCTAGTTCATTGTCATATTGCCAAACCGCCGATTCCTGTGCATGAATTGAACGCCACGATTCCCAAAGCCATTTCAGGCATAATTTTGAAGTTGATGGCGAAAAATGCGGAGGATCGCTATCAAAGTGCCTGGGGCATCAAAGCGGATCTAGAACGCTGCGCCGGGCAACTGGCAGAAATGGGTCAGATCAA
>NZ_JACJSI010000622.1 GCF_014698065.1 Nostoc flagelliforme FACHB-838
TCAAATTGCTACGGTATGCTTTAGTCATTTGCTCACAAGGTGCTGGTTTCTACAAATCTCAGCATAAGCTTTGTGAGCTTTCTTACAACATTACCCTACTTTTAAAACATCCTCTTAGATTCGATTGTCACCGACCCAGCGATTGAGTCGAAGAATCTTGGTTCTGATACGCGCAGTCAATTACAGCAAAAAATGCAAGAGATCCGCATCAAGTTGTTAGATGAACAACGCAATTTACAACAGCTAGTGACTGACGACGTGGGCTTATCGAAAGCTACCGTGATGTCGTTCAAGTTCAGGTAAAAAACAGTCTTGGGCGAAGGTGCATCGCTCAAGACTAAATACCTTAAACGAAAAATGCATATACACCTCAAAAAGAATACCGCACTTTTACTATAGGGACAAAATTCTCATGTCGCATTTCTCAACAGTTAAAACTAAACTTGCTAACCGTGAATGTCTTATTTTTGCACTCACGGATCTAAACCTATCACCACAAGTTCATGAAGAAGCGCAGCCACTAAAAGGATACTACGGTGGCTCTCAAGGACAAAGCGCTGAAATTCTCGTATCTGGTCGCACCATAAAAGCCCGTGCAGACATCGGGTTCAAATGGAATCAGTCAAGCGGCGTGTACGACGTAATACACGACAGTTATGAAACAGTTCCGAAGCTGGGCAAAGACTTTTTCAGTAATAAACTAATGCTGGCTTATGGTAAGCATTTGGTTCGTGTCAAAGCTGCCGAGTTACAAGAGCAGTTTGGGGAATGTGCGATCGCAGAATCAACTAGCGGAAGTGTGCAAACCCTACGCCTAACCTTTGCCGGACATCAAGAAGTTAAACAATTTGCACGGAGATAATTATGGAACGCTCAATACTGATTCATTTTGACAATGCTACAGGTGAAGTTCGAGTGGAAGCGGAGGGGTTCGAGGGTTTGAGTTGTTTATCGGCTACGCAACCCTTTGAAGAAGCACTTGGAGTTGTCAACGAGAGCGATCGCATTTTCAAGGACGAATCAGCACCACAGCTTCGGACTACCCAAAGCAGTCAAACACGTTTACGTCAGTAAAAAATGGGGGATTAAACCCCCCCAAAAACATCATGAGTGAATTAGCTAAAGAATACCCTTTTATCCACATTTACGCCCAGCAAAAACCACGCCAGCCCGTGATCATCAAAGCGAATACTGAAGGGTTGTGTGTGCTGTTGAATGCCATAGTAACAGCAATCGCCTATCAAGAGAACAACGGTACAGCAGAAGTTTTCGACGGCGATGCCGAAGTTTATGAGGTAGTCGTGAAAGTGGTCAACACTCATGACGAGTTATTTCCAGTTCCTTATGAGATTGAAAAACAATGAACCTCTCAAATCTTCTCTCCACGCTCGATTCACAAATCCCCATCGCTGCGGTTGATGTCCTATCTCCTGATGAAGCGACGATTATTCAATGGTTAACTGCTGAAGCTAACAATAAGCTTTCATGTCCAGTGTTCTTCTGGAATCTGGGAGTATCAACCTTGGAGCAATGTTTAATTGCAGCAGATGGGGGATTAGTGTTTAAACCAGTTGCAGAGTATAAGAAACCACAACATGCTGACCCATTGTTATATGTGTTTGATTACCAATACCTTTGCCAAAATAAGAGCCTACAAAAATTTTGGCAAAAACAGCAAAATAACTCATACATAAGGGTTTAGCTTCCAAGGCAGCTTGGAAGCTCAAACCCTTGATACTACGGGCAATACGTTAAAAAATGCTTGAGGGGAACCTTGAAGGAATTTTTAGGACTTATTGTTTTTGCCAAACCTTTGAAAACAGGATGTTAATACATCAACTCAGCCTCGTAAATTGGCGAAGGTATTGATTACATTGCGAATTTTAGCGGAAATGGTGTATTTATCCTCGGAGATATCCACCCCTTTATTGCTAAGAATTCACCCCAATTGAGTTGGGAGATTTTATCCAAAGTTAAAAACCTTTACCACAGGTTAAAACCCACAGATAAACGCATTGTCTTGTTGGGTCAGAATATACAATTACACGAATCACTAGTCAGATTGATTCCTTATTGTGAAGTCCCTTTACCTAGTATTGACCAAATACTTGAGCATATTACTTCTTATTTGCATGACTTACAACAGTCTGCTATTGAACAGGAATTGACTTTTACTGTAACGCTAGAAAATGCTGAATTTGAAACTCTTTCTCGTGCTGCCCTGGGATTAACCCTGGAGGAGATTAGCGACTTCCTTCGGTTAACAGTCAAAGAAAACTTAACTAATGATGGTGTCGTCGTTGGCGCTGATTTTATCCCCAAAGCCGTCGAGTACAAAACTCGGCTACTGTCTCAAATGGGTATCGAGTTGGGTAAGCCAGCCAGCATACCCTTCGGCGGTTTGGATCTACTGCGCGAGTGGTTAAATCGTCGCCGCCGTCTGTTTACACAAGAGGCACGAAG
>NZ_JACJSI010000623.1 GCF_014698065.1 Nostoc flagelliforme FACHB-838
ATTACACTCAGTAGCCATTGTATACGCTAAAAGCGCTTTGCAAACTGCTCAAAGCACGAACAACCATCGGCTAAAATCAGAAAGTTTTGGTACTCTAGGTAAATTAAATCCAACCTGACTTAAAACGAGTAATCCAGACAAATGAAAGATTGCAAATAGCTCAATTAGAAAATTTTCTCCAGTGCGGAAATCTTGACATTATACCTTCAAACGAAGTTAAAAACTTGCCTAGCGCTCCGACAGTAATTCACATAATTGATTTAGATGAAAGTGTAGAAGTAATTTTACAGTTGGCTGATGGCTCCCTTCACAGCCATTCTGTTGACTCTAAGCTAGTTAAAACTAATGTTGATAATTTATTAGAAATCTTACAATCCCTTCGATTGTCCTCTACCGCTGAAATTGACATTCTTTCTTTTCCTCGGTCACTCTATGACTTACTAATCGCGCCCGTAAAAACATACTTGCCTTCATCAGGAACGCTAGTGTTTACTTTAGATGCATCTATCTTTCCAAAGCTTACCAATAGGGCTGCTTCATGATGGTAACGATTACTTATTAAAATATTAAGGTTTAGAGGCTGATCCTGCAATGCAACTTCTATTTGATCAAGGATTGGATGACGAAGAGAAATGCAACGAATTAATTAAAATTTACTACGGCAATCCTTTAGAGCTAAAGACGGTAGTTACTCGAATTCACCACTTTTTTGGCGGAAGTGTTCAAAAGTTTTTTGAAAATAGAACTACGCTTTTCAGCAGTCAATTTCAAGCAATGCTTGATAAAGCTTTTGGTTACTTATTGAGTAAAATTCAACTACAAATTATGATTTATATAGCAGAAGAGTTAACTTTAAACTCAAAACCTGTTAAGTTTACTAACTTATTAAATGGCTTGAATAAAAAGGAATCAATATCGTTATCAGTATCAGATTTAATTACAGCATTAGAAGGGTTGGAAAAGCAGTTTTTAATTGAAATTATTAAGGATTCTGCGTCTGAAGAAACTAGTTTTACTCTTCAACCTATAGTCAAAAAATATATTAGGAAAAATATCCCAGGACTGGTGCATATATTTAATGCTTCACCAGAATTAGCGCTCACATTTTAACAGAGGTAGCTATGATTGCAGGCAAACTAGAAATCACAATTAAAATTAATGAACTGCCACAACCTAAGGACATAGAGAACGGTTGGCAGCATTTTGACTTAGACTGCGACAGACAAATCATTTCAGCCACAGCTAAAGTAAAGATTTGGAAGAAACTGACCGATGCTGCAAGTAATTATTCTCAATGGGTAGGAGCAATTGTAGGTAAACTTGGACAGCAAGCAGAACAGGGTTTCGTGTTAGAGAAACCCAACATACAAGTTTTCGAGCGCAAGCCCAAGGCAGAAACAACCTCTGCGTTAGGTGCTACTTCTTGAAAAAGCGATTACCCAATCAGGGTAAGCTGGAACAAACGCTGGTAAATATGGAGGAGTCAAACAAAAATCAGAATCTCGCTAGATACGGAAAGACCACAATTTGTGTAAAATCAAGCTGAATAGTTACGTAAAGGAGATAGAGGTGAAGAATTTACAACAATACTCGCATTTAACGCACAAAGCGCCACTAGGGAGTCGCGCTTTGTACGAATCTTAAATTTCATATAACCTCAGAGCGGGGTTGATCTCGAAGGAACAAAATAAGTGGTTGTTAAAGTTTGGCGACTAAGATTACCACAATAAATTGTCCGACTGAGTTAAATCCGCGCTGCTTTCCCCATTATACAGGGGTTGTCACCAAATCGTCGAATTTTTGGTGGCGGATTTTTGGCTGTTGAAATTCTTTAAGTTAGTGAAATATTAAATTTAGTTAAGAAAAAACTCCGAATTTTGTAGCTAAAAGCAGTAGCAGCGCGAATAACAGTTATCAGTTACCAGTTATCAGTTGGGAATAGACCTTTATTTGATAACTATTAACTGTTGACAGATAACTGATACAACCCCTCTGAAGCTTGTCAACCAAGTTATCAGGGAAAAATATCATGGCAAACAGAGAACACCCTAAGAGCGCAGTGTTAAAGCGCATGGGGTCGAGTACAGCTTTCGCATGGCAATTTTGTGCTGTGACGAAGGGAAATTTTCGGAATATCCAGGCTAGAGCAAGGATTTCGCAGCTTGAAAGAGTTCTTTCCAAGGGATTCCGAGGAGAGAACCGATGATTTCAGCGACAACTGAATATCCAAACAATCTCACGGCTGCCCAATACCATGAGTTGTTAGCTGGTAGCGCCATTCATCCGGCGTTGATTAAGCGCAACTTTTTCCACATTGAGGGAGAATCAGTTTATGATTTCCTGGTATCCGCTCGGTAAATCGGGGTAGAAAGAAAAAATCAGAATGTAGATTGGTAGACACGGCGTTATAAAATATGATATATGACGCAAAAATCATCTGCTGGGAACTTAGTATC
>NZ_JACJSI010000624.1 GCF_014698065.1 Nostoc flagelliforme FACHB-838
ACTAGGGCTAAGTTTCCGTCCAAGAAGCCAGTACATAAGGGGGCAGGAGTTAAATTGGAAACACTTACTTTTTCTGTAATCAATACTGCTTAGAGCTTAACCGAACCGTATTGGTTGCTGTCCTCAGTTCGCGTGAGGATATTTCCGAAGCGCAAGCTAATAAGATTATCGACCAAATCGAAGACACACGGGATACTGTACTGCAAAGAGCCGAACGCATCCAGCAAGAAACTCAAAAACGCCTCAATGCAATCAAAGAACAAGCACAAAAACAAGCAGTTGAAACCAAAAAAGCCGTCTCAGGTGCGGCTTGGTGGTTATTTAACACAGCTTTTGTTTTTTGGCGGCTTCAGCTATAGCTGGGGCATTTGCTGTATCAGGTTTTGACCTATTTGGTTAAATGTGCTAGGAGTTCATAATTTAGCCTCTCAATAGAGAGGCTTTCTTATTTACGCTCATACAGGACATTAAGTGAGAATGCGCTTGTGATTTGTATTAGATGTCTGGTTTTTGCAGCGATCGGGCCACCATACCCGCTAAAACTCCACCTAAAACTGGGAATACAATGAAAATCCAAAGGTCAGCCAATGCCCAACCGCGAGTAAAGATAGCTGTGGCTAGCGATCGCACAGGATTGACGCTGGCATTTGTCACAGGAATAAGGATAAGATGCACCAGGGTCAGCCCTAAACCTATGGGAATGGGTGCAGACCGTTTGAAAACGGGAGAAGATGTTACGCTCAAGATCAGCAGCACAAAGCCACAGGTAACAATGAATTCCGCTAATGCACAAGCCCACCAACTATAGTTACCAGGGGAGTGAATTCCCACCCCATTAGAACCAAAGTTAGCTGTTGTAAACTCAGGCTTGCCCATGCAAATCAAAAACAGGATAGTACTCCCCCAGATTCCGCCGAGAACCTGACTGCCTATATATGGCAAAACGTCTTTAGAAACTAACTGCTTGGCTACCCAAAAACCAATCGTGACTGCGGGGTTAGCATGACATCCGCTTATAGAACCAAAAGTATAGGCAGCAGTTAACAAACTTAAGCCAAAAGCAAGCGCCACGCCATTAACTCCAACCCAAGGCACTGCACCAGAAATTACCGCAGTTCCCACGCCCATCAGAACCAACCAAGCTGTAGCTAAAGCTTCCGCGAAACATCGTTTTGCTAACGAGTAACGATTCATTTATGAGAAATGCCATAGCTGGCTAGACGTAATGGATACCTGCACACATTAACCCAATGATATGGGGAAAAATGCTTGTTATACTTTATAAGTATAAAATGTAATAAGTAGTGCTATTTGACTGATTTCAAAATTTGATGAAAATTTATTTTCTACACATTTTACACATTATTACTACCGATCAAAAGTTACATCGCGCAATTTATGCTTAAATTGCTCACCTATATTTTGAACTATATCTTGACCCTTTTGCTCACTTGACTCTAAGTTTGGATCTAATCAAGATTACAAGAGGCGCTTACCTATAGTGGGCAGGTAGGTACACCAAAAACAGCTTCAAGTCAACTCAATCTAAGTTAGCTAATTTATTGAGTTTAATAACCATTTATTTGCTGACCAATCCAATAGCGATAAAATGCAAGAGTTCAGCACACGGAAGTTATAATGGGCTGCGCTACGCTACAAATACAAGAGAAATTTTAGAGATAGGATATTCTATCAAATGTTTATCTAATTCTTTAACTATTCTGGCTCCTAAATTTTACCATAAGTTGTTCTTACAATTTATTTCTTTAATTGTAATTATTTTTGTTGTTGCTGAAATTCAGATTCTAACTTTTTTTGACTTTTAGAGGGAGTAACAGATGCTACTGCACCAACTCCAGCCATTCCAACACTGATGAGATACATCAAATTTCTACTTAAATATTGAGAGCCAAGATATCCAAAGGTAATTGCTGCAAATATTGTGCTAATCATTTGAGGTAGCTTCATGTTTAAAACACAGTTACTTGATTAATTTTAACTGGACTAAGAATCGCTAATTTTTGATTACAGTATTTATAGAATAAACAAATAATACTGGCTGAAGAAGTTGCAGATGTCCAAAAGGAAGCTTTTGTGCGCGAAGAAGTCAGGGTACAAAAAGTTATAGGCAAAGAAAATGTAGAGGTTCAACAAACAGTTCGGCGCAAAGAGTTAAATGTTGACAGTGATACAACTCCAATAGTCAATAAGACTAACCGTGATTCATCCATTTAAACTATAAAGACCATTGAATTTTAGTTAGTAGGAGTGGGTTATATACGTGCTTTTACTCGAAATACTGTGAGTAAATTGGCGCTGCAATAGAGCCACGATAAGCATTTCCAAACTTGATATACATAGTCCTTTATCTGGACACTGCAAATATAAGGGAAATCGGCAGGAATTGA
>NZ_JACJSI010000625.1 GCF_014698065.1 Nostoc flagelliforme FACHB-838
TTCTCCAGCAACAGTTAATATAAGAAACTTTGTAAATTGTGGCTATTTTAACTTCTCTAACGTTAAGAAAAATAACCCTTCATTATACCAAAAAATATTTATGCAAGAGTTCTTGAGATTCAAGATTATCTTTAGCCTCAAATATCCCATTGCCTCCGGTTTGCCTTTGCCCCCTTGTGAGTGCGCCCAAGCTATCCAGCCTTCGAGCAATGGTTGAGATAAAACGGCGTTCACCGATGACGTTAGTGGTAACAGGTCGGAAAATAGGTGCTGATGCTTGGTTGGTTCTGTGCGAGCGCCCAAGTCCTTGAATTGCATTGTCTGCCCTCCATCCAGCTTCCAACAAATAATGCGATCGCCGCCGCCGATTCATAGCGTTGAGGTCAGCATGATAACTTCTGCCTGTCCCACCAGCGTCACTGAAGATGAGGATTTGTTTGTCTCCCTGCATAAACGCAGCAGTCTCAGCAATATTCGCCCCACTACCCCGTGAATCAACGAACAAACGCCCTGAATCATCTTTCAAAACTCGCTTGCTACGACCTGTAACTTCAGCCACTTGCTTATTACCGAAGTGCCACAGCAATTGTTCTAATGCACCAGGGATTGGATCAAGACATGCTAACTTATCGACTAAGGCATCTCTCAAAGCTACAGCTTCTTGGGAGATAACCGGAGAGCCATCAGCGTCAAAGACTGGCTCGGATCTTTCTTCTCCATCAACGCCAGAATGTATGGAATGAAGATGAACAGGAAAAGCACTCATCAAGTAATCCATAACATATTCCCGTGGAGTCAGGTCAAGATTGAGATCCTTCCATTCCTCGGACGGAACTTCATTGAGTCGGCGTTTAAGCAACTCCTCATTAGTTGATACAATTTGAATAACAATGGCGTTACCCGCAGCTAAATCCTCTTCAATTGCTTTAATTAACTGTGGACATTTCATGCCAGTTAACAGATGGTTGAAGAATCTTTGCTTGTGCGACTCGAACTGAGACACTGCGCTCATCTTCGCAGCACGGTTGTAAGTCTTGTCACCAGAGATGTTACAAGCTTCTAGGGCTTTGTCTAAATTATGGTGAATAACACCAAAAGCATCAGAATAGCTGTTATAACTCCGTTCCTGCGTCGGCGTTAATTCAATTTCGAGAGTCTGATACTCAACTCCCTCGAATGAAAGGCTCCGCGCCAGATACAGTCCCAAAGCCTTGAGATCCCTGGCTACTACCTCCATCGCGGCGATACCACCGCCCTCAATGGATTCCACAAAATCCTCACGGGAGGTAAACGGAAAGTCGCCAGTCTGCCAAAGCCCCAGACGATTTGCATAAGATAGGTTGGAAACCTTCGTCGCTCCAGTCGCAGAGACATAGACAACCCGTGCATAGGGTAAGGCATTTTGTAGCCTCAGCCCAACAATGCCTTGCTGGGATGCTGCAACCATACCGAGTTTACCCTCTTGAGCCATTGCGTTACCCATCGCGTGACACTCATCAAATGCGATCGCTCCCTCAAAGTCCTTGCCTGCCCATTCAACAATTTGCTTGAGCCGACTTTTACCGTTCTTTTGAGAACGTAGAGTTGAGTAGGTGCAGAAGAGAATGCCTTGGGTGAAAGGGATGGGGTCGCCAAGTTTGATGTTACTGAGGTCAATGATATCTTTTTCACTACCTCCGAGCGCACACCAGTCTCTACGGGCGTCTTCAATTAAGGCAGAACTTTTAGATACCCAAATGGCTTTTTGCCGCCTCTGACACCAATTGTCGAGGATGATTCCCGCACACTGTCTTCCTTTCCCCGCACCTGTCCCATCGCCAAGAAACCAGCCACGGCGGAATCTAACAGCATTTTCCTCGCCCTGAGCCGCGACAGTCACACTATCCCATGAGTCATCAACAATATAAGACCCAGACAGAAATTCACAGTGCGTTTGACCTGCGTAAATAACGCTTTCAAGTTGTGCCTCTGACAAATTGCCTTGTGTGATAATGTTGCTAGGAAGATGGGGTTTGTAAGTTGGTGCTGGTGGCGAGACAAGTGCTAGGGCTGCACTCTCACAAAGCAGCGAGGGATGAGGTAAAGCGTCCTTAATTCGGATTCGCTGTGGGCGATAGGTTTCGTATAGGGTATCTTTCAAACCCTCACTAGCCGTCCACTGGATAACCTCATACTCCAGCACTACTACATCGTCTGGAAGAGAGGAAACTGTTTCTGGTTGAGCTAAGCTGTTCCACATTTAGTTTGCAATAGCAGCATTACCTTTATTTTTAATTTTTCTTCCCCATCTAATTATTAACTCTCCCTGATTTAACAACCTATTTAATAAGTTTTTCAGTTCCTCTACTGATTTAAATAGGCGATGAGATATGTATTTTTTCGCCGAATGCCATACAAGTT
>NZ_JACJSI010000626.1 GCF_014698065.1 Nostoc flagelliforme FACHB-838
CAATCTGCATCTGCTCAAATTTCATATTGGTTACAGCGAGTTTTGGAAATATCACGTACAGAACCAGAATCAATGAGTGCTTGATCTCTATGAATTTTTCCTCTGTTTGACCAACACCGATCGCAAGTACTGCCGACAAGCTGCTTCTCCCCGATAAATCAGAATCCGCAGCGCCTGTATTTCCTGCATTGGAGAAACACAGATTTCGGCAATCGCAGCAATCAAATTCTGTTGCTTCTGCACATGAGAAAGATGCTGCTGCTCTAACACAGCAATTTTGGAGTTTAACTGCTGTATCTGCCGTAATGCTTGCGTCAGGGATGATTCTTTGTTTTGAGAGCGATTATCTAGAGTTAATGTCATTTTCTTGTTCCTCTAAATTTAGATGGTTAAAAGCTTGCCAATCCGGGCATTGACTACCCTCGCAGCCGTGAGGATGAATAGCGCAATTGAGCGTTACACCGCCATAACTCGACCCGTGATAGTACCTGCAACAAGAGCAGGGAAAGGAAATAGGCTTAGATTGGAGTAAATCCCCAATTTCGACTGCCTCAATCCGACTAGCCAAAAGCATGGTTAATCCAGTGCCAAGCATACCCAGACCAAAAGCTAGCCTCGCCGCGCTTGCAGGTATTGTGATGTTGAAATAATTCGGTTTCTTTTGCCCGAAAACCAGGAGAGAGCCACTTAAAGTATTGGAAAAGGCGAAAACTGCAATGGCACAATTGAGGATCAACTGTTTTTTGTTCATCTCTGTTTTTTCGGTGGTTCGTGCTTTGATAACAAAGAAGAGAAGTCGTAAATCGTTACTATTGATTTTGGTTCAGGCTCAGGTTTTGGTTTCGACTCTATCACAAGTTCAGGATTGCCTAAACCAACTGCATTTTTAATTTCTTGCTCCATGACTTGATTCTCCTTGTTGATTAAATTTCTCCACCTGATCAATTGCCTCTACTACTTCTCCCAAAACATTGAACGCATCATTTAATACCACATCATTTGATGTAGAAAAATGCTCTGACGATTGAAGCCTGCGATAATCCTTACTACTCCCCACAAGCCGCAATGTATATTGACATCCTTGCAAGATAGTCCGAATCTCTGATGTAGTTAACTTGATTTCCATCGCTGTTTCTTCCCCTAAAATTTATCTCGTTGAATGCTGAGACTTGCTCCGACTAAAGAAGTCCCTAAGAAGGCGGAAAAACTGACCAACATTGCACCTAAGCAAATGTTCTTCTGTTGCTGCCACCCAGAGATGGTTATGTTGGGATTATTAGTCTCGATAATCTCCATTCCCCAGCACCCTATTGCTCCAACTCCTGAAAAGCCAGTCAAGAGCAGAGAGATGATTGCAGTTGTTTCTATGGTGCGGTCGATAAAAATCCTGGGGTTAAATCTTCTCCTAGTACGACGACGAGGAACCATTTTACTCTTGTGGTCTAATTGAGATTGGTAAACAACTTGTTTGTGGTTAGTCATTTGGAATCCTCCAATTCAATAAAAAACCCTGTACCAGTATTCTTAATCTTTACTTTTCTTTGATTGACCAAGCCTTGAATCACTCCCAGGCTAAATTTAATACTGCACAACCGTGCGCTACCCCCACAACGATGAAGATACTGTAGACACAATGAGGAATGGTCAGCAGGGGCGGGGTGAGTAGATTTTCTCGGCATAATCTTGACTATGGCTCTATGATTTGTAAATGATGGGGATTGAAAAAAATTCCTTGATCAGGCGGCATATCTGGGAAATGAACGCAAACCATTCCGTGTGCCGAATACTGAATTACTGTGCCTGTTTGCCCTAATCTTGAATCTTGTTCTGTAAGTGCTTTAATTACTTTGACAACTGAATTAATTGGTGGAAGATTAGACATGATTTTTGTCCAAACTAATTACTAACTAAAGTTGAATTGCAGTGATTAACTAAGACAATGATAAGATTTGTTTATCTTTGATAATACGTGTTCATGTTTGACAACACCTGCAAATTTATCGCGGAGATGTATTCTCCTGATTTCGCTACTTGGTTATTAGGAGAACCAATTACTTTAACCAAATTAAGTCCTACAGAATTGTCTTTAGAACCGATACGTGCTGATGCTTTAATCTTGTTGCAGTCAGATGAAGTTGTTCTCCACATTGAATTTCAGACCAAACCCGATGATGATATGCCGTTTCGGATGGCTGATTACCGTTTGAGGGTGTATCGCCGTTTTCCCAATAAACGAATGCACCAAGTGGTAATTTACTTAGCCAAAACTGAATCAGAGAAGGTGTATAGGACTAGTATTTGATTTCTGAAAAAGCTCCGTACATTTGAAGAGTGGCAAAATCACTCGTTTGTGTGCTGGATAAACCACTCAAACATCCATTTCAGATGAGAGAACG
>NZ_JACJSI010000627.1 GCF_014698065.1 Nostoc flagelliforme FACHB-838
GCTTATTTTCAAGGATGAGTTTACTTATTTATGGCTGAATAGTTAGCTAATTTATCCTTAAATAAAAGTTCTTTTATTAGAGATAAGTTAATTTATACGATTGCAAAAGAATCGATTTACTTTGTTTATAACCTTGTCAAGTTTTGCACTTGTATAAATGACTTTGAAATCTTTATTAGTTTTTGTTAGGAAATAAGGTGCGTTTCCCCTGGATATATTCGTTTTTACAAGCACCAGCAATTGCTCTTTGATAAAAATCTTCCGCCTCAAGGATATTACCCAATACTCTAGCTTTCTCTGCTTGAACTAAATCGTATTTATGCTGAAAATTCATCGGTGCATAATGCGCCCATTTTAGCAGCTTATCCTGGTTACTTATGACTTTGAAGAGCAGTTGTTTTTGTTCTGATTTGGAGACGGACAGATATACTACCAGCCGCACCAAGGAATCGTAGAAATGGAAGTTAGGAACACTTACCATTCCTATTGTACCCTCTAAATACTGTTCAGCAGAGGTTGCATTTTCTAGAGCTTGAGTAAACTTCCCCAACAGATAACAGAGTATAAGTTTGTAAAGATACAGTAAATGAAGTGAGTTTTTATCATTAACAGCTAAGTGAAATGGTAGTGATTTCTCTTCGTCGTAGGCATCACCTTCTAAACAGCAAGAATTTTCATCTATCGAGAGTAAATTAAGGACTACCTGGTGGTGCATTTGATTCTGACTTAAGTTATTTCCTGCTTCCAGTTGAGCTATGGCATTACTATAAAAAGCCATCTCCCGTTCCAGCTCCGTCAGTTTTAAACCATTGAAAAATGAATATCGACATTTGCTCACTGCGGCATTGCTAGCATATTCAAAATCTCCGTTGTCTATGCCGCTAGAGTAAGCTTCTTGTAAAAGTGTAATGGCATCTCTGAGATGATGTTTTCTATGAACTATGAACGTTGCAAATAGAAAAATTATTTTAGACTTGAGTTCTTTAGCATTGAAATGTTCAACTAGACTTAAAGCCAATTGACCAAATTGATAAGCGGATTCAATATCGTTGGCTCCCCCAGCTAAGATTAGTCCTAAGCAGCATAAGCAAAAGATGAAAAAGGTGAATTCCCATATTTTATGGATAAATTCACTTGTTCGCAGGTAATCAGTGGTAACAATACAGATGCAACTTGATACGTAGCAGAACCTATACTGGATGAGATACGCATAGCTGCCAGCTTGTAGGCATCTGTCATGGACGGTAGCTTTACTAACTCCTCTATGTTTCTCTGCATTAAAGCAGCCGTTGTTTCCTTCAGCCTTTGCTTAATATCCAACTCAGTTGGCAATTCTAGTAAACTTACGCCTAACTGTTCCAGTACTTTTAGCCCTATTTTGATCGCTTCAAGTTGTTGGCTCTGCGCCACACAGCTTTGGATTTTTACTTCATAAACTTTTACTTTGTCCAGAATGGTCTTTGCTTGCTGCAAGACAACTGTAGCCCATTTCTCCATCTCATCGAAGTTACCGCACAGATACGCTACTTCTGTAGCTTCTGAATGCAGAGCTAAGGTAAGGTCATACTGACCTTGCCAACTCTCACTTCTAAACAATTCTATGCCCGTGGTTAAATACCTTAATGCCGCACTAAAAGCTGTCGCCGCTTTTGCTTTCCTTGCTGCCATCAAATTCAACTGTGCGATCGCTTCTCGTTCTACTGGTTCAATCATCAGTTCAATACTGAGATTTAGATGGTCAACAATTTCAAAGATATTTTCCGATAAAGTTTCGCCTGCTTGCTGCCAAAGATTGCGGCCGATTTGTAAGTGAAGGATTTGTTTTTGATTTTCGTCAATCAGAGTAGACGCCGCTTGTTGAATGCGGTCATGCAAAAATTTATAATCCTGAATTAATAGTTGAGCATCTAACTCCGATGTAGGTAGGATGACTCCTGCATGAACTGCTTCAATCAATTCGGGGTAAAGCTCATCTGGTGATTTTTCACAGATAGTAGCGAGGATGCTTAAACTGAAATTAGTACCAACACAAGCTGCCAAACTTAAGAGGTTCTGCGTTGATTGTGGCAGTTGCTTGAGCTTGCCAATCATCAACTCCACCACATTGTCAGTTATATCTCTAGCATGAATTTGAGCGATATCCCATTGCCAGGTGCGACTCGCAAAACCAAAACTCAGTAGATATTCAGCGTACAGAGTTTTAAGAAACTCATTTACAAAGAAGGGATTCCCATCAGTTTTATTTATTATTAACTCTGCTAAAGGTTGAACCCAAGCTGTGTCACTATGTAATGTATCGGCAATTAATTGAGCGACAGCCTCCAACCCTAAAGGCTCTAAAGTAAGCTGATTAATCGTCGTCCCCGCTTTTCTCAAATCCTCAAGAGTGAT
>NZ_JACJSI010000628.1 GCF_014698065.1 Nostoc flagelliforme FACHB-838
GCTATTCTAAATCCGTGGATATGCTTAAACATTCAATCCGATTGTTACTTCATTATTTAAAGTATAGAGAAATACCTGTGTTTGCCTGATTCATCCCGCATTTATGCAACGCCAGATATTGCAATTGCTGGGGATGATGAAATCATGATTCTGAGGCTATCACGGTAACTGCTGTTGAAGTTCCTGAACTGACTGAACAAGAGCAGGGCGTCGGGAGCAAAGCGGTGAAGAGGTCAGAGTCTTAGCAGTGAAGCAGTCCGCAGAAAGGGGTTTTTCCAAGTAGAGGAACTGCCCAATCCGTAAGGGTTCCCGTCGAGTCTAAACCCCATCAAAAAGAAGGGCTTGTCGATAGGCACCACTACTGTTAAAACCGAGCTAAGTTGCGAGATTCAGCAAAAACATCAATCTTGATGCATTTTCTGTTGATTTTCCGTATAGTAAGTAGTTGGGCGTTTTCTTGTTTTAATGACAATTATGAGTTCAAATCAGCAGTTTCTGCAAAATTTATACGAAGCCTTCAACAAAGGCGAGATTGAAACAATCATCTCGGTGATGCACCCGGACGTGAAATGGGCCAATGGGGTGGAAGGCGGTTTCGTTTATGGACGCGACGCGGTGCGCGAATACTGGACTAATCAATATAAGGTTATTCAAGTGCAACTTGAAACCTTAAAATTCGAGACGGATGAAAACAATTGAAATGTCGTTACCGTTCATCAAATCGTCAGAGATTTGCAAGGCAATTTGCTTGCGGATGCAACAATTGAGCAAATTTTTACTATTGAGGATGGTTTGATAAGTCTTTATGAAATTGGCGAAACCGAAACAATCCAACAGATGATTCATTCATACGAGAAACAAAAATGAGTAATTGAGAAGGCAGTTACAATTCGAGCCGTTGATTTACTGATCGCAATGAAGAGAGGTTAGTAACTTCGGTCAGATTCTGTATAAATACGTATCCGCTATTTGCTCCCATCGTAGCCAAACAATCCGCTTGCACCCGAACGTTTAGACCCTTTTCATATTGCCCAAAAGAATTAAGATGTTGACTTGCTGCCCCACCCCATAACCGCAAAAAAGCCACCATCTCCGTATCACACAATCCAGAATCTCCCAACTCAGACATTACCCCTTCAGAAGACCCAGCTTCAGCAATCATTGACGTTCCTGCTGTTGAAGTTTCAGAATTAACCGAGCAGGAGCAGAGCGATAAGCCTGACGGCATGGCTACGCTTGCCGCCTGCATGCACATTTGAGCAATGGTAGCTGCCTAATTGTGCAATCAGTATTGCTTTGTTTTACCATTAATTTAGCACAACAGGTGAATGCCTAATTTTAGTTCCAGATATATTGTATAAATGAAGGAAGCAGTACTCAATGCAGTGACGGCTTAAAAGTCAGCCATGATTTACCAGCGATTGATACCATTAGCTGGAATAACTTTTGATTTTTGACTTCGAGGGAAGCGGCACTCAGTTTCTCTTTCTCAAAATAAAAATCTTATAAATGATACGTATAAATAAAATTGTTATATGAGGTCGATTATAGTTAAGATTTTGACAGGCTTTAACCTAATAAGTAGGTCGGCGTCAATAATTATTGTTGGGGTAAGGCAATTCTTGCAAGGGACAGGAGGAAGAAAGGCTTGAGCCTTGTTTACTTTTATTCAGATAGTTTGGTTTTATTGTGTCAGCTTAGTTATCCCAATTAATTTAAATGAGTCGGCGTCAAAAAAAACCAACTCTATAAAGAGAAGTAAATACGGAAAATACATCTACAGAGGTGATTGAGAGATGGGTGCGTAGAGATTTGCAAAAATGTTAATAAAACTACTAAATGATTATTAAAAGCTGGTTCGGTCGAGGTTGGCAGTGGAAAATTGGGGGTTATGTCTCTTTAGTGGGGATACTCTCAATAGGAGTAAGCGATCGCGTTAATGCTCAAATCGTGCCTGATAATACGCTGGGCGCTGAAGGTTCTGTTGTTACACCCAATGTCAATATACGGGGTATTCAAAGCGATCGCATTGATGGTGGCGCAACTCGCGGCGCTAACCTGTTTCACAGTTTTCAGGAGTTTAATGTGGGTGAAGGCAGGGGGGCTTATTTTGCCAATCCCACTGGAATTGAGAATATCTTAACTCGCGTCACGGGCAGCAATCCTTCTAATATTTTGGGCAGGTTGGGGGTTTTGGGTGAGGCGAATTTATTTTTGATTAATCCGAATGGGATTGTATTTGGCCCGAATGCCAGTTTGGATATCCAGGGATCATTTCTGGCGACGACAGCCGATCGCATAAAGTTGGGGGATAGTGGCTATTTCAGTGCAACACAACCGCAAACAAGTAGTTTGCTTTCTGTGAGTCCGGGAGCGCTGTTTTT
>NZ_JACJSI010000629.1 GCF_014698065.1 Nostoc flagelliforme FACHB-838
CCTAATTATTGCTAATCATAGTTATTACTCCAGTACTTTTCGTTTTATTCGTATTTTATTTATCTTTAAAACTTCGGATAATACGTGATTGTCTTCGGTTCCTGAATTTAATCCACTGATGTATAAAATATCCTTTCCTAAATTTTACTCATCTCAATGATTTTTTCGCACTTGTGAGAAATCCGGGTTACCATTGAAATGCCTTTAATTGGAATTTTTTCTTGTGTGATGAGTAAAATTCAGCCAAACATACAACTAGCGTAAATACGTAATTATATTCACGTCAATGTAATTTTTTTTGGAAGGAGAATGTAAATTTCACTTGCAGTAAATAGTACATTAATAACTACTGTAAGTTCAATAAACAGGATATATCTTCATTGAAAATTTAAACTTTTGTAGTTTAAATTCTAGCGAAATATGATGTGTGTACAAATAATTTGAACTAGTTCAAATTGTTATTTATCTCTTTTTATTAATCATTTGTAAAGGTTTTAGGTGTATTTTACTCTAGTAATATAGTTATGTTTATTTGCACCTATTTAATTAGGCTTAAGTCCCAGGAGGTGATTATACAAAAGACTCACTTGACATTGGTTTGGGAGTGCGCCCCGACCTCACGGGTCAGGGAAGGGGACAGATGTATATTGCAGATGTCCTCAATTTTGCACGTTCAAAGTTTAACCTCACCCTATTTCGCATTACAGTGGCAGCATTTAATGAACGTGCGCTCAAAGCCTGGAAAAAAGCCAGATTCCAACAGATACAGTCATTTCAAGCACTAGACGATAAGGAACTATTTATTATACTGGTGCGGCATATTTGAGAAGTCTACTGTAGTACGACGAACTATTTGACCAGAATGGCAGATTGTTTGTCATCAATCTAAATCTTTCTAGGTTTCCTATTCCAGCAATTTTTATAACTCAATGCCAGAAATCCTAAAAATTAGATACTGAATGCTTACATATCACCTATACTGCTATTGAAAGGTTAATCAAAATATAGCCAGCAATTCTTTAACGAGACATTTAGAGCTGAGACTGATTACCCTGGAACTATCAAAATGGTTTTATACTCTGCACTATATTCAGCTTCTACATCACTGAGATTATCGCCCATAAACCGAAAGTTTGATAAATGTATATTTTTAGTCTATCTAAATTGCTCTTTATAAAGTAAAATCGCATCAACTCAATCTAAAATATCTTTACTACTTTTAGAATTGCGATTATCGGTATTTTAACTTTAAGAACTTATGGCATAATGAGCAATATTCCCACGGGAGAAAAATTATTGTTGAGGTAGATTGAATGCCTGTTACCTACGAGCTTAGAGATTATCAACATCAGTGGATAAAAGATATTTGGAATTCTTGGGACAAAGGTAATAGGCGGGTGCTTGGACAACTTCCGACAGCCGCCGGAAAAACGGTGTGTTTTGCACATATTTCCCATAAATTCTTTGACCAAGGAAAGCAAGTTTTAGTCATTGCTCATCGGATTGAGTTGATATCTCAAGCTGCCGAAAAGCTAGAGCAAATTATCGGTGAACCAGTTGGAATTATCAAAGCAGGTGTTCTGGCTAATCCGGAACGGAGAATCCAAGTTGCTAGCGTTCAAACGTTGAGTAGACGAGAAGTATTAGAGTTGCCAATGAACATTGGACTTTTGATATTAGATGAAGCGCATCATGCAACTGCTTTATCTTATCGACGATTAATTGAACATTATGAAAGCGCCCAGATATTAGGTGTAACTGCAACTCCTCAAAGAATTGATGGTCAAGGTTTTGTTGATTTATTTGATGATTTGGTTATTGGCATTGACACGGCTTACTTAATTCAGTCTGGGTATTTAAGTAACTTTCGATTATTTGCAACGAATCAAACTATTTCTACTGTTGGAGTTGCAAAATCTCGTGGGGATTTTAGAGCTAAAGAGCTAGCGGTCGCCGTCACTAGCCAGATTGGAGTTAGTGAAATCCTTGAGAATTACTTTAAATATGCACGGAATCTTCGTACAGTTATTTTCGCCTGTAGCTTGGAACATTCTCGTGCCCTGGCTGCGGAATTTTCTCGTAATTATATTAGTGCCGAACATTTGGATGGGAAGACTCCCCCACAAGAGAGATTAGAAATATTGCAGCGTTTTCGCAATGGCACAACCCAAGTAATTACTAATTACGAAATCTTAACCGAGGGCTTTGATTGCCCTAATATTGAGTGCGTTTACTGTGTCCGTCCAACTGAAAGCTCTACTCTCTGGCTACAAATGCTGGGGCGGGTTCTAAGAACTTACACTTTAAAACCCACTGCGGTGATTATTGATATTACCGATAATTGGAAAAAACATGGACTTCCTGATGAAGTCCGCAAATGGAG
>NZ_JACJSI010000063.1 GCF_014698065.1 Nostoc flagelliforme FACHB-838
GAGTAATTTCTGGTTTAGCATCTAAAAAACGAATTAAGCCATTTTGAGGTGCGAGTCTCTCCAATAAAATTTTCTCAAAGCCTGTGTTTTTCAGATGTCCATCGATTTTAACAGCCAACGCACTAATAAGTCCTTTAACAGCTAATAGTTCAGATAGCTTATTTAAGATTTCTGAATGATAGGTGACAAAAACACTTTTGGGTACATCAGCAATAGTTGTAAAAGTAACTTCTTCGGGGAGCGAAAGCAGCGATGCTATATTTTCCGTCAACAACACATTCAAAATGTGTTCACCAGCAGGTTCTGCTATTCCATCATGCAGAGAAACAATTTTTTCTAAGGTAGTAATAATTGGGTCTGATAACATATTTATTCAAATCAATTTCTCAAGCTTCAAAATCTTCGCCAAAAATCTGTTCATCCAGTTCCTGAATTTGCTGATACTGGTTTTTGGCTTTCAACAAATTATCTGCCAATTGCTCGAAGGCTGTATCTAATTCGGGTTTAACCTGATGCTTGAGCCAGATATCCATGACAATTTCACTAAAGTCAAATTCATCATCCACGTTCCCTAAAATTGTTTCAATCTCTCCGACCACTAGTTCAAACATATTAATTTTGTCATGCAAGATCCGCAGAATATACTCTTCGATACTGCCTTTTAGACAAAAGTTAAAAATAAAAACATCCTGGGTTTGTCCAATGCGGTGGATACGACCAATGCGCTGTTCTATTTTCATTGGGTTCCAGGGCAGGTCATAATTAACGATCGCGTTCGCAAACTGAATGTTACGTCCCTCTCCGCCCGTTTCAGATGCCAGCAGTACAGAAACATCATCCCGAAATGCGGCTATAGCCTCATCTTTCTGTTTAAGGGACATCCCACCAGTAAATTCTGCAAAGGGGATATTTGCAGCTTGCAGAGTTTGGGCCAAATAAGTGCTAGTTGCTTTATGGGTTGTGAAGACCAAGGTTTTCTGGGAAGATTTTGAGAGCATTTCTACCAATACTTTTGCTTTCTCGACCTGCTTCACCTGGGCTGCTCGTCTTGCTAAAGACTTCAGTTCTTCATCGGGTAGGCGTTTGGTCAATTGCTTGAGGGAGTCAGCCAAAGCACCAGGGGATGAACCAGCACGCATTAGCAAATTGGTACGGGAGAGCCTGTCTAGTTTATCCTCAGAGTTACGCAGATACTCGCTCAAGTCCTGGTAAAGTTTCTCCTCGCCTGTTGCTGGGGTAACGGTAATTGTGGTGGCGAAGCGTTTGGGCAGTTTGACATCTACTAGGGCGCGGGTATTTCGCACCATGACTTCCCGCATCAGAGAGCGTAACTTTTCTGGATTTTTAGGGACTCGTCCATTTTTGGAATCGACATATTCTTTTTTAAAAGCGGCTTCTGTTTGTAGCAGTCCCGGTTTGAGGAGGGTCAGCAGATTAAACAGTTCAATAAGGGAGTTCTGCACTGGCGTAGCAGTGAGCATGAGGATAAACCGCTTATTGAGGGCATTGACCAGTTTCCAGTTTAGGGTAGTGCGATTTTTCAGGTGGTGGGCTTCATCGACAACAACCAAGTCCCAAGTGCGACTGGTGACGTGGGGATAATGTTTAGCAGACTTAGCCGTGTTTAATGAAGCGATAATTCGCGGATTATTTGTCCAAAATTCGTCTATCGGTTGTTGGGGATCTCGATTATCTGTGGTGATAGTAGCAATATTAAATTTGTCACTTAACTCTGATTGCCACTGGGAAACTAGGGATGCAGGAGTTAACACCAGCATGGACTGTACCATACCCCTTGCTAAGTACTCGGCTATGATTAGTCCCGCCTCAATAGTTTTGCCCAATCCGACTTCATCGGCTAGTAATGCGCGTCCACCGAGTTGTCTAAGTACTTTTCGGGCTGTTTCAATCTGATACCAGTATTTGTCAATAGCAGTTAGTGTGGGCAGACAAATTAGCTGATCATAGTCTGCCATTACCGAGAGGCTAAACAGGTCTAAACGCGCTTGGTAGAAATTGATCGGGTCATATTTACCAGCTTTGAGGGCTGATAAGGCAGTGTCAGAATTGAATTTGAATGTATAGTTTGTCTCCATGATGCACCCCTACCAGCTACTTTTGACCACTCCGCAGACACCTAACAGCTATTTTCCCGCATAGTGAGACTGTTAAATCTACATACGGTGAAGTTATATAAAATCTACTGGAATTTCTATCCCAAAATAAACTTTTTTCATCTGATACACGTAAACTGGAAACTAAAACCGAGCCGGTTGACCAAAGATCATCGTATCTTCTAGGAATAATGCCAGTGTCAACTTCTGACCCTCTTTGCCGCATTATTGCCCTGTTTAACCAGGCGGGTGGTGTCGCCAAATCGACACTGACAAAAGTTATGGTGTTAGTGCCACATTGCAGATGCCATATATTCAAGCCTCACTCATAACGAATTTCCCCATGTTGCCGAATGTGTTCAACTAACCGCTTGGTTTCACCGCCTGCTAATTCTAGTTCCCTGAGATTGCCCACCAAAATAAACAATTCCCTTGCCCTACTAACGGCTGTATTCAGTAAATTGGGTTTGCGGTTGAGGAACCAAAAACTATGCTCTTGATGGCACTGGTAAGGAGAGAAGATGATGGCTGCTTTTTCTCCCCCCTGGAAGGTGTGAACTGTGCCAATATCATCCCAAGAAAAGTTTCGCCAACGGTTAGATAGTCGATACTTGAGCGCGTTAGCTTGCTGCGAAAACGGCGACATCACCCCAATTGTTTTTGAGTTGTCATTCGAGTTAGTAGAGTACCCATGTTTTAGCAAGGACGCAATTATAGTTTCTACAGCATCAATTTCTTCTGGATTGGTATTATGGGTGTGGCTTCCTTCAACGTGGTAAGCCAGCAGATGCTTGACCGTTGCAGTCTGCTGATCACCTGAAAGGATTTGCAGACCACCGGGATAGTTGGGGCTGCAAAACTGGATAATGGATGGCGTGCAACGGTAATGATTAGAGAGGATAATGCCGTTGCCTAAATCGGATTCTGTACCCCTAGCACCAGCAGCACGATGATAAGCGGTAGCTGTGTATTTGGCAGTGGGGGCATAGCGATAGTAGTCTTCATTCCCCATGCCCCGATCCAGAAAGGCAGTTTTCAGATATTGTTTGATAGTATCGTCGCAAAGGTTTACGATCGGCTCGATTTGTTGGGGGTCGCCAGCCACTACTGCCTGTTGCGATCGCACCAGTAAGGGGAATAATTGATGTATAAGAGTTGTTCCCGCTTCATCCACCAGTGCCAGCTTTACGCTATTGGGTTGGAGAATTGGCAGCATATTACGTATTGATTGCAGGCTTGAGCTAATAACGGGGAAAATCAAGCTCAAGTCACGGTAGATAGCATCACTATCACTTTCCAGTTGGAGCAATGCCCCTCCGTCGCCCGTCAAGACGCTGCCGTAAGTTGACAATGCCCTGATCACACTATCCTTGCGTCGGAGAACTTCTTGCTCTTGAAACGCCCAGGCACGTTGAAATAGTTCTAGCTGCAATGAGTGGTGGTCGCGGTAAAAACGACTGTAGAAATCCCCTTGGGGGTAACTTTCAATTTGTTTCTGAATTTGTTGATGTCTGAAAAGTTTTAACTCTAGTTCTTTATTTAAAGCTGCTAGCTGGGTTTGAATTTCAGTTATTCCCCGGTTAAGATTCTGCCATTGTTGTGAGAAATCTAGTTTTTGGTTAACAGAAGCCTGGGCTGCGATTAAATTAGGGTGGTCAAGGGGGGTCTGAAAAGGATGCCCTGTCGCCAAGGTGTTTAACACAGCAGCATTGATCCGCAAAGCCAATCGGCGGAAAATTCGCTGATCGGTAGTAGCATTAAGCCAGTTCAAGGCGCGTTTGGTAATAGGGTCAGACTCTTTTGGTAGTTCTCGTTCTGCCTGGGATAAAGCTTCTTGTATCTGCTGGTAAGCATCAATGGGAAAATTTTCGTAAGGAGCCAAACTTGACAGTTGTTCAGTTAGGGCTTGTAACTTGGAATCAATAGCAGCAATCTCGTTATTGAGTAATTGGATTTCTAAATCCAGTTGCGATCGCCGTTCAAAATCAGTGACTTTTTGAGCAGTATTAAAGCGGTCTTGCTCTATGAGTTGCTGAATTTGACTTTCTGCAAGCAGTAGTTCGAGTTTGGCTTGCTCCCAAGACTCGTGATTAAATTCAGTCTGACGCAGCCAATCTTGGCAAGATTGCAATTTGGGTAGGGTTTCTTTACGGATAATAGTTTGGTTGCCGCCAGGAAGATAAAACTGTTGAGCAGGAGAATTCTTTGTCAGTCGTTGTTGGAATTTTTTAATGGTGGTGTTATTAGTGCCGACAAAGAGTATTAAATTATTTGCATCATCTTCACCGCAAACAAGCCGTAACGCCCGATTCACTACTTGCTGTGCTATAAGGTGCAGAAACACTTCTGTTTTTCCAGTTCCCGGAGGCCCACAAACAGCAGTTAGTAAGTTCTCTTGGGCGTGTTTTAGGACAGACGCTTGAAATTCATCAGGCGGATGATCAGGGAAAGCCCCCCAAAACATCACCTCATCTCTGGGTGATTGTGGCTGACCCCAGAGGTACTGCATCGCTGGGTGAGTTTCAGTTAGCCATTCGCTATTACAGTCAGGTTGTTGAAGTTCCTTAAGGATTTCTTGTATGTCTTGCTTGAGAAGGGCGTTATAGGGTGTAAAATCGCAGCGAAGCAAATAAGGTTGTCGAGAGGTTTTGTACTTTCCTTCGGGTAAATCTACCAGTTCAAGAAAGTCTCGAAGCGTTGGGAATCTTCCTTTAAATGTATCTTCTAAAAATTTTCCAATTCCTGAAGCAACAATAAGTGATTCGGCTTGCTCCTCCTCTAGCCCGTACAGCCGCATCAAATTAACAACCACTGGCTGAAACTCGTATTCAGTCAAGTCCCAGCCAGTTTTGCGGTAATTACCTTTAAAAATAGGTGAAATATCAATTGTGAAAAGAGGCAGGTATTTCAGCTTTTGCTCTTTTCCCTTGCCGTTGATTATATAGATTTGGGGGAAAGCAACAGCCATCTGAACATCATTTTTATTCCCTCTTTTAGCTGCTTGTTGCTGTTGCTGGAATTGCGTAAATACTTCGCTATCTAACAGTAGCTTGTTGCCAACAAGCTGCACTCCCTTATCTACTACTTTTGAATAGATATCTGAAGAACGCTCGACCTCAGCTTGAGTCAGTTCTTCTAATCTGATATAGCCTAGCCAGGATTGTACTATCTGGATAAGTTTTTCTGACTCTAGCATGGGGACTTAAACTTAAAAAGGAACACAAGCTAAGTATAAAAAATATTTGAGCCTTTTGCCTTCTACGTCTTGGTTTTGGTATGCCAGGTTACTCAACATTTGTGAGCGTTTCCAGTTGTGCCAGCAGTTTT
Organism: Nostoc flagelliforme FACHB-838; assembly: GCF_014698065.1. Lineage (GTDB taxonomy): Bacteria > Cyanobacteriota > Cyanobacteriia > Cyanobacteriales > Nostocaceae > Nostoc > Nostoc flagelliforme_B. Next base: position 5,442 of record NZ_JACJSI010000063.1, read on the forward strand.
TCTATCTGCTTCCGCTTCTTAGGGTCTGACCAAATGCTTGATTTTTTTAGTTTGGTAGTCGCAGCAGTAAAACGTTCTTTGTAATTGCTCGACTCCGTGTTTTCAGTAGAGGTAGCTTTCTTTTCACTAATGCGCTGCCTGATTTCGCTTAAAGACCAGTTGTTGGCAACAGCTTGTTCTAAAAATTCAACGCGCTCATTCAACTGGGGAATCTGGGCGATGGCTTTGGCTTTGGTGTACTCAAGTGAGCCTTCCCTTAGTGCATCAAGGATATCTTCTGGGAGGTTGAGCAAGGGTAGACGGTTCTTAACGAAAGATTCCCAGGTCATTAACGCTAAGCCAAGAAACACTTCTTTAACGATTTCTAGGTCTGGATTTAATGGCTGCGACTGGTTGAGGTCTGAATCATCCGTTTTGGTTTCGCCCATAACGTTATGGGTAGATAAGCCAATATCGCCTTCATCGTCGCTGATAGCGTTATTGGTAGAATCATTTTTAACTTCGCCCATAACGTTATGGGTAGGTTCATCACCTTCGCTACCGTGTGCGCCCATAACGTTATGGGTAACTGTAGACGCTTTGTTTTGTAGGCGTTGTAGACGATACAGTAATGGGGGTATCTCCTCAACACTTCGACCTAGTTTGAGAGCCAGCAGTTGCAGGATGCCTTCGGTTTCTTCAACTGGGTTGAGGTCTTCTCGAAGTAAGTTTTCTATCAAAGCCAACTGAAACGCTTGGTCATCCGATAGCTCACGCACAACCACAGGTGCAGCTTCAAGTCTGGCTTCAATTCCTGATCTGTAGCGTCGTTCTCCTGCTACTACTTCGTATTTACCAGAGGCTAGTGGACGCACCAACAGAGGTTGCAGGATGCCATGCTGCTTTATCGACTCGGTTAACTGCTTTAATGCTTCCGGGTCAAAGTAACGACGCGGTTGATTCGGCGGCAGAATAATCTGGTCTAATGGGATGCTCACTTGAGAATCGGCGTTATTGATGCCTGTAGTGTCCCAAGGTACATCAATTTTGCTTTTGAGAGGTTGGCTGGCTTTAGTAGTGCGTCTCATTTTAAGGATTCTAAACTAACGGCTATTTTTTTCAAGATTGCAACAGATGGGTGCTTGGGATCGTAAACTGCAAGGGGCATTCGTTCTTCTGAAGCATCAACAAAAGCAGTGGAGCGAGGAATTGGGGAAAAGACAGTTCCGGCGCTGGCTAGTTGTTCGGTGATGGCTGCTAAAGTGCGCGTGTCTTGGGAGTTCCGGGCATCGTATTTTGTCGGCACAAATCCGGCAATTTGCAATTTGCGGTTTGGTTTGTTGCGTACTGTAGCAACCGTTTTTAGTAATTCGCCTGTTCCCTCAAAGGCTTTGAAATGGGTTTCTAGGGGAACGAGAACATGAGTGGCAGCTACGAGGGAGATGTAACTTAGTAGCCCTAAGCTGGGAGGGCAATCTATTAATATAAAATCGTAATCGGATTCAATTGGTTCGATGGCTTCTTTCAGGCGGAAATCGCGCATAGAAGCACTAACCAATTGCATTTCTGCCGTACTCAGAGAGATGTTGGCAGGTGCTAAATCCATACCATGAATCCCCTCATGAATTGGCAGGGGTTGTTCATCCACAATAGCATTGTTGACAGTTTGCTCTATGTCTCTTGGAACCAAGCCCATAAAGATAGTTAAGCTGGCTTGGGGGTCTATGTCGATGAGTAGGACGCGATGACCCAATTGCGCTAGGTGGTAGCCCAGGTTTTGGGTAAGGGTGGTTTTGGCAACACCTCCCGCCTGATTAAAAACTGCGATGATTCGGCTCATAAGTAAGTGGGTTTACCTGCACCATTACAACTTAAGATAACGGTGATACGCCAATCAGTAATGTTTATTTTTGTTTTGGGTAAATCTCACCACCAATATACAACTCATCAGCAGTTAATATACGAAAAAGGGTTTACATTGTCTCAGTTTTGAGGATTTAAGAACTCGTTGCGCTCTTGGCGGCGAAGCGGGAAGAAAGGTCTTTGTTTATAGAAAATGGTTGGAAATATTTAATAACCATGTCGCTAAATAAATTACGAATTACAAATGCATCTACACATAATTAAAAAGCGTTCGTCGCCCTTTTTCCTTTTTCCCTTTACCCTGCTGTTGACACTCCTCCTCGCCCTGCCTTGGGTAAGTGCGAAAGAACAACCCCAGCCGAAGCCAGAAGCTTGGCAGATTAACGGTATCGTTGCTGCCCTTGATGATGGACATGATGGAGTAAAGAAACTTGCTTATGAAAAATTCAATCTATATGATCTAAAAAATTTGAAATCGGTGGTTCAAAAACCAGAGGATATTGCTCAAAAACTTTTCAACATCCTCAAGGATAAAACCGTTGACTCCGGGGTTCGTTCCCGTGCAGTTTATGCATTGGAAAATCTAGGGGAGGCTGCCAAACCCTATGTCAAAGACATCCTCGACTTCCTCAAGGATAAATCCGTTGAGAAAGATGTTCGTTCCGGTGCAGCTTCTGCATTGGGAAATCTAGGGGAGGCTGCCAAACCCTACGTTAAAGACATTTTCGACTTCCTCAAGGATAAAACCGTTGACTCCGGGGTTCGTTCCCGTGCAGCTTATGCATTGGGAAATCTAGGGGAGGCTGCCAAACCCTACGTCAAAAACATCCTCGACTTCCTCAAGGATGAAACCGTTGAGAAAAATGTTCGTTCCAGTGCAGCTTCTGCATTGGGAAATCTGGGGGAGGCTGCCAAACCCTACGTCAAAGACATCCTCGACTTCCTCAAAGATAAAACCGTTGACTCAAGTGTTCGTTCCAGTGCAGCTTATGCATTGGGAAAACTGGGGGAGGCTGCCAAACTTTACGTCAAAGACATCCTCGACATCCTACTGGATAAAACTATTGACCCAAGTGTTCGTTCCGGTGCAGCTTCTGCATTGGGAAATCTAGGGGAGGCTGCCAAACCCTACGTCAAAGACATCCTCGACTTCCTCAAAGATAAAACCGTTGACTATAGTGTTCGTTCCAGTGCAGCTTCTGCATTGGGAAATTTAGGGGAGGCTGCTAAACCCTACGTCAAAGACATCCTCGACTTCCTCAAGGATAAAACCGTTGACTATAGTGTTCGTTCCAGTGCAGCAAAGGTATTGAGAAATCTGGGGGAGGCAGCCAAACCCTACGTTAAAGACATCGCTGACATCCTACTGGATAAAACCGTTGGCTTAGATGTTCGTTCCCGTGCAGCTTCTGCATTGGGAAATCTAGGGGAGGCTGCCAAACCCTACGTTAAAGACATCGCTGACATCCTACTGGATAAAACTGTTGACCTAGATGTTCGTTCCCGTGCAGCTTCTGCATTGGGAAATCTAGGGGAGGCTGCCAAACCCTATGTCAAAGACTTCTTCGACTTCCTCAAGGATAAAACCGTTGAGAAAAATGTTCGTATAATAGCAGGTTATGCATTGAGAAATCTGGGGGAGGCTGCCAAACCCTACGTCAAAGACATCCTCGACTTCCTACTGGATAAATCCGTTGATAAAGATGTTCGTTTCCATACAGCAAAGGCATTGGGAAATCTAGGGGAGGCTGCCAAACCCTATGTCAAAGACTTCTTCGACTTCCTCAAGGATGAAACCGTTGATAAAGATGTTCGTAGAAGTGCAGCATCGGCATTGGGAAAACTGGGAGAGTCAGCCAAACCCTATGTCAAAGACTTCTTCGACTTCCTCAAGGATGAAACCGTTGGCTTAGATGTTCGTTCCAGTGCAGCTCGTGCGTTGGGAAATCTGGGGGAGGCAGCCAAACCCTACGTCAAAGACATCGCTGACATCCTACTGGATAAAACCCTTGACTCAAGTGTTCGTTCTAGTGCAGCATCGGCATTGGGAAATCTGGGAGAGGCAGCCAAACCCTACGTTAAAGACATCGCTGACATCCTACTAGATAAAACCGTTGACTCCTGGGTTCGTTCCAGTGCAGCTCGTGCGTTGGGAAATCTGGGGGAGGCAGCCAAACCCTACGTCAAAGACATCCTCGATTTCCTCAAGGATGAAACCGTTGACAAAGGTGTTCGTTTCCGTGCAGCAGAGGCATTGGGGAAGATAGAACAACTCAACCTGAATAATATTGTGGTAATTCTGGATAGCATCTATTACACAGATAAATCAGAATTTGAACAGTGGCGATTTTTGACATATTTCCTTGGTGGCGGCACTGATGAAGTCAAAACACTGCTGACATGGTTGGGACTCCCTAACACTAAAACGATTCCTGCTCAATTGAGTCATGAGCAAGGTAATAAAACTCTTAAAATATTTGCCCAAGCCTGGGAACCCAGCCGAGATTTTACACGATTACGAGAAGACTTAGCCAAGCAAATTGCTGTAGTTGCGAAAAAAGTCTCTTGGCGATCGCAAGACATTCTCATCCTAGAAACTCACTACAACAATCTCAAAAAAGCTGGATACAACGAAGCTGATTCGTTGCAATCAGTAATAGTTAACCTCAAGGGTTGATAGTGGTTTTTCAACACCAGTTTGATTGACTGTAGTTTGCCAAACCAATTCGCTTTTTCCCACTAACTCAACCCCAATATACCCAAAGAGTTTACAGTGTCTTAGTTGAGGGGATTTAAGAACTCGTTGCAATTAGGCGGCGACAGCGGAGTGCTGGGCGGGGCTTTTATAAACTAGGCTGACGCACAAGTAAACTATTGCCCCGTCCCAGCACCGCCTAATTGAGCGAAAGCGGCAACGAGTTCGTCTTTCAACACGACTCATCGACTAAAACCCCTAGAGCGTTGTTTCTGCTGTTGCATTTCTTGCTGCTTCGCTTCAATCAAAATCTCATTCCAAGTCAGCCCCTTGGGTGCAATTCTTTTAGCCTGGGGCAGCATTGACTCAACGACAAGTGATGCTTCATTGCCAAGATCATCATTATTAAATGCCACCCCAATTCTGCTGATATTTCTGAGGAGTTCAAAGGGCAAGTTATTTGGGTCATCCACGTACCAGTTCTTTTTTATCAATAGACATCTTGCCCCTAAAAATTTTCTATGTGCAGGTGGCGAAATCATACTAATTTTTTTGGCTGACGAAAAACTTCGCACCCGAAGCATTAATTTACTCGAATGGAATTTATAAGGTATTTACAAGGATTTTCTCTTTAAAGGCATTTGTAAGGTAAACCAATGGCATTTCAATGGCATCTCAATGGCAAATACAAGGATTTATTTGCACCTTCAACACTGAAAATCACCGTTTTTTACAAAATCCTTCTTTTTTGTCAAAAATAAGGTACTGCAATGGCATCTCCAAGGTATTTACAAGGTAAACACAAGGTAAATGTAAGGATTTAGACCCCAAAAACCTAATTTACCACCCTGATTTCTCCGCCAAAAATTCCTGACTAAAACTCTCGCACAGTACGCCATAATTCTCGATCAAGTTTTTTGAGCCAAAATTGAATTTACGCTCACAGCCATCAAAAAATACTACTAATGAAGTACGTAAGCACTACAATAGCCGCCTCACAGTTAACAGCTACAACTGCGGCGGCTATTGTTCAAATATTCTTCGCTCAATCTCCTCCAAAAATCGCATCTAATTCTTGAGACGAAGCCTGACCATAAATTTGTTTTTTGTGAGCTAAGTAAGGCTTGCTGAAAGAGTCATAAAAAAGCAAAATCAGAATTGCTTTGTTATTCAAGCAAGCCCTATGTAAGTCCTTTTCAGACGCTTAAATTGCTTCGTTGAAACTAAGGGGTTTTTACAAGACTACAAACTGACTCTTTTCCCCATACAGTTGTTGTCCAATTACCGTTCCATTTTCTATTGACAGCGGCGGCGGCTACAGGACATTTAATTGCTGCATCATCGTTGTTCCAGATAGGACCGGCTTTAACTTCGCCAGGACTTTGTTCTGGAATGGGATGTGAGTTTCCAATAACAAACAAAGCAGCGATCAGACCCACTGATCCAATTACTGACCCAATTATTAATAAACGGATTTTGTTAGGTTTTGAGGGTGGCGTAAGAGTTTCAGATTGGCTTGCTGCCACGGCTTTGTTTGGTGGTTTGATTGATGCCACATTGTTGCTGCCAAAGAGAGCCTTATCCTGAATCACCTCCCCAGGATCACCTAAAGGTTGGATTGCTATTTTCTGGGGAGTAATTTGAGCTTCAATTTGGGCAATATCTTCATCTCTAAGTTTTAAAACTTGCTGCAAACGTTTCAACTCGTTTTGAGTGTCGCTGCTGAGAGAATGCTCGCGCCCAATCGCCTCAACTAAAACTTGCTCATAGTTCTGCAATCTTTTCTGGTACTCCCGGTAAGGTTTAAGCACCTCGTTTTCAATTGCCGCAGAATCTTCTGGTAGCAGTCCCAACCCATTTCGTAACGCATCTAAGACATTACGCCCCACAGCAGAAATCACGCCACGACTGGCAAAAAACTCAACTTCTTTGCGATACCTTAGCTTGGGATCTTCTGTGGGTGCTTGAGAAATACGGATCTTGTAGCCTTGTTTGATGGCATAAATTTCTGGTTTCATTGCTGGCGCCGCTTCTTGAACTTTCCCTTTGGCATATTCATGCAACTCATCAATGGAAACCACACCATCGCTATCGAGATCAGCTACTCCAGTCGCGATCCCCTCGACCAGATAACGAGTATAAGTCGAAAGGTCTGACCCTTCCTGCTCAAAGGAATATTGGGTAGAAGTCGAAGACGTGAGGACAGCCCGTCCTTCTCCTCCCAGTTGTTTTTTTACATCTACAGAACCATCATCTTTAGCTAACCAACCTTCGGCAAATGCTCCACTAAAGCAACAATCTAGAATTACAACTTGTCGCTGAGAGCGGCTATTGCTCATGATGTCTTGCACAAAACTGGCTGGAACCGCTGTTGCCCGGATTAGTTCTCCCTGTGGGTTTTTACGAGTGATGCGCGTAGCTAAGTATAGCTTGCCATTGTCATCTTTGATACCATGTCCAGAGAAAAACAGCAGTACTAGATCGTCTTTTGTGCGGCTTGAAAATAATGTTTCAATCGCTTCTTGCATTACTAGTGGCTCAGGATTTGACAAAGTTTTAACATCATCAAATCCACCTATGTCGGGGTGCTGTAATACTCGCTGTATTGCCTCTATGTCTCTGGTAGCCCCAGGTAGGGGAGTTAAACCCGGTTCGTAATCACTCACCCCGATCGCAAGTGCCATCTTAACCATTTTTGACCCCTTATGTGGATGCTACAAATTGTTGCGCTGCCTGAATTGCTGCTAATAATTCTTGCTGACTGCTAGCTGTGACTTTGAGCTTTCTACCGTTGGCTTCAACCTCCATTGTGATTGCTTTACCACCCAAGCGATCGCTCAAAAATCCAAATAGAGCCTTAATATTTTTTACATTCACCTCAGCCGTTAGCAACCCGACCAAAACTGCGCCTAATGCCTTGTTACCTGCTGGTGGATTAGGATCGAGAACACGTTTAACGTCTTTTACTTCGTCTAAATCGAGCATTTCGCGCCGAAGGCTTTGGGTTAATTTTTCCAATGCTTCGTCATCTAACTGGGGGTTTCTCAGATCAAGTGTGATTTGAATATCAGATGTGGTAGGCATAGTAAATTCTCGGTTTCTGGATAATACTTCAATTAGATGTTTGAATATTCCCGAAAAGGAGCCAAAATTAAAAAACTTTGAACCAACGTCAACAAACAATACTCAATACTACTTTTGTAGTATCACAACTGCACTCCACTTGTGAGTTACACCAAAGCTTGCTGTAAACACCACTTATTACATAGATTTTATGTAGTTTGGCAGTATTGAAATAGTAGTTCTAAATACCTTGCCCAAGTGGTAGCTGTTGGGTAGCTCAACTGGTGACACACCGCTACCAGTTGAGCAGTAAAAAAGCGAGTTGTTGAAAATTTGATGATTCCCCAACTGGTAGCTATAGAGTAGCCCTACTGCTACCAGTTGAGCATAAGACTTTTTGCGAAAAATTCTTGTGTAATGCTTACTGACTATGACTTACAGCAAATTTTGATCGCCTGTTTCATTCTCAATAACTTCAAAATTATTGAGAATGGATAATACGTTTGTGTTGCAAACGTACTTCAATAAACTGCTCTCTTAACTGCCCAGCTAGTAAAAACTAAAGCCTCGCCTCGGCAGCAACGAGTTCGGTTTGCACGGCGTGGCTCACAGGCTAAAACCACGATCCTGCTGTATGAGCTTTTGTTGCTCCTCCCTTAGATGAGCTTCTAGTTCCTGACTCCAATCAGGATTATGGGTTTTGAGCCTTTTACCCTGTGGCAATAGTTCTAATACTGCACTAGCTGTTTTATTCCCTTCTTCATCATTATTGAATGCTACGACCACCCGATTGAAACTCTTGAGAAATTCCATAGGTAGGTTATTCGGGTCATCAGCTACTATCAACATGGTTCTAGTTGGTGGTAGCCCTTTGCAGCTTGAGATCAGGTAAGTGGCTGCTGACATCGCATCAATTGGTGAAGAACACAAAAAGACGTTTTCTACCTTGGACGTTGGTTGCCCTCCCAATCTCAGATAAAACCAACCTTTTTGTGTAGAGGTGTTTTGGTCGTACTCCACAGCACGATGATTTTCTCTAGGCTTTGACCAAATTAATGCGCCAGTTTTTTCACCATCTAAATCACGTTTGATAAACAAAATATTTCGTTGCTCATCCATGTAAAGCAACTGATTATTATGTAATCCTTGCGAAATATAATCTGGTATGTAGCGTTTCTCGCTTAAGTACTTGTGCAACACTTGCCAAACAACTGTATCCTCTGGTGGTGGAGTGAACTGGGGCTGTTGCTGTTTGCGTTCAATAAGAAGAAAGAGTTTTTCTAACTGCTCAACTGGGAGTGGTTTAACAGGTTTGAACAGCAATTCATTAATAGGTTCATCATCACGTTCTGTTTGGTAGTCAACGCCAAGATGTTTTTGCAAACCGGGGAAGGTATAAGCTGCACCTAACTGTGTGCCACTAAAAGCTTGCCCATCTTTCTCATAAGAAATGCCTTTAGACTTCCCATTCCTAGTAAATCCTGTTCTCACACTTATGCCAGCTTGCTGTAACCGCATGATCAGGGTTGGCATTTGGGGATTATCAACTCTAGCCCTATCAATTGTCTGCTGAAGTTCCTCTTTAATAGTGCGTCCTGGTGGCTGCTCAAGTTTACCTAGTTCATATTCTTCTTGTTCTCGCCTTATGCGCCTGATTTGTCCGGTGCTGGGTGTGCGCTGAAGTTTCTCTCTACTGCCCTGGACTTGCACTAACTCATAGTCTTGCTCGATTTGTCGTAGGACTTTCTCAGAGCGTACATAATCCCAGGAATCATGCACTAACAGCCCTGTATCCATCCTAATTCTGCTGGCTGCAATGTGGATGTGGTCGTCGTCGGTGTTATGGTGGCGGAAGATGACAAACTGATTGGCATCAAAGCCCATTTCCTTCATGTAGCGATCGCCAATCTCGCTCCACTTCTCATCATCTAATTTATCACCCTTAGCTGCTGACAATGAGACATGGTAAACAACTCGGTCTGCATCAGAATTCAGTTGTCGAGACAGCTTAAACTCTCGCGCCAATTCACGGCTATTTCTCCCGCTCATGTTGCCGCCGATGAGTTTGGCATCTTCGCGGGATTCTAGATAATCCAACAGCTTGCGAAAACCTCTGCCTTTAGTCTGCTTCCCAATCATCGCCTTCTTCCTCTTCTTCCCAGTCGTCAGATTCAATGTCATCCGAGGCAATGTCTCGTCTACACTGATGCAGCAGTTCTAAAAGTTCTCTTAGCAGTTCTGGATCAGCAGGTAAAGTTCGCCCAATTTTTATGGCTGTGTTGGTTGCCTTGACAAGCTGGTTGAGGTTGTTCCCGATTTGTCCTAATTCCCAATATGTTTGCAAGCTAATTTTACTCAGTCGTTTTGGTAATGGACGCATCAACGCATTGCGCCTCATTAGTTCACTCGCTGACATCCCCGCGTCAAGTGATTTTATTCGCAGCAAGTCCAGTTCGATATCACTTAATCTCACTGGAAAAATATGCTTTCGGACTAGAGCTTTAGACTGCTTGCGATTCGCCATAATTCGAGAAAATATCGAGACATTGCGAGGGGGGTTTTTCAAGGGGGGTTTCCCCACTTGAACCAGTCTGCCGTTCGAGCGGAGCGAGACAAAGCGTAAGCTTTGAGGCATCGGTGGCTTCTAGCCCATTTTTGGGGTGAGTGAGGTGTCAAATGCTACGGCTATACGGAGGGCGCAGCAGGAGGCTGAGGGCGAAAGTATAAAGGCATAGCCGTGCTGCTGTCCATCCTACAACTTACAGAGGAGGATAGCAACGGCGTAGCAGGAATTTGAATCAAATCAAGCAGGAGATAAATTCTGGTTCGGCGTAGCCACTACAGAGTCGGTAAAAACGGCGTAGCCGCTATATTAAAATTCTCTGATTCAGCGTAGCTGCCACACAATATAATAGTCCGGCGTAGCCGCAATACGAAAAGATAATTCAGCGTAGCTGCTTTAAGTAAAATTCTCTGATTCAGCGTAGCTGTAATAGTCAGATTTTTTAGCATTAGCTTGAATAAGAAGACCAGCGAAGCTGCCACGCTAAAAAGTATAAGGCGTAGCCGTGATGCGAAGAGGTAATTCGGCGTAGCCGCAATCGTCAATCTTTTTTAGCATTTTGAAAATAAATTGATACAAATTATTTCAAATAGCCGATAATTATCAGTTAATCGGGATTCACGAGATAACCATGAGTGAGCATCAGAATTCAGAAGTAATTACGAAAGAGAAGATTGATAAGGCCATCAATCTGCTGAAGGATCAGAAGCCAAAAGAACGAGAGGATATATCGGACAGAGAAGCCATCAGGAAAATGAGACGGTACATTGAGAAGCTGACCTCTAATAAGTACGGCTACAGTTACGATGAAGTATCGGAGATGCTGAAGGGTCTGGGGATTAATTTGACTGGTAGCAGAATCAAATATTTAATCGGTGAGTTGAAGAAAAGCAGTCGTCGCCGTGATCAGGCATCTGATAACGGCAGTAGTACGTCAGGTCAAGAGGCTACTGAAAATCAGAAAGAAGAAAAAGCCAGCAGTGAAGCTGAAGAAACACCTGTAAACAGTAAGAAGGGTAAGAGTAAAAAACAACTACTTGCAGCTGAGGCAGCAACATAGAAACAATGGCATTCTAGTTTTAGTCTTTGAACAGGTCAAGTTAGCCACATAATAGGAATCAATATGGGAGAAGCTAAAAGGCGCAAGAAGTCAGACCCTAATTGGGGTAAATCCGAAGCATTTAAAAAGTCAAACGCCAATTGGGGTAAATCCGAAGCATTTAAAAAGTCAGACCCCAATTGGGGTAAATCCGAAGCATTTAATCATCCCAACAAACCTAAAATCACCTATTTGACTGAATCACATCCCGATTATCAAACCGCCTCTGACATTAAAAATGCTCACTACGCTGGCAAAACTCGTGTTTACCTTGTCCGCTTAGATTATGCCGATGGTGAGTATTTTATCGGCGCAGTCAACACATTCTTAGTCGGTACTGAAATTACAGTCAACGCCATCTGGACTTCCTACCCCAACAGCCAACACACAGGTCTAGAAATTCTAGACAGTATCCGTCGAGATATTGGTTTAAAAGCTAGAGACGAAATGTTTCAGTCCGATGCTGTTCTGATCGACTTTGAATCTGACTGAACAAGTTAACCAGCTAGTCTAATTGCAATCTCCTACAGTGAGGCATAGCTCCTTCACACAAAAAATGTGGGAATAATGACGTGAATAACAATATCAGCAGTGATATGAGCCAACATAGCTGCTAAAAGCCCTTGCTGCCAGTAAAGCCATCCAAAAATCAAACCGACGACACCATTTTGGAGTAACACCAGACTGACAACCGCTAATGGTAATCCATTCGCCATCAATGCGAATTGAGGCAGATGTGCCGCTCCAAATAACAGAGCCGCAACAATATTAGCACTCCAAAATAATGCTGCACTTGGTTGCTCTTGTTTGAGTAACCAGCCCCCAAATCTTACCAAAGTAGTCATTATACCTAAGCGAAACCAAATTTCTTCATTGATACCCGCCCCAAAAGCAGCTAGCAACCCTGGTATAGAACCAGGTAATTCCACATCTCTGACACCAATTGGAAGAAACGTATAAAATGCTTTGTCACAGACAACAACAAAAGCTCCACATAAACTGCCAAAGGTAATCGCCAATAACACAGAAATTAACAAACCATCTTTAATCAGCAGCTTTCCTAAATTAGAAACTTCTAAGCCTTGCTTACCTCCTGACCACAAACCCAGACTCACTAATGGTGCTGTCACAATCACTGTTAAGAGTCCTGCAATCACTAAAATTTCAGGTAATGAAACCGCTCGATGAGCAATCATTAAACCATAAAGAATAGTTGCACTCGAAGCTAATACTGAAACAACCAACAACAGCCCTAAAACTTTTAGAGGGAATTGTGAAGGATTCTGCACGGGTGAGTCCACACTAAATCTCATCAGGTATTTTCTCCATTCATCTGAAACTTTTACCCGATTTTACTAATTTCTCAATTATCAAAAATGGGACAGGTTTTCCTAATTGTAGAAAGCAGTAATCTTTATGCACTTATGCTGTACAAAGCTTTAGTGTGACGTTTCAAGGCATACTGAACGGGATGCTCACTCAATGATTAAGTACACAATCAGGCAAGTGAGCATCTTTTATTACTGTGATGGTCAGTAGAAATGAAAACGGATAAATTTTATCAGGTCACTGTCGGGTTAGTTACGGCTTGCATTGGGGCAAAGTCTGAGTAAACTTCAGTAGGTAAACAACGCAAGATAATCATCAGCAAGTCAGCCAAAACTTGAAAGTTGTCAAAATTAGAAACTCAACAAAAAGAATTTTAGTCTTGTTTGGTTATCGGTGTATTGCAATCGCATCTTGGAGTTGATTTTATGAAAAATTTGGCTGACATCAGGCTTTTGACGACTGTTTTATCTCTACAAGTAGCTTGTCTGCCAGTATTAGCGGTACCGTTGCCGGATCATGAAACCAAATTGTGTGCCGACAAACCTAATCAAGTACAATCTAATGCACAAAGCCATACACAACATTATATTTATATTGCTGTAATTGGAGAAGTCCAGCGTCCAGGAGGTTATTCTCTGCTGGCAACAGCACCACAGAGTCAGCAACGTCCAAAATCCTGTTCATCGGCTACTGTAACTAAAGCAATTCAGGCGGCAGGTGGAATTACCGAAAATGCTGATGTTCGTCGAGTTCAAATCCGCCGACAAGTATTTAATGAAACTAAACAAACTATTGATGTAAACTTGTACAAATATTTATCAGCAGAAGATTTAAGTCAAGATGTTAAATTGCAAGATGGTGACGCAGTTGTAGTACCGTTTGCACCGGGGCAATAGCACGCTTGAATGGATTGGTCTGAGTAAATTTCAGTGGGCAGACAACGGAAAATAATCATCAGCAAGTCAGCCAAAACTATCGGCGTGCAGAAGTTAAAAACTTGCCGCAGTGCAGTCTTAGTAAAGATTGTGGCAACTTCAGCGACGTGTTCTAAGGCATCTTCTTCTGGTGATGATTCTGATTCAGCAATCAACATCGGGAAGTATTTATGTGCTAACCACTTTTCATCGTCGTCTAAATCAGCCAAATTTTTATTACTACCGCTATTAAGACTATCTAATAGCAGGAGTAATATTTTTTCAAACGTAGCCCAGCCCTAGAAGCATTACAATTCTCAAAGCTTTAGTTTAATTAGACTGATGACGTTCACCTATTCTCTATACCCAGACAATTGGTCAGAACTTGCCACTGCAATTAAGCAACAAGCCCAGTGGCGTTGTCAAAAATGTGGATTACAGTGCATTCCCCCTGGTGACAAAACATCACATCTAACACGCTCAAAACGCAGGGTGTACACCCTACAGGTTCATCATTGGGACAGAAATCCAGCAAATAACCACAGCGGCAACCTTATAGCTCTTTGCAGTGCTTGTCATCTTTTATACCATAGAGGTGGGAAATCAAATGTTTCACCGGGGCAGCTATCTTTGTGGTAAATAAGTATGGATGATGATACTCAAGAACTAATCGCAATTCAGCAAGAACTCTCAGGAATCAGCTCACGCCTGAGAAAGATTTTTCCGTCAACTCATCCCCAATTTGACAGCGTGTTTGAAGACGTGGGTGCAGCTGGATATTACATTCGGGAAGCTGGTTATCGTCTAGAATCAGTTCTTATGACTATTCAAGGTGATAGCGCAGGTTCTACGAGTGATGCAGAGAGTCCAGAAACTGAAATTGAATAAACTTCGGTGGGCAGACAACGAAAGAAAGTCATCAGCAGTGAAGCCCTAACAGCCGGGCTACATCTGTGTAAAACTCGCCGCATCGCCCTAGTATCAAAAACTTCGGCAACTTCCGCCACCCCCTCTAACAGGTGATCTGGTAATGACTCCGATTCAGCAATCAACATCGGGAAGTATGTACGCGCTAGCCACTTTTCATCGTCGTCTAAGTCAGCCAAATTTTTATTACTACCGCTATTAAGACTATCTAATAGCAAGAGTAATAATTTTTTAAAGTGCTGCCAGCCCCCCCATCTCTGGGTAAATCGGCTCACCCAAGTTTGGGAGATTTCAGCAATTTTGGCGATCGCCGGTTGAGTAATTTTCTGTTTTGACTGCCAAAGCTGCGTTAATGCGTTGACAATGGCGTGTCCTGTTTGCTCACTGGCGTTACCCGCTTCTGGGCAGAGTTGGAAAGCATCAACGCTTTCTAATTTCACTCCTGGTAATTCACGATCAAGGAAACCCAAATCATAGTCAGCGCAGAAATAGAATGTTAGCTCCACATTGGAGCGACGATGAGCGCGTAATCGCCCAATCTCTTGGATGATTTCTGCACGTATCAGGTCTGTGAGATACTTTTGGAAAGTGCTGTTTTTATCTTCCAGATTGACCCTTTCACCAGTCATCACTTGATATTGTGCGGCTAAAACACCGATGTTTTGGTAGGGAATGCCAAAAGAAGCGATCGCATCACACTCACTAAAGCGATTAACACCACGCCCATCGACAAAGTGACCGTATTCTGTGCGGCTAAGGGCTTGGGTTGCAATCTGTTTCCAATCGATAATGCCAAGGGTGGGGCAGAGTTTTTTCAAGGTTTCTTTGAGAGCATTAACACGAGCGCTAAGTGGAAGAGAGCGATTTTTGGGCAGTTTACCCAGCCCAGTGACGTTGACGACTTTTAAATTGCCGTAGTCTGGGCGTTGTTGCTCAATGACTAACACGGGGTCACTGATGCCCAGTTTCAATTTCAATTGCTGGGATTTGAATGTGGCATCAAGATAAATATTAAAGTTCGCTGATTTAGCCAATTCAGTATGTTTGGGGTTTCGGCGGTAAATGCTGAGTACACCCCATTGAGATTGGAAACTACCGTCACCCTTCCAAGCTTCGAGAAAGTCAGGCAACCAGTAATTAGGCAAGTCAAGAAACTCCCTGCCTGCCGTTCGTGCGCTGTCTTTAACTACCTTTTTGGCAGCATAACGAGCGGCAGAACTTTTTTTGAGTTGTTTATCTTGGGTAATATCAATTGAGTCCAAGTCTTCTAAGAAAGTTAAATCAGGTTCTGAGGCTTGACCAATGGCTTCGATATCTAAGCCTGTGGGGAAAGGGGGCAGCAGCGCACGGATGCTGGCATCATCAAACCCGTAGCGGTCAGTGGGTTTAATTTGCTGAGTAAGCAGTTGGTGTAAAACTAAGAGTGCAGGTTGCAGCTGTGATAGAAGATTTGGTTCTAACAGTAGCAGCTTGCCGACAGTAGTTTCAAAATCGCCTCGGTTCACATCAACCGAACGCACGGGCTTGATGAGTGTGCCTGCTTCTTCCCATAAACGCCCAACAGTGAAAGTTTGGTCAGCAGCATTAGTTAAGGTAACTGGTGTAGAGTCTGGGTGCGCTCTGAGTTCGGAGTAATTTTGAATAACTGTGCGCTTTTGAAAGCGGAAGCCAAAACCGTCACCACTGGAGAAACGGCACTGATTTTTAAGGGAACAACCGCCACAGATGGGACTAATACCGCTCTCTTCAAAATCAAGGCTGCTAAAATTCTTGTTACGAAATGCGTTAAATAAGTAAGTTCTGTGACAATTACCATCAGTGTCAGCAGTCTCACCCGCTTTAGCCCACAGTTTAAAATCCTCACCAGTAGGAGTTTTGCGCGTAGGATCTAGTTTAAAGCCGTTGTGACGCACTGGTAAGTCAACAAAATTCGTCTCAATGGGCAGTGTAGATGGGTTTCTGTGGTTGGCATCCTGGTAAATTAGTTTATCAACGCCAAATAGGGCCGCCGTCAGTTGCCCCGCGTTGTAAGACTTACCTAGTCCGGGATGGGAATTATCTAAAATTTGCGTCCAGCCCTTAGAAACAGCTTCCACCCAAGCAGCAATATGTTCCTCTGGCTGGCAGGAGATAGAGATATTGCCTGTAACTTCAGTTATGTACGGGATATTGCCGGGCTTGTAAATAATTACATTGGGCGAAGGCGTGTCAATTTCGGGTAAGGGCAATGGTTGTGGTGGGGCTTTAAATCCTTTAAATATCGAGGAAAATGGAGCGAGCGCTTGCTTCAATAAATTTTGGAAGCTGCTCAAGTCCTCTCTAACTCGCGCAAGTTCCCATTGCTCACGGCTAATTACTCCTTGGTCGCGTTCGTTATATTCGTACTGCCGCTTAGGAAACCGAAAGCCATACTGTTTGGCAATGTGAAACAGTGTACCGATTGAGATTCCCCCACGTCTAAAACTGCGAATCTTAGCGCGAATGTTCCAAGTTGAACCTTTGATACTGGGCGACCACTTTTCAGCGATGATTTCGGCATCCGTTGCCCCATAATGGTTAACCAGTGCCATCAACACCTGACGGCATTCGTCGTAGTTACCGCTTCCTGGGGTACGTGGTGGGATGAATGAAAGCGCGTTCTGGATTAGCTGGTCAATGTCCCAGCCTTCAGTGACGGAAATCTCACGCCACTCTTTACGCCGTGACTCAATTTCCTGAATTCGTAGCTGATACTCAATACGTTCCTGTTGCGCGATCGCTACAGCTTCCTGAATCCATTCTGCTGGTAAAGTGGCTTCAGGGTTGACTAGCGGGAATTCTGCCTCTGTGCTGCCGTAGAAAACACGACTTGCATCCTTACAAGCTGGATCATGCGGTAACTGCTGCATCAGCTTACGGGTACAAGCTTCTACAGTATCAGCACCTTCAACATATTGCGGTAAAGGGAAAATCAACCGGAATTTATGCCAGTCTGGTTTATGACTGGCAGTGGTGTACATTAAAGCGCAGTGCTTTTGAATGAAGGAATGGGCTAGGGCTTCTGAGATGGTTAGTTGCGGATCGTAAACCTTGATGGAATTGCCGTTTTCATCCTTAATTGGCTTGCCATCCTCATCACGGGCAACATCAGAATTATCGATGTCGAGTAGTAGCCACTGAGAACCGATGACATTAGCCTTACTGCGCCATTTCCCGGCTAACAATCCGGCACAGATGGCGTGACCTGCTTTAATGTGGTGCTGGACATCGGCTAGAGTGCCTTCTGTATCTTGAAAGTTGGCGGCAAGTTTCTTAAAGTCCCAGTCTTTATTTCTGCCTGTGGCGTTATACGCAAACTTGATTTTATTACTAGGTATGACTGGGGGTAAAAACGCGCTATCGTAAATAGATTTTTTCCCTGATAGCGCCGTTCTTCTGCTCTCAACTACGGGGTTTGTCATTTATTAGTCACTCCTTCTAGGAAACCGCCGCTTATCAGCCATTACCCCCTCTGTTGGTACACGCCAGGGTGCTTATTGTGGGAAGTAAGGTTTGACGGCAGCTTAAGGTTTTCAGTAGCCAAAAAAGTTTTTGACATTTTTGGACATCAGGAAATAATGCCAGATTGGCCAAAACCACTAGGCAAAACTGATCTAATTAATCTAATTAATCAGGGCTGTTTTAAGAGGCTACAACCCTTATGCAGCAAGGATTTCAAAAATGGATTGTCCGGGGATTCTAGAGTTTTTGTCCGGGGATTCTAGAGTTTTT
This sequence comes from Nostoc flagelliforme FACHB-838, assembly GCF_014698065.1. GTDB lineage: Bacteria > Cyanobacteriota > Cyanobacteriia > Cyanobacteriales > Nostocaceae > Nostoc > Nostoc flagelliforme_B. The sequence continues at coordinate 23,624 of NZ_JACJSI010000063.1, forward strand.
GTCCGGGGATTCTAGAGCCTTTGTTTTAAGAATCAAAGCCTTACAGGGCAAAGCTTTAAAGCCAATTTTTTGAATTATTTTTTTTAAAACAAGACTGCAACAGAAAACCAGCCAACCACAGCCGATCATCAACTCGTAGTTGGGAAATCTAGAGTAATAATACTTAGTCTTGGATATCTAGAAGCGTTTGGATCTGGGTGGCTAGCTGTGGATTGAAGGTGCGCTCACCCCGTTCAATCAGGGAAATAAGGTTTTGAGATACGCCGAGAAAACCAGCCAGTTTCGCTTGCGACCAGCCTTTAGCAATACGTGCTTCTTTAACTTGACTGCTAGTCAAGCTGATCTGTTGTTCCTGTGTGGGCTTGGCTTTGGGCTGTAACTGTTCGACTTTGGATTTAACTTTCAATTGCGATCGTTCAACCGTGAGTTTGGACTTGGATGCTATAAGTTCCGGGATAGGGGTTGGAGGTTTGATGGTGAGTTTTGCATCCAACAGCTTATCAAGGTAGCCTTTAGGTTTCTTATCCTTGGAGTCTGGTCTTAGCTCTTCGGGGTAAGTTTCGGGGTCAAATGCAATCTGCCAGCCCAGTTTTAGTAGTAGCTTTATGGCACTATCCCAGTGTTGTTTTAAGTCATAGGCTCGGCGGCGATCTAATCGAGCTTTATCTATAATCGGTTTTACAAATGCAATTTCTAATAGCTCCTGTACTTTGTAATTTCCATCAAGGCGAATTCGACTATCTAATGTTAGATATATAGCCAGCCTTAGCGCGAGTTCATCATGGTAGGGATCAATTTTCAAAACTTGTTGGGCTAAGTAGCCAAACTGATATAAAGCGTCCCTTGATTTTGCTCCTGCTCTGTTCAAAAAATGTTGAGTCCAAGCACCGGGTTGAATAATTAATTGAACTTCATTAGGCTCTTCTATTTTCCCTTGTAAATTTATCTGACCATAGGGCACAACTGTAATGTTCCACATTCGACCTACAGGGGTACTAGCATTTATTCCACCTTTTTTGTTCCTACCTTCTATCCATACTGCTTTAACTAACAAACAATCTAATGCAAACGCAGTTTTGGCTATTTCTGAGAGTTTTTTATGTTTGGGTAAATCAGTTCGCTGATCCCAACCCATATCTTTTATCAAGTCGCTGGCATTGAGAATAAATAAGCTTTCCCACGGTCTTTCCTGTTTCATTGCATAGGCAGCAAAGATTAAGTGCAGTTTTGCGCTGTTAAACCCAAATTTATCAATGATTTGTAGTGCTTCATCCCAAGGGAGCATGGAAATATCACCGGGGTTGGCAATATAATGCTCAATGAAGTTTTGAGAATCGCCCTTAGCTCTATGTTGTAAGTAGGCTATCCCATCTTCATTTTGCTTCCACAATTCTTTTTTGATTTGAGAGTCAATACTGGAAAACATAAGTGCTGCTGTTGGAATAGCTTCAAAGTCTTGGGACTTAAATAATTTTGATTGTCTAACTGTGATTGAAGTATTTGGGATGGACTTAGCTGGAGTTTCAAAATAACTTTCGTTTTCCTGAATACTATTTTGACATTTCTCCGTTTGAGATTTTTGAACCGGAGGATATAATTCATCTTCGGCATTTTCAAAAGAATTGTTTTCTATTTGTCTCAGATTGATGGAAGTTGTTACAGGAATTTCTTTGAAAGACTGTAACAAATGACTGCGTAAAGCTTTTAGAAATTGTTCCTGGTTAGGAAATAGAGTTGAATCAATTTCTATGATTAATTTACTGAGGTCAATGTTTTCCTGACCTTCTTGATTAATCAAGTTGAGATTTACTATTAATGGAAGTTGCGGATTTAAATCATTTGCTGCCATAAGAAAACTCTCATCGAATGGAATTTATCTTCTAGGACTGCATGGGCAACAGCAGGCGGATTTCATCGGTTCGTGTATAAGCTAGCCGCCATCTAACGCCAGCAAGGAAAAGTTTTCTCTGCCAATTAAGTGTGTCAGCTATTTCAAGGCGATCGCTTTATTAATGGCAGGGATGGCAGAATTACTGTTTGTATTCATTTGTCCTTCTTGTCGTTGCTGGATGATGACGGAATCCTCCCTTGTGTCTCAGCTTCTTCTATAGCTTTTTCAACTAGGTACGCTACAAGGTTGGCAACGGGACGACCTTGGTCATCAGCCCATCGCTCTAATGCGTCAAAAACCTTATCAGGTAAAGTTACGTGAACTCTTTTACTCACTGCATCTAACATATACATTTGCCTTCTATCGTACTTTTTTAGGACTGATTTCTAGCTAATTAGTGCAAGTTTTCTCATCCAATACAAAAATCTGCTCTAATTTGTAGCTAATATGTGATATTGTAATAAACAAGACGCAAAAAGTCTGCAAATTTTTTAGAAGACCAAAAAAAACCCAATTGCGTCCAATCTTGTTTTTTGGCATGGGCATCTGATTGCAACCATGCTCACAGTTATGTCTGCAAATGTCTTACTTAAGGACTCAAAAATATGGCTCAAGCGCGAGTTGTGATTAGGGGTGCGGCGCTGGAAAAGGGCGAACATCTTTTGAAAACTACCAAATTAGCAAGTTTAACAGAGCTAATTAATGTGATGTTTTCCAGGTACGGCAGGCATTTAGAAGCTACTTGGGAAGTTTTACCAGCCTTTGATATAGATGAACGCGATTCTTTGGCAAAATCAGTGCCCACAGTAGTTACGCAAATATCTTTACCAGCAGAAGATTTCACTTTTGATGAACCAATTAGCAGATTGTAAGTTACCCACCAGCGATAGAAGCAATCAACGAAATACGTCTTGAGAAAGTAATGCTTAATCAAAATCAATTACGAAGGTTAGAAGCAATAGATCGCTGGCTCAGAGAAATCCGAGATTCGGAGGAATTCAGGCAACTGGAATACTCCCCAGATGTGATGCTAGGCGACGCAATCCAAGCAGTAGGCGAACTACTTGACGAACATGAACCCTATGATTACAAGCCCACAAATTTTACTAATGAAGAGTGGCATTCATATCTAGAACAAAAGCCAGTAATGCACATTCGCCGTGTAATTCCAAGGCGTGAAAAGATTAACTCATTCATACTTAATGGAGCGTCATCAGTAGCAATTGTGAGCTTGGTAACTACTAGTTTTATGGTAGTTGGTTCTATCTTTTGTCACGGCGTTGACCGCATTGAAGAAAGTAGAGGTGAGGAATATCAACCCACATGGATTTACAACGCCAAAATTTTTGAAGGAAGCGCGATCGCCTCTATAGCGGTCTTCTTGGGTGCAAGCTTGACGGGTGCGTGTGTTGCAGGAGGAAAGAATGATGATCGATAAACAGCTTGTAGGATGCGTAACCCTCCTAAGCAAATCCAAAACCTACAGTATCGATGGCGCTCTCTATCGCTATCTCTATAGCAGTGACAGTATCAGACACACACAATATTATTTCCGTCCTTTACCGCGTCAGTCTAAGAGCGCTGACTTAAAGCTCAATCGTGACAAGGTGCTAAGACGCTGCTACGAAGTGCCGAGCTTATATAAACAGCACACAGCAGAGATAACTAACAACTCAATACAGTTGAGTTTGTTCTAACCCTTGGTAACATCTAGTACCGCGCAAAACATCCAAAGGCTTTGGTACAAGCGCGTCAACTAGTCCAAAAGGGGCGCTTTTACGGGGGTAAAAGGAATTTTGTCAATATATCAGAAACTCTGGCAAGCCCTGTTATTGCGTGATTATAGCCGACGAAAAAACATACTTTGAAATTTTTCAGAGTTATTTTTCAGGGTTATTGATAGCTTTCAGCTAGCGGGTCATATCGAGATAACTGATTCAGCTAATTACATACATCAAATACCTTGGACGCATCCGGAATACGAATCAATTTTATACACCATTACAGAATAAAACGGAGGTAATGTGTCAAATAAAGAGTATGTGGCTAAGTATCGAAAACTCAAACGAGTCTACGAGCGCGAGTTAGGGAAAGAGATTGCTGACATTACTTGGTATCGGACAGTCTCTATCCTGAAACAGCATTTTAGTTTCAACGTGCTGGGTAGCGATGCTCAAAAGATAGTTGAGACATTCGCCGGATTTAAACGTCGCTACGGCAGCTTTACAGGTCGCGGTGAGGGGTTTAGTGAACGTTGGGAGGCATTCAAGCACTTCTACGAGATGGATGCTCAATATCACGGGGAAGAATTTATGAAGCTTCTTGCAGACTATTTAAAAATCAATCTTGACCACGTACCGCGTAGCACTCCTTACTACTGGTTTGAGAAAGCTGAACTATCTTTCAGCGCTGAAAATATTTACCACTGCAAAGATTTAGCCCTTGTTGCATTTGTTGCTGCTAAATGGGCAATCAACAAGCGCTCACAACCGATAAAATCCGCAACCATCGAAGTTTTAACACTAGCCCTCTAAGGAGCAATCATCATGTCTGACAAATTTACTAATAACGTCCGCGCTCGTTTGTACAAACAGGGTTATCAAGGATTCACTAAAGATGATTACACCTCAGCTGCGATCGCTGTCGAGTGCGATGACCTTGACAATCCCACCAAAGAGCAATTGAGCCAAGCCGTTGACTATCTCAAAGTCAAATCGACAAGCCAATTATCTGTAGTTGATGAACTCGTTGAAGAAACCTTTTTAGTAGGCCCAGAAGATGCACAGCCTGACCCGGAACTTGATAACAGTCAGCTTGCAGTCGCCTTACCAGAGATTAACAGCATCACTGTAACTAGTGAAGATAAGCGTTCCTTTGTAACAGCCCAATCATCGGCGCTGGGGTTTGAGTTAACTGAACAAGAAACATTGAGCATTGCATCCGAGGTTGACGACACCTTTACCGACTACAGCCAATTTATCAGCACTGTAACAGCTGCAATCAAGAGCTACGTTGATCAGAAATTTGATGTCATTGAGCAATCATTTGAAACTAACGCCCAAGACTTGCGAGAACACGTAAGCAACAGAGCTTCTAGATTAAACCAAAAGGTTAACAACTTTTCAGGAGACATGAAAGCGGATATGGGAGTCATCCGCCAAAACATTAAAAGCACCCAATTCTCAATTCTCGCAAGGCTCAACGCGGCTCAATAGTGATGAGTTGACGCTTTTAGAGTGCTTGGTGATTCGCTCTTGTAGAATGAGCTACTTATCAAGAATTGCTGTTAGTTTGTGTGCGCTCGGTGCTGTTATTTTACCCTTGTACAACTGCTTGTATCTGCCAATGCTAGAGCAATCAAGCTATCAACAATATTTCAAACGAAAGTCAACTATTGAGCAATATGTAAGGCGAATGGAGTATCACTGCAACCAAATATTTACCCCATCAAAGGAATATCGCTGTGAAAAGTTCAATGAAGCTAAAGAATCTGGTAACTTCCAAATCACGCCACCTAGAGCGCCAATTAAAAACTAAATTTAACGCATCTAGTAACTTAGTAGTTAGAGCGCTAACAGGTGATAAATCAGCCCTGAAGCTAATAGGGCAAACGGGTAATGACGGGGCGAAGATTAGTGAATTTGCACCACAGGTAAGAGAGCAAATGTTAGCTGCCATCAAGGGAACTGAGGACTTAAACGTAGTCCTGAGTGACATCTACAAACAAGCTGGTGTTAGCGGCGAGAAGATTGAAAGAGCAGTCCAGTCAGCGATTTTAGCTGATACTCATCTAGCTAACATCCTAGAAGAGATGAAGCTTGATTTCACTTCATCCAAGGAGAAAGAAGCGCTGCGTCATCAACAAGCAACAGACCATCTATTGCTGAAGGCTTGGGTGGATAAACACATGATGCAAGTTGATGGCGAATATAAGATGTTGCAGACGGAATTACAGACAGACATTAGACAACAAACAATTGACCTGCAACATGATAGAGAACTGGGCAAGTATTACTTAGAAATGGGTGATAACGCTCGTGATGATTTCAAGCCTAAAAAGCAATATGCTGGGCGCTCGATTGTCCAAAAAATCAAGGATGCCCTAATAGGTTTTTGATAACTAAACCCGTCAGTAAGTTTAGCCGAGCGCTGACGGGTTCGAGAAATACTCTGATGCTAATATGACATACGACATTGAAGAGTCACAAGACGAAGTAGTAAGCGAAATCGCCCCAGATACGCCGTTACCAAAAGACTTAATAGAACATTTAGAGTCGCGCAAGCAGCACCGCAAAGATGTTATCAATACAACTGAAAAATTGACTAGATTCTTTGTCGGGTGGTCGCTAAATTCTACGGGATTCTTTATAGCTAAATATCTATTAATAACTGGCGGCGGCGTTAATCTCTGGCTGGCAATCTCGCTCTCGTTTTCTATATGCAGTGTTGGCTCTCTCGCTGGGCTAACGGGCTTGAGAGTTAATTACAACAGTGACGGACTAGAGGTAGATAATATGCAAAATGTTTTAAAAACTGCTGGGGGCTTGGTGTTTGCAGGTATCACAACTTGGTTAGCAGTCAAAGACTATCAATATTTTGAGAATTTGACTAAAGAAACAGTGTCCCAGATTAGCCAAGACATCCAAACCATTGAAAAACAGAATCCGCAATCAGACCCTTGGTTAAGTATTGCAGTCGCGTTGGCTTTATTCATTGGCTCTATTGCAATTATTTTTAAGGGGCGCTCATGAAACAAGGTGTTTTCGAGTTAGCACTGGCTGGTGTGTGTGGTGTAGCCGCAATCATCGGGCTAGCAACATCGCAAACACGCCAGCCCTACGATTTGACACAGATTCAATTTTGCCCAAGGTCAGCAAACGGCGTACACAGTCAAATAGCTTTGGATAAGCGTTTTTGCAACCAGCCGCGTTTTGTCCTTACTGAAGAATGGCAGCGCTACGGGTTGTATGGCAGCATCATTCCTTACAAGGGCGATGCAATTCAATGGGTGCGTGATTTGCCCACAGACAACCCTAATCAGTTGCTCGGATATGGGATTGCGGTTATTGGGCTATGGGGTGTCGTGGGTTGCTTGCTTGTGCGTTCGCAACGCCTCAAGCGCACGGATTATGAACTGGGCGAACTCGAAAAGACTGGCGACTATGCAATTTGGCAGCATAATTTGTACAAACGTGAAGTTAAGCAGCATTCGACCCAGCTTTATAGTGAGCGCTTAAAAGATGGATTAACTGACCTAGACGTTCATTCTCGTAAAGAATTGGGTCTAACCGATGAGGAAAACGAACGCGCTAAGGCACGTATTCAGCTAGAGGACTTTATGAAAGCCCGTGCTGTTAATCATTCTGTGATGGATAAAACCATTGCTGAGAACTTGAGAGACAGGGCGAAAGCGGAGCAAGAACGCGGCAAGATTGAGAGTAAAACCAAGAGCGCTCAAGCAGACAGTGACAATCAGCAATCAGTTGATCAACAACGAGCAAACCAACTGATAGAAGCGCTCAAAGCTCATGAGGATGGCTGGTTGTGGAAGATTATCGACAATCAAAAGCCCGTTTGGGTGCTAGGAGAAGCCGGAAGTGGTAAATCAACTCTAGCAGCGTCAATTGTGATGCTTAGAGAATATCTGTTTGATATGCCCTTGTATCAGCTTATAGACGCGCACTCCGGGGAAAATCTCAGAAACGCATGGAGATACTTAAGCCCTCAGTTGATAGCGCAAACAGAAGAAGAGATTGGACAAGCTTTTGATGATGCCCGTGAGCGCTGGTTAGATAGAATCAATAATCAACCATCCAAGCAACCGCAACAGTTACTAGTTGATGAATTCACTAACTATTCTGAGTCAGACATCACCAAGGAACCTGCCAAAAAGTTTGTTAAAGCATCTCTTAGTGACCCTAGAAAAGCTGAAGAAAGATTAGTCTGTATTGCCCATTTCTTCACTAATACTGCCGTTGGTGGAAGTGATGGAACTGCTAAAGGTAGAAGCAGAGGAACTATTCAAATTGACCGCAAAACTGCCGATGGTAAGACACCTTTAAAAGTTGCAACAGTTAACGGTTTAAACAATGAAGAAGGGGATGCAGAAGTAGATAAAAAGGTCACAATTCCTGGTTGGCTGACTCCCGAAAGCATTCACAAGCATCTTAACGGTCAGCCAATTGATTTTGATGATTAATTATTAAAAGAACATTTTTATCTGTCAATAACTGCGGACAATTCATAGGATTTTATTCAAGCTGAAGGTAGTTATGAGAAAACAATCAGGGAATATGGAAAATTTATTAATTGTGACATCAGCACTCTAAAAACCCTTTTTCGCAGACATTAGACACTATAAGCACTAACCCTTAAACCTTCATACAGTATAGATACAGAAAGACACGACTTAAACACCAAGTATTTAAGTCGTGTCTGCTAGATACCAATAATAAATCAGCTAATAAATACCCATTTATTATTAGATATTTAGCAAAATGCTTGAGATTGTTGTCAGGATACAGCACTCGCTAGGAATAAAATGCCCAGCCGTATCAAGAATATTGTCGTTAGACAAGAAAATTGTAGTGCTTTGCCTCAAAGGGTGAAAGCGACGGCTGGTAATTTTCTTTTTTGGAGATACCTACTACTAATCTCTTTAATTTTTAGTAGGCATTGGTTGCATACAATAATACTGCCAAGCCTACTAATGCTGGAAGGAACCCACTTTTTATATTCATTTCTTCTTCAGACAGTTCTCGAATATAGTTTTCTGAGTCAGATAACAGAGCAGAACTATTCCGATGTAAGTTAGAAATAGTGATTTTAGACATTTCAACATCTCCTTTTATTTCAATTTTGCTATTACCAAAAAAAACTTGTTTTATTTTGGTTATTTAAGTAATCACCAGAAACTGGAATAATTCATCAAGAAAGTAAATTTTCAAAGGGACTTTACTATTTTTGTTTATAACTTACTTGCGTCTGAGGCTATTAATGTAAAGCTAGTTTGAAATTACGTATTTTCCTTTAATATTTCAGCAGCTACCCAATTGAAGAAGGCATCATTGCAGCTTTTCATGATAAAAGCCTGTCAAACTTCCCTTAAACTAGGGACATAAAAGGTTTTATTATGTCAGAAGTTCCGCTAAATCAATTAAGTTAACAATTGCATCTTCTGAATCGATGGCAGAGCAAGCAAAGCAATTAATTGAGCGAGTACAATTAGAGTCAACTGGCATACTGCCGAAAAACGAGATAATAGATATTATTACTACGATTGCCGTTTACAAGTTTTCTTCGTTGAGTAGAGAGGAAGTGGAAGCTATGCTGGGACTGAACATTGAAGAAACACGAATTTACAAAGACTTGGAACGTCAAACCAAATTAAAAGCAGCAGCACGCTTTTTGAGCATGGGCTACAGCATCTCCGAAGTAGCAAAGGCTGTTGATTTATCCGTTGAGGAAATCACAACAAAGGTGGTAAATTCTCAAACCCCCACAGAACAAGATGATCGCACAGAGTAAAGTCTTGGGTTTCGGTATAGACAGCCGTGTAGATGTTGGTGCAGACTGCGAAGTGTAAAAATCTGAGACTACTGTGCAGCGTTGATATCACTCCCTTGATAGCAATGATTCATCAAGCTGCGGTATAGAAGCAAGCGTAGACAAGTCAGGAAAGCCGTAACATGAGCCTCTGCTATAGGTGCAGATCATACCCGATTGTGGGTAATGTAGGGGTACAGCTGGTAGTCAAGCCTAATAGAAGCCATTGAACAAATTACTGCAAGAACTAAAACTGAAGCTTTAGACCGTTCGATTGAGGCTCTCAAACAGGGTTTAAAAGATTTAGTCGAAGAAACTTCCAAATCTAATAAAGAATAGCAATAATGAGTTTAATGAAATCATGATCAGCAAAATGCTTAATGGTCGCTACTACATTATCCGACAATTGGGGGGAGGTGGATTTGGTGAAACATATTTAGCTGAAGATCAATGGTTAGATAGTGATAATCGATGTGTCGTTAAGCGACTGAAGCCAGATCTCATCAATGCTGTAACACTACGATTATTTGACACAGAGGCTCAAGTTTTAACCAAGTTGGGTAGTCATAACCAAATTCCCCGCCTTTTGGCGCACTTTCAGGAAAACCAAGAATTTTACTTAATACAAGAGTTTATTGATGGACATGACTTGAGGCAAGAGATCAGAACTAATTACCAATGGGATGAAACAGAGGTTATTAAGTTACTAGAGGAAATTCTCGCAATCTTAGAGTTTGTACATCAGCAAAATCCGCCAGTCATTCACCGCGATATCAAGCCAGCAAACATTATGCGGCGACACCAAGATGGCAAAATTATGCTGATTGATTTTGGCGGAGTCAAAAGAGTTAAAACAGAGGGTGGTGGTTCCACCTTGTTAACTCCCGTGATTGGTACACAAGGGTATACGCCAGACGAACAATGGAAAAATAAAGCCCAATGTTGCAGTGATATCTATGCAGTAGGAATAATGGCTATCGAAGCGCTGACAGGATTACAACCTCGACAAATTTTCAGAGATGGCAAAACCGGACAACTTTTATGGCGTGATCGCGCAGAAGTCAACAAAGAATTAGCTGATGTTTTAGATAAAATGGTACAGTTTCACTTTAGTGAACGCTATCAATCAGCAAGTGAAGCCTTAGACGCTGTTAAAAGTTTGACATTTACCGCTTTATATTGGTGTGGGCGTGGCGATAAGTTAGTGGAACTGAAAGATTATGAACAGGCAATCGCAGCCTACGACCAAGAAATCAAAATAAATCCAAATTGCTACCAAGCTTGGTATCATCGCGGTATCGTTTTACGCCAATTGGGGAGATATGAAGAAGCGATCGCATCTTTTGAGCAAGCAATTCAAATTAATCCCAATATTGATCAAGCTTGGTATAGCCACGGTTTATTATTAGAGGAATTGGGTAGGTATGAGGAGGCGATCGCATCTTTTGAGCAAGCAACCAAAACTAAACCAAATTATTATCAAGCTTGGTATCATCGCGGCTTAACCCTAGAAAAATTGGGCAAGTATGAAGAAGCGATCGCATTTTATGATATCGCAATACAAATTCAACCAAATTACGCCGAAGCCTGGTATTCTCAGGGTATCTTACTTAATAAATTGCGAAAATATTCACGAGCATTAGTATCATTTGAACAAGTGATCTGCATTAACCCTAAATTTCAATTAGCAATCAAAGAACGTAATTTTACACGGAAAATATTGAAAACACCACGATTTTTACGTTGGCTATGGCTGTAATTTTTAGCACTATTGTACCCAAGATTTGTCAGTAATCATGAATAAATTTTGCACAATTTAAGATTAAACCTTAAATACTTTGTATCTATTTAAAAATTTATAGTGTTTTACTCATGGTTGGTCAAATTCTCAATAATCGTTATCTGATTATCGACAAGTTAAGCAAGGGTGGATTTGGTGAAACCTATCTTGCTCAAGACCAATGGCAAGATGCTGATAATCGATGTGTTGTCAAGCAACTCAGGCCTGAGATTATTAATGCAATGACTTTGCGTTTATTCGAGAAAGAAGCGCAAGTTTTGTTTAAATTGGGAACTCATGACCAAATTCCCCAGCTTTTAGCTCACTTTCAGCAAGATCAAGAATTTTATTTAGTACAAGAGTTTATTGAAGGTCACGATCTCAGCCAAGAAATCAAACCAGGAGAGCGCTGGCATGAAACAGAGGTCATCAACTTATTACAAGAAATCCTGGAAGTCTTAATATTTGTACATCAAAATCATGTCATTCATCGTGATATCAAACCAACAAATATCATGCGACGCCAGGATGGCAAAATCGTATTAATTGACTTTGGTGGAGTTAAACAAGTCAAAACTAATTCTGATTCGACTGAATTAACTGCCGTTGTTGGTACACCAGGGTATATGCCCTTAGAACAAATCGAGAACAACGCGCAATTATGCAGCGATATTTATGCTGTGGGAATGCTTGCTATTCAATTGCTGACTGGGTGGAAGCCTACCGAACTACCAATAGATCCCAAAACTTGCCAACATATCTGGCACGATAAAGCAGAGGTGAGCCAAAGATTAGCAAATGTTTTAGATCAAATGGTGCACTTTCACTTTGCTGAACGCTACCAATCAGCAGATGAGACATTAGAAGCTCTGATAAATTTATCAGTTGCAGTATCAGATTTGTATAACCGAGGTGAGGAGTTATTGCAATTACAACTTTACGAAGAAGCCATTGCAGCCTTTGACCAAGCAATTAAAATCAAACCGAATTACCATCTCGCTTGGACTGGTCGTGGTTGGGCTTTTTTGTACAACTTGGGAAATGACTCTGAGGCTTTAAGTTGTTTTGACCAAGCACTGCAATTGCAACAAGGCAATTATCTCGCTTTAGCTGGTCGCGGTTGGGCGTTGAGTAGGTTAAAAAGATATGAAGAGGCACTTGCTGATTGTGACCAAGCGATTGAAATTAAACCAGATGACCATATAGTTTGGATAAGTCGTGGTTGGATTTTACATAACTGGGAAAAAGATTCTGAAGCTCTTGGTTGTTTTGACCAAGCACTGCAATTGCAACCAGATGATCATCTCGCTTTGACTGGTCGTGGTTGGGCACTGACTAAGTTAAAAAGATACGATGAGGCACTTGTTTTTTGTGATCAAGCGCTGGAAATTAAACCGAATGACTATCTAGCTTTTACTGGTCGTGGTTCTGCTTTATACAACTTAGAAAAATACTCTGAGGCTCTGAATTGTTTTGACCAAGCACTGCAATTCAAACAACATGATCATCTGGCTTGGATTGGTCGTGGCTGGGCACTATATAAGCTAGAGCTTTACAATGATGCACTAAAATCATTTGACGAAGCAATTAGAATAAAACCGGATGACTCTGATGCTTGGGCTGCCCGTGGTCGGACGCTGAATCAATTAAAAAGATACGAAGATGCACTTACATCTTGTGAGCAAGCAATTAAATTAAAACAAGATAATCATCTGGCTTGGATGTTTCATGGCTGGTCACTTAGTAATTTCAAAAGATATGACGAGGCACTAGTCTCTTGTGATCAAGCAATTGTAATCAAACCGGATGACTCTGATGCTTGGATTTATCATGGTTTAGTTTTATATATGTGGGGAAAATATAAAAAGGCGCTGGTATCTTATGAAAAAGCAATTGAAATAAAATCAAATGAATATTCTGTTTGGATAAATCATGGCTTGGTTCTATCTGCATTGGGAAAATATCAAAAGGCACTTGCCTCTTGTGACCAAGCAATTAAAATCAAACCAGATAAATATTCTGTTTGGATTTATCGTGGTTACGTGCTAGAAGCATGGCGAAAGTACTCTGATGCACGCGCATCTTTTGAGCAAGCATTGAAAATGGAATGTGTTACTTTTGATGATTGGTATAGTCGAGGTGCTATACTGCTACATAAATTGCAAAGGTACGCTGAAGCAGTGGCATCTTTTGACCAAGCAATTCAAATTAAAAAAGATGACCATGATACTTGGTATAATCGTGGTTTAGCACTAGCTCGATTAAGAAAATATGAAGAAGCGATCGCTTCTTTTGACGTAGCACTAGAAATCCAACCTAATGACCAATTAGTAATAGAAAAACGCAAGTTAGTACAACAAAGATTGCGGCTGCCGCCATTGTTGAATTTGTTCTTTAACCTTAGTGGCATTTTACTTTGTGTGCTTTTATTCTATTCTTTTAGAGACATTAGTTTATTTGCTATAGTAGTTGTAATTTTCATTTTTTATTTAGCATTTTGGCGCAGATATATTAATAGGAATAGATAGAGTACCAAAATTATCAGCATTGCATATTCAAAAACTTTTCCTACTCTGCGTCTTTATAGCGTTTTTTATTTCCAGTTGTTTTCAGTCTAGACATGGTGTAGACGCTGGTGCAGACTGCCGTTGATGGTTGACAATTCGTGAAAATTTTGGACTTGCGGTGCTGGGCAGTGTTGATATCATGCTTTGGTCATTGATATCAATTTCTCCTAAATCTGGTATTGCATCCAGCTTTCACACTGCATTCCTCCACCTAATGAAGGGAATTAAGTAAAACTTATCAATCAACGAGATAATCAGGGTTGTGGACGTGACGATTGATAAGGCTGGGTTAAGTGTGTGAAGTCGTTGACGAAACAATCACCTTTCCAGGGATAATGGAGTGTAATAGTAGTTTTCTACTCATCACACACCTGTCCCTTGTATGAGAACGCTGACTGAGTTGGTGGAAGAATGGTTGGACGTGCATCATGGTAAAACAAGGGCTTCGTATCACAATACCATTCGCAAGTTCTTAACTTTTATCTGTGTGGACGCGATCGCTGACATCCAGATCCGTCATGTTCGGGATTGGTTAGATTTCCTGCAAGAGGCAGACACGACCAAGGTAAAGCATCTCAACATTCTCAAGGCGTTTTTTTCCTATGTGACCAGTTTGGAGAAACCGCCCCTGACTCGCAGTCCGATCCCCAAGCAGTTCAAGTTGCCCAAGCCGAAAGATACCTTGGTGGAGCGTATTCTTACACCGTCGGATGTGGATGCGATGATTGCAGCGACAACTGACAAGCGCAATCGGTTAATTTTAAAAACTCTGTATTTAACTGGGATTCGGGTATCTGAGTTGTGCGGGTTGCGTTGGAAAGATGCGATTGCTTCTCGTTCTGGCGGTGGGCAGATTAATGTTTACGGCAAGGGGGGGCGGACTCGCCGAGTCCATGTTCCCCAGTCGCTATGGGTGGAGTTAATGGCACTGCGCTCTGAAGCGTTGAAGGATGCGCCTGTGTTTGCCAGTGCTACGGGTAGACCTCTGGCCCCTTCTCATATTGACCGAGTGGTGAAAAGGGCGGCGGCAGCAGCAGAATTAGAGAATGCCATGAATGTTTCAGCCCACTGGTTCAGGCATAGTCACGCTACCCACGCATTAGATGAAGGTGTTCCGGTGCATTTGGTTCAGGCGACTCTTGGGCATACAAGTTTAGATACTACGAGTAAATATCTGCACGTCAGCCCTGATAGGAGTTCTGGGGAAGTTTTAGTTAAGCGATGGTCTGAGCCGTTTTAAATTTTCAGCTTTGAATTGGTTGCACACTCAGGCGATAGCCGAGATGATGCAGAATAAGGCTGATGGTTCGCAGTTCTGGGTTGCCTTCTGGCGACAAGACTCGGTAAAGATTCTGGCGGTTCAAACCCGTTTTTTCCGCAAGGCGCGTCATCCCCTCCCGTGCTTCCACCACGTTCCGCAGCGCTTCCAGAAAAAACGCAATATCGCCATCCTGCTCGTACTCTTCAATGGCAACGTCCAGGTAAGCTGAAGCCATTTCCGGGTTTCGCAGCTGCTCGAACACAACCTCATCATGGTTTCTCAGTTTCTTGCTCATCCTGTTCCTCCTGATAAGCCTGCCAATATCCTTTAGCCTTTTGTATGTCCCTGTCCTGGCTGTCCTTGTCGCCACCACATAAAAGAATTACTAGATCGTTCGCGGATTCTCCAAAGTAAACGCGGTAGCCACTGCCAAAGAAAAACCTCATTTCTTGCACACCTGAGCCAACTGGCTTGCAATCCCCGTAATTGCCTTGCTTGAGTCGCTCTATCCGTCGAATTATCCTAGAACGGATCACATAGTCCTTCAAGTTTTCCAGCCATTCGGTGTACGGCTCCTTGCCGTCTTCTGTAGCATAGACTAGCAGTGTTTTTTGACGAACGATATCAGCCATAGATTATAAATCGTAGCTTAAAAGCGACAAAGTTTC
>NZ_JACJSI010000630.1 GCF_014698065.1 Nostoc flagelliforme FACHB-838
AAATTCCGCATTTCTGATTCTTACGGCATCGAAGTAACCGAATCACTCGTAGAAATGGATAAAGGTGGCCGCTTAATTAGAGCCCTAGCCGGACTTGAGGCCATTTTAGCCCCACCCGAAGAATCGTTTACTGACCCCAAAACTGGGCAAACTTATCCTACGCCACCCCAAATTGTCGCCCAAAAAGACCGCAATGAGCGGGACAATTTACCTTTGTGCATCGACTGGGGCAATTACTCCGCACGGTGGCTGGCGCGATTTAATCTGGGGCTGCATCAAATTCTCACTTCTTTAGTGAAGGGTGATGAAGTTACTGCTGACGATTCCACCTTACTCAAGATGACGGCGATCGCCAAAAATTGTGCTGCTCACGTCAAAGCAATTCTTGGGTTTACTATTCCCCTAGACTGTAAACCTATTTGGTTACTGGCCACAATGCTAGAGCAGCTGGGGCTAAAACTGACTTTCCGTAAGCAGGGTAAACGGGGGCAACAGGTGAAACTTTTCTCTTTATCTAAAGAGGAATTAGAATTTGCAATGCATGTAATTGCTCATCGCGTGGAAAAGCGTAATCAAAAAGAAAATCGAACCTATTACGCGGCTCAAACCCCTGCTGCGTATAGTGTAAACCCCAATCAGCAGCCCGTATCCACACCCCCCCCTAATGCTATAGGGAACTCCCATTGCCAAGGGGAGGATACTACCGCATTTGAGTCGCCTCCGACAGATCGCATTACGCTACTCCACTGCGTAGAAATACTTCGCTCAGGTATTTCTCGTGGAGTGGATGCAATTAAAGGCATTCTCAAGCGATGGCAGAGTGATTTGCGCTGGGAGACGGTGCTGGAACTTGAAGCGATCGCGGCAAATGAGCTACGTAAGCTGGAGTCGGCAGTACCAGAATTTTACACCTTACTAAGTGAAGAAGTGTTGCCGATGTCGTGGTGAGGGATTAATTGGGAGCAAGGCGATCGCGGTGTCGCCATTGGTGGGAAAATTACTTATGAGAATGCCAGTTCTGACAAGTAAATGTCCCGCCAGTCAGTTAAATCATTAATCCTGAGCAAACCGCTACCTTTGACGATTCACCCGGCTGCGGTGTATTTGTCTGCGCTGTCATTGGGTTCTCAACGGACAATGGAGGGGGCATTAAACACCATTGCAACTCTCATTACTAACGGGGAGTGTGATGCTTATACTCTCGACTGGTCTGCACTGCGCTATCAGCACACTGCGGCGATTCGCACTGCTTTAATGCAAAAATTCGCCCCGGCGACAACTAATAAAATCCTCTGTGCATTGCGACGAGTCCTAAAAGAAGCCTATAGACTAGAGTTAATGGATGCCTCGGACTACGCCAAGGCTGTAGATTTTCCATCAGTCCGAGTAAAAAGAAAGCTCAGGGGTAGGGCGCTTTCACCTGAAGAAATTGCGGCATTGATGAAAGCGTGTATGTCAGACCCCACCGCACAGGGAGTCAGAGATGCAGCGCTGATTGCAATATTGCGTGGTGCAGGTGTACGGCGGGCTGAGGTGGTCAACCTGGATTTAAAAGATATTAACCCAAGTGGCGCAATAGATATCCGACTTGGTAAGGGAGGGAAAGACCGTACAGTGTATCTGTCATCTGCTGCTTATGCCGTAGTGCAAGATTGGCTTGATGTACGTGGCAGAAAACCGGGCCCGCTGCTATGCCCCATACGCAAAGGAGGACTTGTTCAATTACGGCGCATGACTTCCCAGGCAGTACTGTTAATTCTGGAAAAACGGGCTACAGAATCAGGAGTTGAATCATTTTCTCCTCATGACTTTCGCCGGACATTCTGCTCAGATTTGCTCGATTCTGGGATTGATATTGTTACCGTGCAAAAGTTAGCTGGACACGCCTCGCCTGCGACAACTTCCAAGTATGACCGTCGCGGCGAAGAACCCAAACGCAGGGCTGTGGAAAAATTAGATATTCCTTACACTCTCAGGCGGAATCACTGAGGATATTTAATACCTAGTATTTGGCTAAGATGGTTGATGCTGGAATTGCTACGGGGTGATGTCTATATTTATTTGCAATCGTCAATGGTAGCCGTTGGCAGTAGCATCTCTTTACAAAAGCCATCGCTTGAAGAATGCGCTGACACATTTGGCTATGATAATCAAGGTAATTCATCATGACAAGTTACACGATTTAACAAGCGTGGACAGTCCAAGTTTACCTAGATGATACACGAACATGAGCAATACAGGGCGGAAAAAAAAATTAGCATCTTTCAACGGCTTTGTTGCATGAAAGGAAAAAAGGACACTCCAATCCGAAGTCAGGATAGGAATTAGTCTTCGACTTTATAAGTGTCCGGCTTACCTAGCTGGATCATGCGGTTAAGGGCA
>NZ_JACJSI010000631.1 GCF_014698065.1 Nostoc flagelliforme FACHB-838
TATCAGTATCCAACACTTGCGATAAAAACACCCACAACGTTATTAATGGGTCAAATAATCGCTTTTTATATTTGATTTTTAGCTCAGATATGGCTTGTTTAATTACAGATTCTGGCAATAGTTCTTTAAAAGGTAGCCCCAAACTTTGATTAAATTTGTCCTTGAGGATTTGTACTCGTAGTGTCACAGTAGTAATTATCGTATTCGCTTGCTCGTCTCAAAAAAAGTATTTCACAGACGAGTAAGCTTTTTCTACCTCCAAAAAATTTTTAGATTGTACATCATCCTTCTATCCGCGATGCCGAAGGCGGTTCGCTTTGCGACCATCGCCTGACTTATGCCATTACTGCGGGAGTGAGCATTAAAGCTGTAGTCCTTATCCTGCATAGCTTATAGCTTTTCTTAGTGCCATTCGATTCACATCATGTCGGATAACATATTTACTCGCGCAGAATTGTTTGAATTATTAAGTGCCAGTTACAGCCCAGAGCAAATTATTGCTGGATTAGAACAACTTGCCGCCTCAGACTCAACAGTTGATCCAAATGCAGAAGAATTTCCTGTAGAAATCAGCGATCGCTTAGAAAGGTTGTTCAATCTAGCGCAAGCAACCCTCGACAAATCGAAGCTGTTAGGAGGTAGCGGCAATTTGGCGAATATACAGACGGGAGCAATAGATATGGCCACTGAACAATTACAATTTGTTGGAGTCAGCCGGGAAACGTTTAAAGCATTCTTGGACATTGTGGCAGGCAAGACTGTTGCTCAAGCGCTGGCAGTTCATGAGTTTGAGCAAGAATTGTTTGATGAAATCACAAGTGAGCTTGATGCTCGTTCATTGCAGCGAAGGACAGAGCAAGGCTTCGATGAAATAGCGTTTATTTATCAGTTGGCCAAAAATCCCGAAATCAGGCAACAAATTACCCAAGAGTACGGGTTAAAGACTGGGGATGAGGTAAAACAAGAGGTTCAAAAACTCACTAATACTGCAACTGTTGGTTTTGACCCGGAAGCATTCTTACAAGAACTAGGAGTGCCGACATCAGAAAAAAAGTCCACACGACCCACGACGATTCAGGATCTGAAAAATTTGACACGCTCTTTGTTGAGCGAGAAATTCCAATCTCCAGCTTAAAATGGCGCAAGTTCTTCGAGCAGGATCTTTTCGGATTCTCAATTATTTTTTTCTTAATTTGTATTGGGCTGTCTGTTTACATTCGTGTTGCTAATGCACCGCCGCCCCAAACAACACAAAGTATCGACGGGCAACAACCGTAAAATATTCCGGTTGAGTGACAATGAAATACCAGAAGCAAGCGATGTTGGGATTATTGGGCATGGGGTTAATCGCAAGTCCTTGATTATCGCAACTGCCAGCCCAATTCAAAACTTACTCTCACGGCATTACGATTCGAGAGTCTGAAGAACTAGAACGCATTAAAGCCGAGCAAAGGGCAGAAACCGCTGACAAAATTAACTCTCTTGGAATTATGCCCTCATTCAGTAAGTTACGAATCAGGAACTATTTAGACTCGAAAAAACGTAACCCTAGACCTGACACTACAGGTTATTTAGAAGATGAGACAGTTTTTGTGTATGACTCAACTGGTTTATGTATTGGGCGAATTGAACAGAGGCAATGGCGGTGGAAGTATAGATTCAAAAATGCTTGTAAGAATTCGCCACTGTACCAAGATTCCCGTGATTGATTTATGAAATATCTCACTCCAAACAAATCTAATTCACAACCAAAACCAGAATCATCACCATAAACAGAGCCAAAAAAAGGAGGGAGTGACTACCTAGAATTGTTAGCTCGGTGGATTGTGGCATTAATTTCACTGCCAGTCATCTTTATCTCACATATCATTGCCCAATTTGTTACCCCAGGCACACCCGGATACAAGCTTGTTGGTGCAATTGGTTTCTGGATTGGTACACTGCTTTCTACTGATAGCATTTGGCAAGTTTTATTCCAGGGAAAACCTCTTCTACCGTGGTTTGAGCAAGAATGGATCGGTTGGATCGGTTGGTTACAATTACCGTTCAATGTGTTGTTTTGGATTAGTTTTGGCATCTCTGCATTAGTACAAGTCATGGAAGCGCGAACATTGCGTGGTAAAGATCCCCAGCAAGCCTTGCATGAATTTGAAGATTCCAAGCAATATACTCTGGGTACAAAACCGACTGGAAACATCGATTTGACCGTGGCTTTATGGGGTGATTATAAAGTTGCCGGCATGAAAGAACGTCACACAGGGGGAGCGATCGCACTATTTTTCTGGGTACTAGACATCACCACCACATTCGTTGGTCGTAATCCCTTCCACTACACTAACCCAGGTTTAATCCTGGCTTGTTTTGCTTACAATGT
>NZ_JACJSI010000632.1 GCF_014698065.1 Nostoc flagelliforme FACHB-838
CTGATTAGTCTCAAGGCAGGCGGTACAGGACTGAATCTAACTGCTGCTGATTATGTGATTCATACAGACCCCTGGTGGAATCCCGCAGTGGAAGACCAAGCCTCAGACCGCGCCCATCGTATTGGGCAACAACGCCCTGTTACTATTTATCGTCTAGTAGCAAAGGATACTATTGAAGAAAAGATTGTGCAATTGCACCACCACAAGCGAGATTTGGCGGATAGCTTTTTGGAAGGTGCTGATATTAGTGGCAAGATATCAACGGAAGCCTTGTTACAGCTGATTAGCGAAGGTTAAGGCATTTACCAAGGCTTTTTTGACAAGAATCGCTCATTCCGTAAGTTGCTTTTATCTTCGTTGAGCGATCGCTAGCGGTAAAGTCAGACTTTCTTTAACGCTAAGGTTGACTCAGCCAGCAGGATCATTTGTTACAGTAGACATCTCCAGAAATTAAATATGCGTTAACCAGAACCCTTGTAGAGACGTAGCACTGCTACGTCTCTACATTCTTTTTCGGAGATGTCTAGTTAAAGTACTTGTTCGCCACCGGGATAACAGAAGGAAGAACGGGGAGCATAGAAGCCAAAGGTAATTTCAAGCGGTCGTCTTGGTCGTAAAGCATAGACAGGATGGCTTGGTTGAAGGAACTCCAAATCAACAATTTGCCAAGGGGTAACGATCTCTGCAACATAAGGATAAACACCACTGGAGAATGAACCATTGGCTTTTTTAGTGATGTATCGCAATTGACCGCTAGCCACATTAGCAATGGTGTTACTGACCCTAGCAGTAGTGCGGATGATGGGAATACCGTTAGATTCGGTTGTAGCTATTAAGGTATTGCCATTAAGGCTCAGAGTTGTACGTCCCGGTGTTGCAGGGACGCCACGCTCTAAAACATATTTGATTACGGTAGAACTGGAGTTAAAGTAATGAGTCCACCATCTACCGGGGTTTACACCGCCAGGGGCATCAAGGTTTTGGAGATCGGCACCAAGATAAGTCAGCGAGTACGCACCAAAGCCGGAAGTCTGTTCATCAGTATCGACTACATATTGGTTCATGAAGACTGCGCCCCTGTAGTTTGGTGTGAAACGATTTGGGACTAAGGACTTCACAGCGGTAGAATCTTCCGGAATCCAGCCGAAATATAACATTCGACTATTAATAACCATCTGCGGGGCTGCAAGCTTGTTGGGTTCTTCAGCTTGTGCCGAACTATCAGTATTAGAACCAGTAATAAAATTGCCTAGTAGCGGTGTACTCCCTACTGAAGCAGCGCCAGTAATAAAGCCACCTGTCTTGAGAATTTGGCGGCGAGAAAAATTATAAGACAATTTAAGCTCCTGCAATTCTGTTTTTGTTGACTTATTAATCCGACAGAGAGTGTCCGCCTGTTTTGGATGGTGTTCTCTGCTCTTGTGATTTGAATTTAAAGAGAAATAGGGGAGAAATAGGGGAGATAATTACAATTGCAGGAAAAATTTTCAGCAGCGAATAATTGGGGGGATCAGGCTGGATCTGACAATACCTCTGGGTATGTAATTGAGTAAACAAGGTGGGTAGGCATAGCCCCACCCTTAGAGGATGTTTGAAAAGTATTTTTGGTAACATCTAAACCTCGGAAACCTAACCCCCCTTCCCTTGTAGGGAAGGGGGTTTCAAAGCCTCTCGACCTTTCGGGGAGAGGAATGGAAGCGGGGTTCATAGTATATTTTGCGACTTTTCAAACATGCTCTTAGCGCTGAATTAGTACTGCAAGAAATATATACTTTTGATGAGTGTAGTACTTAACTTAGAAGCATATTAACGATCAGTTTCAGACAGCTTCAGACAGCTTCAGATTTTCCATAATCGTCTTTAAATGAGGTTCAAACTGCTCGAGGCTGGCAAGCTGTTTAGAATGTATTACTTTTTGCCGCTGGCTCGTAGCCTGTAGTCATAATGTACAAATTCCCATTAAATGCCATATAGCTCACATACTTCTCGCGCACCTGCCCTGAGCGATCTATACTCTTAAAACCATACTTTAACCCTGGCAAATCACCAATTTTGACTTCTTCTGGTTGTTGCACCTGAACTTTGTAGGTTGTGCCATAAGTCGAAGTACGTTCTTTTGTAATCGTTTGGTAGTAATCTGCGATTATAGCTTTTAATGCAGTCAGTACCTTAGCTTTATCATTAGGATTGCTATAGGTGAATAGCCCTGGGACTAACCCAAGTTGTTCAAATTGGGTTTGCAGAATAGACTTGTCCGAAAACTCCAAAGCCAGACTGTTCAAAGCTTTGAGAGCAAGCTTTGATATCTTCGTGAAAACGTAATCATAAAGCTTTGAGATAGTTACTGATAGTTTAGAGC
>NZ_JACJSI010000633.1 GCF_014698065.1 Nostoc flagelliforme FACHB-838
TGTACTTCAGCTTCGCTTTGCCCAAGTGAGGTAGCTAATTCTCTTGTGGTTGCTTCTCGCTTTAGTTGAAGTGCGAGGCTTGAGCGCTGTTCTTCAATCGCCATCATCTGCTGCACAAGCCGAGCATTTGTAATTTCTTGCTCAGGAGTTAGCAGAGGGTAGCGTCCGATTTCTTTGAGGTAGGAGCGAACTAAGTCGGTAGTTGGGCTAGGCATACTTTCAATTAATTGTGACGACTACTTTTCTTTTTCGTTTGAATAAAATGTTTTATCTCAAGAATTAGCTTACAAATCAAATCTTAACCATAGACTTAAACCAATATTTATTTTTGTCAAATAAGTTTATAAATATAATACTTGAAATCTTTAAATAGGTAAATACTAAAAACTGCTTTATTTTATAACTAAGCTTTAAAGCAGTGGAGAAATTTGGCTGAGTTAAATCAGAGAGATGCTACACTAAATTTAGAGTGAAGTCCTCTCTTCAAGAGAGGATATGTTCAAATTCGCTTCATATTTGAACAAGGCTTAAAAACGCTTTGCGTAAATCAGTTGAAAATTACAAATACTTAGTTGAGAAATAATCATGGATACGCAATCTCTACTCACTTTCACAATCATAGTCATCTTTTGGGCATTCGTTACTCTCGTTATATTCCAGTTCGTTAACGGACTATTTGTATCGACTACTTACGCTAGTAATGTGGTTCCGGTTAGCAATCTAAATATAGCTGCTTCTACAATTCCATCAGTATCAGAAATAATCACACCACAACAAGTTCAGACTTTTGAAAAATTGCCAGATCCTTGGATGTTAGAGGATGAAGTTATTCATTGTAAAAGTAACAAAGCAGTTATTCTCTCATTCCCTACATTGAGATTGCTGCCTCCAGTTAAAGAACTTTCACCACAACCAAAACTTACTACTCGTTCCAATAAAGCTAACAATGCTGCCAACAAGTTACCAAAAACTAAAAAGGCTGATGTAAATTATTCAGGCAAACGCAAGCCAGGTAGACCGCGTAAAGCTGGCTAATTCGCTTTTTAAGCCTCGGCTGATCACCTAAGAATAAATGTCGGAAGGCTCAGAAGCTCAAATGAGGCAATTACTTGC
Organism: Nostoc flagelliforme FACHB-838; assembly: GCF_014698065.1. Taxonomy (GTDB): domain Bacteria; phylum Cyanobacteriota; class Cyanobacteriia; order Cyanobacteriales; family Nostocaceae; genus Nostoc; species Nostoc flagelliforme_B. Next base: position 1,114 of record NZ_JACJSI010000633.1, read on the forward strand.
CTCATTTATTAATAAGAGAAAGGCTTCGCCATAGCAAGAGTGAAAAAATAATATTGTGAGTGATGCAATGGTACAGCAACTTTTCACTCAAGGTTCTTTATTCGATTTGCAAACAGTAAGTGGGCGGGAAAATTTCTAAGTATGTAACAAAACGTTAAGCAGTAGAGTTAAATTTAACACGTTGCGTACTAGAATTTTCTTTTTCACCCCTAGCTTCAACACGATTAATTACGGCATAAGCAATGGTAGTAAGCTAATCGTCATTTATTTTTCCAGAATCGCTCGTACCAAAATGGTGCTAAGAGAAAGTCAGCAGCCAAAAGAGCGCAAACGCCGCGTGTTAGACTGTCCACTGTGCAAACTTAGACACGTCCACTGGACACTCTTATAACAGTAGAAATTGATTCGTTTCCAGTTGCTGCACTCCTTGATAGATACAATCTAGGGAAACAAGCGGTTTATAACCGGATAGACGCGCTCGACATCAAAACATTTAACCAGGGGAATAAATCTTACATCACTGCAAGTGATGTGGAATTGCTCGTGTAATTGACTGCACGACCATATCAGCGCTAGGGGGAAAATGGATGATTTCAAATCCCCATTAGCTGAACTAATGAGCAGTCCACTTGCCTACTGGACGTGTCTAGTAGGCAAGTGGACGCACTCTTACTGACCACTGGACAACCAGACTTGGCATTTGGGGAGATGGTTCAGTTGGTAGAAGCGATCGCTCGTCACCTGGGCCCAACTTCACTATTACAGCACCTCAAAGAGCTAGAGCTTGCTGCTACCAAGGCCTGGCTTCTTTCTTCATCTGAAGTGGAGGGGTTGATTAGGTATAAGCCAAGGGTTCAGAAGGGCGAACAACAGTTTACTCGTGGCTCGTTCTGTTTTATTCTAAAGTGGCAAAGCTAGCTAGAGCAAAAACTTAAACGTAGTAAATTCGTTATTATTGAAAATTTTGGTTTACCTATCTACGCCTATTTCAATCATTAAAAATCTACTCTAGCAAGTTTTACCACTCTAGGTTTTATTAGGTCTGGAAAGGTTGGAAACCAGTCTGCTTGGAAGGTGCTAAGGGTCAATTAAGTGACCATGTAAAATAGCGAATTAGCCCAAAAATCCGATTTAACAATATTTTTTGAAATTATCCGCAGATGACAATGCAAAATTTCTGGCGTCCAATTTCAATTGGGTTAATGAGAGTACCGCTCCGCATAGCTATCATAGTACCTTTTCTA
>NZ_JACJSI010000634.1 GCF_014698065.1 Nostoc flagelliforme FACHB-838
AAAATATTTACTCAAAAGCTGGAGTAAACCCCACCGATAGCGATCGCTTGAGTGGTTTTTGGTATTGTGTGTGCAAACACAATATCCCACTCATCATTACAGAGGGCGCGAAGAAGGCGGCTAGTCTACTATCGCATGGTCACGCAGCCATCGGACTACCAGGAATTTCCTCCGGCTATCGCTCACCTAAAAACGAGTGGGGCAAGAAAATTGGTGATTCTTATCTGGCTGATGAGTTAGCTGTTTTCGCAACTTCGAGTAGAGAAATCAAAATCTGCTTTGATTATGAAACTAAGCCTGAAACTAAACTCAATATCCAAAGAGATATTTGTCAAACAGGAAGCTTATTACAAGAATTTGGTGCTGTCGTGAAAGTACTAACGCTGCCAGGGCCCGATAAAGGTGTAGATGATTTTATAGTTGCACAGGGAGGAGAAAGTTTTGAAAAGCTATCTGCCGGGGCTATAGCTCTAGAGTCATGGCATCAAAATCAACTTGATAGCTTACGTTTTACTATCAAGCTCAAAGATGGCACAGTCAAAACAATTGATCAACAAAAAGGAGATTCTACTGTGACAGATGCTCCCGAATTAGAACCAAACATTGGTGTATTTAAAAAAAGTCGTGCTAAATCACCTATTGACCTTGGTTCACAAATTATAGATATAAAAGTTATTGATTCAGACATTATTCATGTAGATGTTACCCCTGAGTCAACCCAAGCAAGTGAAACTCCTGTAATTCCACAAAACACAAAAAGCATTAGTTCTTGGGCTAAAAAAGAAAATGTTACACTTTATGAGCCTAACTTTTTTAGAAAGCGCCTAGAAGCTAGTGAGAATAAACAAATAGCTTTTGCTGCTTATACTTTGTTAAAAAAATATGGTGTTGAGGCTAAAGATGAACAACAGCAGACCAGTGGCAAAATCTACCATGCTGATGCTTTTGTAATTAAGAATCATGGTGCTGATAAATACAGTATCTATCGTCGTCATGATGATGTAGAGTTAATGACTTTTCAAGCTGATAAATGGGGACACGTAGGCAATATTAAACTTTCTTACACAGAAATAGAGTCTGAACAAAAAATTTGGAGAGAAAGACAAATTAACATTCTGCCTATTGAAAGGCAGGAGTTTTTGTTAGTAGCTGACTACCTCAAAGCTGGTAAAGAATTGCCCTCTGTTGATGAAGACCCTCGCAAAATAGCCTCTGTCGTTGGTTCAGTCTCTCCTAAAGGCACACACAATATTTTAGAAAGTTTCAAAGAAAACGAGGTATTAGAAATTCTCACACAAACTATTACTAGCTTCGAGAAAGGCGATTTAACCTTGGGTAATTACCGGATTCTTTTTCGGCAAACCACTGACAATACATCTACTCTGCAATTACTCACAACTGAACACAATGGTACAAATCGGGAAGCTGTTCGCTTTCAGTTTGAGAAAACTGACACTGGTATGACTCATCAAGTCAAAACTTTGGCTATCACTGAAGCTGATTTGGAGAAGTTAAGATTATTAGCTCAAAAGCTGCATATTAATTACAAAGATTTGTTTGGCAACCCGACAGACACCCGTGACATGGACTTGCCCGTTCATCCCGAAATTACCCGTAATTTAGACGAGGAGCAGTCATATCAATCTACTCAATCTACACCCAACGTACCAGATCGCAAGACACAATCAAACCCACAAGAAGAAGGAGTAAGCTCTAATCCTCCAAAACAACAGAACGCTGTATCACACTCAACTACACCTAACAGCACAACATCATCACAACCAACAAAACAACCCAATTTTTCTTCTAACTTAGATAAAGTTTTGCTACCACTACATCCAGTTTTGAACCAATATTGGGAGCAGTTAGAAAAAGATGGTTCAAGTCATGAGACTGTAGCGCAAGGACGTTTAGAATTTCAATCTAAAATTCAGCAAACTGGCAAGCTGACTATTGGTGAACAGCGTGAACTTTACCAGCAGATTCAAAATCTTGCCTGGAGTGAGATCAATCGCAATGGACGTACTGATATTGTGCTTCCACCATTAGCCCACATTGTTAATGATTTGCGAACGGAGGCTTTTCAACAACCACAGCCACAGTTTTATTCTGACCCAAAGCGTGATACACCCGTGCCTCTTCACCCTGAGATTGCCTCTCATTGGCAAGGTTTAGAAACTAATAAAACTTGGTCTAGTGTTGCCAATCAGTACAACAACCCTTTGCGGGAAAAACTTGTCTTAACTGGCAAGCTGACTATTGGGGAGCAACGTGAACTTTACCAAAAAATTCTCCTTCAAAGTCAATTCGAGCAGCAGAACATTGGGCAAAC
>NZ_JACJSI010000635.1 GCF_014698065.1 Nostoc flagelliforme FACHB-838
CCTGTAGTCCTGCCGATACCTGCCACCTCTGCATGAGCGCAATTATTCTGTAGGCAAGGAACATTAAACCCTTGTTGATAACTACCGGAAATTGAGCGAGTCCGGTTTGCTTCTATGTCTCGCAGTACAATGTCAACTTTACCGATGAATGAAAGGTCGAGTGTTTGCAGCCCTGGAAAATTATCCCAAGTGAGAGTAGACAATCCAGGTACTCCATTAATTTTGGAGTCTTGCCAATCCCCAAATCGATTAATAGATGTGTTTTGAATGTTGGAAATAGATGTTAGTGAGTAATTTTTTAAATTTATTACTCTTCCTAATTGAATGTCACGTAAACGAGAATTCCGGCTGGCGTTACCTATTGTGCCCCCAGTAATTCCAAATCTTCTCAAAAAATCGCTGACAGGTTTAACACTTGTAACATTTCTATTACCTAAGTCAGGGATAGCTTTGGTTAAAGATGGTAAAGTTTGCCATTGAGTTAGTTAATTGAAAATCATCTAATGTTAACCCACTTAAATTGATTCCTTGTGCTGAAGCTATGGTTGAGAGATTTAAATTTTCTATTCCTAATTGAGGTGTTTCAAAATCTCCCAGTTCCATAAACTCGCTAATGCTTTGTCCTGCTGTCCAGGTTCTAGTTTCTGTACCTCTTGTGCCTGGGTAGGTAACACTGTTACTTTCAGAAATAATCATGTCGCTGAATTTGAAACGCGACCAATCAGGAGTAAACCCATTAGGGGAATTGATAACGGGTACTTGTGCAGAGGCTTTGGGCATGATTAACCCAATGGTTTGATTGAGTAGCCCGTACTTGATGAAACTATGAATCAATAAGCTACTTAATAAACTAAAAAAGATTAAGTAACGTAAGGCGTTATCATTGAGGCGGAAAGATGATTTCATAAACTATTACCTTGTCTTAAATTATCAGAATTATTATTTAAAGCAATTAATTTGTTAACTAAGTCTTGAGAGACAGAAGCCTTATTAGTAGCAGTAGAAATGTCATCACCTGCTTGTATATAACCGATTAACTTTTGCAATCGTTGGTGTAGTTCATCTTGGTGATTCATCCATCCACTTTTAATAGCGACAACAATACCGCCTCGAATTTGGTTAATTGTTTGCTGTGTTTTAACTAATGATTGCAATTGAGGTTTCGGGGCTGTTTGTTCTTGTGGGACATCATGCTGGATCGTTACCTGGCTATATTTAGGAGTGCCATTACTTGTTGCTAGTCGAAAACTGTAAGCTTTACGCTCCCCAGAAGATGACTGCGTAATTACTGTTAACAAAGTGGTAGATGTTTGCGGTATTCCGGGAATGTTTACTCTTAATATCCGTCGCAGATGAATCAGTCCAGCGCCGGGGCTAGAGCAATTCTGATCCAGTCCCTCTAAGCAACCATCTGTGTCAAGCAGAATTTGCGACGGATCATCTAACCAGACTTTTTTAATAGTTTCGCCAATTTCATAGAAGGAAATTGCTACACCGTGACCATTCCAGACGTTGATAGTTTGTAGTTTGGCCTGCGTCCCACTAGCTTGAGTTTGTTTGATGGTGCGAACGACTGGTGCGGCAATTGTGGATAGTGGTACACAAGCAAATGCGAGAGCCAAACTGGTACTGGCGCTGGTTGGTCAAATTTATTTTTGTTAATGCGACCTAACTCATCTTCTTGATCCGACAGAGCGAGTTTTGCACGAGCGTCACCATCCCCGTCATCACTTTGCTGGGCTTGTTCAGTGGTGGGTATTTCCTGCGTTTTCAGATCAATCTTTGGTGCTGGTGCGGGGTTGAAAACACCATTGAGCATCAAAAATATCGCTAAAAATCCAACTCCAAAAGGGACAGCAATTATTGCTAGTCTTGACCAAGGAGAAGTGACAAATGTGTGCTTAGTCGGTACTAATAAACTTTCCGGTTCTGGTGCTTTATTACCATTAGTTTTATTAACATCATCTATTTTAAGCAAATCCTCTAAAGTCGATACAGATCCATTTTTATTATTCTCTTTACTCATTTCCTTCTCCCGAAGTTTAAATCTACAATTTCTGTAATTTCTAATCCGGCGCGACGGGCTGCATAAATCTTCTTAGCTAACTCAGTGGTATTAGCTGGGATATATTCTGGATTAGAAATTGAAGAAACTGTAACGGTTTTGTTGAAAGCAATTCCTTTGCCTAAGTTATTCTCACGCTCAAAAGTTACCAGCGTGCCAATAAAATCTATTTCCCATTTCCCTGATTTAATTTGGCGTGGTTGAGATATGAATCTGGGAATTAAAGATACTTGAGTATCACCATTGAATACACCTGTCGGAGT
>NZ_JACJSI010000636.1 GCF_014698065.1 Nostoc flagelliforme FACHB-838
TGCTCATTAGATAACTTGTAAAAATTTCACAGTTCTCAATGTCTTATACTTTTGGGCATTCTGTGTACGTCTGTCTGATTTGGGGCAATTTCGATGGTATTCGCATCTAGCCAGACTAAAGACTGTTCTCAACCAACTCATTAAACAGTCGCTTCAACTCCTCCAAACTGAACCGTTGACCTTTTACCTTAAAGTTGGGCTGTATCTCAATAATGACTGCTGTGACTGCTGATCTTCTTCCGGTTCGCTCTGGGCGTATTGCAGCAACGATTGGGCTAGTTAGGGATATAGAGATTTTGTACAAAAATAAACCCCACCAATCCCAGACTAAATCCTTCCGTCTCCTCACCGATAAATCATTCATTCACAATCAAGTTATAGTCAATATAACCAAGCATCGCCCCTCTTTTTATCGCCTCATAACTGTTCCTGACGTGCCATTTACTGTACAAATCACTGGCATAACGTTTGACTGTACTAACAGAGAGAAACATTTCTTTGGCAATCTGTTCAAAAGCTAAACCCTGAGCCAGTAAACGCAGGACTTGTATTTGTCGTTCGGTGGGAGAATCAAGCAAGTTTTTGTCAGCAAAACTAGGGTCAATATATCTATTTTTATCAAGGTTTTTTAACAGTTTTTTAGCCAGCTTCGGGTCAAGTAGGCATTCATCAGAGTAAGCTCTCTTGATGGCTAGTTCAATCAATTCTATATCAGCACTTTTGAGCATATAAGAATCAGCACCATGATGGAAAGCTGACTTAATAAAGTCGGAATGAGTCTGATTAGTAAAAATTACCACTTTACTATTAGTCTTTCTTTTGATTGAGCGAGTCAGTTCTAAACCACTCATATCGGGCAATAGTAAATCAACTAACACAACATCAGGATTGGTCTGTTCAATTAACTGAAAACCTAGCTTTCCACTGGTGGCATCACCAGTTACTTCTATATCGGGAGATTGTTCAATAGCGCCTTTGATGCCTAAGAGAGTGAATATTTCTGGTTCAACAATTACTATTTTCAGCATAATCTTGATAATCCTCTAATAATAAATGGCTGTTTATTGGCGGACTTATTATTGGTGTCTCTGCCGTGGTTGTCCGCGATGCCGTAGCAGTGCCGTGGGCTACGACCTATACATGGTATGGATTGCCGTGATTGTTGCCGTATGCCGTGGACACATCAAAAAGCCTGTAAAACATCCCTTTTTATGACCACGGCATCACGGCAGGACTTTCACCAATCAGGTAGGGAGTAGCTATCAGGAGCGTCAGAATTTACCTGATCAGTCTTAACTAATTCAGCTAAACCATCAATTAATTCTGACTCTGAATAACCAGATAACCTATCTGCTTTCTTCAAATCGCGTAATGTTTTTGGTGTTTTAGTCTTGACATTTTGGAAGTATTCATAAATCTTTTTTGCTACTTCAGATAATGGCTTGGGGTGATGAGGGCGAGTAGCAGTTAAATTAAATTCCAGGTCAAACACTCTATCTAGATATTCCTGCTCCGAAGCAATCGGCTTGGCTCGATTAGATAATTGGGGCATTAATGCCACAACAAAACCACCAACAGAAGCAATCATCACTGGGCGTAAGTTTTGATAGGAGACTGCTTTAATATCCAAGTATTTAGATTTAATTTGCTCCCGCTCAAGCTTACCTGGGATAATGTCACCTCTATTTAAAATTAGTTCCAATACTCCATAAGATTCTTGCTCCCGTCCGTTCTTGATATACCTGTTACCTAACAGCAGTAAGTTAAGGCACATACGAGTTTGAGCATCCATCTTTTCAATGCCCAATGCTGCCAAATTAAAAGACTGTAGAGAGGCAATAAACTTAGTATTAAACTCTCGACCAATCAGTAAAACATCAAGTAATTTACTCCCATAATTCCAATCAGAGTAAAGCTTGCTTAAAGAGTCAGCAATCACTAACCAGTCATCCAAAATTAGAATCAATGGTGGTAAGGATTCGCGCTTCGATTCTAGTAGTTGCTTACGCTGTTTGTACGAGGTGTAAAAGTTATCAATTACCTCTTTCGCTAGGTCTGGGTTTTCCCCGTCAAAGACAATTACCCTTTCTTTCTCTCGTAAACCGCAAAAACTATCATTCTTAGCGCTAATTACCCAGATATCTGCACCTGGGGAATCTGCCAAAATCCGCCCAATTAAGTAATTGAGGGTTACTGATTTACCGCTTCCCGGCGCGGCAACTAAAGCAGTAGAACTATCTGCTCTGGCTAGGGCTTGCAAAGTATTTAGGGCAAGACCTTCTGATGGGTGAAGGTAATCACCTGTTGGGGTTGCTCCCGGTGCGAT
>NZ_JACJSI010000637.1 GCF_014698065.1 Nostoc flagelliforme FACHB-838
TAATATCAATTAAATTGTGCCGTTTAGTGCGATCTATTCGTGGATCTTGTATCACCGCAAAATGGTCAGCAATTGTGATTTTTGGTTTCAGCTTCATAGAGAGGCGAATAAGAATGAAATTCTTCTTTGGAGTTCCTGCAAGAATACCATGTTCCTTGACAGGCAGCCGTCCTAACTTTTCACGCCATCTGTAAAAGCCACTTTAATCAGTTAGTGATGGCGTAACCGCCATGAGCCGGTGGCGATCGCATAAATTGAGTTTTTCTTTGCGCTGATCTTCTCGTGATTCCTAGTCATTAATCTAAAACTATTGAGAATCAGACTGTAAGAAAACCTACGCTATTAAGTGGAGAACTGACCGTGAAAATTTAGGCAGCCGTTGCCAGATTGTTGCTAGTATTTCGGTTATTATCGTTGGCTATCTTAATAGTCATCATTCTTCTTCCTTTTGATATTGACCGAGAAGATTGGAGATTGAATAGGGTAGATTGGAGATTGAATGTTTTTGGTACAAGCCCAGCAATAAAGTGAGCGTAATAAATCTAAAAGACGCTCCTACGTCGCTAACGCTACGCTATCGTCAATTCTCTTATCTATAATCGGCAATCTGCAATTGTTTTACAGATACTGTCTTTGAAATATCGGTCGAATTTTAATTCGTACCCAATGCAGAAATTTATTAATCAAGTCCGCTTTGACAATCGTCTTCAAGCTATTGATGGCTGTAAAATTTAAAGTTTTTATTTTTACTACCTCTTCTTCAATAACCACATAACGTTCTTGACTGTGAATATTCATCAGTACTATTTTTTCGTTATTTAATTCTGCTGCAACGATGTTGAACACATCTTCGGTAAATATCTCTAGCCCTAATGGGGTAGAGATTACCCGCACTGTGCTACCTAAAGGGTGATCAAATTCCCAATATGTCCATCCTCTTCCCATAAATAAATTGCCATATTTGATTCAACACATGAAGCTATTTAGGTACTGTTTTTTTCAGTACTATAGTTTCTTGATTTTTAAAAAATACGTTATACAATTACTAGTGCTTCGCCACACAAATTTTGCGTAGTGGCAAGCTCTTGGGCAAGGGGCAGAGGTGCGGAGGGGCAGAGGGGAAAGAACTTGTACAAATCTCTCCTTTGCTCCCCTACTCCCCTGCACAAGCGCCGACCTCCACAAGCGCAATTTTGGGGAAAGCGAACTACTAGCGATTATTTTTGGTTCTCAAAGAATCGCCGCTATCAACACTGATATTATTCTTAGGCAAAACTGATAAGGGTTGGATGTTAAGCCGATCGCCAACCTTGATATTGGCAGCGCCTGTTGCTAGCTCTAGCACTTGATTGGCAATTTTCCCTTTGTAGATGGGGCAAGGGTTTTTGTAGCACGGTTTGGCATTGTAAACCGCAGTTGTCACCACATTGTCCTTAAGATAAAAGATGTCTAATGGAAAATTTACCTTGTACATCCAGAAAGGCACGTTGTAAATTTCTCCTCCCAGGTTGAATAACATTCCGCGCGAGCCGTTTAAGGATGCTCGAAATTTCAGCCCTTTCTCTAATTGCTCTGGTGTAGAAGCGGCTTCCAAGTTAAATGTGCGCTTGCCTTTCGTGAGAATGTGCGTAACTGGTAAATCCTGGGGACGAGAATGTACGTAACCAATCGCCACAGTGCCAATGATAATTGATACTCCAGCGACAGGGCCTAGTATGTTCAGTAAGTTGAAGGCAGCAACGTATAAATCCTTTTCAGAATTAATTTTTAAAGTTTTCATGTTTCACCAAAAATATCAACATTGCCGAGACTATATATAGATGAATCAATCGGGCTAGATGGAAGGCCATGCAAAGCCGCAATGTTACGCATACTTTCAACTCGGTCAGCTTCGCGGATGGCCAGAGGATTCATACTCTGCCTTGCTGCCAGTAATGCCGATAATGTAATTCTTAGTGGTGGTAGTTTTTGAAGGGGAGAAACATCGTCGCCAAACATTTGACAGAAACTAGAGACGGCGGCGCGTTCTACAATGGCTTGAATCTCCGCCCCCACACATCGCTGTGTGGCTTTGAGTAACCTTTTCCATTCTTCTTCGCTGTACCCATCGCCCCGATCGTGGAAACGAGGATCGAAACGGGCTAAGTGAATCTTGAATATTTCGTGCCGTTCTCCATAATTGGGTAAATCCACCTTGAAAATCTCGTCGAAGCGTCCACTTCTGGTTAGCTCTGGTGGTAGCCATTGAATATTGTTAGCCGAAGCGATAATTAAAACCTCACTAGTACGTTCTTGCATCCAGGTCAAAAGCATACCAGCGAG
>NZ_JACJSI010000638.1 GCF_014698065.1 Nostoc flagelliforme FACHB-838
TATTGACATAGCTCACCCCTAGCTCATTATCAATTTCATTTTTTTCTTGACTGCCACATATCGTCATTCTTTTTGACTGCCACAAATTGGTAAACGCTAAAGAGTTCATCTGAAAAAACTTCGTATACGAACTAAAAACTTACCCCAATGGCAGAATTATGGCAAATTTATGGAAAGTCAAAAATTGGCTCCCATTATGGCATCTCAATGGCATTTGAATGGCATCTCAATGGCAAATGAATGGATTTTTGAAACCTCAATTCTCAACTAATTATCACTATTGAGAATTAGGGTTAAAACTGGCTCAATTATGGCATTTCAATGGCAAGGCTATGGCACACCAATGGCAAATCAATGGAAAATGCCAGAATTTCTGCATTTTTAAATGTTGTAGTGATATTATGCTCCAGCCAAAAATTAATATCATTTCCTGACGCACAGTACGCCATCTTTGGCGGAAAGTTTTTTTGAAAAAAAGTGAGGATCAAAGTGAATTCAAAATCACTTTCATCAAAAAGAAGTACCAAACAGCTACATTAATACTACAAAATTAACTGTACATTTCACTACTAGAACGTTGACTATTAAAGACTCAATTCATCATCCTGCTGTTGCTGCTGTTGCCTTAACTGTCGCCCATAATCAAGTAGCTGCTGATTCCAATCACTGGCTTTAGATTTTTTGATTTGGGATTGTGGCATTAGTTCTAATACACGCTGTGCTGCCGCATCAGAGCTTTTATCGTTACCAAACGCCACCACTATATTAGGAACTTTCTGCAATCGCTCAAGCGGTAAGCTCTTGATGTCATCAATAGCCATATAGACTGTTCGTTCGGGTGGAACATCGCCCCTGATCAGATATTCCAGCATGGCTCTTGAAATAGCATCAATGGGAGACTTACATAGAATCGCTCTTGAGGTTTTATCGTTAGCCTTTCCCCCCAAACTGAAGTAAAACCAGCTATCACTGCGCTTAGTGCCTTTAGAGTACCCCAAAAAGCTGTTGTTCTCCCCCCTAGTTCCTCGTAGGAATGCACCGTTACGTTGACCCTCAAGATTCCGCATGACAAAAACAGCGTTTTGTTTGTCATCAGCGTAGACTAGCCCCTGGCTATGAAGCATTTGCACACAATCAGAGGGAATGCCCCGAAATTGATTGAGGTAACGCTCAACGGCAGTCCAATTGCTTTTATCCTCAACAGGTGGGGTGAATTGGGGACGTGGTTCAGTCTGGATAATGTCAGCCGCCCTGTTCTTAACGTGAGCTAGAGCTGCACGTTCCACCGAGGCTTCCCCAAAACGCTCATGTAACCAGACAACCGCCTGCCGAAAATTGCACTGATTAACGTGCATCACCAAGTCAATCGCACCCCCTGATCCCTTTTGTTGATCGGGGGCAAAGTCGTAGAATTTGGGCCCATCTATATTAATGATGTGTCCGTGACCCCTCCAGCGTTGCTGATCATAATCTAGCCCCAACTCCCAGGCGACATCCTCTAAGTCCAAGTCGCGCAGTTGTTGAGTTTGCTGCTGCCAAAAAGCTACTTGTGCCTCTAATTCCTTGATGCGTCTGTCAAAGAGTTCATTTTCAAGCGCCAAAGCCTTGGCTGTAGCTTCCATCTGTTGTTTTTTGGCTTGCGCCCTATCCCGGTCAGCTGCTTTGGCTTGCAATTGCAACTGGGTGAGGCTGCTATCTGGTTCTATGCCAGCATTAACAACGCTGTAAAAGTCCTTGATTTCCTGGTGTTGCGCCCTACTGCCCTTAATGCCACGCTCTAACCCCAGATGTTCTGTAGCTTCTGAGTAGGAATCTTGAAACTCCCTCATCTTCTGACGACCGTCGAAAAAGTGCTTGGCCCTCAGTTGCCCCTTTTCATCAAGGGGGACAAAATAAGCGTGAATATGGGGTGTCGCTTCATCTAAATGTAATTCTGCCCTGACAATGCGCGAGCCGTATCTCGAATCTAACCATTGTTTGGATGCAGAAAGCCAGGAGTCAACTTTATCCTGCTCATAAGCTGTTCCACATTTAGTTTGCAATAGCAGCATTACCTTTATTTTTAATTTTTCTTCCCCATCTAATTATTAACTCTCCCTGATTTAACAACCTATTTAATAAGTTTTTCAGTTCCTCTACTGATTTAAATAGGCGATGAGATATGTATTCTTTCGCCGAATGCCATACAAGTTCGGCTAAATTCAAATCTGGGCTATACTCAGGCAGAAAATATAGTTGAATATTTGGTAAGTTTTTTTCAATCTCTGCCAATATAGTTTTCTTTTTATGGTAACTAGCGTTATCTAGAATTATCAAGATTT
>NZ_JACJSI010000639.1 GCF_014698065.1 Nostoc flagelliforme FACHB-838
TTGGACAGTAAGGTATTAATTCCTCTCATCGTTCAATCAGGAGCCAACGTACAGTACAGTTCCTAATTCAAACAAATCCCCTTGTCAATAGGGTTTGAGATGCGCTAACCCTGCATAAATAAGACAGTCCCAATAAACGTTTAACCACGTAAAAAGCCTCTTCAATTCTCCATCTTCGTCGATATAAATCAGCGACGACATAGGGAGGTAATATGTGTGGGTCGAGAACAGAAGTAATATAAGAATAGCTGGTTTTACCAACCTTTATCTCGATTAAACGTAAAGTCAGTACTGGTGCGCCACGACGAGCAGTACCAAGTTGAATCAATCGGTCTTTAAGTAAATGATCATAGCTAAAAATTTTTAAGTATTTAATAGAAGCTTTGGCTTTTAAACGAGTAATAAAATGGACTTCTTGATTAATCAGTTGTTGTAAAAACTGAAAATGATAGAAACCTCTGTCAAGTAAAACCAGAGTTTTAGCAGGTAGCAAATTCAGTAATGAAGTTTCAAAATTAGTTTCGGATGCGGCAGGATTAGTATGAAACCAGACTTCGACAGGTAAACGAGTGACTAAATCAATAACTGTACAAATCTTACCTGCAAGTTGCCCTGTTTTCAGGTCTTCCAAGCTTTTTAGCTTCCGAAATAGAGCCTCCAATGTAGACCCATCAGCTATCCATATTCGTTCAAAATTATCAAGTGCAAACTTCACACTATCTGGCAATGGTCGTCTGAATCTTTGTTGCCAATTAAATTGTAATTTCGGCAATAAATCTTTAAACGTCCGCTCAAATAATTCCGAAGGAAATACTAAAAATCTTTCTGACAAAGACTGTTGAGCAACTTTAGTAGCAGGACACCATAATAAACCTTCTCGTGCTAACAGACGATTTAACTCTTGAACACCAGGAACTTGTCGCCACAACAGTGTTAAAACTGCTGCTACCATTAAAGATAAATTGAGAACCCTGTCTCGTAATCCTAACTGTTTATAATATTTTTGTTGGGCAAAAACTGCTGGTATTAAATATTGCTTCTAAGTGTTTAGCGATCACTTCATTATCTATAGTAGGAGTATTATGTTTGTGTGCGTGATCAGAGTTTTGTTTTTGTCGCTTGGGCATAATGGTAGACCAAACTTCTCATTACCTCGTTTGATAATTGAATTTACTTAACAATGCTGCCCGCTTTTTACGTCGTTACAATACTTTTTCATCTGCTATAAAAGCAGTTAAATATTTTAAAGATAATGATAATCAAATATAGGGGGAGGAGGTGAGCGTCGCTCACCTCCTCCCCCTACCCTCAACACGATTATCATTCTTATTTAAAATGTTTTGAGTATTTTAACTGATTGACAAAAGGTACTTTGTTCTAACCTCTCACCGATGTTAAGCGTCCAGGAGCGGATGACACGCTTGAAAAGCTGAAACACTTGTGGTTAAGCAGTTTTTAATTGCTTTTGTAATTCATGCCGGGATTTAGTCATCAAGGGGTAAATTTTTGGGCGGCGGAAAGCAGACTCGTGGTTCACTTCTACCTGGGCGCGAGGGAACAACCTTGTGGGCTATAACGAATGGCACGCTTGATAAGCGTAAACCCCTGATATTACTGGCTTTTGGGTATAGGGTGTAGGGTTAAGGGTTGGAAGAAGATGTTGTTCTATTTGATGCACTAAAATTCAATTTTCTTAACACACTTAGCCTACACCCTACCCTCTACACCCTGCCCTGACTAAGTTTCATCTTTTCTTAGTACCATTCGGGCAAAGGAGGTGAGCCGAATTCGATTCTACTACTGATCCGAATGGCACTAAGAAAAGGTGAAATACTTGCCTGGCAATGAGTTTAGGAAACTAATAGTTTTAAGGTCGGGAATCAAAATAATCGGCAACTCTCAGTTTGCGATCGCTGCCTCATTAGCCTGCGTTTCTCCAAAGTGATGAAACCCTTGTAAATAATACATTTGCGCTTTTCTTAGTGCCATTCACTACTGATCCTTTAAAGGATAGTTTATAGAATAAAGCCCCTAAGTACAAAGGTATTCTACCTCACTTTTTGCAGTTAAGTTGCGGGTTTACTGTCCGATCATACCTGTTCTCAACCGAGTTAAAGCGAGATACTGGGTTTAGTTTTGAAGGAGAGGATGATATGTATACCACGATTACTGGTTATACTTACGGCACTGAGGAGGTTGCCAAGTCACCGCTGTCAATGGAACATCTGAGCTTACTCAAGCAGACGGTGCTGTTTACAGAGGAAGATGAGAAATACCTGCATCTGGCTGGAGAAGTTCTGCAAGACCA
>NZ_JACJSI010000064.1 GCF_014698065.1 Nostoc flagelliforme FACHB-838
TTCTTCCCATTGTCGCTCTGCTGACTAAAACACCCGTTCGTTCCTCTAATCGAGAACACAACTCAACCAAAATTGCATCGTTGTCTTCTTCCAGTAAGGTGATAACTATTGCCATCTGCTCACTACTTAGCTTACTTGTATTACCTCCACCATGAGCCTTTGGCTCAACTGTCGCGTTGCTTCGATATCGCTTTAGTAGCTTCTGGATAAAAGTTAAACTGACGCTAAATCTTATTGCCAGTTTTCGTTGGGAGCCTTCTTGATTATTATATGTGTCAATTACTTTTTGGCGGAGGTCAATGGAGTATGCTTTCATACCAGATGCACTTTGCTGTTGACTTTGTTCATCCTCCCACATTTTGTATTTCACTCAAGCGAGAACCGCTATAAATACTGATGAAGTAATACAAAAGTTTATCATGTGTTCAATATTTATGAGGGGACTGGGAAGTAAAGAACGGAATAGGTTGCAGAGCAAAGATTATTCCCTATAATCTGTCACCTGTCGTCTCTATCCTAATCCCAATGCCCCATATCCTTAAAAGCACTCTCCGATATAAACTCAAATAAGCCCATTTACAAAACTATACAGGAGCGCTGACATTGCAAGTTAAAGCAGCAGTAGCTTACAGCGCAGGTAAGCCGTTGATGATTGAAACCGTTCAACTGTCGGGGCCACAAGCCGGCGAAGTGTTAGTTGAGGTTAAAGCAAGCGGGGTTTGTCATACCGATGCCTTTACCCTATCTGGTGACGATCCTGAAGGTTTATTTCCAGCTATTTTGGGACATGAAGGTGCTGGTGTGGTAGTGGAAGTAGGTGCTGGTGTCACCAGTCTCAAACCAGGAGATCATGTGATTCCTCTCTACACTCCCGAATGTCGCCAGTGCGAATATTGTCTAAGTTTCAAAACTAATCTTTGTCAAGCCATTCGCTTAACTCAAGGACGCGGTGTCATGCCCGATGGCACTAGTCGCTTCAGTATTGATGGGCAAATGATTCATCATTATATGGGTACATCCACTTTTGCCAACTATACGGTGCTGCCAGAAATCGCCTTGGCAAAAATTCGGGAAGACGCCCCCTTTGATAAGGTTTGTTACATTGGCTGTGGTGTGACTACTGGTGTTGGTGCAGTCATCAATACTGCCAAGGTGGAACCTGGCGCAAATGTCGTGGTTTTCGGCTTGGGTGGTATTGGTTTAAATGTCATCCAAGGGGCGCGGATGGTAGGGGCAAATATGATTGTCGGGGTGGATATTAATCCCAGCAAACGCGCCTTGGCGGAAAAGTTTGGTATGACGCACTTTGTCAATCCCCAGGAAGTAGAGGGTGATTTAGTTCCCTATCTGGTTGATTTAACAAAAGGCGGTGCTGATTACAGTTTTGAATGTATCGGTAATGTCAAAGTTATGCGTCAAGCATTAGAATGCTGCCATAAAGGTTGGGGTGTCAGCGTGATTATTGGTGTTGCTGGTGCTGGGCAGGAAATCAGCACTCGTCCTTTTCAATTAGTAACTGGGCGCGTTTGGAAAGGTTCAGCATTCGGTGGCGCTAGAGGACGTACAGATGTGCCGAAAATTGTTGATTGGTATATGCAAGGTAAGATCAATATTGATGATTTAATTACCCATGTAATGCCCATTGAGAAAATTAATGATGCTTTTGAATTGATGCACAAAGGTGAATCAATTCGGAGTGTGGTGACTTTCTAATTCGTAATTCGTAATTCGTGCCTGATGCTTATGCAAATAGTCCTGTTTCAGATAATATTGAAATTTCTATCTGATATCATGTTCGACTTAATACTTATGTCATTGCGAGCGTAGCGCAGCAATCCCAAACCTTTGCGATTGCTTCATTCCACTTCGTTGCATTCGCAATGACATATTATAAGTGATTTGCCGAACATGATATAAAACATAATTATGAATTTTGAAATTGTATACACACTACAAATCTGAAAAACGGCAAAAAGCGGATGCAAAAATCGTATGAAGCAGACTTTTACAGTTGGACTCAAGAACAGGCTAACCTTCTGCGTCATCACCAATGGAACAAGCTTGACCTGCCCAATTTAATTGAGGAAATTGAATCTTTGGGAAGAAAGGAACGCCAAGAATTGAGAAATCGTCTTAGTATATTAATTGGACATTTCCTCAAATGGGAATATCAACCAAATCAACGCAGTCGGAGTTGGTTAGCAACAATTAGAGTACAACGACGGGAAATTATCAAGTCGTTGAGCGAGAATCCTAATCTGAAACCTTACCTTGAAGAAGCACTCCAGGAATCTTATGAAAATGGTAGGGATTTAGCATCAGGAGAAACAAATTTGCCACTCTCAACTTTTCCCCAGCAATTTTTATACCCTTTTGAGGAAATTTTGAGCGATCGCTTTTATCCGGGTGGGTCTGCCACAGATGATTTAATGGATTGACTTTTCCCCGGTTAAAAGACCCAAGTCGCAAAATTCCTTAACTTGATAGTACTCCATCAAAATATCGATCAATTTCTGCTGTCAGTATTTCAAAGTCTACAGGCTTGGTTAAGTGGCATTTGAAACCAGCCTGAAGCGCAAGCTGCCGATCCTCCTGGCTACCGTAGCCAGTAAGCGCAATCAGAATTGAACGATTAAATTTGGAGTCTTTACTTAGTTCCTGTGCAACGGCAAATCCATCCATTTCGGGAAGCCCGATGTCACAAATAATCACATGAGGTTCCAACTTCCTTGCAAGTTCTACCCCTAAAATTCCATTATTGGCAATGGAAACCTCATGCCCAAAATGCTCAAGTACTGCTTGTAATGTTATGGCTGAATCGTCGTTATCTTCGATGACTAAAATCTTCAACGATTTTTTAGCCGCTTCCATAATTTCCGGGTCGTTATCCCAAGCTGTAATCTCTTCACATACAGGAAGAGTAACTTTGAATTCTGCTCCCAAATTAATCCCTCTACTTGAGGCTTCAACATTTCCACCATGAAGTTCCACAAGACTTTTTACTACCGAGAGTCCCAAACCTAGCCCGCCTCTGGAACGATCTAAACTGCGATCAGCTTGGGTGAACGGCTCGAATAGTTCTGGTAATATTGTCGGCTCTATACCTATGCCTGAGTCTCTTACAGATAAGACCGCTACACTGCCTGAGCCATTTTCACCTGGAATAAAGGAGAGATCCACCCAGATTGTCCCATCTGGCTTGGAAAACTTTAAGGCGTTATCAAGAAGGTTCCCAAAGATTTGGAAGAATCGCGTCGGGTCAACATAAGCCCACAGAGGCGTGTTTGGTAGGTTTTGTACTACGTTAAGGTTCGATCTCTTGATTGCTTGTGCATGGTCATTGAGACTTTGGCGAACCAATTCCACCAGATTAACCTTCTCAACGTTTAATGAAATCTTCCCATAAGTGATGGATGATACGTCAAGTAACTCATCGATCAATTTCGAGAGGTGCTTAATCTGGTGTTGCATCATTAAAACTGTTTGTCCGACTGCACCAGTCTCGCCCACCTTCAACTTGAGAAGCTGAACGCCGTTGGAAATAGGGGCAACGGGATTTCTCAACTCGTGAGCTAGCATCGCAATAAATTTGTCTTTCAGGGCGTTTTGGTTCGTCAGTTTCTGGAAAAGTTGAACGTTTGCGATCGCAACTGCTGTAGTGTCGGTCAAAATCTCAAGTAGTCCGATCTCTTCTGGTGTGGCTTGGTGTAGTGTACTCCAGTAAGCTCCGATCGCACCCAGTGGATCAGCAATCCGTATGGGAACCATCACTAAACTCTTGACAAAAGTAACTTTATAAGCTTCAAGCGGAATTCGCGTATCCTGGTAAATGTCTTCAATCACGGCTGCTTGTTTATTCAGCATTGCCCAACCGGAGATGCAAGACCTAAGCGGAAAACGCATACCTTTCCAAAGTGGGCCAATGGCGTTTTCATCGACATAGTGGCAACATTCACCATCCCGCAGTACAAAAGTTACTCCATCAGCATTCGTGAGATCGCGAGCAGCTAAACGCACAATCTCAATAATTTCTTCTATAGTCCGCACAGAAGCCAAATCCTTCACGACCGAAAGTAGCCTGTTGTAAGACGAAATGTTATAGCTCTGATGTAAAGTTTCTTCTGGAAAGATGGATGTTTGTAATATATTTGTCATAAAAGACTCCGAGCAAAAGGGATGTCTGTATAGAAACTCAGGTAAAGCGGGTAGGTTTCAGCAGACACCTACTCTTAATCGTAATCTTAACTTTGATATTGAGACTACAATCTCTTAACGCATTTTTTACTCCTTTATTTTAAGTGTATAAATATTTTGAAATTACTGAGTAAGTATTCAGTATTGCGCCTAGGGAAAAATTTTATACTATTTTCAAAAATCTATGCAAGATAATGAATCATCTGTAGGAGCGTATGGGTGTCAGCTTAAGCTAAAACTCCTTTAAACCTCGTTTCTAGCCTCTGGCTGGAATGCTGCTCCTGGCGGCTCTGCCGTCACTCAAGAGGTGGAACCTCAACGACGGGCATTCTTAGTCAGGAGACTGGGAACGAGATAAACCTTGATGAAAATTGTCCCAGTTCTCAGTCCCCAGTCCCCAATTCAAGGCAGACAAATTATTTGGTGATCGCTAAATAATACTCAAATCGCTCCCGGAGTTGTTCAACTGTCAAATTTTGAGTCCAGTACTCCACTAGGGCGTGACCAAATGCCCAGGCGTTGCGGTCGGGTGAAGCGGAGTTTTCTAGCAGTAGTGGCCAGAGCGATCGCAATTCAAAGTTGAGCGGGTTAGGGTTAGCTGTATTTAAGAGCGAGAAAAGCTCATATCCCATTTGCAGTTTGCCAATCACAACCGGCAACTGTTCTACGGGAATTTGCTCTGCCAGCATATATGCTAGGGCTGGAGATCCGGTTGAGAACGTAGAAATAAACTGGAGGACAGGACTTTTGAGCAATGATGTTAGTCCCTGTGTTGTCGCCATTTGGAAGGTGTAGTGGTCGATGATTTTGGCGGCGGCGACGGTGCGAGCTTCTAGATTACGCAAAAAACGGGCGAGACGGAGTTGCTTAGTAGGGGCGATTGCATCGACTAATCCCAACGATAGCGCCTCCACTCCCCAAGCAATTCGATTTGTTTTGCTATCACTTGTAACCACGGGTAAAACTAGATTACAAAAGTTTCCCAGCAGTTTGGCACGATACTCAGTAGCTTCACGAATGGCAATTTCCTTGGGACGATCGCCCCATTCCCAATTATAAGGAGGTTGCCATTCGCGGATGGGACGCAGACGATCTACTTGAGTAACGATTGCAATCGCAGGTAAATCTGTAACTTCTGCTTTGATGTCTTGCAAAAAGTCCACATCCATTTGCAGGGCAGGATCGAGGGCAGGGGTGACTAACAGCAGTAAATCTGCGTCAATGGCATAATCAAGCACCAAATTTCGAAGATCGGCACGGTTTACTTGTTCATAACCAGGTGTATCCAAAAGCGTTAGGGTTTCCCCACCTTCAGTCTGCCATTGATAATTTTGAATGCGATCAGTACTGGGTAAAACATCAACGGCTGCGAGATCCGCCTGAAATAGCGTGTTAATCAGGCTACTTTTCCCCGATCCTGTGCGCCCCACCAGGAGAATATTTACGGGTTTTTGCTCAACCGCCTCGGCTGGTTCAGCTTGAGTCAAGATGTCTCGGAGTGTTTGGGTTTTTGCCTGGGGTAGAGTTGGTGTAGAGACTACGGTTGCGGCAACTGGTAATGTGCTACGTCCGTAGAGAGCGATCGCCTGCTGACATAAGTTTCTCAGGGCAGCTTCTCGAAATAACTGGCTTAAATTTCCCAACAATTGCTGAGTTGCTTGGTTACTAAAACCCTGACTGACTTGTTTTGCCACCGCCGCCACCGGATTTAAAACCCACTGTGCCCAGTTCCAAACACGCCAGAATTTCCGAGCCGATGGCTCCAACTTCCGGTAGACTTCGTATCCTTGGTATGCTTGTCCAACCGTTACCTGATTGAGGATTGGAGATAACTTTTGCATCCACTGATCCATATCATCCACTGTTCCGCGAATCAGCCCGTAAGCCTGGGGAACGTAGATATTCAGCAGGGGATATTGAATTTGCGGATTGTAGATATGAGCGATCGCTACAACTAAATCCTGGCATCGCATCCAAAAAGTTTGCCAATCTTCCCAAATGGGGCGATCGCTTTGTGCTGCTTGGAGAATTTCTTGGAGTGCGTTTTCTGCAAGCTTTGTGGCATCACTTCCCACTGGTAGCTCTACTGCATCTTCTGCCGTCGATTCCAGTTCTTCGCGGACTTGAGCTAATACAGCCTCAACTTGGTTAACAGCTGGTTGAGTCCATTTGACCAATAGCCAACGCCAACCCACGAATAGAAGGGTGAACACACCCCAAATCCAACTAATGCCCCACGCATGAATTTGCAAACCGGCGGATACCAGTAAGAAAATAATGATAAACGCGATCGGGATTGCTAAAACGACCCACTGCCAAGGTTTTAATCGCACCATTGCCCCATACCTGCTTTGGTTATACTTCTTATATTCTTATTGTCAATCTAATAGTTCTTTGATGAATGGTAGATTGCTCGACTGGGAAAATTGGAGATATTCTAGTTGACGAGTTGTGTCTTGGGCGACTTGTCTTCCACGCAGATCGAAGTCGTGCCATTTCCCACGCCAGTGCAGTTTAAACTTCAGGCGCGTCCAGCCAGGGGGTAGGTGGGAGTTGGCTACGGGGCCATTTTCGGTTAGTTGAATGCCGCCGAATCCAAAAATTACAGCTTGCCAAATGCCACCTGCACTAGCGCCATGAATTCCATCGTTGGTGTTACCTTGGTTATCTTCAAGATCAACCATTAACGCTTGCATAAACAGTTCGTAAGCTTCGGTTGATTTGCCCAAGTCTGAAGCTAATATGGCATGAACTGCTGCCCCAAAAGACGAACCATAAGTAATATCGGTGCGGGGTGCGTAGTAATCCCAGTTAGCCTGCGATACTTTTTTGTTGTAGGCAAAATCTGCTGATTGCCGCATTAAATAGAGGAGCATTAATATATCTGGCTGCTGGATTATTTGATATTTGTTGATTTGAGCAACGCCCAAGATGGCTTGCATGGAGAGATCGCGCCCTTCATAGTCTGCTAAATTAATATCTTCCGATTGAAAAAATCCCTCGAACTGCTCGATTAGTTCTGTTGATGAGTCATAAAGAAGCAATATTTTAGCGATGATATTTTCTAGATGCCATTGCGCCATCCGGTTTGTCAAGGCGTTGTTGTGGACGAATTGATGGTATTTATCCGCTCCCATCACTCCCCGAATTTCATACTTTTCGCGTTCAGGATTGAATTCCACCCGGCTACCCCAAAAGATCGCCGTATCCAAAACAATCTCTGCGCCGTATTTTTGCATCCAATTATCATCACCAGTGGCTTGCCAATAGTTCCAAACGGCGTAGGGAATATCTGCGTTGATATGAATTTCGCGATCGCAGCACAAAATCCGCACATCTTCATTATAAAAATCACTACCAATAGCCCAACGTGGTGTGACATCATCTCCGGTATCAGCACTTTCCCAGGCAAACATTGCCCCTTTATAGCCGTAATAGGCTGCCTTGCGTCTAGCTCCTGGTAAAGTGTGCCAACGGTAACTGAGTAAGTTACAAGCGATCGCGGGTTGGGTAAACAGAAACAGAGGCTGCATAAAAATTTCTGTATCCCATAAGATATGACCGCGATCACCAAACCCAGAAAGGGTTTTAGCAGGAATGCTCACTCTGTCATCATGGCGTGGGGCAGCAATCAGCAGCTGAAACAGATTGTAGCGAACAGCAAAAGCAGCGGTGCTATCCCCCTCAATGAGAATGTCACTTTGCTGCCAAACCTCCTCCCATGCCTGCTCATTGGCTTTTAGTAATGTTACGTAGTCTGGCAGGTACGCGAGTTTTTCTTGAGTGGCTGTGATTGGTGTTTCAATCTCCCGTGAGGTAAAAACTGTGACAATTTTTTCTACCGTTACGGTCTGTCGTGCTTTACCCACGAAGGTCGTGTTCAAAGTCGGATAACCAGGTGCAGTATTAACTTGCAGAGATGCTTCAGTGCCAGATATTATCACCTTAGCTCCCATACAGACTTCAATTCGGGAACTGCGGGTGCGGCGTTGCAACCAGATTTCTTGGTCAGTCTTGCCCTGTTCTAGCTCTTCCCAGTGATTGAAACCCTGATTTTCTGGATAGCCGTTGATACTAGCTTGAACTTCGATTAACCCATCAAAATCTACTGGTGTTAAATGGCAGCGTAGCGCCAATACGTGCGGATCTGCAAGACTAGCAAAGCGTTCAAAACTGATATCTATACTATTCCCACTGGGAGAGCGCCAACGTAAGGCACGCATCAGTAGCCCTTGGCGTAAATCAAGCTGGCGATCATAGCGCAATATCTCACCTTGATCGAGACGGAAGCGATCGCCATTCACAATTACTACCAAAGGTAGCCAGTCAGGGCAATTTACTAGTTCAGTGTACACCACCGGCACATCATCGTAGACACCGTGGATAAAAGTAGCTGGTAGCGCATGAGGATAACCTTCTTCAAAACTGCCCCTTGTTCCCAGGTAGCCATTGCCAATTGTAAAGACCGTTTCTTTGGAGTGCAATTGCTCAGGGTCAAACTGAGTTTCGATTAATATCCAGTCTGTGTAGATAAAATGGCGAGAACGAGCTTTTTTTTGCATAAATTAAGATTAGGATTGGGAATTTTGAGCTAGATGAATGAGTCTTTGAACTCCGTTAATCAGTCTTTGAGGTGGATGAACGAGTATCAAAGGTGGATGAACGAGTATCAAAGGTGGATGAATGAGTATCTGAGGTGGATGAATGAGTATCTGAGGTGGATGAACAGAGTTCTAACTTTCTCCAGTACCGAGTCCCCAGCCCTCAATCCCCGATCCCTAATCCCCTTAAATGTTTTTTTAAAATCTTTTCTACTCTGGGCTTATAAATGAGATGAAATAAGGTTTCAATGTACTGATCTCTGACTTCGTTATTTTCAGGAACAAGAAAATTCCAAAAACTAAACATTTTAGCAAGCAGTAGTAATTTATTGCTATGATTTTCATTTACTCCCGGCGGCACGAAGTTGAATTTAGGACTAAACAAATCAATCCCATCAACCAGATGATATAAATGCGGTATTGTAAACCACTTGTACGATTCGTATTGACCTATGGTGTCGGGTGTGCCAATAATTTCTTGATAGGATGATGTAATAATTAAATCGGCTGCATTCATGCTAATCAAATCTGCGGTGAATTGTGCCGAGAAGTTATATTGTGCTTCTAAATCTTGCCAAGATAAATTACTAAATATATATTTAGGATTTCCCAAAGAATGGGCAATGTTGCACTGGGTAACTTTCATCCAACCAGATAGGAGAAAAGCTACTAAATTGCTATCGCTGTAATTGCCAATAAATAGATTAGGCTTGCCTTGAAGATGAGCTAGTAATTCTCTTTCTGCATCTATAGAGAATTGTTCTAAATAGGGCCAAATATCAAATTTAGAAATCCAATTATTAGTAATTTCTGGATTGAATTCACCAAAAGGAACGCGTAATATCCAAGCATTTTCAGTATCTTGGACTTTTTCTAAGGGTAGGTTAGAAAATGTCCCTTCACAGTTAGGGATTAATCGAGTCAGAATAATCACATGGGGTTTAATGCCTAACTGGTCGAGTCCAGCAAGTTTAATTTGTTCTCGCAGTTCCTTTTCTAAGCTACGAGCTTGTTCGAGAACGTAGATAACTTGACCGAGTGTTTCATCTCTTCCTAAAACATCTTGCTGTCCCACCCAGCCGTGGATGGAAATAAGGACGACGCGAAAAATGGTAGGGACGCGGGCTAGAAATGTTTCTAAAATGCCAGCTTCTGGAGAATAAATAAGTCGGTCGAGGAGTTCTAGAGTTTCGGAAATTCGCGCCGCAGTGTTACCCCAACCCGGTTCAAAGCCGAGTTCTTGGAGATTAAAGTGAAATTTTTCATAAGGTTCATGAGGCGATCGCTGACTCAAAAATTTGAGCGCTAGCTTAATTTGTTTGGCTAACTGAATACCGGAGGGAATGCGATCGCTCAACAACAGGCGAATACCGTTACATTGCAACCCACGTAATGCTTGAAATAACATTTCTACCCAATATTTGGGTTCAGCCAACATTTGATTGCACAAGTAACGGTTGAGGAAGGCTAAACCTTGACCTATATTTCTCGCATCGTCGATTCTGGGAGAACTTTTATAAAAAGGATGAAAGTTAATTTCGAAAATATGGGGTTGGTAGCAGTTGACAAGGCGATCGCTCACATCTAATAGCGCTTGAGGTGTCATCTGCTCAAAGCTGCTTAAGTCGGCTGTCAGTTTCCAAACTTCTTGGCTAGCAATCTTAGCCCGAATCACCAACCAAGTACTTTCCTCTTCAATAATTATTTCGTGAATGTACTGTATCAGTTTGCCAACAGAAGAAGAGTAGTAAAAATAGGCTGGCTTTTGGGATTGATGACAGTAATCGGCAAAAGCTTGCAAAATCTCATTTTTCAGGAAGTAACGCTTATCTAAACTACTCAACGCATAAATAAACTGATGTAGAAAAGTTTTTTCATCACCATTGAAGACAGCTTGAAGTAGTTCATACATGACGAATTTCAGAGATTTAGCTATAGCACTTCTGGGTTAAGTCCCATAAAGAGCTAATCCCCAGATCCTTCCTTACTAGTGGTTCGCCAAGTGAACTTGGCGGGGTAAAGGGTAAGGGGTAACAGGGAAAGGGTTTAAATCCCTTACCCTTTCCCCTTTTCCCTTTCCTCTAAGTTAATAACTATATCAAACTTAAGCTAACAATTTTTTCCAGTGCTTTTTCAAACGTTATGCCCTGTTTGATGGCGATATATAACAATGCTATTGCTGCCGAACGAATTGAATTATCGCAATGTATCAGAATTGGTTTTGGTAATTCGCTAATGGTCTCATATATCTGGAGCGTAGGTGGATGATTAATGTCTTCAGGTTTAATTGGAAAGTTAAGGTAGCACAATCCCAAAAGCTCAATTTTCTCCTGTTCGTCAGCTAGCAAGCCTGTTTCGTCGGGCAAACGTAGATTAAGTACAGACTTGTAACCCTCATCAGCTATTTGTTGTAGCTGACACAGTGTAATTTGTCCTGCGATCGCTAACTTATCATTAATCTTCCTAACAATATTCATTAGCTGAGTTTACCCCATTCATTTTGCCAAAGTTACCCACACCTTAAATTTAAGAAAACAATTTGAGAAACTTGTGAGGGATTGGGGAACTAGTGCTCCCCTCTGAGAATAAGGGGTAATGGCAATACTTCTTGGGTTTTGGGAAAAGGTTAAAAGGGAAGGGTTAAAGATTTTTTCTTTCCCTTTCCCCCTTTTCCCTTTAACCGAGAAGTATTGGGGGTAATGGAGACTCGGCAATTTGTAATAATTGTTAACTTTTGCTTACTGGTAATTTTTTTCTATACCTTACTTACCTGTGCGGAAACCACTATAAATAAGAAACCATTTATTACTTAGCTAGTTATGTATAAAATTTACAATACCATTAAGTGTTCTAACTTTCCTCACAAGTTCCTCATATTTAAAGACTATATTCAAAATATAGACAGCTAGTTTTAAATATCTACGGGCTTCTCAAGTAGTTTCCCTGATTTGCGTTCACACTTTTATTAACAGGATTTGAGAAAAATATGAATTACTGTCCTTGCTGTTCAAGTTTGCTTTTAGAACATATACGTGGTGCAGAGACTTACTGGTTTTGTCGCCACTGTTGGCAAGAAATGCCTGTTTATAAGTGGAACCAATCTAATTCATTCGCCGATGCTGTTTTGGGTAAACCACCTAGAAAAGCTCAAAAAGAAAAACGTAGGAGTACTACTGTTTATGTAAGCCAATGGCAATCCATTACCGAATGGATAGGGCTAGAAGAGTTATCTACCTAATGCCAATTGGCTGGCATAGGTTAGTATAATTATTTTTCCCTAATTTTCAGTAATAAATAGAATTGAGGAGTCAGAATATAAAATAGATTCTGTACGACTGGCGGATAGCGCAGTGATAGCAAGTCCGCCTACTCCGGCAAAGAAGCAAGCTACGCAAAGCGTCTCATAAAGAGCGTCTTGATTCTGACTCCTGAATTCTGATTTCTTCAATGCTTACTTTAATAATCTCTTGTTGATAACCCCCGAATTAATTCGAGGGTTTTTAATGGTGAAAAATTAATTTTTAATTTTGATTTTATTGGCATACTGCTAATGAGCTTTCGGTTCAAATGCAGCCTAAATCATCTTCCCACAATTCGTTGTTCAGTAGATCGATAATTCTATCTCTGAGTAGAAATTCGCTTTTTTCTAACTCAAGCTCAAAAGTAACCCAGTCACGAGGAGGAATATATTTACAGAGGGTATAAATTTGCTGTTGACGGTTAACAAGTCCTTTTTTAACCAGTTTAAGTGCTTCTTTCTTGATAACCTCAATCTCGTATTTAACTGTAGTGTTCATAGTTTGTTCCTTCTTTCCAATCAAGGAATTCATAATCAAAACAATAATTGCTTTGACTCTACCTTAAACTTATCAAAAAAAATGGCGTAAATTGTGAAGAATCAAGACATTAACCCTTGCTGGAAGTTAGATATGTCAGTAAGATACTCTTCAGCCCCCGATTATACCCCATCTAGATAGATTCATGCACAACAAGAAAGCTACCACGGCGAGCTTTCAGGAGGAAGGAGCAGGAAGACAGTTATTGCAGAAGTAACCTACACTTGGCTGTGGACGGACGCTCTCGCTTTGTATCGCACGGTACTTTCTGCTCGATACAATTGTTTTTATACTAGTGGACAATAAATAACCGACAACTAGAGTTTCTGCTAATACTTCTTTCCTTCAGCAATCACTGCTTTTTTGTAAACAGTAAAAGAGGATGTAGATGCTCTCTGGGCGAGTTGCCAAAAGGTAAGCTAGGGTAAATAACATTTTTTTAAGGACTAATACTATGTTTCTTAATCTTGAAAAAGTTCGTCAATATTTTCCCGCTCTAGCTGGTGAATGGACTTTTTTTGATAATGCTGGTGGGTCACAGACTTTACAAAAAGTAGTAGATAGAATTAGCGAATTTCTCTTGAGTTCTGATGTTCAGCTAGGAGCTTCTTATGGGGTTTCTCAGCTTGCAGGAGAACGATTAGCTTTAGCAACTAGGGGAATGGCTACTTTCATTAACGCCAATTCTTATAAAGAAGTAGTCATGGGCCCATCTACTACAATGATGTTGAAAGTTCTCTCTATTTGTCTGGGTCAAACTTTCACACCTGGCGATGAGATTATTGTTACCAATTGTGACCATGAGGCTAATATTGGTGCTTGGGTCGCTCTTGAAAAACAAGGAATGAAGGTTAAAGTGTGGCAAATTCGCTCAGACACCTTGGAACTTAATTTAGAAGATTTAGAAGCATTGATGAGTAAGCGTACCAAACTAGTAGCCTTGACTCATGCTTCTAATGTTCTGGGAACCATCAACCCGATCAAAGAAATTGCTGCATTTGTCCACGATCGCAACGCAATGATTTGTGTAGATGGTGTAGCTTATGCACCCCACAGATTAGTTGATGTGCAAGATTTAGATGTTGATTTCTATGCTTTGAGTTGTTATAAAGTCTATGGCCCACACCATGCCTTACTTTATGGAAAAGAAGAACATCTATTAAGATTGCCTGGTCTTAACCATTATTTTATTGAACAGACAGATATACCTTATAAATTTCAGTTAGGAAATGTCAATTTTGAATTAAGTTATGGAATGTTAGGTTTATGCGATTATTTAAGTGAATTAGCACAACTGCACTACGGAAATCAAACTGCACCTGATTTGAGAAGTCAAATGGTACAGACATTTGATTTAATTAGCAGACATGAAGAACATATTAGCGATCGCCTGCTAAATTACCTCAATAGCAAGTCTAATGTCCGAGTAATTGGTCAATCAAAGGCTGACCGCCAATCCCGTGTGCCAACTATATCTTTTGTCGTAGATGGAATAAATAGCTCAACCATTCCGGCAAAAGTTGACCAACATTATATAGGAATTCGCTACGGTGACTTTTATGCTAAACGGCTGATCGATTACCTGGGGTTAGCCTCCCAAGGTGGAATAGTTCGGGTGAGTATTGTGCATTACAACACCCTTGAGGAAGTTAATAGCTTGATTGACGCTTTTGAACAAATATTTTAAGATTGGGGATTGAAGATTGGGAAAATTCTTACCTCATCCTCAGTCACTAATCCTTATTAAGCTGCAAAACTTGCACATCTTCTTGTGGCGAAATTAATGTTTTACCCACCGGTAAAACAGCTAAGGCATTGGTTTGAGCTAGATTAATTAAATTGCCGGAACTGTGACTCCCACCAGCTTTGTGAAATTCATAAACACCATCAATTAAATGTAGCTTACCCCAAAGGTAAGTTTCACGCTTGCCATCCGATCGCAATTCATCATGCGATCGCACTTTCAAAAATACTGTTTCCCAACCTTCAGCAATTCCCGAAAGTTTCTTGATTGCTGGTAGCACAAATCGCCAAAATGTCACCAATACAGCAGCAGGGTTCCCTGGTAAACCAAAATAAAGTGCTGAGTGGGGAGAGGCGCGATTAATCGCGTCTGTATTGGGGAAGGTGGCGACGGTAAGGGGTTTTCCTGGCCTCATCTCCACAGCCTGAATGTGGATTTTTGCCTTTAGTGACTCTAGAATTTTGTCAACATAATCATAATCTCCCACTGAGACACCACCAGAAGAGAGAACGATATCAGCGATCGCAATGGCGTGGGCAATGGCTTTTTCCAGAGCAACTGGATCATCTTTCACAATACCTAAAATTAACGGTTCTGCGCCACTTTGTCTCACCAAAGCTGCCAGCGCATACTGGTTAGAGTCCACAATTTGCCCTGGTTGCAATGGTTGATCAATTGTCATCAACTCATCACCAGTGGAAAAAATTGCCACCCGTGGACGGCGGTAAACACTTAATTGCGGACACTGTGCTGCTGCCAATACAGCAATTTCTGAGGCATTTAACTTAATTCCTGCTGGTAGTAATTGTGTTCCAGCTTGATAAAAAGATGCTTTGTATCTGACGAATCCTTGTGGTTTTGGCGTATCCAAGATAAATACGCGGTTTTCCTGGCGGCGTGTCTTCTCTTGCATGACTACAGTATCCGCACCTGTTGGGATCACCGCACCCGTGAAAATCCGCGCTGCTTGTCCTGGTTGAATTGTAGACTTAGGTTGATACCCAGCCGGAATATCTTCAACGATTTCTAAAACAGTTGGTTTTTCAGTGCTAGAGTGCTGTACATCTTCGTAACGAACTGCGTAACCATCCATTGCCGAATTATCCCAATGGGGAAAATCTAGCGGACTGGTTACAGCCGTTGCCAAAATGCGACTATCTGCTGTGAATAAATCTACAATTTCTGTATCTCGTTGATGAGCCAACGGTTGCACTAAATTTAAAATAATTGCTTCTGCATCGCTGACTGATAACATAGCGATCGCTCCCGACTTTTCTTTTATGCTTGTAAAGTAACACTGATGACTCAATCAACAGAGCAGATACAGTAATTACGAATTTCGCAAAGCGGTACTAGCTTTTTTTTGCTTGAGAGTAAATCCCAAACTAGACAATGTTAGTAAACCTATAATGATGCTTCCTTCGGAGACTTTGGATACCTGAACCGAATTGTTGCTTAAATCTAGTATTTGCTTTGTGCCTGCGGCATTTCTACTGTTAAAACCAAATTCTTTAGTTAGAACCTCATCACTAAAACCTTCATTTATGAGTGCGAGATTATTATTAAGCCATGTGTCGCCAGGAAGCTCATCATCCTTGCCAACATCAAAGGGGCCAAAAATTTGCTCTTTAGTGCTATCAAAGTTGAATCTCAAATAACTGTAGTTAGATACACCACTAAGTACTGGAGTGAAACTATTTATGAGATTACTCAAGGGATCAAAGAAGGAAATTGTGAGAGATTGTAAGTTCTTCGTAGCTCCCAAACCTGCTTCAGAAATGACATTTGCAGCAGTTGTTGTATCGTAGTTAAATGAACCTTGAGCTGAATAACCTGTGTCTCCTTTCCAGTTAAAGTTAAACTCAGCAGCATGAGCTATACCATGATCGGTTATGGCGATCGCTAACACTAAGCCAGTAGTCGCCACCAGACTAATAACTGTTTTAGTAAACAGATGTGTCATAGGTACAACTTCCAAATTAATTAAAATTAAGTTTCTACAACAATACAATACATCTGTAAGTAAGTAGGCGAGAATAAATCAAAATAAGTTAAGTAATGTAAAAAATCTGGAGATAATTTATTAGTGAGCGGCTCCAGCCCTTATCGCTTAATCCTATTCTTGACCCGCATTTATCACAAGCTCCTTTGCGTTTGATGATAAGTAATAAGTAATGGGTAATAAGTAAAATTTTTAACTTATAACTCATAACTCCTTACTCATTACTCCTTCATTCGAGGTGTGGTGAGAAATCCGGGTTGAGTCGTACAGTTGGCAGTTGCACAAATTTCTATTAGCTGGTTCTTGTTTATTTGCAGCGCAGCAAATAGCTAAGTCATCACCTTAATATTAAAAACAGGAGCGATCGTTATTTCCCAACCCCTAAATAAAAATACCTGTTTTGTATGACTATCGAACGACTTCCTCAAAAACACTATCCCAAGGCTGAAATTGGGCGGCGAGGCATGGCATTGGGGCTTGATTTCCTTGGTGTCTGGTTAGTCAGTTCCCTACTGGGAAGCGGCGATATCGGGATTCAATTTGTGCAAATCCTAGTTTTTGTCATATTTTGGCTAATTTTACGGGTGCTGGTGGTATACAACAATCAAGGGCAAAGTTTGGGGCGTTGGGCATTCGATTTAAAGGTGTTGGAAGTCGAAGACGGAGAAGTAATAGGCAGAATTCCAGATTTGCTCTCACTGGTGAAGCGAGAGGCGATTATCGGCTTGGGTGCCCTTTTAGTGTCAATTGCCCTGAGCAATATTAGAGCCAATCCCACTGCTATACTGCTAGTATTTCCCCTAGCTATTGATTGTGGAACTGCTTTCTCTGATACCCAGATGCGGCAGGCTTTACACGATCGCTATTGTGGAACTTTTATCGTTTCGTCGCGTCGTGGCTACTCGCTCGACATAAAAATCAAAAGATTAGTTGATAATATGCGGCGGAATGTGAGAAGATAGTCATTTGTGTTAATTCTCTTCAGGCTTCACTGTTTGTAAGATTATGGCTAAGAGTAAAGGTGCCCGCATTATTATCACACTAGAGTGTACTGAGTGCCGGACAAATTCAGATAAGCGTTCTGCTGGTGTTAACCGTTATACCAGTACCAAGAATCGCCGCAACACCACCAACAGGCTAGAACTGAAAAAGTTCTGCACCCACTGCAATAAACATACTGTTCACAAGGAAATTAAGTAGAGATGAGTTATTTCCGTCGTCGCCTTTCTCCGATCAAGCCAGGAGAACCAATCGATTATAAAGATGTTGATTTACTGCGTAAGTTTGTCACCGAGCGGGGTAAAATACTGCCACGTCGGATTACAGGGCTAACATCTCAGCAACAGCGAGAGTTGACATTAGCAATTAAGCGTTCGCGGATTGTGGCTTTGTTGCCATTTATCAATGCGGAAGGCTAAAAAGAGGAGAGACGCGATTAATCGCGTCTGTACAGGAGAGACGTGATTAATCGCGTCTGTACAGGAGTTAAGAATCAAAACTCCTAACTCCTAACTCCTAACTTCAAACTATTTAAACTGTTCACCAAAAATTAAAGTGCGAGAGTTGTGGAGAAGGGGACGCTAGTTGAATTTAGGGTTCAAGGCGATCGCCGTCTGGGCATCGTAGAACGTCCAGATGGTAAAACCCGCTGGTTTGTGGTAGACGAACGTGGTCAATCCCACAGCCTCGCGCCTAAACAAATAACCTATACAGTTACTGGACAGACTTATAAGACCTCCGAAATTGCCAGCTTTTTGGAGCAGATCAAGCCTTATTTAGACCCATCCAGCTTGGAAGTAGCTTGGGAATTACTGGTTGAAGATGGGGAAACAGTCACTCCAGACCAAATGGCAAATCTGCTATTTTCGGAATCAACCGCGCCTCCTTGTTATGCCGCCTATTGCTTGTTATCAGACGATAAACTCTATTTCAAGCAAAAAGGAGACGCTTACGAGCCGAGAACTGCTGCTCAAGTGGCAGAACGCAAGCACCAACTAGAAGTAGAGGCACTAAAAGCTAAGGGACAGCAGGAATTTTTAACTCGTGTAGAGCAAGCACTCAAAGGTGAAGCAGTAGAGTGGGGACGTCACGATCGGCAACGCCTAGAAGGACTGGAAAAATACGCAGCGCTGCTTGCTGACACGGTACGGACGGGAGTTAATTATGACTCCTTGGCTCGCGCTTATCCGCCAAGCGCTCCCGTATTAGAAACAATGACCATGTTGGGGCGGCCTACAACACCCCAAGGAGCCTTTCAACTGTTGGTGGATTTGGGTTACTGGAGTCCTTATGAAAACCTGTTCCTGCGGCGTTCTTCAATTCCGATTCAATTTCCTCATAAGGTATTAGAAGTGGCGCAACAGCGTTTGGATTTCCCGCCGATTGACTCAGATACAAACCGCCTGGATCTGACTCACCTGAAGGTCTACACCATTGACGATGAAACTACCACAGAGATCGACGATGGTTTGAGTTGGGAAGTACTCCCCGATGGGCGGGAACGAGTGTGGGCGCATATCGCCGATCCCACTCGATGGTTAGTGCCGGAAGATGAATTAGATTTGGAAGCCAGAAAGCGGGGTAGTACAGTATATTTACCTACAGGGATGATTCCCATGTTTCCAGAAGTATTGGCAACTGGGCCAATGAGTCTGATACAGGGAAAAGTTTGTTACGCCCTCAGTTTCGGGGTCATTTTAGGTACAAGTGGGGTAGTAGAAGATTACAGTATTCATACCAGCTTGATTAAGCCGACTTATCGCCTCACCTACGAAGATGTAGATGAAATGTTGCAATTACGGGTACAAGCAGAACCAGAAATTGCAGCGATCGCCAGTTGGTCACAACGGCGGAAAGCTTGGCGTTACGCTCAAGGGGCAATTAGCATCACTATGCCGGAAGCGATGATCAAAGTCAAAGGTGATGAGATCAACATTGACATTTTGGACGATTCCCCATCGCGGCAAGTGGTGGCAGAAATGATGATTCTTGCCGGTGAAGTTGCGGCTCGTTATGGTAAGGCTCATAACATACCTTTGCCCTTTCGTGGTCAGCCACAACCGGAATTACCCCCAGAAGAAGAGTTACTTCAACTTCCGGCTGGTTTCGTTCGCGCTTGCGCCATGCGTCGTTGTATGCCCAAAAGTGAGATGAGCATTACTCCTTTGCGTCATGCTGGTTTGGGTTTGGATACTTACACCCAAGCAACCTCTCCCATCCGCCGCTACAGTGACTTGCTTACACATTTTCAACTTAAAGCCCATTTGCGGGGTGAAGTTCTGCCATTTTCCGCAGAACAACTTAAAGAAGTGATGATGAATGTCACCAGCATCACCCAAGAGTTGACGATGGTGGAACGGCAAACTAATAGATATTATGCTCTAGAGTATTTACGCCGTCACCCAGAGGAAACTTGGGATGTGACAGTGTTGATGTGGCTGCGGGAAGACAGCAACTTAGCGCTAATTTTGTTAGAAGATTTGGGCTTGCAATTACCAATGGTTTTCAAACGTTCTGTGAACCTGGGCGAACAGATAGTGGTAAAAGTTAGCCACGCCGATCCACAAAAAGATATGATTCAGTTTCAGGAAATAATTTATCAAGAAGCACAAACAGCGGCGAATTAACTAATTTGTCATTTGTCATTAGTAATAATCGTCTGGTATTATCAATTACAAATTATTTTAGCCTTGCTCCAATTGCTTTTAGTTACTATATAAAGTAAATGGAATGAGGTAATAGTTGTGAATGTATCTTTGACCCCAGAATTGGAGCAGTTAGTTAAGGATAAGGTTAATAGTGGTCGATACCACTCAGTGAGTGAGGTGATGGGTGAAGCATTGAGATTGCTAGATGAACGCGATCGCTCTCAAGAACAACGTCTAGCAGAATTGAAAGCTAAAATCCAAGAAGGTCTTGAAGCCTCAGAACGTGGTGAAGTAGTTGATGGTGAAGAGGTATTTGCAGAAATTGAAGAAGATATCCGACGTGCTGAAGCTCAAATGCAACAAGCAGAGGCCGCTAAATAATGAGTCGGTATGTTTTAACAATCCCAGCCAAGCAAGACCTCAAAGAGATTAATCGCTATATTATGCGCTACAATCCTGATGTAGCTCGAAGACTCAATGAAAAAATTAAACAGCAGTGTAAACTGTTGGCTGATTTTCCTAATATGGGGCAAAGTTTCAATAATTTTGCCAGTGATTTACGAAGTTTTCCAGTAGAAGATTACTTAATATTTTATCGTCCCGTTGATGGCGGTGTGGAAGTTGTACGTATTGTTAGTGGTTATCGGGATTTAGAAACAGTTTTTTTAAGTGAGGATATTCCCTAATATTATATTAGATGTGAGCGATCGCTATCTCTAGCCAGTATGTCAAAAAATCATCATAAAGTAATTATTTTTGATACTACCATGCGTGAAGGAGAATTAATGCCTGGTGTAAAGATGAATTTGCAACAAAAAATCGCTATTTCCCAATTACTCGAAGAAATGGGAATAGATATTATTGAAGTTGGTTATCCAGCAAGTTCTCAAAAAGATTTTGATGAAGTTCTTCATATTTCTAAAATAATTAAAAATTCTACTATTTGTGGGCTAGCTAGTTCTAATCCCAATGAAATAATCACTCTGGCTGAAGCAATTAAACCAGCAATCAGAGGTAGAATTCACACTTATACTCCGATAAATCTTAAAAATCAATCTAAATTAAGCAAACAAGAAGTATTAGCAACAATCAAAGATAGTGTTTCTCTAGCACGCAACTACTGTGATGATGTAGAATGGAGTGCTTTTGACGCTCCCAGAAGTGAGCCAGATTTTTTGTGTAAATCTATTGAAACTGCAATCAATAGTGGTGCTACTACTGTTAGTATTCCTGATAGCTTAGGTTTGGCTTCACCAGAAGAGTTTTCGCAACTTCTGCAAATGATTTTTAATCGAGTACTAAATATTGATCAAGCTGTCGTTTCAGCCCACTGTCATGATGATTTAGGTATGGCAGTAGATAATTCACTCATTGCTTTAAGTTGTGGCGTGAGGCAAATCGAATGTGCAATTAATGGTTTGGGTGCAAGGAAAGGTAATGCAGATTTCAGTAAGGTTGTGATGGAGGTTTTAAAACAGGGGAATTATCAACTTGAGATTAACACTTCGTTAATTAGTAAAGCAGCAGAGTTAATTTTTCAAATAACTGGGATTGGAAAAGCAAAATAGCTAATATAAGTAGACATAAAGAAACATAAGTATAATTTCGAAGAAAAATTAGAAAAAAGAGGATAGCATATTAGTTTTCAGAAACAGTATGCAAGAGCAAGATTTTTATCGCGCTGATCCTATAGCTCGTTGGTTAATTGACAAATGCAAATTAGCACCTGTCAGTTTAGGAATACTATTGATCGTCATTACATCTGGTTTTTATTTGATTGCTGCTACAGTAACTAAGACGTTGATATTGCATGAAAAACACTTAGGATTGCTACAGGATTGGTTTGCCTGGGTGTGGATCTGCTTACTCAACCCAGTGATCTTTGGCTACTACCTGTGGTCATTTAAGGCAATTTATCGGTTAATTGAGTACCTGGAAAAATCAGATATTGTTGAGACTTCAGAAGCAGAAATTAACTTGGTATTATTACCCTATCAAAAGTCGTGGCGACAGTTTTTAGCGTTAGGAACAGCGATCGCTTTTGGAATCTGGTATTTCTCCGTACAGCAAGATGTTTACAATTGGACAGGATCTGATGGAGGAATTCCTGCTCTGACGGGTGCAATTAACGCTGTTGCAATATTTTACGCAGCAACTATATTGGTGTTGAACCTAACAACTAATGTTTGGTTACTGCATGAACTTTTAGGTAAGGATAATAAGCAACTTAAAATTAATCCACTCCATCCCGATCGCTGTGGCGGGTTGAGTCCGTTGAGCCGATATTCACTGAATACAGCTTACCTAGCGGCTATATTTGGTACGATGATAACGCTGAGTAAGTATCAATTTATTAGTCAAGGAATAGCGCAGGAGTACTGGTATTTTAATTTCGTAATTGTACTTTATATTCCCATATCGTTAGTAGGCTTTTTTGGCCCTCTCCTTACCGCCCGCAAAGGCATGAAAAAAGCTAAAGAAGAATTACTAAGCGAAATTGCAAAGCAGTTTCAAATAGATTACAAGCGTATTCACACAAGCTTGAGTAGCGATGGAAGAACTTTGAAGAAAGAAGCTGTTAAACTTCAAGAGTTACGTTCTATCTACACATTGACTAATGAATTTCCTGTGTGGCCCTTTGATGTTACAACCTTCCGTCAATACTTGCTTTCTGTAGTTACACCACTTCTCCCCCTGCTAATCAAGTTAGGAGAGTACTATTTTAAGCGCATGGTTGTAAAGTAATTTCAATTTACATATTACGATTTTCATTTCAAGTAGGGGTTCACATCTGTGTGCCCCTACTTCGTTCATCTGTGGTTGATTATTTTTTCTGTGTTTTAGTTGTATGGGAATCCCCATACAATACTGTTCGGTTTTGCATTTTTAACTTGGCATTGGGTTTGAGGAAAAGGTTAAAGGGTAAAGGTTTTTTCTTTCCCATTTTCCCCTTAAACGACAAGTATTGAATCCCCATATTGCATTCATATACTTTTAATTGAGAACGGGTAATAAGTAATTTATTTACTATTACCCATTATTAGCTTTAACTAACTACTGCTTCAGCTTTTTCCTTAACTAGCACATAAGGCGTTTCTGCACCTTGTGCCAAATATTCAGCTAGCTGACTTTCAATTTGATCGCGCACAATTTGGCGATACTCTAGAAAATGCTCGTTGTGGGCGCAAGCAGCGATGTAATGTTCAATAACTCCAGGGTTACGCTTGAGAATACTGAACAAATGATGCCAAAATTTCCAACGGGTTTCGCGTTTGATTCCTTGTCGCCAAATTACAATCAGCAACGCTTTCACAACTACCCACTCTGGCATTTTCGCTGGCGCTTTCCAACTAGGTAAACCCATCATCAAGAAACAGCGATAGGTGCGATCTAAGTACAGTACTGGGTCGTATAAAGCACAAAATGCTTCAATATATTCTCGTGCAAGTTCTTCCAGAGGACGGGTGGGGAGGAAGTTCATCAATGTTGTTTGGTTGATGTTCCCATCTTGATTTTCCCGTAAGCGTCCTTCTTTTTTCAGGCGATGCCAAAGCGCGGTGTTAGGTAACGCTTGTAACATGGCAAAGGTAGTTGAGGGAATTGCTGCTTGTTCAGCAAAGCGGACAATGCGATCGCCTGCGCCTGCTTTTTCGCCATCAAACCCGATAATAAACCCAGCCATTGGGCGTAATCCGGCTTTGATAATGGTTTCCACTGCCTCAGTTAAAGAACTGCGAGTATTTTGAAACTTCTTGGTCATTTGCAAGCTATCCTCATCCGGTGTTTCGATTCCCAAAAACACCGCCGAGAAACCGCACTCAACCATCAACTCCAACATTTCTGCATCTTGTGCCAAGTCAATTGAAGCTTCAGTGTCAAATCGGAAAGGATATTTGTGTTCTGCCATCCAGACTTTTAACTCTTTGAGCAACAATTTCACATTTCGTTTGTTGCCAATAAAGTTATCATCTACCATGAATACACCCCGCCGCCAACCCAATTCATAGAGGCAATCTAACTCTGCTAAAAGTTGTGCTGGGGTTTTGGTGCGTGGTTTGCGTCCGTAAAGAACAATAATGTCACAAAATTCGCATTGGAAAGGACACCCACGCGAAAACTGCACTGACATCATGTCATAAGCATCCAATTCTAATAAATCAAAACGGGGTATTGGTGTGCTTGTGACATCAGGTTTTTCTGTGGCGCGGAAAGTG
This sequence comes from Nostoc flagelliforme FACHB-838, assembly GCF_014698065.1. Classification (GTDB taxonomy): domain Bacteria; phylum Cyanobacteriota; class Cyanobacteriia; order Cyanobacteriales; family Nostocaceae; genus Nostoc; species Nostoc flagelliforme_B. The sequence continues at coordinate 24,239 of NZ_JACJSI010000064.1, forward strand.
CCAGATGTGTCTCCCCGTTTAATTGCCTCAATAAACATGGGGAGAGTGATTTCTCCTTCATCCAGAATCAGAAAATCTGCGCCAACATTTTCAACTTCGTGAGGTACAGAGGTAGGGTAGGGGCCGCCAACTGCGACTAACTTGCCACGTTTTTTTGCTTCCTGAATTTGGTCAAGTAAATCTTGTTTCTGGACAATCATCGCAGAGAGGATTACTACATCTGCCCATGCCCATTCTTCTTCTGTTGCTGCACGGATGTTGCGATCTACCAGCTTGAATTCCCATTCTTGGGGCAGAATCGCTGCTACTGTTACTAAACCCAGAGGTGGTAATAAAACCTTGCGATTGACTAACTCTAAGATTTTTTCATAAGACCAAAAGGTTTTAGGAAATATTGGATACACTAACAAGATTCGCATGTAGTATCAATCCTCACACTTTGATTGTTATCCCACTCTAACGAAAATAAAGAGTTATTGACTTTTTATTAAAACCTCGTTTCCAGTTTATACCTGGAAATGCACCTGATTGGGCTGCTGTCGCAAGTCAAAAGGCGGTAGCCCTCCCATTAGGTATTCCCAGTTTGACTGAGAACAAGACAAAGAGTTACTGGCTATTTATCGGCACGTTTAACGCCACTAATTTTTAAAACATCACTCATAGTTGCACAATAATTTGGTAAGCCGAAACTATCAGGATTGATAAATTTTTCATAAGTGAAATGCCGATATTTCATGCAAAACCGATCCCAAGCGGCCATCTGAATACGGAACAAAATAATAATCAAATTAGCCAATGCTATAGATATGGGAATGCGAAAGTAAATCTTTTTGCCCAAATAAGCACAAACCTCTTTCACTGCTTGATTAGCAGTTAACGGCGCTTGACCTAAAACAAGCCGACGTAGTTGATCATTTTTGACAGGATGATCAATTAAATATCGCACAACAGTGGCAATATCTCGTCCGTGGATAAAGTGAAAACTGCCATCTGCTTCTAGAAAGCGAATCAAATTAATATATTTTGTAACTTCTGGAATGCCAGATGTGACAGCAGAATAAGGTTTATTCGCATCACCGCCGAACACTACAGTAGGAAATACTGTGGTAATTTTAGATGCGATCGCTAATTTTTCTTTTTTCTCTAAGCACTCATATTTAGAACGGATGTAATCTGTGCCAATTTCCCCTGCTTCTTTTAATGGTTGATTGTAACGATCCAAAACGCTAGCTGTCGAAAAATAAATTACCTGTTGGCAACGTTCTGGATCTAGCAGTTCGAGCAACTCTATAGTCTTGACGACATTAATATCAAATGTCTCATCACCACCCCAAGCTGTGGCTGTGAGTACTGCTGTATCAATTGTGGATAGTAAATCGGCAAACTGGCGAATATTTTGCATCTCGCCTTGCAAAACGTTGATACCTGAACGTGCCTTGGTATCAACTTGCAGTTTGCTTGGGTTCCTAACTAGTAGATACAGTTCGTGATCTGTTTCTTTAATTAAAGCTTCTGTTAAATAATGACCCACACAACCACTTGCACCAGTCACTAAAATCCGTTTCTGGCTCATAGAGAATTTTTCAAAATTTAGGAGTTAAAACTAAAGAGTTAAGAATAAAGTTAAAAGTTCCAAATTGGAGTTAAAAATAAAGTTAGGAGTTGCAAGTGAGGAGTTAAGAATAAAAGATAACTTTGCACCTCGCAACTAATAACTTTATAGTTTATAACTCCTCACTCTTAACCCTTAACTCCTGCAAGATTCAGTTCCTTTGCGGTTTCAAAGAAGAAAGCGACATTTTCTTCAGGAGTTTCTGGTAAGACACCGTGACCAAGATTAAGAATGTGACCCCAATTGCCAGCTTTGCGAACGGTATCGAGAATGCGATCGCGGATAAACTCTTTAGAGCCGAATAGCACGCCTGGGTCAAGATTTCCTTGAACTTTGACTTGCTTACCCAATCTGGCTCGTGCGTCTGCCATATCTACTGCCCAATCTACACTGACAATATCAGCGCCAGATTGTGCCATTCTTTCCAACACACCTGCACTACCGCTAACTAACAAAATCAAAGGTGTATCCGGGTGGGTTTGCTTGACTTGCTGAAAAACTCGCTGCTGATAGGGGAGAGCAAAGGTGTCATAATCTTGAGGACTCAATTGACCCGCCCAAGAATCGAACATTTGCACAACTTGAGCACCACAGTCAATTTGATAGCGGGCATAAATGGCGATCGCATCTGCTAATTTAGCTAACAGTTGATGCAATATCGTCGGATCTGAGAATGCCATGTTTTTGATGATGGAATAGGTTTTAGAACCTTTTCCTTCCACGGCATAAGCTGCTAACGTCCACGGCGCACCCACAAAGCCCAACACCGTTGATTTATCGCTTACTTCCGAACGTAGCGCTTGCAAAATCGTTTTGATAAATGGCAGAGCTGCTTCTGGTTCTAAAGGACGCAGAAGCTCAATTTGTTCTTGAGTGCGGAGGGGCGACTGAATGATTGGCCCTTTACCTTCAGCGATATCCATCTCAATGCCCAAACCAGGCAATGGGGTGACAATATCAGAAAATAAAATTACTCCATCTGGTTGGAAGGCTCTCCACGGTTGCAAGGAAACTTCAATTGCTACCTCTGGAATTTCGGAGCGATCACGAAATGAAGGATACTTATCTCTTAAATCTCGATATGCTTTCATATATCGTCCCGCTTGTCGCATCATCCATACAGGAGGACGATCTACTACTTCACCACGAGCAGCCCTTAACAGATGAGGAGTCGTTGAATAAACACCCATTTATCACTTCATCCTAAGTCACAATTTTTATGCCACTGTTTAGCTTATCATTCCGGGATTACGCTTTATTAGCAAGTTGTCAGCAAAAGCCCTAATCTCTTTACACCAAAGGGAAATCGGGTCGGGAATGGGATAAAACAAGAATTAACAAAGAAAGTGGAATATAAAAGAATTTCGTTACTCTTTTGTGTTGTATCCACTCTCTACTCCCCTAACTTCTTATGCAAACTGACTCTAACAGTCCCGAACATCTTGCATCTGCTAATAATGAGCCTAATCTAGGAAAGTTTTTGATTCCGCGATCGCAGCGACAGAGGTTCTTTATTCAGTTTACCTTAATGACCCTCATCGGATGGGTTGTCGGTGGTGTTGCCAGTATCGCCTTAGAGAAAATTATTCTTCAAAGTCTCTCACCTAGCGTCGCTATCCAACCGCAAGCATGGGGTATTTTAGTCAGAAGTTTCAGTAACGTTGTTTTTGCTGTGATTTTCGCCGCTGACCAGAGCCTTGTTCTTTACCGATATTTACCGGGTTTGCAGTGGTTATTTGCTACTACTGTCGGTTGGCTGATTGCCAATGGTGTTTCTACAGGCTGGATTAACTACATTTCGACCATTGCCTCATCATCACCTGAAGAAACGTTTATTTTCGGATTTTTGTCTGCGATCGCATATATTATTTCTGGTATTTGGCTAGGTATTTGCCAATGGCTAGTATTGAGGCGATATACAGCAGACATTTGGTGGTGGAATTTTCTACCTTCAATGTCTTTTTTCTTGATCACTATTTTGGTTTGGTTGCTTTTTCTTATACAAAATTTGATTCCAGAAACCTACCGAACTCCCATACTATATTGGAGTGGGCAAGGACTGACAGCAGTAATTTTAGGAGCTATACCAGCAATTGGCTTGTGTACATTAAAAAGAAATTTACATCGCAAAACTGAAGTTTCTCCCTGACTTTTGTCGATATATTTCATTAATTTTAATGTTTATGACTCGCCCGCGCCTTCTCCAACCCGGTCAAAGTTATAAATTTAGTAAGTATTTTGAATTACCATATACCCCAGCAGACATCTTGGCGGAACTAGGATGTAGTTACGAACGCGCATCGCTACAACTACCAAAATATTCAGGCGTAATTGACTATTTAGAGTTTTTGCAGCGTTACTTACGGCGCAATATCATGCGCGTAAATCCTATCAGTGAAGCTGCAAAACGTGAAGTTTTAATTGCTATCCCAAATAGTTTCTAAACGCTCTTGTGCTGTCTTGAGCGCTTTTTCAGGAGACTCACCCAACAATGTAGCCTCAATAGCTCGACCAAGACTGTCAGAAAGACGGCTATATCCAGCAATAATCGGTCGAGCGCCAGCCAGAGGAGCTTGTTCCATAAACACTTTTAACCAAGGTTTTTGGTTCATGAATTGCTGATAAGCTTCACTTTGAGCAGCTTTAAGATTAACTGGTAAAAAACCAGTGCCGATACTCCATTCTTTTTGGAATTCTTCACTCAAAACATACTCTAAAAACTTGAGCGCGGCTTGCTCTCTCGCTGGTGTAGTCTTCATCACATACAGATTTCCGCCACCTGTCACCGTAGCTTGACCAACATTTGCAGGTATGGGAAATGCGTCGTAATCAACTGTAGATTTAGTGATATAAGTCCAAGGTCCCGTAATTTGCATAGCAACGCGACCCGCTATAAAAGCATCCTCTTCATAACCCCGTTCTGGAGAAGAAAGCGTTGCTGAACCATCTTTTAATAGCTGCTGCCAAAATTGTAAGGCTTTCAGCGCTCCAGCATTTGTTAAATCTGGTCGATTATTTGTTAGTACTTCTCCGCCAGCGCTCAATAAAAAAGGAAACCAGCTAAAAACAGTCCATTCTCCCTTTCCTAAAGGCAGTACAATTCCGTACTGTTCTGGTCGGTTGTCGCCATTACTATCTATGGTCAATTTTTTGGCAACTTGCCTTAATTCTTCCCAAGTCTTAGGCAATTGCGTAATTCCCGCAGCTTCAAAAAGCTTAGGTCTATAAAAAATGCCTATATTGCTAGTGTACAGTGGGGCTGACCAAAGATGACCATCTAATTGCAATTCTTCAAGTAAGTTAGGACTGATTTCTGACTTTAGTGGCAATTTGTCCAACCAATCTTCTAAAGGTATAATTGCCCTTAAATCTGCCAACTGACCTGTAATTTGCGGATAGAATGCCAGGATATCTGGAGGCACATTACCCACAACTGCTGTTAATATTTTCGGCAAGTGGGGTTGAGCTAAAAAGACAGATTCTACCTGGACATCAGGATGAGTCTGATTAAATTTGTCTACCAGTTTTTCAAACACATCCCGATTAGCGGGGGGATTAATTGCTTGCCATAGGGTCAAATGGATTACTCCATCATCCTTCTGTCCTATTCCCTGACAACCAGATAAAAATATAAGAAACGAACTCAGGAGAATCCCTACAAGTAACATCTGCCAAACAGAAGTAATAACCCGGCGAAAATAATGGCTTATTTGGGATAGAAAAAGGATAATCTTCATACCAGGTAGTTAATCAGATTAAGAAATATTTTCCAAAACACTTTTGGTAATACTAGTTTCTGCTCTAGTGTAAATATAGGTTTCGGGTTCGGTTACTTTTTCAGTTCTGAAGATTTTTGCCGCACGATACCAAAAGTCTGTATCCTCTCCATAAGCAATATCATTAAACCCTTTTACCTCAAAAAATACCTGTCTCTTGCCAAAAAATGTTGGGCCTAAAACACATTCTCGGAGATTAATTTTTTTCCCTGGTTGAAAATAATCTGCGACCAAAATCTCTTCTTCGGCTGCGAATCCACCTTCAATCAAATCAATTTCTGGATTAGCTTTCATATATTCAATTCGCGCATCCAGATGATTGGCTTTATAAGCATCATCACTATCGAGGAATGTTATGTATTTGCCGAAAGATGCTTGAATACCAGTATTTTTAGCATACCATAGCTTCCTGTTTTGATGTTTCAAATAGCGGATATTTTCAAATTGTTGAATATAAGGATTGACAATTTCAAAAGTATTATCCTGGCTGCCGTCATCAACTATAATCAGTTCCCAATCTTTAAAACTTTGAGCAATAACACTATCAATGCAATTGTTTAAATATTTTGCCCGATTGTAAGTGCAGAGGATAATTGATACTTCATGATTGAAATCAAAAACTACAGTTTCCATTGTTAAATCATTATCGTATTGTTAACACAAAAATCCCACTAACAAAAGAAGGATTTTTAATTATTTATGAGTAAAGCATTAAGTTGTTTTTAACACAAAAAAGTTATGAACATTCTGATAAAATACTCCTTAACTATGTAAGCTTATAAATTCGTGCATAATATCATTATAATTATAAATTGTCCGTTTACAATCAAAATTATCTCGGACATATTCTAAAATTTGTGGGCGATAATATTGGTTTTTGTCAATCATCTCGCTAATTGTAGCGTTAACAATTTTTTGAGCTTCTGGAGTGGCATCAGTTAAAATATTATCTGGCAAAACTCTAATGAATTCTTTGTGATGCAAATTGGCACTAGCAGATTCGGAAATAACTATACATAAACCTGCCGCCATTGCTTCTAATACTACGAGTGGTGCAACTTCTCCTTCACTAATTAAAACTAAACAGCTCTAATCTGTGAGACGAAAATAAACTTGTTCTAAGCTCCATACACCTAAATATTTTGTCGTTGTTCCTTCAACAAAATCAGGATCATCTAGAGGGCCAACAAAATCTATTCCAATCTTTCCATCTATGATTTTTGCCAGTAATTTCTGCTGTTTTCTTGGTTGAATCCAACCTAAACAAATAGCTTTATTATTACCTTTAGCTTGGAAATTTACTTTCTGAGTATCAATACCGTTCACTTGCACTGAGATGTAGCCAGAATAGCCTGAATTCAAAAGAAAATCTTTTGTTAAATGAGAAAGGGCAATTATGCCAGGTGCAGCAAAATAATGTTGAAATGCTTCTCTAAATTCTTCATTCCATTTATTTGTTTTAAACAAATAACCATCATGGCAGGTAAAACAATACTTTTGTTTAAACTTTCGATTAAAATCGCTGACAAAACTGTAGGCGTGTAAATGCACAAAGTCATAATTATTATTAATATGCTCTATAACTTTATTAACATCTTTATCGTTTAAAATATCGACTTGATGTCCAATTTTCTCTAAAAAACTTTTGGATTCATTTATCACAGTCAAAACAGAATGTGATAATGGAGGCTCAGGGACATAACCCCAAGCGACAAGAGCAATTTTCATAAAGAATTTCTCCTCACACATTTAGATTTACTTTTCAGCCAAAATACAAGTTGCAACAGGGTAATCTGGATGATAAGCGTCTAGTTCTTGTGATGTCAATTCTTCTACGGCTATTCCATGATAACTAGCTATTACAGTGCTAGGATTGCCATAAACATACAACTTCTGTTGTGAGAAGTTTCTAAACATCCAGGCGAAAGCATCAGGTAAAGGTCGCCAATAATCAACAGGAGTCGCATGAACTCTAATCGCACTTGGTACCATTGCAAAACATTTACCACCAGGTTTTAGCCAAGTGTAAATGTTTTCCACCACTACCCAGGGAGCATAACAGTGTTCTAAGACGTTAAAAATTATCACTGAATCGAGAGATTCTGGTTTGATAACGGATACATCATGAGCATCCCCAACTATATCTACTCCTGGCCCGGCTTCTAAGTTGAGAATTTGATATGATGCGCCTGGATTAATTTGATAAAAATCTTTATCTTTTGGTGTTCCTCCTATTTCCAAGATATTGCCACCGATTTGGGTTTGAATTTCTTTAAGAAATTTGCTGAGATAGTATCTATCGACAGGTTTACCTCTTGTCAATCCAAATGCTTGACAAATGGGAACTGCTTTTTTCAAGTCACCCCAATCTATTGAACCTGTCGCAGGAGATAAAAAACCAAGATTTTCTAGATGTTCTACTAATTTACGAAAATCTTCTATATTTTCAATAGATTCTAAATCATCTTTTAATTGGCATTGGGAAAATAATTGTGGCAAGACCTGGTAAGTTTCTCTACTTAAGGAACCAAGTTCAAATTGCATTTCTTTTTCGATAAAACTCCGAAATCCTTTACCAAAAATTGTCAGGCTACCATCTGCTAAAAAAACTATAGCATCTTGAATAAGTTGTTCATGTTGAGCTAGTTCCTGAATAACTTTATCTGCTATGGAAGCTGATTGAACTTTTTGAAATATTTGGTAAGCTTTCTCTAATGAATGTCCGTGAACAAATATTTCTAGTATTATCAGCCACGATTTGGCTGGAACAATTTCTGCTGTTCGCTGACTCCAAGCGAAAATTGCATATAACTGTGAATCTTCAATCTTTAAGAAGGCGTTAGGCACATATTTTTTAGGCATACAAGTAAATCAATGAAAAATTTTTAGTAAGGAAGATCACTTAGGCATTATAAGCTATTTTTGAATCTATCTATAAATGGCAGTCCACAGATTATGCAGAGAAGCTTTTTTCCTTTTATAGAGTAAATCTAGTACGGCTTGGCGATGATTCATATTTAGTAAAAGACTGCCAAAGCAATGCTACCGCTTATTTCTACTACACAATAACCATGCGTAGCTTACCGCCGTAGGCATCATCTTTTTTCCCACCCGCGCCTAGATGTCTCTAATTACCGCAGGGCAAGATTAGGGACGATCACCCTTTGCTTAGATATCTGACTTGATCTCAGTATTAACTATTGAACCATAGTATGTTAATGTTAATTTTTAATTACGTAATTTAATTGATAAAGTTAACAAAACTAGTACATAATGAATCTTTTGAGAAAAAGAAATAATGACAAAAACTAATGAAGTTGTTACAAATATCTCATTGTCTAGTTGGGACTATATTTCACCAGAATCTGAGATAGTTCATCCTGATTCATCTTTCCCCAATATGATTATTGGAGACCTCAATAATTGTTATTGGTCTTATTTACGTCGAGAGATTCCCCATAACTGGTATGTGGATAGAGATGAGCCATTTATAGGGTTCCTCAATCGAGATGAGACACATATTTTATATAATACAGCACTCAAATTTGCTGGAAAAAAAGCTTTAGAAATTGGTTGTTTGCGAGGTTGGTCTGCCTGCCATTTGGCATTAGGTGGAGTGGAATTAGATGTAATTGATCCTTTTTTAGCCAGAGAAGATGTTTATGAAAGTGTAAGTACTTCTTTACGACTTGCTGGTGTTATTGACTCAGTTAATTTGGTAGCGGGTTATAGCCCACAGAAGGTAGAGGAGTTAGCTAAACAATTACAACGTAAGTGGTCGTTAATTTTCATTGATGGCGATCATGAAGCACCAGCTCCGCTCAATGATACGATTATTTGTGAACCATTGGTAGAGGCGGATGCTTTAATTTTGTTTCATGATTTAACTTCCCCTGATGTAGCACAAGGCTTAGATTACTTAAAGGAAAAAGGTTGGAATACAATCATTTACCAAACTATGCAAATTATGGGGGCTGCTTGGCGTGGAAATGTTGAGCCAGTAAAACATCAGCCTGATCCGAAAATTAATTGGGATTTACCAAAGCATTTAGAACATTATTCTGTGAGTGGATTATGACTGTTTAACCAGAAGCGAATCTGATTTTAACTTAATGTGGATGCGCGATCGCTAATATTCCCGCATCCCCATCTAAAGTTACCTCTACACCTACTAGTAAGGCTGCATTGGGACTATCATGACCAAAAGGCAAATCGGAGACAACAGGAATACCTAAATCACCTAAGCGATCGCGCAATACTTCTTCTACACTAAAACTAGATATAGTTGGCGGCGCCTCACAACGAGTAAAACCACCCAAAGCAATACCGCAGACTTTAGACAATGCACCACTCAAACGCCACTGTGTCAGCATCCTATCAATGCGATAAGGTGCTTCTGTAACATCTTCCAACGCCAGAATTACACCATCTAGATGTGGCAAGATTGGTGTACCCAAAAGGTGAGTAGCCACCGTCAAATTACCTACTAACAAAGTGCCACTAACTACTCCACCACCCCAACCGCAACCTTTGAGAGGGGTGATAGGGCGACCTTCCACTAAATCAAATAATCGTTCAATTGACCAATCTGGTTCATCTCCCAAAGTCGTCAGCACAGGGCCATGAACGCCAGAAACTCCTTCTGTATAAAGGCTCCATAACAAAGCTGTGATATCAGAAAAGCCTATGAGCCACTTGGGAAGCGCTGAGTTTGACCAACTCCAATCTTCTAAAATGCGGGTGCTGCCAAAACCGCCTCTCGTACAGAGAATACCACGACAATCAGGATCTTGCCATGCTGCCGCTAATTGCTGACGACGTTTTTCATCTTTGCCTGCTAGATAGCCCCATTTATCATCTATCTGAGGACTGATTTTTAGTTGGTAGCCGTGTGATCGCCAAATTCCTATACTCCGTTCAAATGCCTCAAATTCTCGCAAAGCACCACTAGGGGCAATGACTCGCAGTAAGTCTCCAGGTTTTAGGGGCGGTGGTAAGATTTTGGCTGGCATGAAAAAACTTAGAAGTGAAAAGTCAGGAGTTAAGCATAAAGACTATAACTCATAACCCACATAAAATTTTGTCGAATATTTTTTTCAAGTTTTAAACGTATTGGGCGAATAGAATTCGCTACTACACAAGCAAAGTCCGCCTCTATGGACTAATACAAAATCAAAGGTTTACTAACCCACGTTAGCCTTTGACGTTCCGCAGGAAAGGTGGGTTTTGTATTTCGACTCCGTTCAACATAAGTGTGTATAGCCGCTACTTCTAGTCGCCAGGATACTCTAATTTGGTGGCAATAATATTAACAACGCTGCAACTGTGTCAACAACACAACAACTTCATCAATTGCCTGCCGCACAACTGTTGCAGGTTGTTCCGATTGATTCACGATAATACTAAAAACTAACGGTTCATACTTAGGCGCATTCATATATCCAGATAAAGAAATTGCACCCGTTAACGTACCTGTTTTTGCTTGCACAATGCCCTCAGCAGGTGTACCTTGAAAGCGGCCTTTTAGAGTTCCACTTTTACCTGCCACGGGTAAAGATGCACGATATAAATATGCTGCTGGTGTTCTTGCTATTGCGTGCAAAGTTTGTACAAAAGCTTCTGGTGTCACTAAGTTACGCCGTGATAAACCTGAACCATCCACTAAAATGTAATTTGCTGGATCAACTCCCAATTGAGTTAAACTCGCCTTGACAACTTCTAAACCAACATCAGCGCTAGTTTGAGTTTTCAGTCTAGGTTTTTTCACAGCTAATGCTCTCAGTAGTGCCTCAGCATAAAGATTATTACTATTTAGATTTGTCTCTGCTAATAACTCAGCTAAAGGTGGTGACTCTACAAATGCTATTTCTTCTTGATTAACGCCATCATTTACTACTAATGTTTGTCCCAAGGTAATTTTTTCTGCTGCCAAAGCAGAACGGAACCGCCGTAAGAAGTAATAATTAGGATCAACTACAGGCAAATCTATTAAAGACGGTTCAGAATTTGTTGTTAGTTGTCCTTGAATTCGTAATGCTGTTCCTGATAATTCGCGGGTAACGTTAACGTAGGTTGGTTGATTTTGGGCAGCGGTTACTGACTGATTAATTGTTCGCCACAGTCTCGCTTCGCCAGGATCAATCCATACTACTTGTAAAGGTTGACCTACAGCTTGCGGTACAAGTTTTAAGCTAAAAATATTTTGATTCAGAATAAAGCTGCTGACTGGTGTGCCATAGTCTGATTGCACATCTTCCCATTGCCAGGTTGGGTTAACAATATCTCCTTGAATATAACTATCATCAGCTATCAATCGCTGAATTTGAGTAATACCTTTCTGTTTTAGCTGCTGTGCCAATGTTTGCAGTTGAGTCTCATTTAAGCTGGGATCTCCCCTACCGACAATACGTAAAACACCATTACCATTCTGATAAATAGAGGTGCGAATCCGAAAATTAGCACCCAATTCTTGCAATGCAGCTGCTGTTGTCAGCAATTTGAGGTTAGATGCGGGAGTAAAATATTTTTGAGCATCCCGACTGTAAAGAATTGGCCCCGTTGACAGAGGTTGCACCAAAATTCCCCAGCGCACCCGACTGAATAAGGGACGATTGATTACAGCATCTATAGCTGTTCCCAGTTGGGTAGAGCAAATTGATTTTGTAGTGGTTGTTGGCGCGACTTGGGTTTGTGCTTTTGCAATAGAACTAAATCCTATCTGGCTAGTCAAAAATATTAACAAAACACCCAGTGGTTGATTAAAAGTCTTAAGTCTCACCGATTTTCCTTATTCCAAAGATAGATATTTTGACCTTGCCAAAAATTTCTTTCCGGAGAGAGAAGAATTGGCTCAGTAAAGTTACTTAATTAGTATAGGGAAGATGTTCACATGTTTCATACATGGGCGATGTCTACGACGGGCTGCGCCTACGCACAAACATAATTTATGGGACTACAAAATAGAAACATAAATCAACCTGCATATACAGAAATACGAAATCGAGGCAATGGTGTGAGTACATTTTTATCTGGTGTAGCTGTATTACTCTCTACTTTGGCTTTGGGATGTAGCGGCTATGTAGCTTATGAACTTTTCACGTTACGGCAGACACTAAATGCTAGTAATACAGTTGGCAGCACCATTCCAACTCAAATGCCAACTTCTACAGCTACAACTTCTCCACAAGCAACGATCTCACCATCCCCAGCTACTGCTACAACTTCAGCAATTAGTCCTGGTCAATTTGTGCAGCCTGCTTTTGGCAAAAAGGCAGAAGTTGAGTTACTTTCAGTAAAGCGAATTAAAGATCCAGAAACTGGAAACCGTGATGTGGTAAATCTGCAAATGCGTATTCGTCGCCTTGCCACAGACGGAGTTGCTGCTAACGATATTATATCGGTTGCTAGTACAACAGCCCGCAATCCTGAGACTAGCGTAACCTACAAAGGAGTTGCTCTTAATCGCTCAACAGGAAGCGTTTCTTTGTTTCAAGTACGTCCACAAGCCTCCGCAGATGCTTATATCTGGCTAAGAGTTCCCGATGGTGTTAATAACTTGGACATTTTTGTGCCAGATACAGCCGCATTTAAAAATGTACCAATTTCTAATTAGTACTCGATCGGATTAATTCTGATAGTGTGCAAGATTCCCAACTTCTTCATGAAGTCGGGAATCTGAACAACTTAACTCAAACCAAATTATTTTATACTCTAAATTAGCAACCCCAAATTAACGATGCTACATGGTTAAGCCTGTAATTGAAAAAGATTTACTCCTCTTCCTCTTCTTCTTCCTCTCCGAATACTGCATCTATAAGTTCTTGTGCGCGTTCGTCTGAAATATTTAAGGCTTCTTGAAGCTCAGAGATATAGTCTTGTTCGTGTTCGGGTACTTCTTCATCAATCCCTACTACTAAGATAGCAGTGATATATGCAGCTTCACGATAACCTCTATTAGGTAAGGATTCGATGGACTGGGTGATTAAATCTTCTGGTTCTTCTTCTTCAATCAAGCTGACGACTTTTTCGGTCAATTCTTCAAAGTCTTCTTCAGAGTAATCTTCAAATAAGCCAACTTGACCAAGAAATTCACTTAAAGCATATTCTTCTGTTGAAGAAATACCTTCACCGTCAGCAGCTGCGGAAAACAACCCAAGGATGGCGATCGCAACTTCTGGTTCTAGAGCAACTGAACTAACACTACGGCCTTTGGGCAACTTGCGTTTAGACATAATTATCCTTTAAAAGTTACGTGATATTTCAGGAAGTCATATTTTGCGGTTTATCATGCTTCCTCGATTTATGATTCCCAAAATAATGCGGAAATATACATTGGGATAAATCTTTTTTTCGTAAAAAATACGCAGAGAGTATATTTGCCTGCGTATAAAAACGGTTAAATTGTCTTGAGCGATCGAGGTTTTTAGTACTTGTGTACGCCACGGTAGCCTAAAGGGAGAGGTAGAGAAGGCTGTATTATAATCAACTGCAAACTTCTATAATCCCGTCTTTACAAGAGTTTTATCATTTCTCTACTTATTTCTTATCTCTAGGATGATATTGGCACTTAGTTATCAGCCAACCTATGCCAATAAAAAACAATGTAGCTAAAACACTCAACAATGAAGATGCGTAAAAGGGATGGGGTAGGTTGTTGGGAGATATTACGGTTAGGGGTGGGTTGATTTTGTCGATGCGTTGGACGATTATACCAGAGGCGATCGCACCACCGCCAAAGCCTATACCTAGTACTTGGATTGTACTTTCTAAGGAGCGATCGCGCTCAGTTTGTTCTGTCTCTACTATATCTCGGATAGTAAGCTGTTCCACATTTAGTTTGCAATAGCAGCATTACCTTTATTTTTAATTTTTCTTCCCCATCTAATTATTAACTCTCCCTGATTTAACAACCTATTTAATAAGTTTTTCAGTTCCTCTACTGATTTAAATAGGCGATGAGATATGTATTCTTTCGCCGAATGCCATACAAGTTCGGCTAAATTCAAATCTGGGCTATACTCAGGCAGAAAATATAGTTGAATATTTGGTAAGTTTTTTTCAATCTCTGCCAATATAGTTTTCTTTTTATGGTAACTAGCGTTATCTAGAATTATCAAGATTT
>NZ_JACJSI010000640.1 GCF_014698065.1 Nostoc flagelliforme FACHB-838
AGTCGAGCAGCAGTTCGCTCGTTATTATGCTTGGCTGCAAGCGATGGAAAAAGCCAAAATTCAACCGAACCTGTTAAAAGAAGCCGGAGTTAGCTTACTCAAGTCAGCTTGGAATCCAGTTCGACTTAACAAACTCGGCACAGTAGAAATCAGATGTATAGATAGCAACTCTCCCTCTGTAATTTTACTTGTAATTACATTGCTGGAAAAATTGGCTGATCGAGTTAGGCACGAGAAGTTAACAGTAAGACCATCTAAAGGAATGCAGATATTTGAATTAGTTGGCAATCGCTTGTATGTACCAGATTTTGAATATCTATTAGGGGAATTGCTCTTAGCCTCAGCTACAGAAGGAATTAAAAACCCCAAAGTTAGAGCTTACGTCGATTCCATTTTGCAGTTTGCCAGTGCTGTTGGTGGTGAAGGAACAAATTTTTTGGCAAAACTCAGCAGAAACCTCGATCGGTATCAGACGACAGAAGCCAGCATCTTGCAAGAGTTTACCCCAACAACTACTCAACTTTCATTAGATGCCGGTTTGCGTTTAGTGCGCTCAATTTGTGACAAGCTAGAAGCTATTGTTTCATCGATAGATATAGAAAATCCTCTCGCAGCTTTGGATACTGATGAAGGATTGTTGCTACAGCAGCATTAAAGAAGTCGGAAGTCGGAAGTACACTTTTATAACGGGGATTAAATAGTGAAATAGCATCAAGATGAGTAGAAAATCTCGAAAACCATTGATTGGGATTACAACTTATGGTCGCCTTGCAGCATTACCATTTTCTCTGCCAAGTGAATATATAGATGCAGTCCGTGCTTCAGGTGGCATTCCCATATTATTACCACCAGGAGAAGTTGAGCCTGCTCAACTTCTAGATTCTTTGGACAGGTTTAATCATCTCTGGTGGTGGAGATATTGACCCTGCTTGCTACAACGGTTTTGATCATCCTACTATTTATTCTGTTGATCGCGAACGTGATGCTTTTGAATTGCAGCTTGGCAAGTTTGCTCTTGAACGTCATCTGCCAATATTGGTATTTGCCGGGGTTTACAAATTCTCATCGTCGCCTGTGGGGGTACTCTAATTCCTCACATTCGAGATGTTTACGGTACATCTGCATTACATCGTCTAGAGCCTGAGCCTGGACGACGTTTACCTACAGAACATCTTGTCAAGATAGATGTAGAAAGTCTTTTCGCTAAGTGTTTACAGAATTCTCACATATCTGTAGTTTCTTGGCATCATCAAGCGATAGATAAAGTACCCCCAGGTTGGCGGGTTGTTGCTTATGCTTCGGATGATGGAGTCATTGAAGCTGTGCAACATGAACACCATCCTTGGGCAATTGGTGTGCAATGGCATCCTGAGCTTTCAATTCTCGATCCCAATCATCAAAGACTTTTTTTAGCTCTCGTTCAGGCTGCACGTACAAAACGCTTATAAAGATGTAGTATTCTTCTTTAACCGAAAAAAAATCGGCGAACTAATAGTCTTGCCGCCGAAGTCATCAATGTTTTAATTGCTACTGTTCTGTCTGGCTATCGATTCAGATTTCTGATTCTCAATCGCTTGGAGCATTGGGACTTTGTACATCAATATCAGATGAAGCTAAATTAGGAATTTGCCAGTTGAGTTGCTCGGCTTTGAGTACTTCAATCAGTGCAGTTGGAGCAATGAACTCAAGTTCTTGGGTGTTAGGAGACTAATAAAATCAAATACTCTTAATTCTCAAAATCATAAATTAAAGTAATTATTTAACAAACTGAGCAAACATAAGACATAAAATTTTCTCTTGACTTCCCCTGCTCCCTGCAAAAAACAGTTTGCACCTCCTGAATCACTCCTAAACATTAGAGTTACTTTTTACCAGTTTGAGTTAAGTTGGGCGAATAAGCGCACTGCTTCACTCACTTTCGTGCGCTCACTCAAAACCTTGAGACAACAAATCATCCGGCTATGTCTTTACCACTCTTGTAAGTCATAGCTCTGGGTTTCCTCTTGCCTATAGGGACTACTTTCGATTGCTTAGGTGCTTGTGGCGGACGGCATGTTTCACAGTAGAGTGGTCGCACACCAAAGGTTTCTCGTTGTGTGGGTTGTTCGCATTGCTTACACACGAAGTTGAAAACGCGGGTGTGAATTTCCCGCTTGTGCGCTCTGACGGTGTACTCTCGGACTTCAATAGTTTTGCTGGGCATTGATTAGTAAAGTATCCTTACTTCTTAATAATAGTTTTTCATCTTAGTTCTACAAGATCCGTGCATTATCTGATGGAAGTAATTCTACTTAATCAAATA
>NZ_JACJSI010000641.1 GCF_014698065.1 Nostoc flagelliforme FACHB-838
CCTTCGTTCTCTCATCTCAAATGGATGTTTGAGTGGTTTCTCCGAAACACTAACTTTGATTTTGCGACTCTTCAAATGTACGGAGCTTTTTCAGAAATCAAATACTAGTCCTATATGTTCGTAAAAAATGAGAGAAAAGGGCGTAGATAACATAAATAACAGCAAGAAAGATGGAAACCATTCTTGCCCACGCCCATACCCTAATGTATACGATTCTGGCATTGAAGCTAGCGTCGTTATCAACGAGACAACTTGGAAGCGATGCTAGGGCTATTTCTGGCAGCAGATGGAAAACCTTTGCCACACTACAGTAAATCCTTTTCTGTTAGCGCTCTAAGTAGATTTTTAAATACCTATAAATGGCCTACTCGTAAGCTAATTCCTCATGTTCGCCAACAGGCAATTGAGCTTAGTTTTCAGTCATTGCCCATTGGGAAGAAAAGCATTTCTACAAGTAATAATTGACCTAACAACTTTAGAGAAATGTGGTCAATTTAAAGCATTTAAAAATCTAATAACCGTTTACAACGGGAAACGAGGCTTGCATATAGTAGTTTTATATTTGGTAGTTGGACAATGGCGTATACCCTGGATTTTTCGTGTCTGGAGAGGTAAAGGGACGGCTAGTCCGTCTCAAATAGTATTACGAATGGTACGTCATTTACCCAAAGATTTAACCAAACGATTTCGGGTAAAAATTCTCGCTGATACTGCTTTTGGTACTAAGGATTTTATCAACAATCTTCGGGAACTAAAATATCATGCTGTTATTGGTATTGGAAGTAAATAGCAAGTTGGTTAATGGTTATCCAGTTAAACTTCTACATCATCGAGGGCAACAAGTTCGACTTGTTGGATTAGATTTTCCTGTTACTCTTTCTTGGTATTACTTCAAACGCGATAATGGTCAGTTTGTTAAAAGATATGTTATCTCTACACAACCTCTTAAAGCCAGTACTATTTCCTGGTGGGGTAAACACCGTTGGAAAATTGAAGGTTGGTTTAAAACTGCTAAACATCGCTTTGGTTTGGATAGATTTGGACAAGGTACTCTTTTAGGAATTTATCGTTGGTTAGTCTTGTCCATTACTGCCTATTTATTAGCATATTGGACGTATCTTTCATCCTGTTTTCCTGATTCTTTGGACTGGGGTCAAGCTGCTTTCCTTGCACTATCTACTTTTTTACCTCATTTAGTCTTGTCTTTATTGCTACTAAATATTGAACGGCTTCGACCCTTAGTACTTAGTCATGGAATTGACATTACTATTTCCAGGTGCAAGATATGAGAAGACACACCCTTGGCTGAGTGCGTGACAACCAATGGTTGTCAAAATTGGTCAAACATGAATGCATCATTACTCCAAAGAGCAATCGTCGGCTGTGGAGGGTGGTTGTAACAAGGGCAAAGGATTGGCGATCGTTTACGATAGGCATACTTTCACAAAAATACTCTACCGAGTTATTCACATCAGTAGAGTATATAAATTTACTATCATCATCTTTTACCAGATTCAGTTTATACTTTGGCAAATATTTATACCTCTGTATAAGTGCTGGAAATCTTGCCGAAAGCGATTATCCCAGAAGAGACAAACTTTCGGCAAAATCTCTCGGATTCCCTAATAACTTACTGTATTTTAGAATATCCGTTCTTCGTGGAGAGCCAAATGATTCCTATAGATATGAAACGACTCATTAAAAAAACCTCTAACCCAGTTCGCAAGAAAATAGAATTAACCCCAACACTGACTGAACCCATTGAGATGCCTGAGAGTCAAAATATTCCTGAAACAGTGATTGAACCAAATCCATCTGTGTACATTGAAGCATCAAAATCGGACTACATTTCTGAACACTATCGCCAAGAGCGCTTTAACTCAGTTGCCAACTCTGGGTGGCAACCGTCTGACGTGTGGCGCGAGTTGAGAGTTGATGATTTTTGTCGTGGGTGAGTCAGTATTTAAACTTTATAGTACATTAAAACTACTTATTTCAGATAGCATACCTGTATTACTTACCACCTGACTATGCAACCAGTTGCTACAGTGAGAAGCTATAACGATTGGTGATCACAACTCATCTCTGAGCCAACTGAACCCAGTTCTCAACGCCGCCTCCACCGTGTAATAAATCTTTTGTTCTCTGAATATGCCACCTGTGCGGCGGCTGATGATACGGGATTCCCAGCATTGAGCAGGTGTGTAAAAAACTATTAGAGTGCTGCCTTTAATACAGATAACTTCTTAGAGGCTGTTTCTAAATAAATTTAAAGGGTATGAATGCGGTAATT
>NZ_JACJSI010000642.1 GCF_014698065.1 Nostoc flagelliforme FACHB-838
GATAGGATATCGAACATGGGCGAATTGTAGCGTTTGAGTTGTCGTTGTGGTAGACAATAACTCTACTACAGAGCGCCCTATCTCTTCACCCTCTTCTTTTGGCTAAGGTATTGATCAAAGCAGGGATAAAAGTGGAATCATTTTGTCAATAAGGTTCACAAATGAAATAATCTCAGCAATATGTCTTATTGACAATAAATGAAAACAGAGCTTTAGACCGAACAACGATAATTCAAGGCTTTTGAGGATTTATTATCCCGAACTCAGGTTATTTACCAACAACATAGGGTAGAAAAGCCCGTCGTACTTCGGAAGCACCCCGCAGGCTTGGCTCAATCGTCGCCGTGAACTAGGATGGATTGCCCTTTAGAAAATGACCGTGCAGATCGACCAATTGCCCATAGCGATTAGCGATCTCTTGAATTGCAGTGTTCATGCGCTGGAGGTTCTGGCGGGCGATCGCCCGCCAGAACCCCTACAAAGTTGCGCCTGTCATCAGAGAAGGTAGGATCGTAAACATTACCAAGCACAACGGCGCGAATTGGCAACTGCTGCACAAATGTGTCGAGCGCAGTGGCAAAGGCGGATCGCTTCCTCAAGGGCAGTGATTCTCACAAAAATACTCTACCGAGTTATTCACATCAATAGAGTATATAAATCTACTATAATCATCTTTTCACAGCATTCACTTTATACTCTGGCAACTATTTATACCTCTGTATAAGTACTGCAAATCTTGCCTACAGCGATCGAGTTGTATCAACACCAAATCAAGCTGGCTGTTGTTACCCAAAAGCAATTTCAAAAGAGACAAACTTGACGGCAAAATGTCTCGGATTAATACAAAAATCCCCCTCTATACCGTCAGGTGAGAGGGGGAGATGGCTAAGTCAGAGGATTTAAAAATTTTCAACCGAATTTACTAGCGGTTGATGCTATCAGAAACGCTCCGTATGTAAGGATGTAGCCAACTGTGAAGTGAGCTAGACCTACTAACCAACCTTGGACGATAGACAGAGCAACAGGCTTATCTTTCCAGCGAACCAAGTTAGCCAACGGAGTACGTTCGTGTGCCCAGACTAGGGTTTCAATTAACTCTTGCCAGTACCCACGCCAGGCAATCAAGAACATGAAACCGGTTGCCCAAACCAAGTGTCCAAAGAGGAACATCCAAGCCCAGACAGACAAATTATTTGTGCCGTAGGGGTTGTAACCATTAATCAACTGAGCGGAGTTAGCCCACAGGTAATCACGGAACCAACCCATCAGATATGTAGAGTTCTCATTGAATTGAGCAACGTTACCTTGCCAAACACCTAAATGCTTCCAGTGCCAATAGAAAGTTACCCAACCAAGGAGATTCAGCATCCAGAACATAGCGAGATAAAAAGACTGTTCCCAAGAGGAAGTTTGACAAGTACCGCCCCGACCAGGCCCATCGCAGGGGAAGGTAAAGCCGAAGTCTTTTTTATCAGGTATCAATTTTGTAGCACGAGCATCTAATGCGCCCTTGACACAAATTAAGGTGGTAGTATGCAAACCTAAAGCGATTGCATGGTGAACCAGGAAATCACCAGGCCCAATCGTCAAGAACAGGGAGTTAGTGCCGGAGTTGATCGCTTCTGTCCAGTTTGGTAACCAAACGTTACCGTAGTTAGGCCAAGCTGTGTAGGCGATACTATCTGGGTTAGATAATAAAGTATCCATCCCATACAGCAATTTCCCGTGAGCAGATTGGATGAATTGAGCAAATACTGGCTCAATCAAAATTTGCTTTTCAGGAGTGCCAAAGGCAACTACAACATCGTTGTGGACGTACAGACCGAGGGTGTGGTAGCCTAAGAATAGCGACACCCAACTTAAGTGTGAAATAATCGCTTCTTTATGCTGAAGTACACGCTCAAGTACGTTACCTTTGTTCTGCTCGGGGTCATAATCCCGAACCCAGAAGATGCCGGCATGGGCAAACGCACCAATCATCAGGAAGCCAGCAATGTACTGGTGATGGGTATATAGCGCCGCCTGTGTTGTGTAGTCCTTAGCCATAAAAGCATAAGGAGGCAGCGAATACATGTGCTGCGCCACCAATGATAATGCAGTAAGCTAATCGGCATTTAAGCTGCAATATAACTGAAATTACCTTTGTTTTTGATTTTCCGATGCCACTTAATGGCTAACTCGCCTTGATTCAACAAGTTATCTAGCAGTGATTTTAACTCATCCACTGATTTAAATAAACGATGAGCAATATATTCCTTACATGAGTGCCAGACTAACTCGATAATG
>NZ_JACJSI010000643.1 GCF_014698065.1 Nostoc flagelliforme FACHB-838
AGAAACCAGAGAAATTGGAAAAATTTTAGTTTCATCTACTCGGAAAGTTAAGGAGAAAATTAACAAGCATAATTAATTGCGAATTGCGAATTGCGAATTGTGTTGATGCACCCCGGTTGTCAGTCCACACATCTGCATCAGGTTCCGAAAACCAACAAAGTGGTTAGCACGCGAATTAATTTGACCTTCCGACCACACACCGGAGGCGAGAGATAACGCTATAGCTGGCTGTTGACGATTTCATAGCCAGCACATCTCTCATAAAAAGTTGAACCGGCGGCACAGACTCAAGTGCCGCACCCTGCACCATGCGTCTATTTCTGGAGGAAACATGACTACAATTAGTTTAGAAGACCAGCATTTAACTGAATGGCTCAACAGTAAGGTTGACGAAGAAATCATTGCCCTCAATGTGCATTCCCTCTCTGGGAGTTTACCCTACGAATATCTGCTCTACAGCCCCAAAATCTCCCGTCGCAATGATGGACGACTGCGCGATCGCGATTTAAAGAAATACCAGCACATTGAACTCGGCGGCTGGTGGTGCAGTGGCGTTGACCCTCTCAACAACTACGTGCTGATGATGTGGGGCTGCTTTAAACCCGACCACCCCAGACGTGACCGCCAAAAGATCCACAAATTCATCAAGTACGAGCATCCTTACAGAGAAGAAACACGCGCTTTCTTCCTCTTAGTCCCGAATCGCATTTGGGTGAAAGTTTCTAATCGTAGCGGTATCCCTATCACCGAAGAAGACCTACAGCATCCTGGGGGTTTTTGGCACTGGGTATGGAAGCATAATGTACCAGTCACAATCGTCGAAGGTGTCAAAAAAGCGGGAGCGTTACTGACTGCTGGTTATGCAGCGATCGCTATCCCCGGTGTCAACGCTGGATACCGCACCCCTACTGATGAGTACGGTACAGCTAATGGCAAACCATCCCTCATACCCGACTTGAAACATTTCGCAACACAGGGGAGACAGGTTAATATCTGCTTTGACCAGGACAATAAACCTGAGACAGTCCAACGGGTAAGAACTGCTATCAGTCGCATGGGACGGCTGTTGGTAAACGAGGGTTGTTCGCTGCGAGTGATTGATTTACCAATTGGGGCAGAGAAAGGGGTTGATGATTTTATCGTTGCCAAAGGACAGCCGGCATTTGACGCACTCTACAATACTGCCGTTGCACTGGAATTATGGGAGATTAAGCTGTTTACTTTGTTAACCTATCCCCCTGCCATTGCACTTAACCAACGTTTCTTGGGACAGCTTCTCGTACCCGAAGGCGAAAAACTGATTATCCTCAAAGCCCCTAAAGGGACGGGTAAAACTGAATGGCTTGCAACTGAAGTGGCGAAAGCACACGACCAGGGACAAAGGGTATTAATAATCACCCATCGTATTCAACTGGGTGAGGCATTGTGTAATCGCTTCGGTGTTAACTATGTTACCGAAGTCCGCACGAATGAAACAGGCACATTGTTAGGATACGGGGTGTGTGTTGATTCATTGCATCAAGAAAGTCAGGCGCGATTTAATCCCAATGACTGGACGAATGATATTGTCATCATAGAAGAGTGCGACCAAGTATTCTGGCATTTGCTCAACTCTGGTACTGAAGTGCAAAAGCGTCGGGTATCCGTTCTCAAAAACCTCAAACAACTGGTACAGAATGTTTTGGGCAGTAGTCAAGGAAAGATTTACCTGTCTAGTGCCGATGTGTCAGATACTGATGTGAAATACGTTCTTTCTCTTGCGGGAGAATATCGGGTTAATCCCTTTGTCATCGTCAACAATTATCGCCACATAGCTGGCAACTGTTACAACTATTCTGGCAGTAACCCGAAGAATCTCATCGCTGCACTCGACAAAGCGATAGCCAAGGGGGGGCATCATTTACTCTGCTGTTCTGCTCAAAAAGCCAAGTCAAAATGGGGGACGCAAGCATTGGAAGAACGTTTTCGGCGTAAATACCCTGAATTACGGATTCTGCGAATAGACAGCGAATCTGTTGCTGACCCCTCTCATGCAGCTTTCGGTTGTATCGCTCATCTCAACAAGATTCTTACCCAGTATGATTTGGTTATCGCCTCCCCAAGTTTAGAAACTGGGGTCAGCATCGACATTCGAGGGCATTTTGATGGTGTTTGGGGGATTTTTCAGGGAGTGCAGCCGGTTAATTCCGTGCGTCAGATGTTGGCAAGGGTTAGGCAGACAGTTGACCGCCACATTTGGGTCAGAGACTGGGGTATGGGCGTTGTGGGCAATGG
>NZ_JACJSI010000644.1 GCF_014698065.1 Nostoc flagelliforme FACHB-838
TATTTACACGGATTAATAGTGATTATTACGGCTTAGGATTATATTTCAACAGTAATTTTGCAGGTATGGGTAGTACCAATAATGGAATTTTTGAGGATAGAAGCTCCCTTGGAAATGCTGAAAGCTATGGCAATATCCGCATTACTTTCGCAAAAAGTGAAGTGATTTCTTAAGCCATTTTATTTACGTTGATTCACAACATCAAGTCTTTGTCAAGTATGCAAATTTTAGTGATAGTGTCAAGAAAGGTCTTTATATTATACCATCAAAACTTTAGCATTTTTACAGAACCATCTAGTCCAAAGTTCAATTTGATGAATCCTAAAGTCTCTGTTATTATCCCCGCTTACAATACCGAAGCGTATATTGCAAAAGCAGTAGAGTCCGCCTAGGAGCAAACGCTCAATGATATTGAAGTTATCATCGTCGGTGATGGTTCAAACGATCAAACTGTGGAAGTTGCTAAAAGTTTTACTGACCACGTCTCAAATTAATAGTGAATCTAGAAAATTTAGGAGTTGCTGTTGCGCATACAGTTGCTGACAGTCGGAAACCTAAGAGATACGGCAAAAACTCTTAGAGAATCTGTGTATCTTTAAAGCGCTCGCTTCTTTGCCAGACGTAGCCCATCGCATTTAATCTGTGGTTCATGTCATTTTTTCAACTAAGTTCAATCTAAATGATTAATCTGAGTATCAACACAAATCTTAACTTTGTAATCGTTCTAGAATAATCTAACTATTACCAATTCTTAAATATTCGCTTTTATGCTGATCTTGTTTATCAGCAAGGATGAGACGTGAGTTTAAAAAAACTTTTTCTTGTAGCTCTGGGGCTTCTTGCCGCCATAGTAGTTGGTATTTTTACAGACAATAAAGTAATTGCTCAACCTGCCACTGATTTGGCTTTAGCCTTATATCATGCGCCTATTCACTATCAAGACACAGATAGTACTAAGTATAGTGCAGATTATATAACGCGATTTGATTATGATAGCGATTGGCGAGGAACAAATAACTGGGATAACCTTTTTCAGTTTCCTCTCTCCTCTCATGGTTACTATTCTATAGCTGAAACTTGTACTCATTGGTTCATTACATATTCCTTTTACCATCCTCAAGACTGGACTGATATTCCTTTTGATCAAGAACACGAAAATGATTTAGAGGGTTTACTTACAATTGTCCGTAAGGACGGTTCAGCTTTTGGTAAATTAGAAGGTGTTGTCACTGTATTTCATAACGATTTCTATTCTTACACTCCAACTGGTAGTCCTTTACGCAATGGTGCAGAAAGTATTGATGGTACACTGACAATGAATAGTTACAGTGGTTCATTGCACCCATTAACAACTCAAGAAGCTAAAGGTCATGGACTAAAAGCTTGGCCTGATGCTGGAAACTTTAAGGGTGGAAGTAGAGAGGATGGGATTATTTATTATCCTTCCCAAACTACAGCAGAACTTCCTGCTTCAGAAAATGACCGCGATGTACAGTATCAATTGGTTGATGTTTTTGCTGAAGCAGGAATGTGGCAACATCAATTAAATGAAGCTTCTTTATCAAGCTCTTCAGCCTTAACTTTCGCTAGTTGGGGAACTTTCAAGGGAGATTCGAGTGGTGGGTGTGGCTCTGGTACACCAACTTGCAGTACAAATTCTGCTAATACCCCTTGGGGTTGGGATGATTCAAATGATGGTGCAGTATATAAAGGTGAAATGGCTTTAGACCCCGCTCACCTAACTGATGCTTATTTTGATGGGCTTGGAACTTTTGATACTGCATACATCCGCAACCAATTTATTCAAGGATTGAAAGACAGAGGATATAATTCTGCAAATCTTCCTCAAGGTTGGCCCACTCAACTCAATCTTAATTCTCTGATTGGCAAACTCAAAAATCGATGCTCATAAATATAAATAAACTTTATGACTAACGAGATTACAGAAAAACTTAAACAAGCCTCCGATGGTTTGCTAATGATGAGTGAGTCAGAGTATCCTTTTGAACCTTTTTTGTGGTCTAATAAAGCGCAAGAACCAATGACCGTTCAAAAACTTCTCCAGTTAACAGGGCATTCTTTAGAAACATCGATTGAAGAAGTAGAACTAGATTATATATTTCGTAACTGTGCTGAGGAAAAAGAATGGCACGATGAAATACAAAAACAAAATGTGCCAAAGTTTAAATCACTTGTCAAAATACTAAAGGATCACCTCACTGACATCAAGGTTTATCGTATAGGAATGATAAACCTTGATATC
>NZ_JACJSI010000645.1 GCF_014698065.1 Nostoc flagelliforme FACHB-838
GCTTATTTTCAAGGATGAGTTTACTTATTTATGGCTGAATAGTTAGCTAATTTATCCTTAAATAAAAGTTCTTTTATTAGAGATAAGTTAATTTATACGATTGCAAAAGAATCGATTTACTTTGTTTATAACCTTGTCAAGTTTTGCACTTGTATAAATGACTTTGAAATCTTTATTAGTTTTTGTTAGGAAATAAGGTGCGTTTCCCCTGTTTCAATCATTACTTTGTTGTTTATCTTGAGTTCATTTATATTAATCCTGTTCGCTGTCCTCGAATTATGGAGTGGAATCAATCCCTTAAAAACGACTGACTTAAGGTCGCGTTTCAATTCTATAATGGAGAGCGTAGGTCTACTAACAATTGCTGTTGCCTCGCTTGAGCTTGGACAAACTATTCTTGATGAAGAGGTGCTACGTCGCACTAAAATGAGCTTTCCCACTAGGGTACGCCGTTTCTTATCGCGATTTTTGATTGTCGTTATCGTTTCTCTATCGATTGAATTCCTGGTCGTAGTATTTGAACTCATCCACGAAGATCCGTCGCGCTTACCACAAGCCTCTACTGTAGGATTAGCCACTGCCGCATTACTCGCAGCTTGGGGGGTCTTTATACGACTAAATAAGTCTGCCGAAGAGTTAGAACCAGAGGCAATGCAAGAAGTCAAAGGCGAAGATATTAAAATTAAGCGCGATGAACTTAACAGTTAAGGCGGAAAAGTAACATATCTTAGATAAAGTAACGACAGCCTCATACAACCATTTTTCAGGATTTTGATCCGATGCAGAATCCTACTCCTGCATCGGATATCGCCGCACCATCTCCTGCAACACCATAGCCTCCCCATCCGATGTATACCCCTCTCTGAAGAAACACTTTGCGTAAAGCTTATGTAGCAAGGGTGGGAGAGGATGGAATATTTTCCTGCTCTGGAGAAATTGGGACAATTTTAAGACCTTGAGCATGAGCTTTATTCCTGAGATTTTTGAGTATCAGTTCCTGGTATTTTTGCTCATAGTAGTCCATGCCAGGGTCGGTATATTTCCCAGCAGTCGCCCACATTTGATAAAACAGGCGTACCAATTTATGGGCAGTAGCGGTGATGGCTTTTGGAGCACCCAAGCGCGATCGTAAACGCCTGTAAAAAGCATCCAAAGCAGAACGGCTTTGAGTTACAGAAAAAGCAGCCATACGAAAAGCCGTGGCAGTGACGCCTGTGCAGTTGCTCCTAAGAAAACAGAATGGTTTATTTCATCCATTGTGGGCGATCCCGCTCATGAAAAGCTTTTTTCACTCTCCGGGAGGGCGACCGCATCATGTCAGTAAATAAAGTACATCCTCAATAGAATTAAACTTAATATCATTAAGCCTTGCTTATTGCAAAAATTCTCGGCGTAGACGTAGCCCCTTGCAGACATCGCTTTGGGGCTTAAAAAATAATCAAACGCGAAAGTAAAGATTTTTTCGTTGTTTCTTAAGCTTCGTTGTGAGCAAGAGTAATTTAGATGTGTTCGCCCTGTTGTCTGGAGTAATACTCAGCCGTACAAATCTTGTCAAAAGAGGCAAAAGAGGCAGGGGAGCGAGAGCAAGAACTGCCCCTCCGCCTCTTCGGTCAAAACTTCCAAACTTGAAGACATTCTAAGTAGTAACTCTGTTAGTTATTGTAAAACAATATTACAAAGTAGAATAATATCGAGTCAAAAATGCCTGTAATTAGGTAATCGTTAATCCAGGGCATTAAATTAACTCGTTAACTACCTGTTGCAATACCTGATTGATGTTTAATCCCTCTAACTCCTCCCCTGATAATTCCTACATCCGTCCTGCTCGACGTGGGAAGCATAAAATTTTTATTGGTATGGCCCCCGGTGTTGGTAAAACTTACAAAATGCTGGAAGAAGCAGATTTTCTTAAGCAAGATGGTATCGATATCGTCATAGGCTTCCTGGAAACTCATGGACGCAAAGACACGGCTCTCAAAGCTGCTGGACTAGAAGTGATTACTAGAAAAGCCTATATCCACCAGAACATCACTCTGCAAGAAATGGACACAGATGCAATTCTCTTGCGCTGCCCACAACTGGTGTTAGTTGATGAACTCGCTCACACTAATGTGCCAGGTTCACCAAGAGAAAAGCGCTATCAGGACGTAGAAGTAATTTTGGCAGCCGGAATTGATGTTTATTCTACCGTCAATATTCAACATTTAGAAAGTTTAAATGATTTAGTAGCTAGAATTACAGGTGTCGTAGTGCGAGAGCGGAT
>NZ_JACJSI010000646.1 GCF_014698065.1 Nostoc flagelliforme FACHB-838
GCTATTCTAAATCCGTGGATATGCTTAAACATTCAATCCGATTGTTACTTCATTATTTAAAGTATAGAGAAATACCTGTGTTTGCCTGATTCATCCCGCATTTATGCAACGCCAAATTCTCCTACCTCCAACAGACCCTAATGCAGAGGTACAAGAAATTCTTCCCTACAAACTCGTGTACGTCAATGGAGCTTGCCCCAGAACTTATCGAGTCTACACAAATGATTCAATGCTGGGAGTGATATTTCAACATATTACGCACTGGTCGAATGCTGTAGATAAGATTCGATACGCCGAGCCGGTTGATGCAGTAGTTGGACTAGACAACTTCATGAAGGTGGCAAGGGTATCAACAACGGCTACGGGAGAACCACCCACAGAAGAGGAATTATTCGATAAAGAATTTGACGCACTGACGAGTGAGGAGTGGGAACGTCTGAAAAGATACGTTCCAAAAACTAGAGATTTAGTTGCAGCGTAAGGAAAAAGGTGGGTCTTGACAGCCCACCTCCTCAATAAAACTATTTAGCTTCATAAATAATACCAATGGAAACCACAGAAATACTGAATCAGTTCAACTCCTGCTATTTAAAGATTCAGGCGATCGCTCAAGATGAAAATTGGCTCTTGTTGATTGCTAACAAGAAGATTGACCCAGAAGCAGCGACTCACTTAGCCGATGTCCTGCATTACTTGGGGGAGGCAATGGGGTGTGTAGAAGAAATCGTTGAAGTCAAGTTTAATCAGGAATCAAAATCATGAAACTTTATGCAACCAGTATTCCTCAAGCTTTGCCAAGTTGGGCAACTGTTATATCGAATAATGCAGGTTTGATTGAGGTTGAAATTAATGATGAAGACCCTGGCTTTCATTCAATCATTGAGGAATTATCTACTGAAATAGAGCCAGGAATTATTGGTGTAAAAGCTGGTGATTTATGTCAAAGACTTAGCATTGAGATGGTTGATACTAATGAAGAAAATTGATAACCAAAATGAAATTCACAACTGTATCTATTAGCTATTCCAGAAAATTCAATCTCGGCAATTTTGAATCACTCGATTTAGGTTGTTCTCTATGGGCCCAAGTCGAGGATGGGGAAGACGCTGATGGAATAACGCAATTCCTTTATCTGCAAGCTAAAACTTCGGTAAAACAAGCGGCAATGCCTGTGCTAAAAGCCTCAGAGTTTCAGATTACTAAGGCTAAATCTAGCAAAAAAGTGTCTGGCGATATCAATGAAAACGATTGGTAAGAGTTTGGAATTGACTAATGCAAGAATTAATCAAAGCTTTAATCAAGGCAAAGGCAGAGTTTAACCCCATTCAAAAAGACGGTACTAATCCTCACTACAAGCGTAAATATGCAACTTTAGATGCTGTATTAAATGCTGTCACTCCTGCGCTTGGTAAACATGGGTTAGTAATAATTCAAACCACCGAAATACTTGAAGGTAAAACCGTGCTAAGGACTCATATTTTTCATGAATCTGGAGAGAGTATCGCTAGTACTTATCCTTTACCTGAGATTGCTGACTCTCAAAAGTTTGGTGCAGCATTAACTTATGCACGTCGATATGCGGTTTGTGCAATTTTATCAGTCACGGCTGATGAAGATAATGATGCTGAAGGTGCAACTACTCCTCAAAAGGCAGAACAACCACAAAATAATATTAGACCTCGCAAAGACAATCAACAGCTTAAAGTTCAACCAAGCAAACAAGCTATAACTCCGCCATCAATTAACTCAAAAGATTTGCGAATCAAAGAAGTTCGCACACTTTTAAATTATCCGTTGGATTTGGTGAAAGAATGGCTGCATTCTCGAAATGTTACGAGTCCGAGTGAGCTTGATTCTTTTCAAATTGATGAATTAGTAAAGGTTATGTGTTTGGCTTGGGCTGGGAATAAGTTTGGGCATCCAAATAACGCTGCTAACTCTTATCAGAAACACGTAATCGATGCTGTATTACGAGGTGTTTCTGAACTGGAAGCAATTCAAGCATGGATGGAAGGAGCGCTTGCACAATTGCCAGAACTTAATTGAAGCAGTCATATCTTCTCATAATACCAATAAGGAAAATATCATGCCGAGAAAATCTACTCATTCCATTCCTACTGACCAGCCCTCATTGTGTCTACAATACCTCCGTCGTTGTGGGGGGAGCGCACGGTTGTGCAGTATTAAATTTAGCCTGGGAGTGATTCAAGGCTTGGTCAATCAAAGAAAGGTAAAGATTAAGAATACTGGTGCAGGGTTTTT
>NZ_JACJSI010000647.1 GCF_014698065.1 Nostoc flagelliforme FACHB-838
GATAGGATATCGAACATGGGCGAATTGTAGCGTTTGAGTTGTCGTTGTGGTAGACAATAACTCTACTACAGAGCGCCCTATCTCTTCACCCTCTTCTTTTGGCTAAGGTATTGATCAAAAGCTTGTTTTTTATTTGATCATGTATTTCATAAGTATGATTAAAGTCTCTCTCATCGGCAAGATGGAATAGCTGAAGAACTTCATCATAGTAAAAGAGCGATGTTTAAAAACGAGTTCTTGATTGAGAGGTCTAGAAATGGCAGCTACAAATGAAAAGCGTAAAATTCGCTACGCCATCGTGGGTTTAGGTTGGTTTGCTCAAGAAGCCGCCTTGCCTGCATTTGCCCCTGCGGAAAACTCTGAAGTAGTTGCGCTAGTTTCTGATGACCCTACTAAGCGAGAAGAACTGAGTAAACAATATGGCATTCAACGTACTTATTCCTATGAAGAGTACGAGGACTGTCTTACAAGCGGAGAGGTTGATGCAGTTTATATTGCACTGCCTAATCACCTACATTGCGAGTACACTGTGCGGGCAGCTAATCAGGCAATTCATGTGCTGTGTGAAAAGCCGATGGCCGTGACTGAACAAGAGTGCGAGGCCATGATTAAAGCTGCCAATGACAACGGTGTAAAGTTGATGATTGCCTATCGTTTACACTTAGAGCCAGCAAACTTAGAAGCAGTCGAAATTTTGCGCTCGCAGCAAATTGGTGAACCGCGGATTTTCAATTCAGTTTTTACTCAGCAAGTAGAAGAAGGTAACATTCGTTTACGAGATGTTACAGGTGGTGGGACACTGTATGATATTGGCATCTACTGTATTAACGCTGTACGATATTTATTTCAAGACGAACCAACCGAAGTCTTTGCCGTAGCAGCCAGTAAAGAAGAACAACGCTTCAGCGAAGTTGAAGAAATGGCTACTGCCACCTTACGCTTTCCCAATGAGCGACTCGCAACATTTACCTGTAGCTTTGGAGGAGCAAAGGTTTCTACCTATCAAGTTGTAGGAACCAAAGGTGACTTGCGGGTAGAATCTGCCTATACCTGGCATGGAGATTTGAAGCACTACTTGACAATTGATGGTGAAACTCAAGAACGCACCTTTCCTGCCCACGACCAACTAGCAGCTGAATTTACGTACTTCTCAGATTGCATTTTACAAGATAAAGACCCAGAGCCATCCGGGACAGAAGGATTAAACGATGTTCAGATTATTCAAGCACTCTATCGCTCAATTGGGACAGGTCAACCTGTACGGATAAAAAATATTGATCGAGACACACGTCCGACATTGGATCAAGCTATTGAACATCCTGCTACTGAGGAAAAACCAGAGCTAATTAATGCTGCTCCACCTTCTGGCAAGTCTTAGAACCTGTTCCTTTTCAGAAAAATTAGTCAGTCATTTGCATTTTATTAAATATTCCACTCAACTAACGACCCTACACAATCGCAATCCTCCACTGCGGATACTTCACCAACAGCTTCTTGACCGCGATGACAAGTGCCGGATCATCGTCCCAACACGAGAGCAAGAAGGCCAACCCCGGATTCTGCCCCGAATTAGCCGCAACTTTGAGTTTTTGCATCCGCTCCGGTCGCATATTTGCCCTTGCAACTATCGCCTCATGCGACCATCTTTCAGTACTGGGGGCAGGTGTGGCGGAACTTTCACCCTCATGCGCTTTGACTCCTTCACCCAAAACTGAATTTTCAACCAACAATAAAGCAGAACAAGTAGATACGCAGAACACGCTGATACAAAGGCTTCTTGAATAACTGCAAAACGTGTAGGATTAGTCTTCCCCAAAAATCAAAAGACTCTACCGGGAAACTCTCGGAAAGTTATGCCTGTGAAGATAAGGTGATGAGCATTTAAGTTACATAAACTCAGGACTGAAGCCTTTACCATGAGAGAGTCAGTCTGGAAAAATGAATGACGATTAGCTTGTCGCTGCCGATGGGTAAGGAGTCCAGGAACTATGCTTATAAGCAATTGGCTATTCAGTTAAATCTCCGCTCAAAAACTTCTTCACTTAACAGGACATTCTTTAGAAACATCGATTGAAGAAGTAGAACTAGATTATATATTTCGTAACTGTGCTGAGGAAAAAGAATGGTACGATGAAATACAAAAACAAAATGTGCCAAAGTTTAAATCACTTGTCAAAATACTAAAGGATCACCTCACTGACATCAAGGTTTATCGTATAGGAATGATAAACCTTGATATC
>NZ_JACJSI010000648.1 GCF_014698065.1 Nostoc flagelliforme FACHB-838
TTTCAGTTCCTCTTCGCTCTCGGCGATCGCAATTTTAAATGGGCGGCTCATGGTTGGGTTAACTTACCAAGTTTGCTTCTCCCATTATATGCAGCTTCATTTTTAATTGGTATAAGATGAAAACTCCCAAACACAGCATTAAAATGAGGCGTGAAAATATAATTGTTTGAGGATAATTAATCATGTCTGCAAGAGTATCTTAAGGATTCAGGTGGCAGAGTATTGACAAAGGGAACACTTGAGGGAGAATATCACAAATATGAACCAAAACCTGCCGTACTGTTTTAGACCTAGAAAGCTTGAACCAGTTGCCCAAAGAAAAACTGGTAGAGATAATTATTGAGCAAAGCAAGGTAATACGTGAGTTACAAAAAATCATTTTAGAACTACAGCAAGAAATAGAGCGTTTAAAAGTCAGTAGAGATTTAGACAGTTCTAATTCGTCGAAACCACCATCTGGAGACATCCACAAAAAGAGCGAAAACAAAAAGATACCTCTGCAAGAAGAATCAAATCAACCGAAAAAGAAACCAGGTAGACAGCCAGTACATCAAGATAAGACTCGTAAGGGGTTTGGCAGAGTAGACCGTTATGAAATCTTACGTCCAAGTGATTGTATCTGTTGTGGTAACAAAGCATTTGCACCCCTAGCATTAAAAGTAGAAAAACAGGCTGTAGCGCAATTGGTAGAACGTCCCATTGAAAGTCAATCAATTCAAAGCTAAGTTGCACTCCTTACTCAATCAGTGGATTGGCAAGGCAGGAGCGACAGCAGGCCAGCTTTTACGTTCTTTGCGTGATAAAGCAAGTCAATGGTGGTATTTCCTTGACTTCCTTGAAGTTCCTCCTGATAACAATCAGGCCGAACGATCGCTTCGTTTGGCTGTGACCAAACGTAAGGTTAGCGGTGGTTCCCGTTCAATGGAACGGTTTCAACATACTGCCAATTTGTTGAGTACCCCTGCTTCATCCAATGACGACGCACCACCAGATAACCTGACCCAAGAAGAAAACCCAGCTACAGCAACTATCACCGTTACTGCTGTTGAAGTTCCAGAATTAACCGAGCAGGAACAAAGCGATCGTTTGCATTTGGAACGCCGTGTGGAGAGAGCGTTTTTTGAGGCAGGTAAGGCACTGGCAGAATTGCGCGATCGCAGACTGTACCGTTCGACGCATTCAACCTTTGAAGACTATTGCAAGGACAGGTTTGGATTTGAGAGTCGTCATCCTTACAGATTAATTGAAACTGCTGGAGTTGTAGATAATTTGATCAAAATGTGTCCAAATTGGACACAAAATAAAACTGAAGATGATCCTGCTACAGTCCGCTCTGATCAGCTACAAATCTTGCCTACCAGCGAAGGACAAGTTCGGCCCATGACCAAACTCGAACCGCAGCAACAGCAAGAAGTATGGCAACGGGCGGTAGAACTTGCTGGCGGCAAAGTGCCAACTGGTAGAATCGTCAAAGATGTTGTGCAGCGCATCATGGAGAGAACCAAAGTACCCAACACCTACCAAATTGGCGAAGTCTGCCAAATCATAGTCAAGGACAATCCCGAACTGAGAGGCAAGGGTGGCTGTTGGGCAATTGTCAGCGCAGTAAACGAGTTTAGTTGCACCGTGAGAGTTTGGGATGGCGAGTACACCATTGGGTTGCAGTACCTGAAGTCTTACAATTACTTGCCTGTCGAATGTGAGCAGGTGCAATCCTTGAGCGATGCCTGCGGCGGGCTACGCCTACGCATAAGTCGAGTGTATTCGAGTTCGCTGGAGGAGTCGGTGCAAAAGTTTTTAGA
Organism: Nostoc flagelliforme FACHB-838; assembly: GCF_014698065.1. Taxonomy (GTDB): domain Bacteria; phylum Cyanobacteriota; class Cyanobacteriia; order Cyanobacteriales; family Nostocaceae; genus Nostoc; species Nostoc flagelliforme_B. The sequence continues at coordinate 1,803 of NZ_JACJSI010000648.1, forward strand.
GATGCTGGGGAAGCTGAATCGAGCTTATCTTACTGCTGTGGAAGAAAAGTTGTTGAATGTTTTAGAGTCTGAATAAGGGAACGAGATATCAGCCTAAGCAATTTGGCATCCAATGTCTTTGGGTTGCAGTTTCAATGGAGATATCAACATAACGGGACAGCCAAGAAGTTGTATGAGGGATAGGGCAAAACTTTCCGCTTCTGGTGCCCCGTGCTATGCCAGTTGTCAAATGAGTGCTGTAGAATGACTTTACATAATTTATACAGCACTAGTAAGTGAACGCCATTACTCTACAACTGGCTAGAAATGAATAAAACCAAATAGAACCTCAAAAATGAAAAATGTAAGTAGCTGGATTGCTGTATAGTTTGGGTTATGCCAGATTATCTTCTCAAGAGTTGCTCTATGATCACTCTGCCTGGTAT
>NZ_JACJSI010000649.1 GCF_014698065.1 Nostoc flagelliforme FACHB-838
ATGTAGTTTGAGTCTTGGTGTATTTCACCCTGATTCAGGGTCGTCAATATTTAGATGCGTTTGCCCTGCTCCTCCAAACTATGCCCCTCGTAAGAAGAAGGACTCCCGAGGCATAAATTACTCAACAAAATTCATCACCTGAATTTTTAAAAATAATGATGGGGTAAGAGGTGGAAGCATACCTCTTATCCCATCAGATATGTTTTTTTTAATGTTAAGAGTGAATGCCATTTGGCTTGAATAGTCTCATGGTTACAAAATGTTGATTCAACAATTGAACCTTTGCAACGATAAAGTTCTTAGCCGAAGTAAGTATAATTGCACAGCGAAACTTGAGTGGAAAACAAGCCTTAAGCTGATGGACAGTAAGTTTATGCAACTCCAGCAAATTTCAGCAAGCTAACAATACCAAATTTCTCCTCTGCATTAACTGGCAGTGTCGGATGCCAAGTCGGATCTGCTCTTAAGAAAGATAGGCGGTCTCCTTCTAACAGACCAATGAATACTTCTGCCACGAGCCGACCACCTACAGGGCCTAAAGTTCTGCCCTCGGCTCGTAGTTCTGCTTCTTTGAGAATATAGAACCATAAAGGTGTTTTCTGCTCCATTTGAACTCCCAAATCTTTTAAATCTTTAAGGTCATTGTTAGCAAGAGGTTCAATGCACATTGCTTTAGCGAGCGCTTGTCCTGATGGTAAGCTGAAAGTCAAATGTCGCAATAAATTTCTCTGCGCCAAAGAAGAAGGGTTGTCAGACAAGCCAGCTATAGCACTGAAAGGCAGTTGGAACAGTGCGCTTGATATCTTGGAATCAATTTTTTTGCTGATGTTGTCAGGTTCCGGGCTGCCATCTATCTGAAAAAATCTGTGCCATTCCACAAACCTTCGTAGAGCGCGCTTGCCACCAGCTAAATTGTCAGGGTCAGGGCCTGGGTTAGCCGGATCTGTACCGAACATGGCAGCACGGAACCCGCTATTGACCACGTATCCTGGTCTGACTTGGCTGTGACCAAAACGGTATGCAGCGACAGAAAACTCTACAGGAATAAATGGTTCGTTGCGCCATTTGTAAAACTTGCGACCATTCTTAAGGATATCTTGTACCAGTTGTTCACCGATGATATGAGGTAAAAACTCATGTAGTACAATCCATTGGTAATGCCAGCGCACTAAACGCTGTGCTTCTGTGAATGCTTGAGTGGGGTCGGTAATTCCGTCGGCGATAACTTTGTCGATTACCGCATTGTGGAATTTGAGGAACGCTACGTGTAATTGAGAGAGAATTGTGTTTTCGTCATTGCGCGGATCGCCAATCAAAGCTGTATTTTGACTATTTCTAGGCAGGTCGTCTTTAGATTCTGCATTGGTGGGATCAAGTTTCTCAATTAGGAACTTGATCCCACGGCCATTTGGTGAATTATCGTACAAATGGGGACTAGCAGCCGGGCCAGAGCCATAGATACTATCTAGCTCGAACGCTGGGGTACGGAAGTTAACGATTGATTCTGGGTCGTTTTGTCGTTCAAGGCTAGAAGTAGGATCGAAGGTGAGATCGTGGTCAAGAAACTGGCCAAGAAATGTAAAACCGGCTGGTAGGACAGCATTATCAGGATTGTCAGCCCCTGCATCCATGATTCCACCGAGTTCTCCCAGAGTTAGTAGCGATTTTCGTACCGCTTGTGTGTCAGGTAAAAACGGCACTAGCGATGGAAAAAGTCTGCCAAACCTGCCCTTATCGTAATACTTGGATCTGGGGGGGACAATATCTCTCAAGTACAGTTGTCCATGTTTAGTCATTGGAATTCCTCAAAGATTGATTAAAACCTAGTCCTATGCGAAATAATAAGCAACTCAAACACTTGTAGCGATAGTAAATAACGCTGTAAAATTGAGGATACAATTATATTGTTTGAGTAAAATTGAAGCTTGGTTTTATGCCAAATATTGTTTGGTTAAGCTCTAATAATTAATTAACTCTAATTCTGAAATTTACGCAGATGTTTACAAAACTTAAAAAACACTTTAATTGCCAATTAACCTTACAATGCAGAAAAATACAATTTATAAATAGATTTAAATAATCCATATCTTACTGCTTAAATGAAAACCGCTGCCTCATGTTCTGCAAGTTTCCTGCTTCCCCTTCCGGCATTATCCGCACAATCCTCTGCTTCCTTGCCCAATCCAACCAAGTGCTGACATTGGTTGTTGTCACAGTATTCTTCCC
>NZ_JACJSI010000065.1 GCF_014698065.1 Nostoc flagelliforme FACHB-838
TTCATCCACCTTTTATACTCGTGAACGAGGCTTTTAGCTCCGTTCATCCACCTTTTATACTCGTGAACGAGGCTTTTAGCTCCGTTCATCCACCTTTTATACTCGTGAACGAGTCTTTGATACTCATTGACGGCAATTATCGCAATGTCCGCAACGCAAGTTAGCAGCTTCTTTGTCAAAACCAAAGGCATTTAACAAAAACTGCCAACGACACTGCTTAGTTGTTAGATATTGATGCATCTGTTTAGCAGCGTGTAATTGCGTCGCTGGCTGATTTCCTGCTTTTTGAGCAATGGTGTAATGAAAAGGATCAAGCCAGTTTAGCTGACCACTGCTATGAAGTAAAGCTAGCGCTGTAGCACCTTCAGGAAATTGTCGGGTTACAGCATTCACTTCTCCCTGTTTTGGTAATTTTTTCACAAGTTGCTGCGCTATTTGTTGTTGCGATCGCATTTTTTCTTGAAAAAACTCCTGTCTTTGCTTATCCCCTGAATCTAACCATCCCGTCGGTTCACTTACCAATGTCAACGCTTCTGCCGGTTTCCCATCCCTTCCAGCGCGGCCAATTTCTTGCACATATTCAGATAGCAAATGTGGCGCGTGAAAATGGGCAACCCACGTGCCATTGCTTTTATTTATCCCCATCCCAAACGCACACGTACACACAACAAAGGGAATTTTGCCACCTAACCAGCTTGCTTCTACTTCACGGCGTTCGGTTGCACCCAATCCTGCGTGATAACTAGCTGTTTCATAACCCATCTCTGCTAACCATTGGGCTAAATCTTCGCTATCTCTCCTGGTGCGAACATAAACTAACCCCGATTGTTGCGGTCTATTTTGAATAAACTTTAATAATTGTTGTTTTCTACCTCGTGGTGTCCAAGCAATGCGAACGCTGGGATGCAAATTTGGTCGATAGGGATTTAAACGAAAAATCTCTGGTTGCTGTAATTGTAAAACTGTTTGAATAGTTTTTTGGGCTGAGGGGTCAGCTGTCGCGGTAAAAGCGGCGATACTGATTTTTGTTCCTGGTGGTTTTGATTTTAGCAATGCAGGACGCACCGCCCCTAATCTGCGATAAGCTGGGCGAAAAGTATCACCCCACTGCACCAAACAATGAGCTTCATCCAAAATTAAGCCATTAATTTGCAATTGCGGTTGACATAATTTTTCCCACACTGGCGGACTTAGCAAAGTTTCTGGCGATAAGTAGAGTAATCTTAGCTGTTGACGTTCTAAAGCTTGCAGAGTTGTACGGCGTTGAGATGAAGGTAATTCACTATGCAAAAGTGCTGCTTTTTGGTGACTTTGCAGTAGTTCCTGAACTTGGTTTTCCATTAGTGCCACTAAGGGCGAAACTACCAAGGTTAATCCTGTTTGTAGCAATGCGGGAAGTTGAAAACAAATCGACTTGCCGCCACCTGTGGGCATAATAATCAGCGCATCTTTTTGTGCCAATAAACTGCTGACAATTTCTCCTTGTGGTGGACGGAAATCTTCATAACCCCAAATTTTTTTAAAAGCAGCACGAACTTCTTGCCAAGATTTTGTTGTAGGCTGATTCATAATCAATAGTAGATACATCTATATCCTTGAACACTGAATATAGCCTCTGTTCTCCAGCTAATGGTTCAGTAATTTCATCATCTGACAGTGCAACCCAGTGTCCGCAAAAATGAATTATAATTAATTATTATTTTTTCGGTGTACTAAATAAAAGATGTCGCCAGATGAACGAAGAATTAAAACATAAATTTTACATCAGTACCGATAAATCTAAATTAGATATTCAAATGATTCATAATTTTTTACAAACTTCTTATTGGGCTGAAAATATCCCGTTAGCCACTGTTGAAAAGTCAATAAACAATTCTTTATGTTTTGGACTTTATGAAGATAATCAACAAGTTGGCTTTGCGAGAGTCATTACTGATTATGCAACTTCTGCGTTATTAAAAGATGTTTTTATTCTGGAGCCTTATCGAGGACAGGGTTTAGGAAAATGGTTTGTAGAATATATTTTGGAATATCCAGAATTGCAAGATGTTCAAAGGTGGATGTTAGGCAGAAAAGATGCTCATGGACTTTATCGCCGTTATGGGTTTAAAAATTTGACAGAGCCGGAAAAAATTATGATGCGTTTAAATCCTCATGTTGCTCAAGCTTAATAATAATTCTGTGTAAGGTTGGGTAAAGCACAACTTAATATAAATTCAGGCTTTTGTGAGGTTTCACAGGGCGAAAAAATAGCTACATTATCAAATCTAATTGCATTGTATTACCTTCAGAGAAACCAAGGCTGGAGTAAACTGGTTTACCCGATGGAGAGGCGTTAAGAACCACTCGTGTACAACCGATCACTTTTAAATATTCAATTGCTTTATTAGTTAGGTCTTTGGCTATGCCTTGTCTGCGGTAAGATTGCTCAACGTAAACGCCCCAAATATATCCAAATTTGCGGTATTCATCTTTAAAAATATTTGGGTATAAACCTGCGAATAGTTGACAACTTGCAGAACCCACAACTGTATTATTAACCTCTGCAACAAAAGCTTGATAAAATAAATTCCGACGCGCTTCTTCTATGAATTGAATGGTAATATTTTCCCACTCTAAGTGGATATTACTCTCATCAACACCAATATCTAGCCACATTTGGTAAAAGTGTTTTGCAATCAGTGAATCTTCTTTAATGGTGGCTTCTCTAATAGTGATTTGTTTTTCTGTCAGCATAAATTTTCGACAAATTTTTGGAACTTATACTATTTCACTTTAATAACGATACAAATACGCTAGTCAGGTGTAGGGAACATGCCGTGCCGGGTGTACCTCACCCAAACGAGAACCGCTATAAGGGCATGGCAATGCCATGCCCTACGATAAATTTATATGTATCAAGGTTTTCGTGAATTGGTATTACACCTAACTCCTCCCCAGTGTTGGGAAGGAGTTTTTTAGCATCAGTTAAAAACAAGGTGCGGTGCTTGTATTATGGGCAGTTTGACAGATACGCTCTTAGACTTTCTGTGCAGATACTTCCTCTGGCTTTTTTTGACTTTGCAAAGATGAATACAACCTATTTAACGCATTTACATAAGCTTGCGCTGAGGCGACGATGATATCTGTGTTCGCTGCATGACCAGAAAACACTTTAGATTCATAACGTAAACGAATCGTTACTTCTCCAATAGCATCAATACCGGCTGTTACTGACTGCACAGAAAACTCAATCAACTCGTTGGGGACATTCACCACACGGTTGATGGCTTTGTAAACTGCATCCACTGGCCCAGTACCGATCGCAGCATCGGTTAATTCTTCTCCTTCTGGGGTACGCAAGGTAACTGTAGCGGTAGGACGGGCGTTGCTACCACAGGAAACTTGCACCAACTCTACCCGGAATAAATCGGGTGCTTGTTGGATTTCATCGTTAACGATCGCTTCCAAATCCCAATCGGATATTTCTTTCTTTTTATCTGCTACTTCTTTGAATCTGACGAAGGCTTTATTTAATTCAGTATCCGACAGTTCAAAGCCCAATTCTTTTAACCGAGTGCGGAAAGCATTTCTGCCTGAATGTTTGCCCAAAACTATTTGATTGTCTGTTAAACCAATCAATTGGGCATCCATAATTTCATAAGTCAGTTTGTTTTTTAACACACCATCTTGGTGAATTCCTGACTCATGGGCAAAGGCATTGGCCCCAACGATCGCTTTATTTGGTTGGACTAACATTCCCGTCAAATTAGAAACTAAGCGTGAGGTTTTATAAATTTGTCGGGTGTCGATATTTGTTAGGGATTCTTGAGATTCTTCTGGTCTTCCCAAATAGGGATTAAAATATTGCCGCCGCACATGCAACGCCATCACCAATTCTTCTAGTGATGCGTTTCCGGCTCGCTCGCCAATGCCATTGATGGTACATTCTAGTTGCCGTGCGCCATTTTTCACGGCTTCTAAGAAGTTAGCAACTGCCAAACCTAAATCATTATGACCATGAACGGAAATAATCGCTTGGTCAATGTTGGGAACATTTTCGATAATGCCCTTAATGATTGCCCCAAATTCACTAGGAGTTGTGTAACCCACAGTATCGGGAATATTAACTGTTGTTGCACCAGCTGCGATCACCGCCTCTAATACTTGGTACAAAAATTCTGGATCGGTACGAGCCGCATCCATCGGTGAAAATTCTACATCTGTCATGAAGGACTTGGCGTATGCTACCATTTCTTGGGCGATCGCTAGCACTTCTGCCCGTGACTTCCGCAACTGATACTCCAAATGAATATCAGAAGTGGAAATAAATGTGTGAATTCTGGCATTAACTGCTGGTTTTAAGGCTTCAGCAGCCGCTTCAATATCTGCTTTAATCGCTCTTGCCAAACTACAAACTACTGGCCCATTTTCTGTCCCAACAATTTGAGCAATCTTCTTAACTGCTTCAAAATCTCCGGGACTCGCAAAGGCGAACCCTGCCTCAATTACATCTACACCCAGACGCGCTAATTGCTTGGCAATAACTAGCTTTTCGTCTATATTCAAAGTCGCTCCCGGACACTGCTCTCCATCTCGCAATGTTGTATCAAAAATGATGATTCGATCTGTTTTGTTTGTCATCTGCCGTTTGTTGTTTAGTGTTTACTTAGGGTGTAATATATCTTCAACCTTAGTTTTTCTTTTACTCTTACCTTTGTAAATAATTGCTAAGGCTACTAACCTTCGGTTTTTTCTATTTGATCTCTGATATCATTTAAATCTATATATCTATCAGTAGCATTGCGTAGTTCTCTAGCAATCATTCCTTCAGTTGAGACTACCGTAATATGTGTATTTTTTGAGCGTAATAGTTCGATTGCTCGTTCAAAATCTCCGTCGCCACTGAATAATACTACTCGGTCATACTGGTCTACTGTATTAAACATATCTACAACAATTTCAATATCTAAATTCGCTTTTTGCGAGTAACGACCGGAGGTATCATCATAGTATTCTTTAAGAATTTTAGTTCTAACTGTATATCCTAAACTAATTAGAGCATCTCTAAAACCTCGCTGATCTTGTGGGTCTTTTAAGCCAGTGTACCAGAATGCATTAATTAATGTTGTTTCTGATTGCTCATGTTTGAAATATTCTAAGACTCGCCGTGGGTCAAAAAACCAGCCATTTTTTTGTTGAGCATAGAACATATTGTTTCCGTCTACAAAAATAGACAGACGATTCATTGGAGAACCCATACAAATTTACACCTAATAATATATATGAATTTAGATGGAACAATAGATTATAGCAATTTTCAAATGCCTTGTTTGCTAATCTCTATAAAGTAGCTCTTCATCTATAGCGTTTATCCTACCTCTTTCAAGGCATAAAAACGTCTGCAAGATTGGAGTTGAGATCCTGGGTGCTAACCTTATTCACCTCCAGTACTGCAAGAGCTACCCAGCGATCAAAATCTACCAATAAAATTGACCCATTAACAGCATTCATCGCTGCATAACACTAAAGTTTACTCCTAAAGAGGTATAGAATAGGCTGACGGTAAGACATAAGTTAATGCTTATCTTTAAGTTTTGCTTTCAGCAGTGCTGAATGCCGAGTCTTGTTAGCGATAGTGGGGCGTTTAGCTTGTGCTGAGTCTTCACTCATAACTAAAATAATCAGGATTGAATAAGGAACTTGTTTCTTTTTTTCTTCGACTCAACTAGCTTGCTCTTGTACCAATTGCTGAAGTTGTTCAACAATAATGTGCAATGTGTTAACTTAGCAGACTCATTGCTCGTAACTGTTTCGCTCATTATCAGGACAAGGTTTTTGGGTAGTACCAATATTGCGCCGGAGACAAAAGACTGACTTGGGACAGCTTTCGGTAAAACACCCAGTTAAAAACATACTTGTTGGTGAGGTTAAAGTAAAATTTTGTCATAATTAAATACACAATCAGAATATATCCGGCTCTGATCTGTGAGACAATTACATGTTGTAACTCATTCAACAGAAAAATAATAAGTTAAGTAGTGCTTGAATAGGAATCTCTTGGGGGCTAGCTCTGCCAATAAAAGTTTGTTGATGAATAGAAGATACTTTACAAATGTATAAAATTGTCATTTAATTCTTATTTCAATATGCTTACACTAAAACGTGGTCTGAATAAATAAAAGTGTTGGACTTAAATCAATCAGTAACACGACATGGCAGAAGAACCTACATCTACCTTAACTAAAAACTATGTCTCTGCTGCCAATAAACTGTCAAGTAAACCGACAAAAGTAACTTCGACAGCATCGGCTCGCCAGTCTCGGTGGATGCTTCGCTTAGGACATCTCCTTGCTGGCGCTTGGGTAATGGGGGCAGCACTGCTGAGTGCTTCTGGTTGGGATTTGGTTGAATTGATCGAAAATAAAACGCTTTCTGGCTTTTTTCAACTGCGTGGGCCAATTGTGCCTCCAGAAGACATTGTAATTTTAGCAATAGACGATCAATCAATATCAGTTCCCGCACAGTACTATAAAACAGATCCAAAACAATATGCCTACCTAGAAACACTGAAATCTTATCCTTATCAACGTGCTGCTTATGCACAAGTAATTACAAAATTAATCAAAGCAGGTGCCCGCTCTGTAGCAGTAGATGTGGTTTTTGATATGCCAAGTAGTTATGGAGCTACTGACGATCGCCAATTGCAGACAGCATTGCAAAAATATGGCAGCAAAGTTACCTTAGCAGCCATTTACGAAAATTCCCAGACGCATCAAGGGTCTTTTATGCAACTAACAGACCCACAAGAAATATTTCGCACAGGGTCAGTCTCCATAGGCTCAGTTAATTTCCCTGTTGAGGTGGATGGAAAAGTTCATCGATTGGCGAACGAGTTTTCTAAGTCGTTAGCTGACAATAGTTTGATGGAAAAGCTACCTTCTTTTGATGAAGCAGCGCTGACGGCAGCACAAGTAAATTATCCCCAGACAAAGGGCGATCGCATTTATTTTTGGGGGTCTGCGGGTACATTTGAGCAAATACCCTTTTGGCACGTACTCGAATCGGAAAACTGGAACACCTATTTGCAGCAGGGAAACTTCTTTAAAGACAAGATCGTGCTGATTGGTGCAACAGATAAGTTAAATAATGATTATTATCCAGTTGCTGCTAGCAATAGCAACAAACCCATGTCTGGCGTAGAAATTCACGCCAATGCGATCGCAACTTTGATGTCAGGTAAAGCGATCGCTCCAGCAATTCGCAGTCTACCATTGCAGGGTTTGTTTGTACTAATGCTAGTTGGTAGTACAACCTTGATGATTAGTAGACGTAAGCTTAGTATCAATAGATTTCTATATAGCCTCGCACTGTCTGGCACTTGGGGAGGAATTAGTTATGGGTTATTTGTCTATGGTCAGTTAATTTTTCCTACTACTGTGCCAATGATGGCGATCGCAATGACCGGACTTTCATACTTGGGAACCTCAGTAGCCAGAGAAAGCATCAGAAAACGCCAATTAGTAGACATTTTTCAGAGATATAAAACTTCCGCCGTTGTTCAAGAGATTATCAGTCAACAAAATGACTTGCAAGACTTAATCCAGGAACGAGATATAGCCTTATCAGGAAAAATCTTAGCTCGACGCTATAAAATTGTTAAAGTTCTCGGTTCCGGTGGATTTAGTGAAACTTACATTGCCGAAGATACTCAACGTCCTGGTAATCCGCAATGTGTAGTCAAACAGCTAAAACCAGCCAGCACTAAACCAGAAGCGTTACAACTTGCCAGACGCTTATTTAACTCAGAGGCGCAAACACTAGAAAAATTGGGAATTCATCATCAAATTCCTCAACTTTTGGCGTATTTTGAAGAAGATGAAGAATTTTATTTAGTCCAAGAACGGATCATCGGTCATCCTTTAAATCAGGAATTGCTAGAAGGTAGAGCAATTGATGAAATGGCGGCGATCAAAATTGTCAGAGACTTATTGCAAACATTAACATTTGTCCATAAAAACAATGTGATTCACCGAGATATTAAGCCCAGCAACATCATGCGGCGACATTCAGACGGGAAACTAGTATTAATTGACTTTGGTGCAGTAAAGGATGCCACCATAAAACCGCTTGACGATCAAGAACTAAACCCTTTCACCATTGGTATTGGTACTCAGGGTTACGCACCAAGCGAACAATGTTTTGGTCGTCCACACTACAGTAGTGATATCTATGCAGTCGGGATGCTTGGGATTAAAGCGTTGACTGGTGTTGCACCCCGTAAGCTAAATAGAGATGCTGATGGAGAGATAAAATGGAGCGATCGCTGCCAAGTAAGCCACTCCCTAGCTAAGGTTCTCAGTAAGATGGTGTTGAATGACTTCAAACAGCGATATCAGTCTGCATCAGAGGCTCTTGAGGATCTTAGAGCTATTGGAGCTATTGACAACTTGGTAGATTCCCAATACAGATACCATATTTCACAAGATGATCTATTAATGAATACTTTAGATGAATTAGGTACATCTACAAAATCTTGCTCAGAACCATCCTCAGAAACTCCCTGAGAAGGACGCGGGGACAATATTCGATCCAAAAGGAACTCGCACTTCTATGCAGCAACTGCACTGAAGAAGAAATTCAGCCGATTAAGCCATTGATGCCAGACATGAATTAACCTTGCACGGTCAAATTCAAAAATCTCTGCTTCTTCACCTGGCAAGGCTACGACAATCAGAGCATGGTTAATTTTGCAGTTAAAGAGGCGATCGCTATAATACCGATTTATCGCACCACCATAAGCAGCTAGTTGTAAAGGCTTGTCATAAAGCTTATCAAATCTCAGTTTTGGTTCCTCAGCTGTAGTCCATTCAATTAAATACGGAACACCTTGATAACGAGCAACTAAATCAAATTTCCCGGCGTAAAGTTCTTTATAGTTAGGCACGGCTTCTTCAACAAGTTGAACATCACTAAGTTGGTTTAGCACAGATTGAACGCTATCCCAGTAAGGCTGGATCAGGTTGTTATCAGGTTTGGGTAAGTAACCTTGCAGGTGTTCTTTAATCAATTGGTGCAAGGCATTTCCTCGGCAGCGGCTGTTAGCAGCAATTCGATTTGCTTCTGCATCGCCAACTTTATTGCGCCAATAGGAAAGGGCGGCTAGAGACTCCGGTGGCTGTGTTGCTTTTAAAACAGTGGTGACAGCAGGGAGAAGAACACCATTATTACCTTGATAGTAGCAACGTCCGTTGATGTAGGTAGATTTCATAAGTGTTGTGAATGACTACATCAACTAGCTTCGAGGGCTGGTGTCTGAGATTGTGTTTGAGTCAGAAGTCCAGAGTGTCTGACTTTGTGTATGAGTAAGTATGACTTTTAATTAACTCAGTTAAAATTATTCAAAGTTGCATATTTAAAATATGACTGGGCGATCGCTTAAAGCATCTCTAAAAGGAATAGAACAAGCAAGCAAAGCTTTAACTCGTAATGCTTTGGGTAAAAAGGCTTTAGCCTTAGAGTTAGGAATAGCTCGGTCAACAGTACATAACTTTTTTAGCGGGAAGGCAGTTGACCGACTTAATTTTGAAGAAATTTGTAAAAGGCTAGGTTTAGATTGGGAAAAGATAGTTGATATTCCAGCTAACGAATCTAGAACAGAGCAATTTCAAGATACGGCAATTAACAATAATAATTTTGTGGGGCGTGAGGATGCGATCGCACACCTTAACAACCTTGTTAACGAAGGTGCAAAAGTTATTCTAATTCACGCAGAGGGAGGTATAGGTAAAACAACCTTAGCTACAAAATGGTTTGAGCTTCAAGGTTTAGAATATCTTGATCTGCGTGTAGGAACTACACCCCAAAACCTCAACTCATTAGAAGATTGGGTTAGGGCCAAGCTCAGATATGATTTTAAAGAGAATCCAGAACAAGATTTCATGACTATGATGGAGCAATTTAAAAGCAAGCTCCAAGAACAAAGAATCGGCGTGTTAATTCATAATCTTGAATTTGCTTTGAGAAATGGCGAATTCAGAGAACCGCATAATAGCAACTATGTAGAACTATTAACAGTACTAGCTCATCAAAGTGTGCAGTCGGTAACACTTGTTACAAGCTGTGAGCAAATTTATGAGCATAAAGTAACGAATTATGAGTTGGAGGGATTGAAACAGGAGTCATGGCAACAGTATTTTGAAACTTGCAAAATTAATATAGATCGTGCTGCTCTTAGTGAAATGCACCAAGCCTATGGTGGAAATGCTGAGGCTATGTATATTCTTAGTCCTGAGATTCTCAAAAAAGCTCAAGGGAATTTAAAAGTTTATTGGCAGGATAACCGTGAAGATATATTAAGACATAAGACTATAGAAAAACTTGTTCAACGTCAGTTTGATAAGCTCAAAAATGATAATATCCAGGCTTATAAACTTCTCTGTCGTTTTGGATTTTACCCTAATAAAGGAATTAACGTACCAGAAATATGGCTATTTTGTTTACTTTGGGATTTACCAAAAAATCGGCGAAAACAGGTAATTGATGATTTATGTGCTTGTTGCTTGGTAAAATTCAATGAGCATGGATATTATCTGCATACAATGATTCGTGTAGAAGCTGTAGAGAGATTTAATTTACTTAGAGAGTCTAATGATGAAAGCTTATTTTTAATTAAAAAGCAAGTAGATTCGATAATTGAATTACATCAGAATTTACAAAAAATACTTGTCTGGATAAATAAAAAATTATTCTTTATATCTCAAGATTATAAACAAGCAGCTTTTAGGGCTTTCTATTTAGGTTTTTTTATTTACCTTAATCTTGGTTTGAACAATTATTCTTTTGACAATGATCAAGAATACTCTAATTTAGCTTGTACTCTTGAATATACTTTTGATATATATTGCAACAAATCTAGTCAAGATTCTCTCACAGCAGGGATACAATTTGGTTTTTTACAAGGAAGATACATTTGTCTTTATGTTAAATGCTTTAATTTAGCATTAGGTAAAGAGAAAAAAGGAAATTATAAATACTTTTTTGAACAGATTATATACAATATCAATATTTTAGATAAAATTATACTAAAAGTGTATAGGCATAATATTGAGCAATTAAATTATCACTATAAAATTTTTGTTGAGCCTATTTCAAAACTTATTACTGAGATTAGAATTGCAGAATAATTTCATAATGAAGACATTGATAGGCTAATACAAAATAAGGAACTTCAAAAAATTAGAGATGATTTTGTTAAAGATTTCCTAGAAGGTTATGATCTAGGGAATCCTATATTGAATTTAAATATAGATGATTACAAAAAAACAATTATGGAAACTCCTATACTAGATAATTCTAAAACTAAAGATATAGTTCAAGACCAAAGCCACTCAAAGACGTGTTACAGTTATCTTTTAAATAAGTCTAAACTTAGCCCAAAATGGTATTTTGATGATGAGCAAAAAAAACTGCTAAGGCAGTATTACGAAGCTAATAAGCTGATGGTGTATTGCTTAAATAGTCTTTGTGATGTATCTCCTGAAATGCGATCGCACATCGAAGACACCCTACTCTTACCCATCGCTGAAATAGAAAAACGACCATTCAAAAATTAAATCGCCTTCTTCTTTGCGTAAGGTAAAAATCAAACAAAGGCGGGTGCGGGGGTTGAACCCGCTAATCCCCACAATAGTGGAGACGTAACCGATAACCTTAAATTCTTCGTCCCCAAAAGGCAAGTTGCGAATAAGGATAACCCGCCATGAAGTATGAAGGATAAAGTGTTTCATCTTTTACCCTTCAGCAATATCTACAATTCACCCATAGCTAGCATCTGGATGATCCGAGGCGTACCTGGGTCAAACCCTGCCAAATCCCAAGACAGCGAATCTTCAGGATCTACCAAAGTAATCTGGTAAGGTGTCAAGGTGACATACACCGCCTTAACGTCAGGATTTACCTTTTTCCGGTACTTCTTCAGTGTTTGACTTGGATGCTTATATCCGGCCCAGCTTTCCGAGTCAGTCCAAAAGCAAACAACATCTGCTTTAAAGTTATTCTTAATCATCCAGTCATAAGCTACAGATGCATCCGTTCCACCAAAGTTTTGGTTGCTAGCTTTGCGAACCGCAGAACTAAAACTATCTTTAGCGGTAATATCTAATTCACGGAATTCGGTAGCAAAGCCGCGAATCATATAGTTTTTCTCTGCTTTTGCTGTCACCAGTGCCATTGTGGTGGCAATTTCACAACAAGTTAGCCCCATATCTGCAACTAAGTTACCCATAGAACCAGAAACATCCACGGCGTGCATGAATACTTTACGTGTTGGTTGCACAACATCAAAAGACAGTTCAAGCGCTTTTTCTAAAATGTCCACAATCCGAGGAACTGGGTTCCAAGTCTTCTTACTGCGTCCTAATGTTCCACCAGATTCATAAGTTTTGAGTGCTTTCAAAACATCAATCGGATGGATGCGACCTTTACGCAGATGTTCTCTGCGATTAAGAACTGCTTCCACTTGCAGCAAGTTGGCACTTTCATCAGCTCGTAAGACACCCAGTTCAGTTAAAGAACCCAAGTTACGCAGCATTGCCCCTATTGGCATTTCCTGAAATAGCAGCTGCCAAGCAAGCTTGTCCATTTTGCCCACAGGTGCAGCCATTTCGTGGGTTAAGCGTCCTTGGGAAATAGCTTCATGGATTTGGGTGGGATTTCGCTTTAGCCACTCATACCACCAAATCTGCGCCAACGCCTCTGAGGGAATGTCTGCTGGCAATTCTTCCCAGCCTCTAACTACCCACTCAAATAGTTGACGGTGATTTTCTGTAGACGGTTTGACATGGAACAACCGCAACGCATCTCGGTGAGAGAAGCCTTGACGCTGTTGATATTTCAACAGTTGATAAGCTAAACCCTTGACATCTTCCCTTGAGAGCCAAGTTTTACCAGCTTCCCGCACTACTTTGCCAAATCCCCGCAGAGATTTAGTGTAATTCAACCATTCGTAGAAGTGGCTACCAGTGCGAACAACTTGCGGGAAGATTTCACCAAACGCTTGTTTTGCTTCTGGTGCTTCACCCATCGACAGCAATACCAAAGCCAAGATAGGCGCACTGTTATTGATAGCGCGTCCATCGCTAGCATACAAAATTTCTTCCGCTACACGACCGGGATTTTCAGCAACAGCTTGTCTGACAACTGCCACAAAATCTTCAGTTAATTCCTGTTTACCAGCGTAGTAAGTGCTTTTTGCTGTGCCAACCAAAAGACAACGCCGCAGCATTTTCCAAATGCCAGCATCAAACATAAAGCCGCCGGAACGTCCCTGAACCATTTCGGCTTCCCGACCGGGGATAGGCTGATTTTGTGGTGTTGTAGTATTCTTGTTAGTAAAAAAATTGTAATTCATCGCTTCATCTCCCAGCCCTTGCAGGCAAAAATGAAAGGTGGCAGAGCAGGATTTGAACCTGCGACATCCGGCTCCAAAAGCGATAACCCTAATTCGTCGGCCTTTTCAGGCAAGGTGTGAACAAGGATGTTTTTCGGCGCTCTACCAAACTGAGCTACCTGCCACATAGAAATTTTGGATTTTGGATTGAATCTAAAATTGTTTTGGTGTAGCGGAGCGGGATTTGAACCCGCGACCTCTCGAACCCGATTCGATAACCCTAATTCGTCGGCCTTTTCAGGCAAGGGGTGAATAAGGATGTTTAGCGCTCTACCTCTGAGCTACCCGCCACATAAAAAGTTAGGAGTTAGGAGTTAGGAGTTAAATATCTAAAACTTCTCACTCTTGAGTTTCTACTCAGCATTCAGTACTCAATTTGGTGTGTTGGAGCGGGAATCGAACCCGCGACCTCCTGCTTGGCAGGCGAGAAGCCTGCTGCGATAACCCTAAATTCGTCGGCCTTTTCAGGCAAGGGCTGAATAAAGATGTTTAGGCGCTCTAACCACTGAGCTACCCACCACATATCAAGTAAAATTGACTTGTATTATTAATGTAGTATATGTAATATATGTTGTCAAGGGGTTGGCAAGTTAATTTATAGAGTTCTTGGTTGAGTCAAAAACCTTCTTATTTTCTCTGGTGAAAAACTTTTGTGCGTAGTTTACCGCCGTAGGCATGGCAGACCAATCTTAGATAAGTTACAGATTCAAAAGGTTATAACACTCACTAAAGAAAGGTTTTGCCGACAGATTTGCCGCAACTTTGCCAAAATATACAAAAAAGTATCCCAATTTTTGCCAATATAGATAGTATTATTTCCCAAAATTCACTTGGCAAAAATCGGCATGAGTGAAAAACCCATAGAAGATAACGGCAAGGCTTTTCTCGTTCTACTTTTGCCCATCTCGTTTTTGATTATTTTCCTAGTTACCACTTGGAGAATTTTACTGGCACTAATTGTTCTGGTAATTGGCTTCAAGCTTTGGCAGGAATATCAATGGCAACAGTGGACTCATCGAGTTAACCCAATTTTTCATCAGTTGGTTCGGGAAAATCAAGGCAGACTTACGCCAATGGACTTGGCAATGAGGGGCAATTTTCCTGGAACGACGGCAAAACGCTACTTGGATAGTAAGGCCTCGGAATTTGGCGCTAGTATAGTCAACTCCGAAGATGCGGGGCAGTCTTATTACTTTATAACTGCCAGCATTCTCGGCAATATTCTTGACAGTAGTGATCCTGTTAAAGAACTTCCGGCTCAACCAGTTACTAAAACTGCGCGATCGCTGCTAGCACCACCCGCACCACCTGCACCAACCCCACAGGAGGAAGAACCAGAAACTGAATCACTCCCACAAGCAACCCATGAGTCAGCTAAACGATCGCTGGAGAAACAGTTAATTTTTGGCTCTCTCATCCAATCTGAACTTGCTAAACGGTTAAATGTCTATTCCAGTACGGTTTATAAACGGCGAAATGATCCAGAGTTTCCTGAATGGAGTCGCAGCAAAGACCCTGATGGTATTGCCTGGTCATACTCGGAAAAAACTAAGGAGTTTTTCCCAGTGGATGAAGAAGGGTAAAACAATTCGTAATTCGTAATTCGTAATTCGTAATTAGAATTTTGGAATTTTTGTTTGTAAACCCACAGCTTCGTTGATGGAATTTAATCCGCTTTGTTCTAGCTTGGAAAGTAAACCTGCTAGAATTCGGCCTACCATCAGTGGGCCTTCGTAAATCCAGCCTGTATAAACCTGGATCAAGCTAGCACCAGCAGTAATTTTTTCCCAAGCATCTTCAGCAGAAAAGATGCCACCAACGCCAATAATCGGGATTTGTCCTTGAGTTTGCTGCCAAATAAAACGAATTACCTCAGTGGAGCGATCGCGCAATGGTTCACCGCTAATTCCGCCAGCTTCATCCTGGGGTGATTTACCCGTTTGGTCAATTACTTGGGTTTTCAGCCCATCACGGCTGATGGTGGTGTTAGTGGCGATAATTCCTGCCAGTTGGTAGGTTTTAGCAAGAGTTATAATGTCAGCGATCGCAACCCAATCTAAATCTGGCGCTATCTTGACAAAAACTGGTTTGTATGTATTATTTTCTTGTTGTAATAAATCTAAGATGGCACTGAGCATAGAAGCATCTTGGAGCGATCGCAACCCCGGTGTATTGGGAGAAGAGACATTAACAACAAAATAATCTCCCAAATCCTTGAGTAAACGAAAACTATCGAGATAATCTTGTGCGGCTGCTTCTAGGGGAGTTACCTTAGATTTACCCAAATTTATCCCTATGGGTATTGACTGGGTTAACTTCTGCTTTTCTAGCGCCAAACGTTCCGCCATTGCTACTGCACCGCGATTATTAAAGCCCATCCGATTGAGAGCAGCTTTATCCAACGGCAGGCGAAACAAACGGGGACGCGGATTTCCTGGCTGTGCGTGAAAAGTTACAGTTCCTAATTCCGCGAAGCCAAAACCCAGGTTAGACCAAATGCTAGCAGCTACTCCATCCTTGTCGAAACCAGCCGCTAACCCTATGGGATTTGGAAAGTTTAGCCCAAACAAATTTTGTTCTAGGCGTGAATCGTACAGACATAAAGACTTTTGTAAGCGTTGGTTTGCCCAACTATCAGGGGTTTGCGATAGCCAGCTAAAAGTACGAATCGTCTGCTGGTGTAACCACTCTGAATCAGTTTTTACCAGATTGAATAAAAGCGGGCGAATAGCAAATTGATAAATATCCATTAGTTTTGGGTACTGGGGACTAAGGAGTGCGAAAGAAATTCTTTTAAGATTTGGTTTGGGTCTAAATCACCACGAAAATCTTCCCCGATACCTAATGCCCAATCTCAGTTCAATATTAAACACTTGTGGCGATATTACTCAGGGTGCTTTTCTGGGCATCTTATATATTACAAGTTATATTAACCAATAAATCAGATGGGGCAGCCGCAAAAATCTATAGCCGCCGAACAGCAGATCCTCTCCTTGGGGCGTGTTCTCCAGAGCCTTAGAGAAGAAGATAATGTTGACGTTCTGATTGAAACTACTATTTCTTATCTCAAAGAACAGTTTGACTACAGACTGATTTGGATTGCTCTTTACGATCGCCTGAATCACATATTATTTGGGCAAGGAGGCATCACACCCGATCGTGACATGAGCTTTTTACGGCAAAGGGTTGTTCTCAGCCCTGGGGATTTATTAGAGCAAGTGGTGATTGAACAGCATCCCTTGGGTGTAGCTGATTTGCAAACTGAAATTCGCGCCGCCGAATGGCACAAAGTTGCCGCGAAATTCCACATCCAAGGAACGATTATTTTACCAATTCGCTATAAAGATCGTTGCTTAGGCTTGGTGTTATTGGGTTCAGAACGCTGGGGCTACTTACTGACTGGAGAAACAAAAGCACGTTTGATGATGGTTTTAGGTGAACTGGGGGCAGTGCTTTATCAAAATGAGATGCATAAGCAACAAAAGCAAACCAAGCGAAGCGACGAACCATTATTAGAATTACTAGAAAATTTACGCACCCTCAGTAACCTGAATCAAAGACTTGAAGCCGCGGTGCAAGCAACTCATAAATTTGTTTCCCCCAGTCGGACAAATGTTTACTGGTTTGAGCGGGAAGGGCGCTACTTTTGGTGTCGGATGAGCAATCAAATGGTCAAAATAGATCGCAATTCTAGCAGTCAGCAAGCAGCGGGAATGACTGTACAAGACTTGAGCGACTTTTATTATGCCTTGGCAGTTAACCAAATTGTCTCCATTGGTGATGCCCGCAGTTCTTTAAAGAGCCATTTTACGGCAAAATTGCTGGAACGGTTAAAGGTGCGATCGCTCTTGGCAGCGCCGATTATTTGGCAAAAGAACTTAGTCGGTTTTCTAGCGGTGGAAAGCAATGAACCTCGCATCTGGACTGACACAGACAGAAATTTTGTCCAGGGTGTTGCTGGTTTAATTTCTCTGGTTGCACCTACCGAAAGCATGGAAAGCACTATTAAACAGATTCAAGAGGATGCTCAACTGACTAGCCAAGTTGCCCAAGGTATCTATAGCGAAAACGACCTTCAGACAACTTTACATAATTGTGCTAAAAGCGTTTTAGCTCGATTAGGTGCCACCCGCTTTTTGCTTTTGCAGTATGACCCTGAGCAAAAGAATTATCAATTTACTTACCAAAGTCAGCCGCATAATCGCCGGTCATTTACATTTACCCTGAATACTCTCAAAGAATTAGATGGGCAGCTTTTGCAACGTTCAACTCAAGCGGTAGAAATTGAAAACTTAGATGAAGATTTGCGCTTTTTTAATTGGCGTCCCTCGTTGTTAGAGAATGGTGTGCGATCGCTACTTGTTTGTAAATGCACTCATGAGCATATACCAGCAGCACTTTTAGTCATTACTCATGAAACCCATCGTTCTTGGACAACCCTGGAAAAAGAATTGTTATGGGCTGTGAGTCAACAGATTGGTGTAATTGTTCGTCAGTGGCAATTACATAACCGCACTACCCAGCAGCAAAAAACTTCCCAGGCATTTGAGCAATGCCTACGCATTCTCACACAATCCCAGAACAGCATTCAGGTAGAGAAAAAGCATTTAAAATGTACAGCACTCGAACAAATAGCATCAATTTTGGGTTGTCCCTTAGCGGTAATGCTATCGTGGGCACCTGGTGAAAGTTGGGCAGAAATTATCTCTGGAGTGAGTGAGAATAGCCAATTTGGGATTTTTTCTGATGCATCTATTTCTATTCAGGCTGAAGCCCTAATCCAGTGGGCACTTGCCACAGAGAGTTACCTAACTTTGAAGGTGGGTAATTTACTCCCAGAAACCCGGAAATGGTTGAATATTCCAGACAAAAGTCAAGTTTTTGTGATGGCATTACGTACAACTGCTGATTACGAAACCACAGGTGTAGTCTTGTTAGTAGACTATCAAGAGCGTCGCTGGTCAGAACAAAACCTCAGTGCGATCGCAACTTTGATTTCTCAATTAGCTTGGTGGCGTCGTCAAAAGCAAATTACCCGACTTCTAGAATCCACAACCGAGGAATTAAGACAACTTAACTGGTACAAACATCGCCGTCTAGAGGAAATTCAAAGAATAACGACACACTCTCTTAAGCAAATACACGACTTAGGGATTCCTGCTAATGAACTGACTCAGATGCGCTACCAGTTATTGCTGCGGCAGTTAGACCATACAACCGCCTCCATGAGTGGAATGTTAAAACTTGAGCATTGGCAGCTACATATCAGTTGGGAAACCATGTCTATAGCCAGTTTACTGAAGCGATCGCTCGAACGGATCGAAAATCACCTTAAACAACAAAAGCTGTGGATTGGCGTACATGGTTTGGGACAACCAATTGACGAGCAAGAATCGCCCAATAATTCTGCATTAGTCAGAGGTGTTCCCACCTCCAGCATTCAATCTGCAATGGCGATCGCAGGTGATATTGTCAAAATCGAGTTAGTTATCCATGAATTGTTAATTACTGCCTGTAACCGTTCTGAAATCGGCGGCAGAATTGATATTTGGTGTCGCCGTTTAGATGCCTCTAAACCAGTAAATACAAAGTATTCTTCTACAAGTTTAGGAGATGAACATCAAACATCGTTAGAACTCTCGATTACATACAACGGTGCAATCGAACCACAATTACTCACAGAACTACATGATAATACACGAAAAGACGCGCTTGCTTCCTCTAACCTCGATCAACCACCAGCTTTACATCTGGTGATCTGCCAAAACCTCATGCAGGAACTAGGGGGAGAGTTGAATTTCTATCAATTACCAGATAATCGGGTAGTCAGTCGCTTGTTGTTACCGTTAGTTGGTCATAATTCCTAGCGCAGGCAGCTTTGTGTAAAATCGTGACGAATCAAGGATTAAAGTTTAAACGCAGAGGCACGGAGAGAATTCGCTACAAATTAATGAAATGCTGTATTTAGTTTAAATTTAAACACAGATGCGGTTAGCTTGCCGCAGTTTAAAGTAGTACCTATGTCTTATTTTACAAGGATTATTTATACGACATTTTATCTTACAAAGATACTCAGCAACAATTTTCGGAGAGTGCGGCTGGTGGGGTGGTACAAAATTTGAATACTGAAAGAGTGAGATCAACTAAGATTCCCTTGCCACCTTTAAAAGTGCAGCAGCAAATAGTTAGTGAATGTGAGGCGATCGATCACGCCGTAATTAAGGCTAAAGAGGCAATTCAACAAGCTAGAAATGAAATTGAAGAGAAGATAAATCAAATATACATTTCAAAATACGATTTTTGTGAGATTAAAAAAATTAGTCTTGATGTGCAGTATGGTATTTCAGAAAAAATGAATACAGAGAATAAAGGCTATAAAATTTTTAGAATGGATGAAATCATTTTAGGAAAAATGTTTGATAACGGATCAATGGAATATGTTGACATTTCGCAAGATGAATTTCTTAAATACAAGCTTCATAAGGGTGATATTTTATTTAGTCGAACGAATAGCATTGAATATGTTGGTAAAACAGGTTTGTTTAGTTTAGATGGAGATTATTGTTTTGCTTCATATCTAATTAGGGTCATTGTAAATAGTGAGTTGGCAATACCTTATTTTGTCAATTTAATAATGAATTTTTCATTGTTTCAAGAGGAAGCAAAATCTAAAGCATCTAAAACGATTAATCAAGCAAACATTAATGCAACCATTATGAAAAACATAAAAATTCCAGTGCCACCTTTACCAGTTCAAGAAAAATTAGTTTAAGAAGTGGAGAAATTAGAGCAAGAAATTACTAAAAACAGAAGATTTTAGATGAATCTCCTAATCTTAAGCAACAAGTAATGAAAAGATATTTATAAATGATTTTTGATGTATCTAAATTGGCTATGAGTGCGCTCTATATGGGGTGATAAGCGATCGCTGTTAAATATTATAGACTTAGGCGATTAGGCGATCGCGCTCAGATGATGGTAAAAGGCGATCGCAAAACATAATAGCCATCATTACCAATGCTCTATAACCAATCCATCCACATAATCAAAATCTGAATCATCGGTCACAAGCACCCAACTATGTTCCAGACAATGCGCTGCAATCCAAACATCATTCATAGGAATTGGTCGTCCTTTGCGCTTCAAAGCCGAAGGAGTCTGAGCATAGATAACTGCTGTTCTCTTTTCCACAGGCACAACCGTACAAACTTCCATAAACTCCAAATATCGAGGAAGATTTTTCAACGGTCGAGTCGAGTTCTCAGCCCCAAACAGTAACTCTCCCGCTACTACCACCGACAAAAATATTTCTGGTAACGCCAACACCCTTGAAACAACATCAGGATCACCATTCAAAAAACGTATTGCAACAGAAGTATCTAATGCAATCTCACCACTCATTTAAATCAGCCTGACGACAATCAGCTTGAATTGCTTCCTGTAAATTAGCCGCCTCATCATCACTCAAAATACCAGCAAATTTCGCTAGAGGATGATGACTACGCGTTGTCTGAACCCGATGCAAAAAATCTAACATTACTTTAATTAACTCATCTGGAACCTCTGCAAGTTCTTGGATAAGCTGCTCGCGGTTAGTCATACATTTGCCCTCTTTAGCAAAGTTTATCGTCTAATATTATAACGAATCAGTGAATCAGTCTCAAAATCAATTACACAGGTTTAGCGATCGCAAATAAACTTTATTTCTGGTTCTGGATTGGTTATGGATTTATATTTCTAAAAGGTATAACCCTATTAACGTTTAAATTACATTGGTAGCTGAAGATGAGCAGCGGTTGTGTATTTTGACCCGTTCCTTGGGCTTTCCGGCTTATTTTCTCAGTCAAATTGAGTATATCGAGGCTGCTATGAACGGACTCAGAGCGAACAAATCGATGAAGACGAAAACATTCCCGATTTAATCCCAAAATAAATTAGTTCTGTTAGGGAATTAAAGTATTGACATTTGAATAGGTAATGCCTGTACTGCACATTATTTTCACGCCTCCCAACCTACCCACGAGTTCAGGGAGATGCCACAGGCGGTAGGGTTCTTTCTATGCGTCTTTATAAAGAATTGGTATAAGAGAATTGAGAATAAAGGACAAACAAAGTAAATATTTTTGGAAATTATATTCAGCAATTTTTAAAATTTAGGTGCTTGCCAGTTAGGATTTGTGAGACTTGTCAAAACATGATCTTCCCATTGCCCATTAATTAATAAATAATCTCTAGCATATCCTTCTATGACAAAATCGAGCCTTTTGAGTACATTGCCACTGCGTCGATTGTGAGGCATATAGTTAGCCATGACTCGGTGAAAATTTAACTCTTGAAAGAGATATTGAGTTGCGGCTTTTAGCCCTTCTGTCATATATCCTTTACCTTGTCTATTTTCAGCAAGGCTATATCCTACATAGCAAAAATGAGCGGCTCCTCGGACAAAATTACTAAAATTTACAGTTCCAATAATTACGGTAGGATTTTTTTTTGTAAAAATAAATAGTTTTAACGATTGCCCGTTAATAAATTCTAGAAAACTATTCTCTATCTGATACTGCCAATATTCTTCAGTGAAAAAACCATCAGCCCAAAGAGGATAAAATGGAGTAAGATAAGTTTTATTATCAATGAAGTATTTGAGAATTTGGGGTATATCTTCATGGATAGCCGCTCGTAAGAACAGGCGATCGCTTGTAATTATTGGCAGTTCTGATATCATAAACGACTTAATCGGCGGGATCTCTTTCTAAAACATTCTCTAAATTTATAAATTCTCTCATACCCTGTGGTTTAGCAGCAGTCAGGTCAATAGAATTCGCCGCTACACAGGCAAAATCCACCTGCGCAGACTAAACAAGAATGCTTCTTGTGCCTGCTTTATTGCTGACCAACAAAAGATATATGCGCCAGCTGTATCCTGGCAATTCCCAATCCCCAATCCATGAGTATTTTTACTGGTAATCTGCCATTCAACCAAAATCTTGATAAGCTGATGTCTAATATCTAGAGCGGAAGGATTGAGAGCCAATGGGTGATAAAGCACAGTACGCGGCATAACTTCGATAAAATCACTTTGCCCAAACGCTGTACCGCAGGAGATTCAACCTAAAAACAGCTCAAGATTTAACCCAGTCTACAAGAAGGATAGTGATGTGGTGGGAATACGCTACGATTGGCAGGAATTAGAGATTCGCGCGATATACAACACGCCATTGCTAGAGCTTATTTATCAAGCTGCTAGCGTGCATCGCCAATATCATGACCCAACAAAAATACAAGTTTGTAAGCTTATATCTATTAAAACGGGAGGTTGCCCGGAAGATTGTAGCTACTGTGCCCAATCTTCCCGTTATAAAACAGAGGTAAAGGCGGAAGCACTCCTAGAAAAGGAAACGGTAGTTAGCATCGCCCAGAAAGCGAAAGAAACTGGTGTTAGTCGCATCTGCATGGGTGCTGCTTGGCGCGAAGTGCGGGATAACTCACAATTTGAGGAAGTCCTGGAAATGGTCAAGGATGTAACCGCAATGGGTTTAGAAGTGTGCTGCACTCTGGGTATGCTGACGGCAAATCAAGCCAAGAAATTGGAAGAAGCGGGACTTTACGCCTACAACCATAACTTAGATACCTCGCAGGAATATTACAGCACAATTATTACCACGAGGACATATAGCGATCGCTTAAACACAATTGAAAATGTCCGTCAGACAAATGTTACTGTCTGTTCCGGCGGTATCCTGGGTTTAGGCGAAACTGTCGATGACCGGGTTGGGATGTTACAAACTCTGGCAAACTTACATCCGCATCCAGAGTCTGTGCCAATTAATATTCTTTCACAAGTACCGGGTACACCCTTAGAAAATCAGCCTGATGTCCCCATTTGGGATATTGTGCGAATGATTGCCACAGCCAGAATTTTAATGCCAGCTTCTGATGTGCGTCTTAGTGCAGGTAGGGCTAGACTTTCTCAAGTTGAGCAAGCTTTCTGCTTTATGGCAGGAGCCAATTCTATCTTTTCTAGCGACGACAACAAAATGTTGACAGTGACAACTCCCTGTCCAGATTATGATAGCGATCGAGAAATGCTGAATTTACTTGGTTTGGCTATGCGTCCACCTTCCCAAAGGCAAGAGAAAGTAGCAAGTCCGGCTGTTGTAGGATAAATATCTTCTTGTGGGATGGGCATCTCGCCCGTCCTTAGTAAACCGAAGGCAGACAAGATGTTTACCCCACAAGAGTGCTTAATTAAATGATCTTGGCAGTCCGCAGACCAAACAACAGACCGACAGCCAAACCAAAGAATAAAGCTAAAAAGCCGATGTAAGCTGCAATTGCAAACATTTATTTTTCTCCACAATACTTCCTAAATCTATTGAATCATTAGTTCTTGGTCATTGGTCATTTGTCATTTGTCATTTGTCATTTGTCCTTTGTTATTGGACATTAGTCAATTTCTTTTCCTGCCTCCCCTGCCTCCCCTGCCTCCCCTGCTCCCCCTGCTCCCTCATCCCCCACTCCCCACTCCCAGATTGCGATACAATACAGCCCACGGACGCTTGTTAGGGGTTGGGCAATGACTTCTGTAATTAATGTGAATTTACCAGAGCAGTCTTATGAGATTGCGATTGCACCTTCGAGTTTAGATCAACTGGGTCAGCAGATGGCCAGTCTCAAGCTGGGCAAGAAGGTACTGCTGGTTTCTAATCCTACTATTTTTAAGCATTTTGGGGAAAGAGCGATCGCATCCCTGACATCTGCTGGTTTTGAAGTTGCTAGCTGCACCCTACCACCAGGGGAACGCTATAAGACTCTCAATTCCATCCAAAAAATTTACGATATAGCCTTAGAAAACCGCCTAGAACGTTCTGCGACTATGGTGGCTTTGGGTGGAGGTGTAATTGGCGATATGACTGGCTTTGCAGCCGCAACTTGGCTGCGCGGCATTAATGTTGTCCAAGTGCCTACAACTCTCTTAGCGATGGTGGATTCGGCAATTGGTGGCAAAACTGGCGTAAACCATCCCCACGGCAAAAACTTGATTGGGGCATTCCATCAACCGCGCTTGGTTTTGATTGACCCAGAAGTATTGAAAACTTTACCTATGCGCGAGTTTCGAGCAGGAATGGCAGAAGTTATTAAGTACGGTGTAATTTGGGATGCCGAATTGTTTGCCCAGTTGGAAGCAAGTAAACGCCTCGACCAACTCCGCTATGTAAAACCTGACTTAATAACATACATATTAACACGCTCTTGTCAAGCTAAAGCTGATGTTGTTAGCAAAGATGAGAAAGAAGGCGGATTACGGGCAATTCTCAATTATGGACATACTATCGGTCATGCAGTAGAAAGCTTGACTGGTTATCGTCTAGTGAATCACGGTGAAGCGGTGGCTATTGGTATGGTAGCAGCAGGTCAAATTGCTGTGGAATTGGGAATGTGGCAAAAGGAAGATACGGAACGTCAAAATGCTTTAATTCAAAAAACTGGTTTACCGACTCAGTTACCATCTGGGGTAGATATTGAAGCAATTATTGACGCGTTGCAATTAGATAAGAAAGTCAAAGCGGGGAAAGTGCGGTTTGTTTTACCAACAGAGATTGGTGTAGTGACAATTACCGATGAAGTGCCATCAGATATCATTCGGCAAGTTTTGCGAGGAATGTGAATAATTTAAAGAAGAACTCAGGAGTCAGACTAAAAATTAGTTGCTCTGTCCTTCAATTACGAATTACGAATTACGAATTACGAATTAATGAGCCATGATACTCCAAGCTAAGAATCAATTAACTTTGCAAGAGTTCTTAAATCTTCCAACAGGTGAGGGAGATATAACTTATGAACTTGTTGATGGTCAAGCCATTCCTAAAATGTCACCAAAAAAATTCCACTCTAAACTTACCCGCGCCCTTCTCAACTTAATTGAGCAATGCTGTGAAGGTAAAGGAGAAGCTTGCCCAGAATTAGCTATCGCATTAACTCGTCGAGGGCGAGATTGGATGCCAATACCGGATATTTTGTATATTTCTAATGAACGTTTACCCCCAGATTGGGATCAAGAAGGAGTATGTTCTGTTCCTCCCGATTTGGTCATTGAAATTGTTTCGCCCGGACAAACTTTTGGACAAATGGCAGCTAAAGCCAAAGACTATTTAGATGCTAAGGTGCTGCGGGTGTGGGTATTAGATAGTAAAGCCAGAAGCATTACTGTTTTTTATCCAGAGGCAGCGCCACAAACTTATATGGGAGAAGAATTACTTACAGATTCTTTATTCGAGGGGCTGGAATTTACTGTTGAGCAGGTGTTTCAAAAGGCGAAAATACCATTAGATGCTCAATAGCGCACTTTTTGCATCTAGTACAATTATCTTGCTCTCAACATCCATCAAAATTTCAAGCTTAATTGAGATCGTAGCTTGATTGCCGTAGCGCTGTACTAATACTTTAGCTGGTTAATTCATCCATTTGTAGGAGGTAATTAGCAACCCAATAAGTGTATTTTGATTATAGTCAGACCAATACAAGATGGTTTGAAGCAGGATTCCCTTAACAGATGTATCAATCATGTTAAACCTGATATTCAATGGACGTATAAAAATAAAACCCTTGTTGCTTTCAACGGCTTTTTTGCTGGCTGTACAGACTTCTGCCAATGCTCAACAAGCTGTTCCAAATTTGACTCCAGCACAAGCTCAACATTTATCCCGTGACTTGGTTCCATCTAGTTCTCAAGACTTTTTTCGGCAAGGAAAAGATTCATTTGAGAGAGAAATTCGAATTCTTAGGCAAAGGCGACTAAGCCCAATTAAACCAATTCTTAAAATTGATTCAGTAACGCAAATCGAAAAACCACAGACCCAGCAAAAACCCAAACGTCTTATCTAAGCAATAATTATCATCCAAGGATGATTACTTAGATTGCTACGTGTTGTCTTGTTAATTTTTAACCTGTAGCACATAAGCTACATTTCCAGCCATAAAAATTACTGTACTCTGTTTCTTAATAACAGAGGAATAAAATTTGCGACACAATTTTACAATTTTATTCGTCTAGCAAAGTCATTAACGCTTGAATTTCAACGTCTTGTTGCGGCTCTGATAATTGACCCTGGAGCTTTAATAATTGATTTTGTAATTCTTCTGCCACATGAATCATATTAGATTCTTGGGCAATTTTTAGCTGATTTTCTTTAACTTTGATTTTTTTCAGCAAGCTGTTTTCAATATGAATTGAATTGTAATTTTGAGCAATCATAGCTTTACATTTATTATCAATCTATGGAATGTAGTTAAATTTTCACCTATGTATTATTCCACACTTTTGTCATTTTTTAAATATCTGGTTATCTAATCTTAATTGCTCATAGTTTTTCCTCTGTTTTATTCTTAGCATTTTGAGAATATTGGCTGAATATAGCGGTTCCCGTACAAGATACTGCTAAGGGCACAGCTAATTTTGCTAATTTACCCCTATACCTCATCTATATTTTTACAAAAATGCAAGTCATGAGATAAGATTGGTTGGCTTAGGGTAAATTTTTAGATAATTCACATTAACTGATTTGTTAGTTTACCAAGTCTTGTAGATATGTTAGACATTATTTTTGTGAACAGTATGGACTTAAAGCTTATCAAGAAAAAGATTTATACTATTGTGAAAATTATATCTACAGTGCTTATAACAAGCGCAATTGGATTGGAATCGTGGAATATTTACGCCCTAATAACTGATACTAATGTACCAAGCAGCCTTAATCCAATTTTTTGGATTGAGCGTTTTGCCATGACGAGCCATTTTATCGAAGGTATTATAGCAGCTTTTTATGCACCTTCAAGAAAAAAGATGCCAATAAAATACGCTACTTATACTTTTTTTGTAGGCACAATTGGGTTGTTAGAACTGTTTGATCAACAGGATAACTATTGATGCTTCTACATCTTGTAAGCATGGGTTTTTGGATTAGTGTCGATTTGTAGGGTGCGATCGCACTCTATAGACAAAGATTGTAAGTTATTAAATATACGCTAGTAAGCAAAATTCAGTTGCGGGGTTTTAGCAATCGATGTAGGTAATATCATGTTCGACTTAATACTTATGTCATTGCAAGCGTAGCGCGGCAATCCCAAACCTTTGTGATTGCTTCATTCCACTTCGTTGTATTCGCAATGACATATTATAAGTGATTTGCCGAACATGATATAACTGGTGAATCTGACACTCAGAAGGGAGTATAGTTTATATAGTTAGCTTTTTGCTGAAATTTTAGTTTTACACTCAGGAATTAAAAAATGTCTACTAATACTGACATAGTTGCTTACGTTGAAGAAAGTGAATTTGATGTTGTTTTAAATGGAAGTGAAGAGAAAATTGTTGTTGTTGATTTTACTGCTACTTGGTGTGGCCCCTGTCGCCTAGTCAGTCCGTTAATGGATCAACTTGCCGAAGAATACAAAGGTCGCGCTAAAGTCGTTAAGGTAGATGTTGACAGGAATAAACCAATTTTCAAGAAATTCGGTCTTCGCAGTATTCCTGCGGTTTTAATTTTCAAAGATGGTATTTTAGCAGAAACCATAGTGGGGGTTTCTCCTTACGAAGAATTTAGCAAGGCTGTTCAGAAGCTTGTTTAACTAATTCGTAATTCGTAATTCGTAGAGAACATTATTCAGAATTACGAATTATTTTAAATCTTTCCTTTTCGCCTATAATGTGTTTGCAGTAAACCATTTGGATATTGTTTTGAGCTAATAAGCTCTAATTTTTCTTCAGGGGTGGGTGGTGGAAAAAGGTATATACCGCCACCTAAGATAATTGGAATAGTTGAAATAATATATTCGTCAATCAAGCTGTGCTGAAGAAATGAATTGATTAATTCTCCGCCACCAACTAGCCAGATGTTTTCTAAACCTTGAGCTTTTATATCTGCTAACGCCTGTTTTACTGAGCCAGAAACAAATACAACGTCGTCACGATCAGATTGCAGATGACGCTGGGTGAATACGAAAGATTTTTTTTCTGGATAAGGCCATTGATCAAATCCAAGCCCTACCTCATACGTCTTACTACCTAAGACGATCGCATCAATCGATTCGTAGAAATCACTGTAACCATAGTCTTCACCTTCTATATCAAGGATTGATAGCCAATCAATTCCGCCATCGCTGCGAGCAATGTAGCCATCCAAGCTAGCTGCAATGTAGAGTGTAACTTTCGTCATTATGCTTCTGAATTTGGTAGTTTTGCCTCAATAAGTGCAAGCGATGCCACAGGCAACGCAAAGTGCGATCGCAAGCTTATTTTTTCTACAGCATTTTAGATATTTCAATCAACATATTACCAAAGAGCGATGTCTACGACGGGCTACGCCTACGCTTACCCAATTACTTAGGTTTTTTGATTGTGCGATTTAAACCGACCTGCAATAAATTCTCGCTTCGATAAATGTTTTGTATTGCGTTTGGTGACTCGTTCTCGCCACATACGGAAGCTAGATTCCTTCATTTCGCGCCTCATTAGGGCGATTACCTCTTTCTCCAGCAGCCCAAACTGAGCCTCAATAGCATCAAAAGATGTTCTATCTTCCCATGCCATTTCAATGATACGATCGATGGTTTCCGAACTGAGGTTAGGTAGCTTCATTTTTCTTCTGGTAAATAAATTTACTTTATGTTGGGGGTGCGCCACTTGAAGTTCTTAAAAAATACATTCAAAATCAAGAAAAGCTGTCTTAGAACGACGGGGTTTTAAACCCATTTTTCTGATAAATACCAAAGAGTGGCAACTTATTGAGCGATCGCCTATACCTGCCCTAAACTGGAACAAGCTTAATTGGCTGGCCAAACATTTTCTCGATCGTCTGTGATTGCATGGTCTGCAAATATTGGGGTGTAAATTCTGGCGGTAAAAATTCAAACAAAATGCGATTCTCCACCCAAAACTCGATCGCACTGAATGGGACACCATCTCCCTGCTTGCGAGTTAGGACGCGCCATCCCTCGCGTTGCCCGATCTGCTCGATCTGCTTTTGGGTAGTGGGAACCGAAATTGCCGCATGGTTAGCCACCAATTTAGTAGGTTCAGCTTGGAGTACCCGTGCTGATTCAGCATCAGTACCTGGAACCCAGACATCACCTTCTTTAAATACCACAATATGAGTACCATATTTGTCAAAAGGCATCACTATGTAGCTACCAGGAGTGAAAAATTTATATACTTTGCCATTGAAAACTTCAGCTAGAGCAGTAGCAACTTGCAATGGATTGTGAGCATCGATCGAAATATGCAGGATCATGAGCATAACTCCATGAAAATAAAAACAAAATCGTGAATCATTGATTGAAGTTGACCTACACGGAACAGATTAGTGTGAGATCGTAACTAAATGTCGAAGCGATCGCGATTGAAAGCCCTATATATATATTTTACTTTTAGTATTAAACAACCGTTGTGTCTGCTGTACCCAGTTGCAGAGCATACAAGTTGGCATAAACACCCTGTTGATTGACGAGTTCGGCGTGAGTACCCTGTTCTACGATTTCTCCCTGCTGAATTACTAATACCTGATCTGCCTGAGTAACTGTACTGAGGCGGTGGGCAATGACGAAACTAGTACGACCTTGGAGCAAACGAGCGATCGCACTTTGTACTAGCGCTTCTGTACGGGTGTCAATGCTGCTGGTGGCTTCATCTAGAATCAGAATTCGGGGATTAATTAATACCGCACGAGCAATACTGATTAGTTGTCTCTGTCCTTGACTCAGGGGCGCTCCCCGTTCGCCCAATTGAGTTGTATAACCCTGTGGCAGTGAAGTAACGAACTCATGTACATTTGCTAGTTGTGCAGCTGCTTCGATATCAGCTTGAGTGGCGTAAGGAACGCCAAAAGCTATATTTTCGGCGACGGTGCCGGTAAACAAAATATTGTCTTGTAAAACGATGCCAATTTGACGGCGCAGACTTGCTTGAGTCACACTACGCACATCAATATCATCAATTTTCACTGCACCGCTAGATACATCATAGAAGCGCAAAATCAAATTAATAATTGTACTTTTTCCCGAACCGGTTTGCCCTACTAATGCAACCATCTGCCCTGGATAGGCGTGTAAATTCACTCCTTTGAGAACTAGTTGATCTGGGTTGTAGCCAAACTTGACATTCTCGAACCTTACTTCACCTTGAATAGGCGGCATTTCTGTGGCATCGGGTGCGTCTTGGAGTTTTGACGGTTCATCTAATAATAGAAAGATTCGCTCTAATCCGGCGAAGGCAGATTGAGCTTGGGTGTAAAACTGGCTGAGAATCTGAATAGGCCGGAAGAATTGCTGGACATAAAGTAAAAAGGATGTCACCACACCCACTGTTGCAGCTCCCGTTACCGCCAGATAACCACCATAAGCTAGTACACCTGCGGTTGCTAATGTGTTGAGAAAATCGATGGAGGGCAAAAAGGCGGAAGTAATTGCTACAGCCTCGACGTTAGCATCTCTATTGGCAGCGTTAAGAACGTCGAACTCTTCGATATTCATCTGCACACGATTAAATGCCTGTGCTTCTCGAACGCTACCAATATCTTCTTCTAACTTGGCGGAAAGTTCCCCAATCGTCTGTCGAGTAACGCGAAACCTAGCTCTTGCCCAACGTGCAAACAAGCTTGTGGTAAAAATCATCAGTGGCACAACCAGGTTACTCAACAAGCCGAGTTGCAGGTTGATTAAGAGCATCGCAATGATTATACCGACCAAACTAAAAGTGTTGCCAAGCATTTGAGCGATCGTCAGTCCAAATGCTTGATTTACGGTATTTACATCATTCAGTAAGCGGCTCATTAAATCGCCTGCTTCGCTGCGGTCAAAAAAGCTGAGTGGTAGACTTTGGATTTTAATAAAAATGTCTTGCCTCAATTGAGCCAGCAATCGCTGCATAATCCAGCCAACTCGAATAATTTGACCGCGAATTGCCAAGACACCAAGCCCATAGTTCAGCCCTAATAGCCCTAATAACAGCAGTAGTCCCTGCAAATTACCTTGTGCAATCAGACGATCAATCGACCAGCCGAGAAAGAATGGCCCAACTGTTTGGGTTATCGCCCCAATCAATACTAATGTTACGGCGAAGGGAATTTCTTTGCGATAGAGTAGCACATATTGCAAAAAGCGCCGCAGGGTGGAAAGTTGCGGACTTGTTTCCTCAGATGCAACAACGGGAATAGTGCCTCTCATAAAAATTTTGGATTTTAGATTGGGAATTTGGGATTAAAAGCCTTTATTACAAGGCTGCAAAAAAATTAATTATGCTAATTGGGGATCATTTTTCTCCTTTTGTTTTACTTGAGATTCCAAAATCACACCGTAGAGTGGGCTGTTTTGCATCAATTCTTCGTGAGTGCCTTGTGCTACCAATCGTCCTTTATCCATGAGAAAAATACGATCGGCATTCTTAACGGTACTGATACGTTGAGCAACTACAAAGGTTGTACAAGCTTTATGGTGCATTAAGTTATCTAATTCGGTTTGAATCTGGGCAGCAGTTTTGGCATCCACAGCCGAGGTACTATCATCCAAAATTAAAATGCTGTAATCGGTTAACAAGGTACGAGCGATCGCAATTCGTTGTTTTTGCCCTCCAGATAAGCCCACGCCCCGTTCACCCACAATCGTTTCGTAGCCATCGGGTAGCTCGGTAATAAAATCGTGCATTTGGGCAGTTTTTGCAACTTCAATCACCTCTTCTAAGGTTGCATCGGGTTTGGCATAGGCAATATTTTCGCGGATTGTGCCAGAGAAGAGGGTGGTTTCCTGAAATACAATCCCAATACGCGATCTCAGGCTTTTGAGTGTGAAACTTTTTACATCTCGTCCGTCAATGCGAACTGCTCCCTTTGTGACATCGTAAAAGCGGGGAATCAGGTTCATAATTGTGCTTTTTCCCGAACCAGTCATTCCTAAAACGGCGATTAGCTCGTTTGGTTTGGTTTCAAAGGATACTTGTTTAAGAGTTTCGCTTGTCGCTCCTGGATAGCGAAAAGAAACATTTTCAAAAGTGATTCTACCACCACAGGTAGTAAAAGGGACAGCACCGGGGCGATCGCGAATTTCTACCTCTGCATCCACAACTTCATAGACACGTTCGGCAGAAGCAGCTGCTTGAGCGATCGCGGGTGCGGCAAATCCAATTAACAAAATCGGTTGGAGTATCAATGCTAGATAAGAGTTAAACGCCACCAGTTCGCCAATGGAGAATCTACCCCCAATTACCTGCGCTCCCCCGTAGGCGAAAACTGCCAATGTTACCAAATTACTCAGCAAAAAGAGAAACGGGAAAGTATTGTGGATGGCGTTAATGGTCTTCATGTTTGCCCTGACTAGACCATCATTCATGCTTGTGTAACGCGACCTTTCGGTTGATTCCCGCACAAAGGCTTTCACCACCCGGATTCCTAGCAAGTTCTCTTGCAATACAGCATTGAGGTCGCTCAGTTGCTCTTGTACTTGCCGAAAAAGGTTGTTATTTCCGGTGATGAATCGCGCCATCAACCAACCTTCTAGGGGTACTGCCGTTAAGGTAATCAGTGCTAGTTGCCAGTTCATCACCAGCAAAACCACTGAAATACTTACCAATGTCACAATTGAACCGACGACCTGAATTAAGCTAGTACCAACAAAGGTACGGATCTGCTCAATGTCGCTGGTGACACGGGTTAAGAGTTGGGAAGTCTGCGCCTGATCATGATAACTGAAACTGAGATTTTGAATTTTGCTGAAAATTTTGTTTCGCAGGTCATAAGCAACACCTTGAGATGCTGCTTCTGCTAAATAGCTTTGTCCAAAGTTAAATACACCACGAGCGATCGCCGCGAGTACCAGCCAGGCGGCGCTGTGCAGAACAATTTGGAGGTTTTTTTGCGTGATACCCTCATCAATTCCCCATCGAAATAGCTGTGGGGTGAGTGCATTGGCAAGCGTCAACAGCAACAGGCTAACCAATGCTCCCAGTGAAGTCCATCGGTAAGTGCTTAAACTCCTAAGCACACGCTGGGTTGACCGTATCGACGAATTTTCTTGGAGTTCTGGTTGCTGAACCACTGCAATTCACCCCTGTATCTTTGGAAGATTATCGTACTTTGATTGTAAAAAAACAATTGGCCATTAGACAGTGGCGAATGTGAGACATTGAGTACCTCTCCTATTTGTGGTGGAAATTCTAAGTTTTGGCACAGTGGCATGGGAGAATACCTCTTTGGCAAGCATTGCGGCTAATCTAATTCAATATCTAAGAAAACCAAAGAACAAGAATAATGGCTCAAGATTTTCATAGCAGTTCCCAACTTCCCTCAGATATCTCAACAATAATCAGTCGCATAGCAAAGCCAAGCTCTGAATTCTACGCTCTTTTTTCTGAAGAAGAAGTTTTAGAGATAATTGAAGCATTAGAAGTTAGACGAGAAATACCTTTAAAGTATTCTTATAAAGGTAGAGGTGCAAAAAGTTGGAACGATTTTTATCTGAAATATGTTATTCCTAGATGGTATGGAAGAGTTAATGTAGAAATTGACCTTTTAAAAGATAATTTTCAATATCTGAATAGCAACATTCCAACTGGTAAGAGAGTTAACATTGTAGACGTTGGGGCAGGAAATTCCTATCCTGTTAAAAAGTTTATCCGCGAACTAAATAAATTAGGGAAGGTTAATAAATATATTGCCTTAGATATTAGTGAAGAATTGCTTCATGTATCTAGAAATAATTTTACAAAATGGTTTCCTTTGGTTGAGTTTATCAGTTCACCAATTGACATAGAAAATAGTTGCGTACCCCAAATTTTATTTCAAAATCAAGTTAGTCTTGAGAATGACGACACGGCAAAAATATTTTTACACCTAGGAGTTACCATTGGCAATCATCAAAATAGAGATAAGGTACTCAAAAACTTTAGAGATAGCATGGGAAAAAATGATTTTCTAGTGTTCACTAACGAAACTGGTTCTAACTCGCAATGGAATGGCATAGTTAGAGGTGGCTGCAAGTATCATGTAGACGAAATATATGGGTGGGTTAAAAATAAGATTGGGATTAAATCTGAAGATTGTGAACTTGTAAGAAAATATGATTTCAAAACAGATAGTATAGTTGCTAATCTGAAATTTCTTCATGATTACACTATAAATTTTAGCCGGATGGGGATAGATAAAAATATTGAAATATCTGAAGGTGAAGAGATTACTATTTGGCGACATCACAAGTATGAAATACCTAAACTGTTGCAAGAGATAGAACGTTCTGGACTACAACTTATGCACTATAGTACTGATAAAAACCAATCACATATCATGGCGATTTGTAAGGTTGCTAGTAGCTAATGAATGTGGATTAAATAAAAAGTCTGAAATAGCTGATTAATCAAGATTTTACCCGACCCTAACCCTCCCATTGGAAAGGGGAGAGAACTATACTTATTGTTTCCCCCCTTTCCAAGGGCAGGGCTGTTTCATTCCTTAAAAGGCGTTGATTTACAAGCGTTTCAAGTAAAAAAACTAGGTGACTAAAAAATCTGATTGGGCAAGAAAATGGTGTTCGCACTTAAATTTGCTGGTTGAGGTGGTAGTTTAGTCAATTTGGGCTAATTGCGATCGCCTCAGCCAAGGGTAGACACTATCGACGGGCAGGTAATTAGTTATCTGAAAACAGAACCTTTTTGTTTAGGCAACTTACCTCAAATAGTGATGTTGACCCTCAAACAATATTGGTTGCCTTTCACCATCTCTGCTAATGGAGTGGATGGTAAAGAACTCAGGCAGAAGGCAATTTGGTCAACTAAAAAATTAGAAGTACAAGCGGCTTTGATTCGTGAGGTTTTTCTGGAATCTTAGGGCATCGAAATTTAGAACAGCTACAGAAATATTTAGAAGTGACTGAGGATCAGGTATTGGGAGTGGCGGCTCATCAAGTCCAATCGCGTAACTCTCGGAATCACTGCTCATTTCACCTTATATGTGTTTCTTTGGAGTGATTAAATTGCGCTCTGTGCTAGCTAGATTAGGTATTAGAAATAACTAACAGCTATCTGGTTTTAATGAAGGAGATTATTGATATGGTTGAGAGTAAGCAAGCTTCAGACAAACAGGTTGAAAATGCTAACCGCACGACAACGGGTAAATCCTATGCTGATTCAACTGGTACAAACATAGATGCTGGAGTATCTGGAATCGAGTATGCTAACCGTACAACAGCAGATCAATCTTATGCTGGTTCAACTGACACAACCATAGATGCTGGAGTATCTAGACCTGCAAATGCTCCTACAATTACGCCTCAATCCGATGTTCGTCCAACAAACGGAGGTAGCAATACTACATTAAATAGAGCGCTAATAGGAGGACTCATAGGTGTTACGTTAGGCTCATTAGCTGGCGCTTTTGCTGGTAAAAGAATAGGTCAAGGCTTTAAGCACACTGTAAAAGGTATAGGAGACGCATCAAAGACTATTGGTGATGGTCTTGGTCAAACAGCAAAAGGTCTAGGGGACGCGGCAAAGAGTGTCGCTGAGGGTACTATCCAAGCTGTTGTAGGTGGTACAATCGACACCGTAGAAGGGGTTGCTGACGTAGCCAAGCAAACTACTGTAGGAACACTGGACGCATTGCAGAGTACAGCAAAGGGTGTTAATCAAGCTGTACAAGTTGCTGGGGATACAGTAAAGGATGCAACAGAAAATGTCGTTGAGGGAATTAAGCAAACCACGGTAGTAACACTAGACGCAGTACAAAGTACAGCAGAGGGTCTTAATCAAGCTGTACAAGGTGCTGCGGACAAGGCAAAAGATACAGCAGAAAATGTTGCTGATGTAGCCAAGGAAACCACTGTAGGAACACTAGATGCAGTACAAAGCACAGCAGAAGGTGCTAATGAAGCTGTACAAAGTGCTGCGAACAAAGCAAAGGATACAGCAGAAAATGCTAAACCATCTGAAAATTACAGCAATCAACATAAGCGGAGATAGTTGCAACTAACCCGTAAATCAAGAATGATGAAATTGGTATAGGAGATATAGACCGTACCTCGACCTTCTATATTCCAGATTCAGATCAGACAAAGGGGGTTTTTCGAAAGTCCCTTATGTCTATAAATGAATGAATACCAATAGTTTCTGTTAAAGAAGACTCATTTTCAGAAAAAATTGCTTGGCTTTAGTGACTCTTAAAAACAGACGCATAGAATTGCAAACCAATAATTTTCTGAGTTTGTAGCTGAGAGAAGTCTAATAAAGTAGTTTTTAAAGATTTTGGATAAGCAATAGTTGCTTTTTTCAAAGGACATATAGCGTTTCCTAAGCAGATGAAGTACACCCAAATCTTTTTTATCAAGGTTAGTAGGTTTGACAACGTACCTCACTAGCTCGGGAACCGCTATATACTTATTCCTTCTACTTTAAGGACTACCTGCAAACTTAGAAAATTCATGAATTATTAGTTACTAGACAACTTACATTTTTGCAACTTAAACTCTGCGAGACTAAGAAAAAAACGTCTAGGTATTGTTTTTCTGTCTGATTACAAAAGAGAAGATTATTATGAATGGAAATCAACAGTTTTCAGAGCAGCCGGAAGGAAATATTGATATGTCTACAGATCAAGCCAATAATTATACAGCAGCTAAAAGCACGAATAATGACTTAGCTAAAGTAGCATTTGGAGCGCTCATTGGTGCTACATTGGGTGCGCTAGCTGCGGCTTTAACTATTAAGGGTACAACCGAAAAAGTTGACAAAACTGTAAAAAATGTAGGAAATGCGGTAAAGGGTGCTACTGGGAGTTTTAATCAAACTGTAAAAACTGTAGGTAACGCAATAAAGACTGTAGCTGACAGTGTTAACGAAACTGTAAAAGATGTAGGAGATGCTGTTAAAGATACAGCTTTGGACGTTAACGGCATTGCAATAGATACAGTGGATGCTGTTAAAGGTACAGCTGTAGGCGTTAACGATACTATAAAAAATACAGTGGATATTGTTAAGGGTGCAGCTGAAGGTGTTAAAGACACTGTAAAAGGTACAGTGGACGTAGACAAGAGTGCAGTTGAGGATGACACTCTATCTGCTAGTCAGAACGCTAATATACCTAATGACCAGACAACCTACATTTTGGTTCCACTAGACAAAAAGCAGTAACGTTCCCGTTCAGCTTCATTCAAATTCACAGTGTATTTATTGGGGTTACTCATACGGTGCTAGTCCTTAGCCTTGTTACCCAATATTTTAAGCTTGCCACGCTAGTAGGTTGGGTTGAGGAACAAAACCCAACATTTTCAGTAGTTTGTTGGGTTTAATTTTGTTCAACATCTAGGGCATATCAAATATTTATTTATGATAAAGCTAACAAATCACTTGGATTGAGGTTGTGTATGTATTAAATGTACATCAAACGCGGTCTAGGTTGAGGAACTGGACGTCCTAAATCTTTAGCCGTTTCTATCCATTCCTGGACAACTAACTCTACATTATGTAGGGCTTCTTGATAACTATCACCGTCAGCAGCACAGCCTGATAATTCTGGTACTTCAGCAATAAAGGCTTGATCTAATTCACTCCAGTAAAGAATAATTTCATACCGAAACATCATTTTTACTTCCTAGCTTATACTTGATAATCACTGCTCTAACTTGTTTAATTTGATAACTTTTGGCTTTTCCTTTTTTGTGTTGCAGGTTCAATATTTCCTCAACATCGGCTTTGATAAAAATACGATGATCGCCACGAATCCGTTCCTCAAAGCCTAATTTATATAAAAGTTGCCACAGTTGGGCAAAAGGGATGTCTGTATCAGAAGTCCCAGAGAGAATTTTTTCTAAGATTTTGTCTTGCTGACTCACGTTTTTCTAACCGTCTTAATGTTTCTATAGTCTCATATTTATTTATAATCAGGCTATACAAAAGCAAAATGATAGTTTTGCTCCTGAGTAAAAGTATCCCCGATGACAATGGCTAGTGCAGCTAATCAGAACAAATTGTAGGCTGGGATACTATTCCACTAATTTACTTGATGGCAAAAATACTAATTATTTGGATGTTACAGATGCTTTCTTAGCAGCGATATTTGGCAGTGAGTTTATTTTGGGACATCAGTTTTGCAGGAATGTATCATTTGCCTTGACGTTATACCAATTTTATATGAAGGTGCATATAATAGAGAAAACAAACTCTATAAATTAAAATAACCATGAGCCGCCCTTTTAAGATTGAAATCGCAGAGAGCGAAGAAGAACTTAAA
>NZ_JACJSI010000650.1 GCF_014698065.1 Nostoc flagelliforme FACHB-838
TGCTTGAATTCAGTGGTTGATGTTGTAGTTGTTAGCATGGTTCAAAAATTGGCAAGCTGTTCAACAAAACAGGCAAAAGCTAGCGATCGCGCATTCGATCACTTACTAGCACTAACAAACAAGTCAGATATGAATAGAGCTTAGTGGCTTGCACCGACAATAGCTGCCGTCAACTCTGTTATTGTCCAGCGTCCGGTATACCGAATGTTATTGATAAATAGGGCTGGAGCGTGGGTCACTCCGCTGCGTATTCCACTTTCGATATCTTGATTAATGCGATCGAGATATGTCCCTCTTGCGATATCTCGCAGAAATTGAGGAACGTTAAGTCCTAAACGATCAGCATACTCGGCAAGGTAGCCATTCCCTAACTCTTGTTGATGCTCCAGTAAGATTTCGTACATCTGCCAAAACTGACCTTGTGCCCCTGCTGCTTCTGTCGCTGCTGCTGCCTTTTGAGCCTGAGGGTGGATGTGAGGTTGAGGAAAATGCCGGAATACAAAGCATAGAGAATCTCTTCCAAATAGGGTCGTCTCAAGCTGGCGTTGAATTGCCTTGATTGAGGTATAAAGTTCACCACATTGAGGACATTGATAATCCCCATACTCAACAAGCACAACCCGAGCATTCAATGATCCTTGCCAATGGTCTTGCTCAAAAGGGGGTACAACTAACTGATTGTGATTGCTAGGTGCATTATCAGGAATAACATCGCTCATTCTAAACCTTTGAGGAAAAGAAATTCGTCGTGTGAGAAGCACTGTGAAATCTCTCCTTCAACCCTGTAATCGTTTGT
Organism: Nostoc flagelliforme FACHB-838; assembly: GCF_014698065.1. Taxonomy (GTDB): domain Bacteria; phylum Cyanobacteriota; class Cyanobacteriia; order Cyanobacteriales; family Nostocaceae; genus Nostoc; species Nostoc flagelliforme_B. The sequence continues at coordinate 797 of NZ_JACJSI010000650.1, forward strand.
ATGAGTTTAATGTATGAGATTCGCTCAGGATTGTAGTCAATTTAAGGTATGTATTTTAATCAATAAAATAATTGAGGGTTAGTCAACCTGAGACAGTAGAACGAATCAAACTTAAGTTGGGATTTGGATCAAACTTAGGTTTGATTGCCTGCCTCATCGACTAAAATCCTGCGCTCCAGAGGGGTGACTGGCGATGAGCGTTAACCTAGTCAGAAGTACCATCTTTGCTTTCACAAATTAGCAATTCCTCGTTTCAACGCCATAATGGCTGCCTGGGTGCGATCTTTGACATCTAGCTTGCTTAAAATTCGGTTGACGTGAGTCTTTACTGTACTTTCACTAATCGTTAGAGCCGTGCTAATTTCCTGGTTGCTCATGCCCTGTCCAATTAACTGGAGAACTTCTAGCTCACGATCGCTCAATTCTGGACTAGTCATCCGCTGTACTAGCTTGGCAGCCACGTTGGGGGAAATGTACTGTTGCCCCCTGTTCACGGTACGAATGGCTGTCAATAGTTCCTCTGGCTCAGAGTCCTTTAGTAAATACCCCTTTGCCCCGGCTCGCAATCCTCGATAAATCTCTTCATCAGTGTCATACGTGGTCAGCACAATAATCCGGGCGTTAGGAAACTCACTGCAAATAACTGTAATCGCCGGAACACCTTCCATCTCAGGCATCCGTAAATCCATCAAAGTCACATCAGGCTGTTGTTGCTGAAACACTGCGATCGCCTCATGCCCATTTCGCCCCTGACCCACAATGACGATATCTGAAGCCTTCTCTAACATCCCGATCAAACCCTGACGGACAACAGGATGATCGTCCACAACAAGAACACGAATACAACTAGGCTGACTCATGCTAACTTACTCCCGATCAATAGATACCACGATCTTTGTCCCTTGCCCTAGATTACTTTGAATTGTTAATTCAGCTCTAATGCGCTCAGCCCGTTCTGCCATTCCGATTAGACCAAAGCCATTCCGCATCGCCTGGTTTTCTACCTCAAATCCCTGCCCATCGTCTTTAATTCGCAAGCTGCATTGGGTCGGTTCGTAGATCAGTTCAATGCGAATTTCATCTGCCTTGGCATATTTGATTGCATTGGTCAGAGCTTCCTGCCCAATCCGAAACAGATTATTTTCCAAATCGTAGGATAGGGAATAGGGTGTACCAATGACTTCGTAGACGACTTGGGTTGCGATCGAGGAGTCCAATTGAGCCGCAAGACGCCTTAAAGCATCCTGTAAGTTACCGTTCTCCAAAAGGTATGGGCGGCGTAGTGCCTCTACTGAACGACGTGCCTCCGCAAGTCCAGAACGGGCTAAGTCGAGGATCTGAGTGAGGAGAGTTTGCGCTTTTTCTGGATCCGCCGTTACCTCATCGGAGGCAGATCGAGCATGAATGATAATGCCTGTGA
>NZ_JACJSI010000651.1 GCF_014698065.1 Nostoc flagelliforme FACHB-838
GATTCCACACCAATTAATGTTTGTCACAACTGTCGGGCGCATTCTCACAAAGTGTTTAAAGGATTAGTGAAATGGGGCAAAAATTCTGTGGGCTGGCATTTTGGATTCAAGCTTCATTTAATTATTAATGATTGTGGAGAATTACTCGCATTTTTACTAACACAAGCATTCGTAGATGAGCGAAAACCAGTCCCAAATATGACTAAAGACATAAGAAAGCAAACTGTTTGGTGACAGAGGATACATCTCTCAAAAATTGTTTGAAGAGTTATATAAGCGAGGGTTGCAGTTAGTCACAAAATCTAAGAAGAAAATGAAAAACTGTTTGGTAAAACTGATTGATAAAATTCTGTTACGCAAATGTGCTGTCATTGAAAGGAAAATATATCTCTAACCAGCTTTTAATAATCGGGAAGCAAATTTCTTCAATATTTATGTAATTTAAAGATAAAAATCTTTGAACTTTCTTTCTTCTACTTTCAAAAAATATGGGGATAGGTAAAGCAGTAGCCAATGCTTCAATGCTAACAGTTTTAATAGATTGTAATAAATTTATCAGGATTTTTAGTAATAAATATTCTGCACGTCCCAATTCTCGCTTGAGGTTTGTCTCGTAGAATTCTGGTAACATTATCATTAAATAGAGCTTGTTGCGAATAAATGCTCTTTTTCTTTTACCACAAATTGCTACACTCTTTGCAATATAAGCATTCTAGACTATTTTGTCCCCCCGTAAGTGTCATTTGTCACTCTACGGTATACCATCATCGCCCCGAATAACTCCACACAGGGACAATTATGTGCGATGGCGTACCCGCCTACCATAGGTGATCACTCCCAAGAGTGAAGTGCGCTTAAGGCTGTCGTGAAGTACTGCAAACTACTACTACAATGGCGGCGATCGCTTGCGTAAAAAATACAATCTTATTGCCCCAGCTACAAAACTTGATGTCATGGCAGGTTAATTTTGGGAACCATTGGTTCTTTCAGCACTCAAGCCATTATAGCAATTCTCTAAAATTCGGCAACACATTCAAGCCCCGAAACCTAAACCATATTTGATGCATCTTAACTAATAAAATAAATATAATTAATTTAGGAAATAATATTATTTAACTCAAAAAGAATATCCTCTCTAAATATGGAATTTCAATTGAAAAATTCAAAAAGAATTCAGAATAGCTGAATTCAGGAGTCAGAATTAATGAGTGGGGGATTTAGACCCACCACTCGATTATTGCACCACTAAATCTCCGATTTAGTGGGGGAGCAAAAACGCCGTTTATTCAGACGCTCCTACGTCGCTAACGCTACGCTATCCGCCACTCGCACAGGATTAAATTCTGAATTCTGGCGACTGACGCATGTATTCTGTTCGTTAAATGTGGAGAAATTATCTGTAGTCTATTACAAGGTTTTGGACATCATAATTATTTTGGAATTATTACAAAACCCACACTTTGAATAGAACGCTGAGGCTAAACTATCTCGCGCTGTCAATAGATAAATCTTATTGACACCTTTATCCACTAAATTTTGGGAAAGCACATCCATAATTTTTGTGCCAACTCCGCTTTGTTGCTTAGTGGATTCAACACACATTTCCTTGAGGTAAAAGCTGTTACCTTGATGCCATCTTTCAATATAACCAATAGCAAAACCGATAATTCTCTCTTCTAAAATGGCAACAACACTGTGTGACCAAGGCATATTATAAAAATCTTCCAATCTGTTAAAAGCTGATTCAATCTCCCAGTTTTCATTCCAGGGAGGATTGCTAAAGACTGAAACAAACAAGTTCGCGCATTCTTTCAAGTGTTGATGTTCAATTGGTTGTAGTTTCATTTGAAATAAAAAAGGATGACGTTTATCCGCTACACAGTTTAGTACAACTAAGTTTGATACATTTAGAAATCTTTCAAGGTCATTACCGCGCAAGGAAATTAGGCAGCGCTGGCGGTTGTAATCCTTAACAGCGATTATTTATAGCCACTGATAAAAATTTTTTCTTAGCAATTTCTTACCTTATATCTTATAACCTAGCGTGGCAAAACTTACTAGAGAAGAGCGGAAATCCTGTAATCTTGACCTTGTAGCCAAATAATGGTGCAAAAACTTGGCAAGAAAAAGTTTAAAACCAGAGGCAACATCGTTTGAAGTACTCGATTGTGTTCAAAAAAAATGCCCTTCGTGCGGTCAAGCAATGTGGAA
>NZ_JACJSI010000652.1 GCF_014698065.1 Nostoc flagelliforme FACHB-838
TGCCAAATGAAACACGGCGAATTCTTTGTTTAGCCGCTTGTGTTGGAGCTGAATTTGATTTAGAAACGTTAGCGATCGTTTGCGAAAAATCACCGAAAGCAATTTTTCAGGATCTACTAGCAGTAATACAAGCGGGATTAATTCAACCTCTGTCTGAATTGGACGAAGACTTGTTGGTTCAAGAGTATAAGTTTTCGCACGATCGCGTTCAGCAAGCGGCTTATGCTTTGATTAATGAATCGCAGAAACAGGTTGTTCATCTTCAAATCGGTCGCAATTTGCTCGAAAAAAATTCACCAGAGCAACGATCGGAGCGACTGTTTGAAATCATCGATCATCTCAATCAAGGACTTGAGCTAGTCACTGCTCGATTAGAACGAACTGAAATTGCCAGATTGAATTTAATGGCAGGTCAGAAAGCAAAGGCAGCAACGGCTTATGAAGCAGCTTTTAAGTATTTCACTACAGGGCTTAAACTTCTCGATACAAAGAGTTGGCTCAGTGAGTATGACCTCACCTTAGCGCTGTACTCAGAAGCAGCAGAAGCGGCGTATCTCCAGGGTTGCTTTGATGAGATGGAACAGTTGGTAGAAGTGGTACTCGCTCGTGCCAAAACAGTGGTTGACAAAGTACAAGTTTACGATAGCAGCATTCAAAGATATTTGTCACAAGGCAACCTGAAAGAAGCACTAAAAACTGGATTGGAAGCGTTAAAGCTCTTGGGAATAGATTTAATAGAAAATCCAAGTCAGGCAGATGTTCAAAGGGAATTGGAGTCAACGGCTGCACTACTCGCCCAACGAGAAATTGAAGACTTGATTAATTTACCAAAGATGACCGCACCAGAACCGCTGGCAGCAATTTATATCCTGACGAATATTGGAGGTGCTGCACATATGGTATCACCAGCACTGATGATACTGATTGCTTGCAAAATGGTAAGTTTATCGATCGAATATGGTAATGCTATCTGGTCACCACACAATTATGCTGCCTACGGACTTGTTCTATGTGGATTTGTTCAAAACATTGAACTCGGTTATAAATTTGGCAAATTGGCTCTGGGTTTGGCAGAACGATTGAATACCAAAGAAGGGAATGCTAAAGCATTAGTGTTGTCGAGTACCCACATCATGCACTGGAAGGTGCATCTTAGGAACACAATACCCATGCTGGCTGATGCCTATCAAGATGGAGTAGAAACTGGAGACTTTGAAACTGCTGGTTATGCTGCATATGACGTGTGCTATAACTCGTTTTTTGCTGGAGAGGAACTTACCCAACTGGAACAAAAAACAGCATTTTACAGCAAATCGATTGACCAAATTAGACGAGAAAGTCCCTCGAATTGGCTGGCAATATTGCGGCAGACTATTCTTAATTTGCAAGATAGTCCTGAGAATTCCAGCCGCTTAGTTAGTAGGCTACATAATGAAGAACAGGCGTTATCACACGCTATTGCAGTTAAAGATGGAAATGCAATCCAGATACTCTATTTGCACAAAGTCATGTTGTGTTATCTATTTGAAGAACACCATCAAGCTGAACAGACTGCTATTTTGGCAAGGCAACATTTTGAAGAGGTGACAGCAATAAAGGTTTTACCTATATTCTGTTTCTATCATTCGCTGGCGCTTTTGAGCCTATCGCCTGATACTTCAAACTCTGAAAAAGCAGCTTGGCTAAACTGTGTTAACACCAACCAAGAAAAAATGCAGAAATGGGCAGAACACGCCCCAATGAATTATCTACATAAATTTTATCTAGTCGAGGCAGAGAAAGCACGAGTCTTAGGGCAATTTCTTGAGGCTGAAGAGTTTTATGAACGGGCGATTCAAGGAGCCAGAGAAAATGAATATATCCAGGAAGAGGCGTTAGCATACGAATTGGCTGCAAAACATTATCTAGCGCGAGGTCTGGAAAAATTTGCTCAGCTCTACATGAAAGAAGCACACTACTGCTATGAAAGATGGGGAGCGATGGCAAAAGTCAAAGATTTAGAAAAACGCTATCCACAACTACTCAATTCCAACCTGATTCGGCAATCGAACTCAATCTTGACCGCTAAAACGATCCTTCATCCGACTGCGGCGATCGATTTGGCTGCGGTAATGAAAGCAGCTCAAGCTCTTTCAGAAATAATCCATCTCGATCAATTGATCGCCACGTTAATGCAGGTGGTGATAGAAAATGCCGGAGCCGA
>NZ_JACJSI010000653.1 GCF_014698065.1 Nostoc flagelliforme FACHB-838
TTCTGATTGCTTTATATGCTGCCCCATTTTCTCCACCAGTTGTTTGATGCTGGCTGGAGTCTTTTCCCAATCTGAGTCGGAAATTTCAATTCCGTAGGCGAGGCAGTTTTCATCCATGCCTCTTAATCTACCATCTCAGTAACCCATGTTTTGACTGTAGCGTTTCTTATCCTGTGAACGGTTACACGTATTGCCCAAATTCCAATAGCTATACTCAAATAACGAATCCTTGCATTAGTCCAACACTAAAGGATTAAGTTTATTGAGGTAGACGAAGCCAAAACCTGTGCATCGTTTGTCGATAATGACACACTAGCAAAACAGGATGAGGGAGGGTCTATAACAGAGACTCTCTGCACCACTTGCTTGGCTGTCGGCAGCACGCAAGGGCGCAGTAGCTCTTCAAGAGCCACTGCCGAACCACAAAGTGGTGAACAAACCAGAGAATAATTCATGCACTTGACGATTATATACTAGATATTAGTTCTGGAGTTGAGCAAGAAGGAAAAGAGTCACAAGATTGAATTCCCATATTATTCGCGATGAAAACTTGCGAATAATATTTCTTACTTTATTTTTGCAAAATTGGAATGCTCCCGTTTCATAAACCCTTTACTTTTAATTTAGAAATAACGAAAAATGGCGATATGCTTTTTTATTTTATTGTGTACTTTTTTAATCACTAGCTATTTTTTATTAAAAAAAATTATAGTGAAATTGCACATTTAGTTGGGATATTTGGAACTATCAGCCTGATTGTAATTTTAATCTTAGCTCCTTGGCAAATCCTACTTCTGCTATTAATTTCAGTCTTGATCAGTATAAGTTGCGAATACTACACAAGCAAGCTGATTATCACAGAAACAGAATATTTACAACAGCCTATAAGCAAATTTAAAGCAGATTATAACTTGAGCTACCGTGGTCTTTACTATTGTGCTAACTCTAATACTAAATCAGATGGAGTAGCACTATTACAAGTAACCTATAAATTGAGCTATAGGGGAAATACTTATTCTATTTGTATAGATTATAATGCACAGACACTGAGATTAACTTCACCATCAGTGACCTATCAATTGAGCTATAGAGGAAGCCCTTATTCTATAAACAAAACTACACTCATCAAAGACCAACGGCTCTCAAAATTGGAGGCAATAACCACAATTTCGCGCTCAAGCTGAGATGATTAAACTACACCTTTTTTCAAAATATGTTGGTATGAGTAAAGGGCTTATCTCTTTTGTGTTCGAGTTAGCTTGGCAAAGAAATCAGTTACCACCGCAGGACGACCGCATTATGTCAGAAAATAAAGTACATTCTCAATAGAATTAAAATTAATCTCATTAAGCCTTGCTTATTGCAAGAATTCTCGGCGTAGGCGTAGCCCGTTGCAGACATCGCTTTGGGGCTTAAAAAATAATCAAACGCGAAAGGAAAAATTTTTTCGTTGTTTCTTGAGCTTCGTTGTCATCAAGAGTAATTTAGATGCGTTTGCCCTGTTGCCTGGAGTAATACTCAGGCGTACAAATCTTGTCAAAACTTCCAAACTTGAAGACATTGTCAGTAGTAACTCTGTTAGTTATTGTAAAACAATATTACAAAGTAGAATAATATCGAGTCAAAAATACCTGTGATTAAGTGAGCGTTAATTCAGGGCATTAAATTAACTCGCTAACTACTGTTCCAATACCTGATTGATGTTTAATCCCTCTAACCCCTCCCCTGATAGTTCCTACATCCGTCCTGCTCGACGTGGGAAGCATAAAATTTTTATTGGTATGGCTCCCGGTGTTGGTAAAACTTACAAAATGCTAGAAGAAGCAGATTTTCTGAAGCAAGATGGGATCGATATTGTAATAGGCTTCTTGGAAACTCATGGACGCAAAGACACGGCTCTTAAAGCCACGGGACTAGAAGTGATTACTAGAAAAGTCTGTATCCACCAGAACATCACTCTGCAAGAAATGGACACGGATGCAATTATCTTGCGCTCCCCACAGCTGGTATTAGTTGATGAACTCGCTCACACTAATGTGCCAGGTTCACCACGAGAAAAGCGCTATCAGGACGTGGAAGTAATTTTGGCAGCCGGAATTGATGTTTATTCTACCGTCAATATTCAACATTTAGAAAGTTTAAATGATTTAGTAGCTAGAATTACAGGTGTCGTAGTGCGAGAGCGGAT
>NZ_JACJSI010000654.1 GCF_014698065.1 Nostoc flagelliforme FACHB-838
AACTTGTATGGCATTCGGCGAAAGAATACATATCTCATCGCCTATTTAAATCAGTAGAGGAACTGAAAAACTTATTAAATAGGTTGTTAAATCAGGGAGAGTTAATAATTAGATGGGGAAGAAAAATTAAAAATAAAGGTAATGCTGCTATTGCAAACTAAATGTGGAACAGCTTAGTACTTACGCTTATTAGGACTTAATCTCAATAATTCAGTGACTAACTCATAAGAATTTTCCATGAAATTGATCCAATTGTCGCCATAAAGACCAATATAAAAACTACTATGTCGTCGAATAATCCGCTTAGGTTCTTTAATTCGTCCAACATATTTTTGAACGCCCATGCGTTTAATTTTTTGACCAGATATAGTTGCAGCCGTATAGGCGAGTGAGATTAATAATATTAGGGAAATTAGCCTTTGATCTGATACATTAGTATCTTCCAAATTATAACCACCACTCTTAAAATCTCTAAACATCTCTTCAATATCAAAACGTTGTTTATAAGCTCTAATAACTGAATCTAAATGATCTAAGTTAGTAAGGATAAACCAACCCTCCTCCGGCGCAACTCCCAAACGTTTACGCTTCCATTTAGCAGCAAGGTTAAAGCTAATAAATCCTGTAGATTTTGTATATTTAATACCTTGATAAAAGAAAGAAAGTCCAGGTGCTAAACCTAAATCTCTTAATTGCAGCCAAATTTCCGGTTCTATTTCTATAAATGCATCTTTTTTTAAGCGTAAACAGAAATATATTTTCTGCTCTGTCAGCCAGTTAGCCAGTTTTATTGAACAAAATTCACGGTCTCCTAACACTACAGTTTTATAATTATTAAAAAGCGGCAATGCTTTTTTGAATACTGCTTCTTGTTCATCAAAATTGCTTGAACCTAATTTGTCTAATAGCTTAAAGTATATTGGGATAGACCTTTTATCCCAAACTACACTAATCATTAACAGATTAATACGCCCCCAATTAGTCCTGTCAATCACTACATAAATAACTTCATTTAAGGGAAAATATATCTCTAACCAGCTTTTAATAATTGGGAACCAAATTTCTTCAACATTTATATAATTTAAAGATAAAAATCGTTGGATTTCCTTTCTTCTACTTTCAAACAATATTGGAATAGGTAAAGCTGTAGCCAATGCCTCAAGACTTACAGTTTTAATAGATTGTAATAAATTTATCAGGATTTTTAGTAATAAATATTCTGCACGTCCCAATTCTCGCTTGAGGTTTGTTTCGTAGAATTCTGGTAACATTATCATTAAATAGAGCTTGTTGCGAATGAATGCTCTTTTTCTTTTACCACAAATTGCTACACTCTTTGCAATGTAAGCATTCTAGACCATTTTGTCTCCCCTCAAGGGCAAAATCACTCGTTTGTGTGTCGGATAAACCACTCAAACATCCACTTCAGATGAGAAAATGAAGGAATCAAAGCACAGAAACTCCTATCCCTCCGTATTATCTCGTAGTCTTTTTCAGAAATCAAATATAATTCCTATAATATGTCTGGTGTTTTTATTTTTTACTAAAGATTCACAATTAAATTCATTATGTTTAATTACTTCTTCGGAGCAGTTTCAAAACTAGCAAAATCAACCTTACGAAAGAAGATTTACTTAAACTAAGTTTGGTATCTTTTAAGAAATGAACAGTAAAGTTCTAAGGAATATAAGAATGCCACTCCAGAAAATAAGTGAATTTGATCCAAACTACTATAACGCTATTGAAGGTAGTGACGTTAAAGGAATGAGCGTATATGTTCAGGGAACTGATCAGAACATTGGCACGGTGAGTGATGCTGTAGTAGATGAGCTAGGAGCATTCCGCTATTTAATTGTTGACTTAGGCTTTTGGATTTCTGGTAAGAAAGTATTACTACCAGTGGGAAAATCGCGCATTGACTCTACAGCAAACCGTGTATATGTCATTGGGTTAACAAGAGAGCAAGCAGAAAATTTGCCTGAATATCAAGAGCATACAGCACTTGATTACGATTATGAAGAAAAGGTGCGTAGTGCATATCGCACATCGTCTGTAGAAGGTTCAGCACCTCTGGATCGCGGATTTCTCACCAAATCTGAAAAAAGGGGATCAAAAACTGCGAAAATGTATATATAGAAAGCATTTCAGCAGTTGTAGAGCATGACCCCAGCTTCGACAGTTCGTATA
>NZ_JACJSI010000655.1 GCF_014698065.1 Nostoc flagelliforme FACHB-838
TTAACAATATTTTTTGAAATTATCCGCAGATGACAATGCAAAATTTCTGGCGTCCAATTTCAATTGGGTTAATGAGAGTACCGCTCCGCATAGCTATCATAGTACCTTTTCTACTGCAAATCTTTGCTGTTGTGGGGCTAACAGCATTCTTTTCCTTAAAAAATGGGCAGAGAGATGTTAATGAAGTTGCTACTCTTTTGAGAAGTGAAGTGGCAAATAGAATTCATGAACATATCACCAATTATATGGAGAAACCCCAACTCATCACTCAGATTAATGCCAATGCCCTCCATTTTGGTGAATTGGATTTGAAAGATACAAAAAGTCTAGAATGCCATTTCTGGCAGCAAATACAGTTATTCAAGTTTCTAAGCCCGATCGCTTTTGGAAGTGTAGAGGGAGAAATTTATTCGGTAGATCGTTTGAATGATGGTTCACTAGTAATCCGAGTAAAGAACCAATCAACGGGTGGTAGATATCATACCTATACCACTAATAGCCAAGGTAATCGCCTCAAGTTAATTCAAGTTAGCACAACTTTTGATCCTCGCACTCGTCCCTGGTACAAAAAGGCTGTAAAAGCAGGTAAAGCTACTTGGACTGAAATTTATCCGTATTTTTCTTCGTCAGGGCTAGCGATCAGTTCTACCCGACCTGTTTATGACCAGACAGGTACCTTGCTAGGTGTTACGAATGCAACGTTATCTCTTTCGCAACTGGGTGAGTTTTTGCACAATTTAAAGATCGGACGCTCAGGAAAGACATTTATTATCGAGCGCTCTGGAAACTTGGTAGCAAGTTCAACGGCTGAACAACCTTTTATCCTGAACCAGAAGGAAGGACAGGTGAAATACAAACAGCTGACAGTACTCGCAAGCAGAGATCGTATGACTCGTTTGACAGCACAGTATTTGAATGCACAGTTTGATAATTTTAAAAACATTAATTCTAACCAGCAACTTGACTTTGAAATTGATGGCAAGCGGCAATTTATACAGCTAATGCCATTCACAGACAGCTACGGGCTAGATTGGCTGATTGTGGTGGTGGTTCCAGAAGGCGACTTTATGGAACATATCGAAGCTAACTCACGAATGACTATTTTACTGTGTTTAGGAGCATTAATACTAGCTACAGTGACAGGAGTGTTTACTTCTCATTGGATTACTCAACCAATTATTCGCTTAAGTTTAGCCTCTAAGGAAATCGCTAATGGTCAGTTAGACCAAACTGTTACAGTAGACGCCATTAACGAACTAAGAGTTCTCGCTCAGGCTCATAACCAAATGGCTACTCAATTACAAGAGTCATTTGCTGAACTATTAAAGGCTAACAGGCAACTAGAAGCTGAAATTGTCGAGCGTAAGCAGGCAGAGAAGGCTTTGCGTTTGAGTGAAGAACGATTCCGATTAGCAATTGATAACATACCCGATACATTTGTAATTTATGATGCCGAGTTACGGTTGCAGTTTGTCAATAGTTTTGGAGTTAAACGCAGTGGTTATCCTAAAGAAGCACTTCTGAATCACACAGATGAAGAACTATTTCCGTTGTCAGTCACAAACAGTTATATGCCAATTCTCCGACAAACTGTGGAGACATACACATTGCAAACTGGAGAATGCGAGATTAATTTGCCTGGTTATGACCCTTTCTTTATAGTTGTTACTTATGTGCCGCTTTTGAATGAACTAGGAGAAGTTTATCAGATTCTTGGAATCACCCATGATATTACCGAGCGTAAACAAGCAGAAGAACAGCTGCTACAGAATGCGTTTCACGATGCTCTTACTGGGCTACCAAACCGAGCTTTGTTTATGGAGCGCTTAAAATATGCACTTGAGTTAGCTTTACGGCAGGAGAATTATTTATTTGCTGTACTGTTTCTCGACCTGGATGGGTTTAAGGTGATCAATGACAGTCTAGGACATCTAAAAGGAGACCAATTTCTGCTTGCTATTGCAGATAGGCTACTGGTGTGTATACGCTCACAAGATACAGTGGCACGGCTTGGGGGAGACGAATTTACGATCCTACTGGCGGGAATCCAAAATGTGTTAGATGCTATTAAAGTGGCCCAGCGCATTCAACAGGAACTTGCCTTACCCTTTGACCTTGGGGGACAAGAAGCGTTCACAAGTGCAAGTATTGGCATCGC
>NZ_JACJSI010000656.1 GCF_014698065.1 Nostoc flagelliforme FACHB-838
TTATTGAGTTTTTTACGAACTCGTCCAACAGTATCAAGTAAAAGGTCAGTGCCAAGAAAAGATTTAAATTGGCATTGGATAGGCACAACTAGATGTGTAGCCGCAGTTAAGCTAAGGATACTAAGAATACCCAAAGAAGGCGGGCAGTCAATTAAGATAAAGTCGTATTCATCTTTAATAGGTGCTAGGGCTTCTTTGAGACGATATTCTCTTGCATCAGCAGTAGGTAAGAGAAGTTCAGCTGCACTAAGGGTGATATTTGTGGGAACCAAATTCATCTCATGAATGGTTTCTGGATAGATAAATAGCGGTTCTTCATCAATAATGGCGTTGTAGAGTGTTTTTTTTAAACTCTCTGGGTCTACTCCCATAAAATTCGTTAGGCTTGCCTGTGGGTCCATATCAACAACTAGGACACGGTTTTGATTAGAAGCTAGATGATAACCCAGGTTTTGAGTAAGAGTAGTCTTAGCAACGCCCCCTGATTGGTTAAATAACGCAATGATAATAGTTTTGCTCACAAGTGCAATGTTAAATATTTACCCTTAATACGGCAAATTGTAGCTCTGGTTAATGGAGAACACAACTATTTAGTCATACCAAGATTGTGTTTTTCCAAGAGAATTAACCACTGAAGTAGGATCTGGTTGGAGAAAAAATTTTTTACAGCAGAAACAGAAATTCGGGATCGCATCTTAAGCAGACTGAAGATGAAATAGTAATCCGTAGGTAGTAAATAAAGCAATTAGGCGTTGCTGAATAATGGGATGATTTTCTCCAGTTCAACTCCCGACGAGTGTTCGCTCCTACCTTCAAGAAATCGGACGTTACCCTCTGCTTGTCTCAATCTTTGGGTCGTCCTCCAGTTACAGCAGAAATTGCCGGCGAACGCTAAAGCCCCTAATTGTCCAGAGCAAAACCCTATTGAAGATATCTGGTTGCAGGCTAAAACATGGGTTCGTTCGCGCAGCGTCTCGTTGGCGCAGCCTCTCGTAGAGAAGAGACGTTTTTGTGCCTTGATTCCTTCTTTTTCTCATTTAATGGGTGTTTGAGTGGTTTATTCGACACACTACCTTTGATTTTCCCGTTCTTGGGATGTACGGATTTTTTTCAAAAATTAAATAGGATTCCTATATGTCAGGCACGCTTGGCAACAATCTTCATTCACTGAATTTGAAAAATTTTCTTGTTGATGTAATAAGCGTTAGTTTTGGCATAGCCAAAAGGAGGACAAGAAGATACTCAAACGAGTATGGGAACATTAGGAGAATACCGCCATACTGGGTGTATTCTGGTTTAATCGCTGATTTTAAAAGTCATTATCAGTAAAGGGAATCATGGAGGGTAAAAACCTTTGAGTAGATGGGTAAAATTCTAATCTTGCTGGATAATTATCTGTTTGTGATACTTCTAATTCAATTGGTTGCTGATTTTTATCATCAAAGAGTAACTGCATTTGATAATCTGTCCAGAATTGCTCACCTAGCTCATCTTCTAAATCAAAAAGCTGTTCTTCATTACCCCAGATATCTGACCAAAGGACTATCCGATTAGCGCGAAAATGATTTTGACCTTTGACATCTGCAATCACAAAATATACTTCGACATTTAAATTGAACCCAAACTCATCAAGCTCTGTCTCTTGTATCGTACAGTTAACCACAATTAAACTATCAGGGTTAACATTCACTACCTGCTGTTGACGCTGTAACATTTCTTGAAATACCAAATCAGGTAACAGCTTTGAAGTTTCTTCGAGTACAAGTTTTTGAGTTTCTGGTGAGTAACGAGTTTTTAATTCTTGGGTTATTAAACTTAAGATATCACCTGTGGCTAAATTGACAATTATCTTTTTATTTGTGGAATTAAGGAAACATCCATGATTAAGACTAATATGTTTTTTTATTGTCATGATTGTGTAAGATTTAGATCGTTTTGCCTAGTTTATTGATAATCTGGGCTTCAATAATTTTTGAGCCTTTGGTGTATTTTGCTTGCCCTGTATTTAAGGTTTATTATAAAGATTACCTTGCTAATTCCAATTCACCGAATTTTGGACTCCACCAACATGAAGCTGTATTAAAGTAAGCTACATCCTTGTGTTTATTGTCTTGGCGAGACTGGGGGTCTGAACAGCGAAGCATCGCTTTCT
>NZ_JACJSI010000657.1 GCF_014698065.1 Nostoc flagelliforme FACHB-838
GCTGAGTTGTCACCTGGGGAGAAGCTCAACACAGCTGTCTTGACAGTGAACATAGAAGAAGCAGACACATTTAACACTCAAATCATACTTGATAACGGACGAACGCCATCTGTAGGTAGCTTTCGTCGTCGGCTGCAAGTAACTGAAGCAAACTTACTGGGAGTAGGAGATGGTTTAAGTGTGGGCTATACCAACACTGATGGTAGTAACTCGTTTGATGCTAGTTACACAATACCCATCAATCCCAGAGATGGGACAATTTCTTTTACCTACGGGACTTCAGCAGCTAATGTTGTCGAAGAACCTTTCGACATCCTGGATATTCAAGCAGAATCTCGGCAGTACGAACTGACGTATCGGCAGCCAATAGTCCGAACTCCCAACCAGGAATTTGCGCTTGGCATAACTGTTTCCAGAAAAGAAAGCGAGGCTTCGTATGTAGATTTTGAATTTGGGCGAATTCCGTTCCTTTCTGATGGTGCAGATGACAAAGGGAACACGAGGGTATCAGCATTGCGATTTTTTCAAGAATGGGTGTCTCGCAATAACTGTGAAGTATTTGCAGTGCGATCGCAGTTCAGCGTGGGACTTGATGCATTCAACGCGACGATAAATTCAGATAGAGCGGATAGTCGTTTTTTCAGTTGGCTAGGGCAAGCCCAATGGTTACGACTGTTGGCTCCAGATACTCTGATGTTACTGCGTCTGAATACGCAACTAGCTACTACTACACTTTTGCCGCTAGAACAGTTTGGCACGGGTGGTGTGGATAGTGTACGAGGATATCGCCAAGATTTTTTATTAGTTGATAATGGTGTGTTTGCTTCGGCTGAAGTGCAAGTGCCGATTCTCATATCTGGTGGTACTTTGCAAATTATCCCCTTTGCAGACTTCGGATTTGGGTGGAATGCAGGTACAGAAAATCCCGACTCAAATATGTTGGCTTCTGTGGGGTTGGGATTGCAGTGGCGCGGGGGTGACTTTAATGCACGTGTTGACTGGGGGATTCCGTTGGTGTCGGGAGATTCAGACGGAAGAACTTGGCAGGAGAATGGGATTTTGTTTTCTATTCAGTACAATGCGTTTTGAACTTAATTATAGTCGTGACGCGGCGTACTTAAAGATTTCGGCTACTGTGGTTTATGAGAACCTTCAAAAGTTTTTGCCGACCATTGGTCAGCAAATTCCAATGCCGACCAACGAACGACAATTGCGTTTTTTGGCGAAAGCAGAGTTGGAACCTGCTGTGCAAGCGGATGTATTGCAGCAGGCAGTAGAGCAAGCTGGGAATAAGATTCCATCCGGTCGGATCGTGAAAGATGTTGTGGATAGGATACGCGAAAGGACAAAAGTACCCAATCCTCACCACGTTGGGGAAATATGCATTCTCTTGCCAAAGGATAACCCAGACTTGAGAGGTAAAGCGGGTTATTGGGGCGTAGTCAGCCATGTTGGAGAATACAGTTGTACACTCCAGACCTGGGACGGGGATTACACCGTAAAAATCGAACACCTGAAATCACTGGAACTGCTTGATGAAGATTGTAGATTTATGCAACAGTTATGTATACGGTTGCGCCAGTTAAATCAACTGGCTAGCCGTGACTCTTCTGTGGATTGGCTGTTGCAGGGGTTGGGGCAACAAGCTAAACCTTATTTATCTTCGTTGCACGCAAAGCTGCTGGCGGCTGTTGAGAGAGAGTACAACCTTGTTTGGAAGCAGCAGAAGTGACGATACAGCTAGTAAACAAGAGAGAATATTTTACACCAAGCGAGGTGCGATCTATACTCGATGCCGCACTTGATCGCAAAGCTCGTTATTCTCACCGTGATTATACACGCTCTGCTGATGATGTTCCGCCACGGTCTAAGGGTAGGGGAAGCTGTAGGCTATAAATGCGGTTTGCGCTGGGATGCACGCTCTGTGGCCCGAACGTCAGAAAGTTAAAAACCAACAAAAAAATCTTTCCTTTCGCGTTTGATTATTTTTTAAGCCCCAAAACGATCACGTTAGATCAATATATATAGTCCAATACGGTTCAGTTAAGGCTCAAAGTCATGTAAATTAGGCATTGTTCCGAAGAATGGAAATTAAGTGTCGTGCATCTGAGGGATTTTTCATTGGTGTCTCCTGAGATACAAAATACTGAC
>NZ_JACJSI010000658.1 GCF_014698065.1 Nostoc flagelliforme FACHB-838
AATTACTTTTTGGCGGAGGTCAATGGAGTATGCTTTCATACCAGATGCACTTTGCTGTTGACTTTGTTCATCCTCCCACATTTTGTATTTCACTCAAGCGAGAACCGCTATAATTAATTAAGAACCAAAATTACATGGAGTTCCAAGGTTAAGTTTTAACACCGCTTTATTTATGCAGCTTAAGCTTTTAATGTCTGTGGAGAATGAAGGCTTATTTTATATACAACTAATAAAGTACGGTGTGGAATCCGAAACAGCGGTAAAAGTAGCTCAGATATTAGCATCTGGGTTCCCAAGCGAGCTTTTGGCGCAAGAAGAGATACAATTCGTCACACAAGTTTGTAAAAAGTGGGCAACATTGCACAAGCCTGTCCAGTTGGGTGTTACAGAAGTCGCTGACTACTCCAACTCTATAGTAGTTTCAGTTTCGCTTTAATTATATCAATCCGATGCACTAACTCTGCTTGATTCGTCTTGAGCAGATTCAGTATTCATTTTTGATATGTGTTGCATAGTCAGGACTGAGCAAGGAGCATTGTGGAGTACGTAATTGCTGACACTGCCCAAGGCTAACTCACTCAAACCAGATAGACCCTGACGTCCAACTACGATTAGGTCAGCACCCCACGTAGAGGCTAAGTTACAGATGGTTTGACCAGGATTACCAGGGGATTGGATGAATTCTGTACTCACGCCTGCTAGATTTGCTTCATCCGTACACGATTGTAGTAGCTCTAGACCTTGCTTTTCCAAAACCTCCCACTGCTGTTGATTGAACTCCAAAGTTTTTTTACTCATCACGGGATATGGATAGTAATCCTGCCGGGGAAGTATAGGTATATTTACTTTGCCCTGTTCTTCACCCGACAGAACATGCAACAACATAAGGCTGCCCTTGCTCGCTTTTGCTAAGAACAAGGCTTTATCAAAGACATCCTTGGCGGATGTAGAGGTGTCGATTGCAACTAGAATCTTGTGAAACATATAGACTTCCTCCAAACTGTTGTGACTCCATATAAGAGCTGATTTATAAAGGTTCTCTTTAGGCAGCAAGGCGCTTCAACATCAAGCGCACCATTGCCGTTTCGCTCGTCAACTCGCCCACGCCTAGCAATAGTTCATAGTCCGTCGCTTGTGCCATGCAACCAACGAAACAACCCAAATGTACACTCGATAACCCAGGTTTTGGCAACACTGAAATTATGCTTCGGTTCGCTTGATAATTTCAACTTTGGCACTACAAACCTGCAAAAATGTTTGGGCGAACTTCTCCTTACTGTAGCCCTAGTCTACCCAAATCACAACTAAACATAGATCAATCTTAGTTCCTTTCTTTCTATCTCCTGTCCCATCAATAATTGAAATGATTGGTCTACCTTTTAGTATTTGTAAAATTAGTTCTAAGAGGATGTTTTAAAAGTCGAAGCGAGTTAAAAATTATGCCAGTCGCCTGACCATAATCCGGATCATCGCAATGTAAATAAAAGTCTCAGAGGTTTCTGGTAGTCGTTCATAATCTTTACTTAAACGTCGACACCAGTTAAGCCAACCAAAAGTTCGCTCAACAACCCAGCGCTTTGGTAAATGGACAAAACCTTTCTTTTCCAATGGTCGAAGCACAATTTCCACAATCCAGCGAAACATATCCATCACCCAACGCATAAATTCTTCACCACGGTATCCGCCGTCCATCCAAATAAGATTTAAACGTTTTACCTGACTGCCTGTATTGTGAACTCGGTTGAGAACTTTTTTCGCTCCTTCTCGTTCTGGAAGACTGGCTGAGGTTACCAAGACTCGCAAAACCAGCCCTAACAAATCTACACTTAGATGTCGTTTACGCCCATGTATTTTTGTATCGGCTCAAAATTTCGGGGTAGAGATTTATTCAGGTAGCCACGACCAACCAAATGGGTTAGAAGAAGACTTCTCTCGAATAATGTTACCCAAACAGGGAATATCACCGAGTTGCAAAATCCGGTCATGCATATACTCAAAAAAGCTAATACCTAACTTACGAGTAGTGGCAACCAGGGACATGAAAATATCCCATGCTTTGGTACCAAGTTCTGTTTGGGTGGCATAACTAATCTTGCGTCGCTGTACCATAGTTCTAGCAGCCAACT
>NZ_JACJSI010000659.1 GCF_014698065.1 Nostoc flagelliforme FACHB-838
TTTTCTCAATTTAAAAAATCTTAACAAAAATATCTGTAAATAAATTTTACTCATCATAGTTGCGATTAGCTTATGAGTTTATGTAATCACACTATCTTAAAGTCCAAAGTTATTGGTAAGATTTGGCGGATTCAATGCACGCTGTAAGATTGTTCTAATGAAATCGAAACTCGACCAACTCACCCAAGCCAAACACAGGTTTTCTTTAGTAACCGGTTGTAAGTTGCCTGTGCCAATAAGTTCACTACCCCAAACACTAATATTGTCATTACCAGTAGATATTTCGTATTTCCAACCCTGCGGCGACCACTCCACCCCGCAGCAGTAACCGAATGCTTTGACTCTCTTGACGTACACCCGCTCAAGCAAACTTACCAGTAACGGCGGGATTCGTGGGCCCCAAGGTGGGGAGATGTACCAGCACTGTTCTAAGTCTTGGACAAGGTTATTCATACAGTCACTCTTAATAATTTGCTCTGTACTGATGCAAATAATTGACTTGCGAAGCTGGGAGGCACGGAATACCCGATAATTGACCCAGCCGTTGCTGCCTCTTGGGGAAACTCGTACCAATCAGGAAAGCCCTGTAACTTCGCAGCCCCTGCAATTGACAAAGATTTAACTATCCCATCCGGCAACCAGATATCAGCGAACTTACTACGGTTGCAGCCTTTGTGATCGGTGAAGTGCGATCGCAGAATGGTGTTACAGGGTAGATGCCCAGGCTTGTACTTCATTCCGTTGCGCCCTCCAACTCTCTCTAGTAGCAATGGCGTTGGTTCGTTAGCTGTCAGAAATTGTTCTACCGCTTGCCGTTGTTTGGAGAGTAGTTGGGAATCGGTCATGGTGGGGATTAGATGCGCGATACCTTCGGCACACTTCGTGAACGCCTCGTACCAACCACAAGATTTAGCTCCCATAGGTAAGGCAACGTGAAAACCCTTGCTTGCAACCAGGACTAACCGCCGCCGCGCCTGGGGCAACCCAAAGTCAGCCATTTTGACCACGCTGTAATCGACCGAGTACCCCTCTGATTCCAGAACTTGCAGGATAATACTGAAACTCTGACTGTTCTGATAGCATTGACGATGGAACTAAATCAACGTGCCATACAAGGCGATTCAGAAACACAACGTTTCGTACAACAAGAGAGCCAAAAATGGATAGATTCTCTGTTTAATCTCACAAATGACAAAACTACTGCTTTATTGCTATTCCACTTATTTCAAGGCGCAATCTTAGACTTCTTGGCTACGGGAAATGCACAACGTGGACAGCAAACCATCAAGGCTTTCACCGAAACGCTACAGTAGCTTCAACGCGGTTGTTGTTCAGATCGTCTCGAAAAGATGGAGAATTGCTTAAGCGTGGTTGGGACATGAAGCCCTGTAGTGTGAATTTGCGGTAAGCTGAAAATACCTTACCGCAACCCGGTTGCACTATGATCTGATTGAAGCATCTGTGTCCGGCTGTGTTCAAAAGACTAATATCGCTCCTTCTGCTCTGTTGGTAACTTTAGCTGGTTCCCACTAATGTGTGGCAATATCTCAACCTCCCTCTAACCATTTTTAGTTAGGAGTAAGTGTTAATTTTTCACACTTGTTAGACTTAACCATTTTAACCAAACGCCCATTGAGATAACTTTGGGCAGCGATGTATAGACTTTCCCAAATCTCTTGGTTGCGACTGATTTTCGCTCCGACGGTATTACCTGCTGTTTTCTCCGCTATCAAATACTTACGAAAATTGTTATTCCAGAGATGTTGTAAAAAATCTTCCGCGAATTCGTCAAATGGAATAATCCAGTTGTAGTTTGTGTCTAGAAACACCCTGTACGCTGCAACTATCGGTAGTGCTAACTCTGCTGGCGCTCCAAACCCGAAGGAATATTTACTGTCAGGGAGCAGGGTAGTTTTCCTAGTATCAATTGAGGCTAAGTCATTTATGCCCTTTCTTCTGGGATTGGTGATGTGCTGTTGAATAATCTCATACAGCCTCTGCTCTATCCATAGCCGAATGGCACTAAGAAAAGCGGAAAGCCTTATCAATTAAGCAGTTTGCAATTGATGACGTAATTCATGTCTGGGCTTGGTCAATCTGGGGTAAGCTTTGGGGCGACG
>NZ_JACJSI010000066.1 GCF_014698065.1 Nostoc flagelliforme FACHB-838
TCAATTTCTAATTCAACAGGTTAAAAATATTCTCAGCAATTGACAATTAAATTTTTCGAGAGTGCCTTCAGGTACAAGCAACCTTTTTAGTTGTTTTTGTTCTCGTAGATTATACGCGAACAAATTATGATTTATTCCATTATCTATTTTCCCTTAACCGAGCAGTATTGGAATACAATGAATCTGCTGTACGCCCCTACTCACGTATCTGTATCAGGCATTTTGTGAAATGGTGTCAGTATGAGTCACTTGGCGCAATCTAATCGCTTTTGTGGGAGTGGCTAAAAAAATAACCTACAAGGTGAAGAAAAAATGTTGTATTCTGTGTAATACGTAATTGGTACAGTGTCATGAAAAAACCTGCCAATCTTTTAAAAAGACTAGCAGGTATGGCTTATCATCAATCGGAGCGGCGGGATTCGAACCCACGACCTCCACTACCCCAAAGTGGCGCGCTACCAAGCTGCGCTACGCCCCGGTCAGGACTACTATTATATAGCAAAACTCTAAGATAATCAAGAGGTAAATTTAAAAAACCTTAAGCATCTCAGTAGCTTGCAGTAAATCTAGAACAGCAGAACCATCCCATTTACCTTCAACACATCGCCCTGTATTTAAGATGAGGCGCAGGCTATAAGTATGAGGAAAGCCTTCCACCTCCATCCATAATAAATCGCTTTCGGCTTCACAAGCAATTTTTTCCTCTTCCATTAATTCAGTTGCGAGTTGCCTCATGGTGTCTGCTAGCTGCGCTAATAGACGGCAAAAATCATTCAACTCGGCTTCGGTTAACTCTATTGCCCAATCATCTGTACCTACTAAACCTTTAAATTCAGGTGCATCGGGGTTCCAGCCAATACGCCAACCCGATCCGCTTTTGATAACGCGTTCCATAGTTTAGTTTTTAAACGCAGAGGTACGCAGAGGTGTAACGCAAAGCAATGGTCATTTCAGTAGTTCAGCACCTCCCCGTTGTAGTGGCTGTGGAGTAGTTGATGTATTCGGACTGGGTGCAGTGTTGGTGTTAGGGGATAAGGTATTTTGGGAAGTAGGATTAAATATATTCACTAAGACTTGCACTAAGGCATTTCGTTCGCTGCGGGTGAGACGAGTGATTGCTTTGCGATCGCCTTCTATCGGATTTTGCCGTAGTGAATCATTGCCTGGATAGGTAGTATCATACATAATTTCATTTGCACCCAGGTAATCAGCTAAAGTTAGCTTCCAATCGAAGCGATAAATTGGGGCACGCCCTTTGGTATAAATATGGTATCGAATTAGGCGAGTTACTAAAGTGTTGTTTTCAGCAACTTTGCCATTTTCTTTACTGATATACTTATTTTCCCGCGGTAAATCTGGCAACTGTTGATACACTAGCTGCCAAACATCGCTAGGAGTGATTCTTTGAGCATATACAGGTTGGATACTAAATAAATTTTTCTGTATTGATTTGTCCGCCCCTGAACCCAAAACAACTACACCCACTACCATTAAGGCAGTGAGTGTCTGCCAGGGTTTAAGTAGGGGTTGAATGAACGAGAAATTTTTGCTCATCCTACCTTCTCTAAAACCTTTTTTATAATTCGCCGATAATTTCTGGCTGAGTCAATTCATCGGACATTTCGATAATTGCCCTTAGTACTGGCTTCATCATTGCATCTTCGTTACTTTCAAAGTCTTCGTAACGCCGACGTTTAGCACGATTTGCCACCTGAACCGTAATGCGATAACGATTTGAGGCTGCACTAATCAGATCCTCAGCACGGTGCATAATCTGAGACTGAGTTGTCTCGAACTTAGAACGCTTTAGCATAATCAGTGGTTCTTGGGGTCATTATCCAGTGTAACAGTACTAAATCAGTCTGCTGCTGTCTGTTTAATGCCAGCAACCTCTCTATTGATAGAGGCTAAGATATTTTAGTCACTTTATAAGTAACTTGTAGTATCAGATAACGCACCCTCATGGCTGACCTTGTGGAAACTGCGATCGCAGCAGGTAATTTCAATACCCTAATAAAGGCTGCTACAGCTGTAAATCTCATAGAAACTTTGAAAAATCCTGGTTCTTTCACGCTCTTTGCACCGACTGACGAAGCTTTTGCTAATTTGCCAGAGGGAACTTTAGATTCACTATTACAAGATATCCCCAAGCTCCAGAAAATTGTGGCGTATCATGTCGCTAGTGGGGATGTTCGATCTGATGACTTGGCACAGATTAATGAGGCAGAGACGCTTGAAGGGTCAATTGTAGCCATTGAATCTGCTGACGGTAAGTTTAAGGTGAATAACGCCAATATCCTCAAAACAGATATTCTGGCAGACAATGGCGTGATCCATATTATTGATGCGGTGTTGATGCCTGCAATGGTGGCAGGAAGGTAATGTAAATTGGGCATGGGGAATTGGGCATTGAAAAGAGGCAGAGGGGAAAACTCTTCTTTCTTGCCCCAGTTCCCAGTCCCCAGGCCCCAGCCCCTAATCCGCAGTCCCCAGAATGCAGCCACTGCGTGCGGGGACAGTCAACGACAACTGCTGAGTTTCTCCTTCACCATTCCACTCAACTTCAGCAGTGCCATATAAAAGCTTGTTGGGTTGAGTATGCAAACTGACGACATCTGCATTAGCTGTTGCCGAACTTGTGCCAGCGTTGACGGCAATTATTAATTCCTCTGTACCTAGAGTTCGCGCAAAGATATAAATTTGTCCTTGAGCATGGAGGACTTGGTAATCACCTGTACGCAAGGCTGGGTAAGTGTGGCGCAGGGCAATTAATTGACGGTGAGTATTGAAAATTTCTTGATCCCAGTTAGCCTCTAAAGGAAAGCCACGTCGTGAGTCTGGATCTATTGCACCAGGTAAACCAACTTCATCACCATAGTAGATGCTGGGGGCACCAGGAAAGGTAAGTAGCAGTAGAGTTGACAATTCTATACTACCTATATCACCGCCTGCAATGCTCATCAATCTGGCTGTATCATGACTTGCTAGCAAATTGAGTTGAGTTAGCTGAATTTCCCAAGGGTAAAGTTGCAGTACTTCTTGGATTTTCGTGGCGTACTCGGCGGCAAATAAGGGTGGGTAGGGTTGATAGTCGCGGCTTTGGACTTGTTCTAAGTCTACGCGATCGCCAGCTGCAAAGGCGATTGTCGGCCCGGCAAATAGATAATTCATCACGCCGTCAAATTGTGTTCCATCCAACCACTCACGAGAATCTCCCCACACTTCGCCGACAATGTAAGCTTCGGGATTAATGGCTTTGACGCGATCGCGAAATTCCTGCCAAAAACCAGGAGTTTTTATTTCAAATGGTACATCCAATCGCCAACCATCGATACCGAATTTTATCCAATATTCGGCAATTTCCATAATGTATTCTCGTACTTCTGGATTATCGTGGTTAAATTCTGGCAAGGCACGATTTCCCGCCCAACCCACATAGTTTGCAGGGAATTCGCCATTGTATGGTGAAAGAGGCCAGCCTTCAATTTTGAACCAATTTACCCAAGGTGAATGGGGGCCATTCTCTAAAACGTCGTGGAAAAAGAAAAAGCCCCGGCTAGAATGGTTAAACACCCCATCTAGAACGACTTTGATATTCCTTTGATGGGCTGCATCTAGCAATTCCTTAAAAGCCTCGTTGCCCCCTAACATCGGGTCAACTTGATAATAATCGTGGGTATGATAGCGGTGATTGCTAGCGGATTGAAAAATGGGTGTGAAATAAATCGCGTTAATCCCCAAATCCTGGATGTAGTCTAAACCCTCCATGATGCCCCATAAATCGCCGCCTTTATAGCCCTGGAGTGTTGGCATAGCGTCCCAATCTTCCCAACGGGCTTCACGCAGCAAACGTTTGCGCGGCTGTTTGCTTCTGGCAAAGCGATCTGGGAAGATTTGGTAGAAAACCGCGTGCTTTACCCAGTCTGGTGTTTGAATTTGCATGAATAACTTTTTGTACCTTCAGAAGCGATCGTTGCAAATATTAGCTTCTTTATGGCTCTTACTTATGATAGAGAATCTGTCATCTGTCAGTAGTCATTAGTGATTTAACTTTTTTGCTGCTGTTTTATACGCAAATGTTATCAGTCTTAATTATTTTGATTACAGTTTGTTTTGGTTTTTAACAGATAACAAGGCACACCTACCACTGATTCCTAAATTATTATTTAACAAATTTATAGTTTTTATTTATTCCTTAATTATTCTTAATTTCTTTTTATTTACTTTATCCGTAATGATTTAGGCAGACACTGGATTAATTTAATAGCTTCATAAAAATTACCTGTTACCCCAGTCTTGGGTAATTCTTAGATGCAACTGCTTAACAATGTCTCATGAGTTAGAAAAAATCACTATGAGGGAGACGTAATTCAGGAATATGAGTTATGAATTAGCAATTGTCTTAGGAATAACTTACCGCCTCCTAAGCTTATTTGATGTTATCTATGAAAACAATAGATAACTATAGTCGCATCAAATAATTAAGGCTAAAAAATTACCCTACTAAAGCGACTATTCTTACTATAATCACTATTTTGCTTTCAGGAAATAAATTTAATTTGAGGTAAAGATGAAGCACGAAAAACTTTCTCCCGGACTACTTTTGGCATTTCAAGACTATCAAAGCGAAGGAGATCAAGCTTTAGTTACACACAAGCGATCGCTTGGCATCATTGCCCATAAAAGCCCGGTAAAGCCCACTAAGAGTGTCGTTTTTATCTACTGCGACCCTGATGCAGACTTAAGTTACCTATCACAATATAATATTGAAGTCAATCAAAACTCTGGGAGTGTGCGGACAGCTTTCTTACCGTTAGAAAGTTTAGATGTCTTATCTGAAGAAGATGTTATCCAACGCATCAAGCCATCACGCAAACTTCATTTGAGGATGGACACTGCAATGGGAGCAGTCAAATTACCGGAATTCCAGAACAAAACCGGACTGACTGGTAAAGGAGTAATCATCGGCATTATAGACAGTGGCATTGATCCGAAACACCCCGCCTTTGCTGGACGAATTTTACACATTTGGGATCAAACACTGCCAGGGCCAGGAGTCACAGAGGGCGGCTATGGGGCTGAATTGACGGGAGCGCAACTGACAATTTCTCAGGATACTAGTGGTCATGGCACTCACGTTGCGGGAATTGCCGCCGGTGCTGATGCTAGCTATGGCGGTATAGCACCAGAAGCGGAATTAGTTATTGTCAGGTCAGATTTACAGGATGCCCACATTGCTGATGCTGTGCGTTACATTTTCCGACTTGCTAAAGAGTTAGGACGCCCAGCAGTGGTAAATCTCAGCTTGGGCGGACACGCTGATGCCCATGATGGTAGTGATTCTTTATCCAAAGTTATTGATGCCGAAACTGGCCCTGGAAGAATTGTTTGCTCTGCTGCGGGTAACGAAGGAAACGCTAACATTCATGGACAAACGACAATACCCAGTGGACGCACTCGTGGTATGCGCTTTAATGTTCCTTTGAATCAAGTAGGCATAGTTTGGTTAAACGCTTGGTATTCCAAAGATAGCGAATTGGAAGTGTCCGTGCGGAGTCCTAACGGTTTTGTCACTCCCTTTCAAAAAATAATTACTGACGGTAATCCTGCACAAGATTATCAGTTACCAGATGCACGGGTACAATTAGCGACACCAGCGCCAGACCAAGCCAACGGCGACCATAATTTCTTTGTGCAGATACGTGGTATTGGCCCTTCGCAAGTCATGGGAGGCATTTGGCAGCTGCGAGTCCGCAACTGTTCTTCAACTGACACATGTTTGAATGTGTGGACACTAGATGACACTTCATCAGTGTTTTTCACAGGTAAAAGTGTGAAGGATGCGGTAAAAATTGGCTCACCAGGAGCCGCCAGCAGTGCAATTACAGTTGCTGCCTATACTACCAGAACCAAGTACACAGATATTGATAACCAAGTGCGAGAAATGGGCTTAGAATTAAATACTATTTCCGACTTCAGTAGTGAAGGCCCCCTACGCAATAATGGACACAAGCCGGATGTAGCAGCACCAGGAGCGATGATTATTTCCACTCTTTCCGCCGATGCAAATTTTGACCGTTCATCGATGATTAATTCTAAGTTTGTGGTGCAGGCGGGTACAAGTATGGCGACACCGTTTGTAAGTGGGTTAGTAGCACTGCTGTTGCAGCGAGATCCTAAACTTGATCCGGCTGCTGTGAAAGGCTTGTTACGTGAAAATAGTGCCATTCCTGGAAAACCCCCTGGCACATTTGATGAGAAATGGGGTTATGGAGTGATTAACGCTTTGAATCTGTAATTAGACGGAGAAAGGTGGATATTATTTCTGTACAAGGGTAGGCAATAATAACCTATAAATTTGATAAGTTAGGGTAGACAATTACTGTCTACCCTTTTTACCAAGGAATTGCTGATGAATTATCAGAAATTAGATGCTGCTCTTGCTACAGCGCTGAATGATGTTCAAAATTCAGAAGAACGGAGTTTGACAGTTTTTATTCATACTGAACCAATTTTAAACTCTGATGCAACTGCTGTTTTAGAAAGTTTTGGTGTCAGTGGTGTTAATAGTGGCAAAGATATTTTCACAGCAACACTGTCACCAAATGCCATTTCTCAGTTGTCAGAGCAATCTTGGGTGAAGTATTTGAAGCGATCGCAGCAATTAGGTTTGGTTAATAGGAGAATAAATACACCGAAGTTGGGTGTTTAATGGGTAGTGCTTACTCTTGCACTGTGCTGATAATTCGTTGCTGTTACTGTGAATCAGGTTTTGGTTTTTCTGGAAACTTACACTTCACCTCAATTTCTAGATTACTTTCAGCAGAGCCTTCGGTAATGTAAGGAATACCTGCTTTACCACCCAACTTAATGCCAAATTTAAGTCTTACCTCCTCAATCTCAGCAGCATTAAAGTCTTTAAAAGCACTAAGAGCATACATAGTATAGGAGCGAATCATTTGACGAGCTTGTTGCATCCGAGCGATCGCATCTGTTCGCACATCCTTGTATTCTATGCCATCATCCTCCTCGTCAATTTCCGAACTTATTTCGGTGGCTGTGACATTAATCTCAATCTGCTCAATCTCCCCGTCTGCTTGGAAAAAGAGTTGTTGTACTTCTGACATAAGTTACCTCAGTTAAACTTTTGTATCGTGTCTGAAAAATTTCAGTTTGCTTGCGGAAAAATAATAAATGGTGTTGTTTTTAGCAACACAGTCATCGATTGTGTCTATCAAGATTATCCTGCATTTACCAACTCAAGGTGTGTTAAATGGCACGATACGCGCTTGTTATTGGCATCGCTGAGTATGTCAGCCCATCATTACCGCGTTTGTCGAAGACTACAAATGATGCTGAAGCGATCGCGCAACTCTTAGAGCAGTATGGTGATTTCCAGTCTGTGCAAAGACTACCACAGCGCTGGAATAAAGATAAAAACGGCTATGAAATGGCAGCGTCAAAAGTTACAGGTGCTCAACTTGGCCAAGATTTGAGAACTTTTTTACTAGAGCAAGCTGCTAATAATGAAGCGCTGATTTATTTTAGCGGACATGGTTTTACTATTTCCGACAATTTGGGGCAACAAAAGGGATATTTGGCAAGTTCAGATTGTCAGATTGAATTTAAGGATAACGAAAATGTTGAACAAAAATATGGCATTCCCCTGGATAGCCTTAACGACTTAATTCGAGATTCGCAATTGAGTAGTTTAGTGATGCTACTCGATTGCTGTCATAGCGGCTATTTTTTAGAAAGGCAATTAATAGAAAGAACTCTTAACGCTTTCAGTTCGCAAAAGGATTATTACTTAATTACAGCTTGTCGTGGCTTTGAACGCGCCGGAGTGATTAAGAGTGAAGAATATAGTATTTTCACAGGTGCAGTTGTTAAGGGATTAGCAGTAGAAAATGTAGGTAATAGTAGGCGAATTAGTGGCGATCGCTTGTTTGATTTTGTCAGCAACGAACTTAAAGGTTCAGTACAGGAACCGATTCGCATGGGTTGGGGACGTTCGATTACTTTGGTTACTTATCCCCAATTAGATATTCCCACAGGTGAAAAAATTGCTTTCAATCAGGAAAATCCTTATCGGGGGCTTTATGCTTTTGAATCAGAACAAGCGCAATATTTTTGTGGAAGAGATGAAGCAGTTCGCACGCTAATTTCGCGTTTAGCAGAGAGTCGTTTTTTGGCTGTAATTGGCTATTCAGGTAGTGGTAAATCTTCCTTAGTAAAAGCAGGTTTGTTACCGCAACTAAAAGGCGATCGCCTCCCTGGAAGCAGTGAATGGGCGATCGCATCTTTTACACCAGGAGAACATCCTTTAGGTAAATTAGTTGATATTTTAGCTCGACAACAGCAGCAAAATAAACCGCATCTATTATTTATCGATCAATTTGAAGAAGTATTTACACTTTGTCAAGACGATGAGGAACGCAAAGTTTTTATCCGCTTAGTAGCACAAGAAGTAAAAAAAGGTGAGGGAGAAACGCGGATAATTTTGACCATTCGCGGTGATTTTTTAAATCGTTGTGCTGACTATTTAGAAATTATTACTCTCATCAATAGCATTCCTCCCACATCATTTATCGTCACACCGATGTCTTTTACTGAGTTAGAAGAAGCAATAGAAAAACCAGCAAAATTACATGGTGTCACGTTTGAGCGTGGTTTAGTTTCGCAAATTTCCGCCGATGTTATCAACCGTCCGGGTGCATTACCTATACTGCAATACGCGCTTAAAGAATTGTGGCGAGTTTGCATTGAAGAACCTGAATCACCAGAACCGCTTTTAACTCGCAAAGGCTAGGAGGAAATTGGCGGGGTTAAAGGAGCTTTAGATAAACGAGCAACAATTTTGTATGAAAGTTTAACAACTATAGATCAAGCCTTTGCGCGTTGCTTATTTATGGAATTGGTGCAGTTAGGTGAAGCTGGAGAAGTGACGCGACGGCATGCTAGCTGGGATAGATTAGAAGCTATTTCAGATTCTCCACAACAACTGCAACGGGTTGTAGGATTGCTGGCGGGTTTTCAACAACGCTTAATTATTACTGATGAAAAGACGGTTGAAGTTGCTCATGAAGCACTTTTATCTGAGTGGAAATTATTAAATACTTGGATTGCTGAAAATATAGAAAATATTCGTCTCAGTCGTTCTTTGGAAGAAGATTGTCAGGAATGGTTACAAAGGTTTAATAAATTAGATGAAGCACTATTGACAGGTGCAAAATTAGCTGTAATTTCTGAGTGGGTGAATAAGACTCAGCCAAGACTTACGCCATTAGAATCAGAATTTTTGCATAAGAGTTTGGAGAGGCGAGACAGAGAAATTCAAGCCAAATTAGAGCAAGAACGGCAATTGCGAGAAGCGGCGGAAGCCAGAGCTAAGGCAGAAGGAGAAAAAGTTAAACAGGAAAAAGCCAAAGTTAAAGCTGAAAGGCAAAGAACCCAGGCGGTTGTAGTGTTAGCGGTTATATCAATTGCATTAGCGGGGTTGTGGGTTAAATCCGAAAAAAATAATGCACAAGTAGTCAAAATGGGAGAAGTCAATACATGGATTAAAGTGTCTCACACATTACTTGATGCCGATAAGCAACTTGAAGCATTAATGACGAGTGTGCAAGCACTACAGGGATTAAAGAAGGTAGATGGAAAAAACACTGAACAACTAAAGCAACTGCAATCCATTATCTATAGTGTGAAAGAGCATAATCGATTAGAAGGTCATAAAGATAAGGTTTGGGGTGTGAGTTTTAGTCCTGATGGTAAAATAGCCTCTTCTAGTTACAACAAGCAAATCAAGATTTGGGAGAAAAATGGCAAGTTCTTATACGATTTGCCCGAACATGATGCTGGAGTTTGGAGTGTAAGATTTAGCCATAACGGTAAACTTCTAACCTCTACAAGTCAAGATAAAACGTTTAAGCTTTGGAATATAGACGCGAAAGAACATAAACTGATAAAAACTTTTACAGGTCATAATAATACTGTTTATGATGTTAGTTTTAGTCGAGATGATAAAATTATTGCTTCTGGCGATCGGAATGGAATCATAAAAGTTTGGTAAACTGATATTCAAGATAATCCACCTCAACCCATTAACACATTAAATATTAAAGAATTACTTGAAAAGGAGGGATATCCTGTAAATCAAAGACATCGAGTTAACAGTCTAGACATTGACCCTAATGACAGTTCAAAAATTGCTTACGTCGATGATGATGGTAGTGTCAGAATTTGGGATTGGAAAAAAAATGATACTCCCCCAAAAAACATTGGTACACATGGTCAAAAAGCTTTGTACATAGTTAGATATAGTTTACAGAGAAAAAACTTACTGGCTTCTGCCGATGAGCATGGTAATATATTTATTTGGAATACTAAAAATCAAGAGAAAAAACCGATAGCAATAATCAATAATGCTCATATAAGTATAATATACGGCTTAGATTTTAGTCCCGATGGTAAAATGCTCGCTTCTGGCGGTGTTGATGAAACTGTAAAAGTGTGGGATGTAGATAAAGCTATTAATGGAGAAAGTTATTTAATAGCAACTCTGAAAGGACATACTCAACAAATTAATCGGCTAGAGTTTAGTCGTGATGGCAATATAATTGCTTCTTCCAGTAATGATGGAACTGTAAGACTCTGGAAGTGGCAAAGCAATTCTAGAACAGATGTTACCCCCAAGGTGGAAAACTTGTTAAAGTATAGCTGTAAATTTTTAGAAGAATATTCACAAACCAATAAAAATACACCAGATTATTTGAATAACCAATCTGGTATATGCTCTTTTAAATAAAAATGAACAACTTAAGTATTTAGAATGCTGTTTTAGTTGTGAATTTGACCCTTATTATTGCCTTGAGTCTTGATAATCGCTTGATTGTCTTCTCCTTGAGTATGTTCATTAGGATCTCCTTGATTATTTCTATCAGAACTTCCGTTGAGAAGAACACCATCCTTAGCTATCAAGCCAAACTGCCCCTCATCAATCCACTCATTCTTCAGTAATGACCACCAGTCAGTAGCTAACCCCTGTAACACATACTCATAGGGTAGCCAACCATAACCGTCCTTACCCCAATCTTCACCCCAGCAATTTCTAATTAAGAAAGCTCCTTGAGTTGGAAAATTTTTGTTAGAATCCTTAATGAACTTATCCTTGGGATGGTCAATTATTTTATTGTCGTCATAACCAACGGCAACAACTGCATGACTACCCAACATCTTTTCGCCTCTAGTAGGATAAGGAATTTTTCCTGTTTTTACGGTTTTCTTATTAAAAAGAGAACTATAGGTTGTAAACCCAAACATTACAGGAAATTCAGCAGTTAAAAAAGCTTTGATTTGAACTAATGCTTGTTTTTTTGAAAGTTGAGGTAAGTCAAGCCTAAAATACTGAAGTGCTTGATAATTCTGAGCATAGGCATAGCAAAAAGCAGGTGGTTCTTCGTCAAAATTCTCAATCTCATAAGGCCAATATTCCTCTGGAGGTATGCCAAAAAGTGCCATTGCTTTCATTGTGAAGCGGGTCGATGCTCCAGAGTCTCCAGTTAAGTGCATCAATTTTCGTGCAACTTTGTAGAGAAAGAGGCTGGAGACATCTATATCTTCGCCCATTATCTTTCTTTGAAAAAATTCTACTAAGGCAACGCCAGCTATTGCAGTGCATGACTTAAGGTTTCCTTGCTGCTCAATTGGAGAACACCATTGCCGTAAATCTATATGGGAAGGTAAACGATATTGCAAATTTCCTGAACTTTGGTCTGTTAATTCTTTGAAAGGTAAGAGCAGGCTAGTTTCATCTTCCCTCCCGTTCGTTTGAACTACTGTCCTGTTCTCTATTTGTAACGTACAATCATTTACTAAAGTTGCTTGTTGGAGTTTAATCCTTTCTTTTTTCTTAGAGTCTTTGATTATTTTCTCTAAGCAATAGTCTCTAAAATCTTTTAGCTGACTGTAAGTGAATACACTATAAAAATAATATTTTACGGATTACACATAGAACTTTTTTAAATTTATTTTTATAACGAGATTTGTTACAGACTATTTACCTCTTTTTCTTGCAAGCTGCCTATCACAGACATAAATTTCTACACGAGGGAGGTGTAGTCGAAACTTCCTACACTTCCACCTCAATTAATACAAATGTTCTAGTTGATTGTTTGGTAGCAGTACTATCCATCATCAGTAGCATTCTGTAAAATTCATCCCTAAGAATCAGATGATCCCCCTTACGTGTGGTGGCAGACAGTCCTAAACTGAGAGTGAGAGTTGAAAGGCAGTCGGGAGAAATTTTGTGAAAAAAGTATTATCAATCATCCTTGGTGGTGGCGCGGGTACTCGGCTTTACCCGCTAACCAAACTCCGCGCTAAACCAGCAGTACCAGTAGCAGGTAAGTATCGCCTAATCGATATCCCTGTTAGTAACTGCATAAATTCCGAAATATTCAAAATCTACGTCCTGACACAATTCAACTCAGCTTCCCTGAATCGTCACATCGCCCGTACTTACAACTTTACTGGTTTCAATGAAGGCTTTGTGGAAGTGCTAGCTGCACAACAAACACCAGAAAATCCCAACTGGTTCCAAGGTACAGCCGATGCTGTACGTCAGTATCTGTGGTTAATGGAAGAATGGGATGTAGAAGAATATCTAATTCTCTCAGGCGATCACCTCTACCGCATGGATTATCGCCAGTTTATCCAGCGCCATAGGGACACGGGGGCTGATATTACTCTCTCAGTCATCCCCATCGATGAGCGCCGCGCCTCAGATTTTGGCTTGATGAAAATTGATGATTCTGGTAGAGTAATCGATTTTAGCGAAAAACCCAAAGGTGAAGCGTTAACCCAAATGCAAGTTGATACAAGCGTACTGGGATTAACAAAAGAACAAGCCAAGCAACAGCCTTACATCGCCTCAATGGGGATTTATGTCTTTAAAAAAGAGGTTTTGTTCAAGTTGTTGAGAGAAGGTACAGAAAGGACTGATTTCGGTAAAGAAATTATTCCTGATGCTTCTAAAGATTACAACGTTCAAGCTTACCTTTTTGATGACTACTGGGAAGATATTGGAACAATTGAGGCATTTTATCATGCCAATTTAGCCCTGACTCAGCAGCCCCAGCCACCTTTTAGTTTCTACGATGAACACGCACCAATTTATACCCGCGCTCGTTACTTGCCTCCGACTAAACTTTTAGATTGCCAGATCACGGAATCAATTATTGGCGAAGGTTGTATTTTGAAAAATTGCCGCATTCAACATTCAGTGTTGGGAGTGCGATCGCGGATTGAATCCGGCTGCGTCATTGAGGAATCTTTGCTCATGGGTGCAGATTTTTACCAAGCTTCTGTGGAACGCCAATCTAACTTAATAGAAAACGACATTCCCGTAGGTATCGGTATAGACACGATCATTCGCGGTGCCATCATCGATAAAAATGCCCGTATCGGTCATGATGTCAAAATAATTAATAAAGATAACGTGCAAGAAGCTGAACGGGAAAATCAAGGTTTCTACATCCGCAGTGGCATCGTTGTCGTGTTGAAAAATGCTGTAATTCCCGATGGAACCATCATTTAGTCATTAGTCATTGGTCATTAGTCATTGGTCATTAGTTAATAGTTACAAGTAACAAATGACAAAGGACAAAGGACAAATGACAAATGACTAAACTCATTTTGCTAATTGGTCTTCCAGGTAGCGGTAAGTCAACTTTGGCAAAACAATTACTGGCAGAATGCCCCCAAATGGCGCTGATTTCTACAGATGCCATCCGGGGGCAATTATTCGGTTCCTAAGCCGTTCAGGGGCCGTGGCTGCTGATTTGGCGCGAAATTGAGCGGCAATTTCAGCAAGCTATTTCCACAACTAATCAAGCTATTTTTGATGCCACTAATGCCCAGCGCCGCCATCGTCGTGATGTCATTGCTTTAGCGCGTGAGTTGGGTTTTACCCACATTACGGTAATTTGGGTAGATACACCAGTCTGGCTATGTTTGGCACGGAATAAAAGGCGATCGCGCCAAGTTCCAGAAGAAATTATTTTGCGAATGCACCGTCAACTCCGGGATGCTCCCCCAAGCCTGGAAGAAGGACTAGACAACCTGATCCGCTTATCAGAAAAATCGGAGTACGGAAATTGCGATCGCTCGATGAGCGAGAACCACACTTGATTTTCTATATTCTTTGTTAATTTAAAGTCAGATGCTTTTCGCTTGGCACTATACCAGGCAAACTAATATCTCTTATCTTAAAAAAAAACATAACGGGAATTTCTATAGGAGGCTGGTAGATGGCTGCAACCGACTTCAAAGACTATTACGCAATTTTGGGAGTTAGTAAGACTGCCAGTCCAGAGGAGATTAAACAAGCCTTTCGTAAACTAGCCCGCAAATATCACCCTGATGTCAACCCAAATAACAAACAGGCAGAAGCACGCTTTAAAGAAGTTAGCGAAGCCTACGAGGTTGTGTCAGACCCAGATAAGCGCAAAAAATACGATCAATTTGGTCAATATTGGAAACAAGCTGGTGAAGGTTTCCCATCTGGCGGTGTTGGCCCGGATATGGGTAACTTTGACTTCAGTCAATACGGCAATTTTGATGAGTTCATTAATGAGCTGCTAGGACGCTTTGGTGGTGCTACCTCTGGTAGTGCTAGCCCTGGTGGTAGGCGACAAAGTAGCTCACAAAGTTACTCTTACCGCACTTCTCCAGGTACGTCAAGCCACTTTAGCAGCAGCTTTAACGATTTTGGGTTTCAAGATGCAGGTGCGGGTACTAACCAGGATAGTGAAGCTGCGATCGCTCTCACTTTTACCGAAGCTTTTAATGGTGTGCAAAAGCGCTTCAGTTTAGGTAACGAAACAATAGATGTCCGCATTCCATCTGGCGCTAAAACTGGTACTCGTCTGCGTGTGCGGGGCAAAGGTCAAATCAACCCCATGACTCAACAACGCGGGGATTTATACTTAAAAGTTGAACTTCAGCCACACTCGTTTTTCCAAATGGAAGGCGATAATCTTGTTTGCGAAGTGCCAATCACCCCAGATGAAGCCACTTTAGGAGCATCTATTGATGTACCTACTCCTGATGGTTCAGTTAATGTCAAACTACCAGCAGGGGTGCGTTCTGGTCAATCTCTGCGTTTACGTGGCAAAGGTTGGCCCCTCGCCAAGGGAGGACGCAGCGATCAGCTGGTGAAAGTGGCGATCGTTCCACCAAAAGACCTCAGCCAACAAGAGCGGGAATATTATGAAAAAATCCGGGCTATACGTACTTATAATCCCCGCAGTCATTTGAACCAAGTCAGGCTGTGAATATTTTGGATTTTAGAAACGCGAAGTGCCGCTTTGCGTTTCTAAATTAATTAGGTATGAATTTACTGCGCCATTCTCGCCATCAGAATGGATTTAAACGCTTCTATTGCCTCAGGTGTAGGCTCGGTAGCTTGCCATGTTGGATGTGCAACTAAGTGATCGCACCAAGCATTTAATTTTGGATATTCACTCAAAGATATGCCTACAATGGGCAGCAAAGGTACTACAGTCCCAGCTACAACCTTGGCAAGAGTGAGGTTTTCACTAGCAAAGTAAGGGCGATCGTCTAATAAATTTTCAAAAAACTTCAGCACTATGGCAATTTTCTGCTGCGCCTGCTCGATTTTTTCTGGATTTCCTCCAGGCAAGCCTAGATACTGAGGAAAAAATGTAGTGGTTGCTGGCAAAAGTTCATTTACAGTTACCAGTTGTACCATGCGTGCGATCGCTAAATCTTTGGCATCTTTAGGCAACATCGCAGGTGTGGGATATTTTGCCTCTAAATAGTCCAGAATTGCTAAGGATTCCACTACATTCAAGCCGTCATCGACTAAAGCCGGAATGTGATGGAAGGGGCTAATTACTAAAAAATCTGGTTTAAACTGCTCTCCATCCAGTTTTATCTCTACCAATTCAAACTCAAGCCCTTTTTCCAACAGACTAATCCAGACGCGGCGCGAATTGGGAGAAATTGGGGCATGGTAAAGTGTCAGCACGAGGAAACCTCACAGCTTTATAAGTAGAGCAGACATTGCTAATTTTACACTTTACACTCGATTAAATTGCTCTAACAATGTTTCAACACTAGCATTGTGATCTAAAAAAGAAAATAAATGCCAGTAGCGGAGTTTTCCTTCTTTATCTAATACGAACTGTCCTGGTAAAGGCGCTCCCAGTGCTTGTCCTACTTGATAGGTACGAAAAACTCTACAACTAGGATCACTCAATAATGGCATTTTTAAGCCTAAATCCCTCACAACTATTTGACTCTGCCTTTCATCGGTACTAGTAATCATTAAAACTTCTATACCGCGATTTTTGAATTGTTCATAATTTTCATTTAAAGCTTTGATGTGAGGAAAACAAAAAGGACAATATTGCTTTTCGGTAAAGATGCGAGTAAAGGCAACTAATATGGGTTGTTTGCCTTTATAATCAGATAATTTTACTAATCTTCCGTTGGTAATATCTGGCAGTTGAAAGTCTGGTGTTCCTACTTCCAATCTAAGTTTATTGCTAGCTGGAACTGGTAATAAATTACGGAAAAATCGCTCATTGAATAAACCACTAAAATCAGTTGAAGTAAGCATAATAGTATTTTGGCTTTTAGATTGTCAAAAAGTTATGGGATATAGCTGTCGCCATCAATGTTGAAACTGAATATATTTTTAACTCTGATTATTTAAATACCATTTTATGAGAAAACCACAGATAGACACGGAGGTTGACACTGTTTAATGTGTATCTCTGTTTATCTGTGGTTTTCATTGATTTTGCTCTTAACTCCAACAGTATGGATTAGAGTTTGCTAGCTAACAAAATTTAGACAGCAGAGAAGTAGACTTTAGACTTCACTGGGTCAGGATTCATTGTCTTGTCACCAGGTTGCCAACCAGCTGGGCAAACTTCGTCGGGGTGAGACTGAACATACTGAATTGCTTGTAATGTCCGCAGGGTTTCATCAACGCTGCGACCAAAAGCTAGGTTGTTGATGGTGGCGTGCTGTATGATACCATCTTTATCAATGATGAATAGACCGCGCAAGGCAATGCCTGCTGCTGGGTCAAGAACGTTGTAAGCGGCACTAATCTCTTTCTTAATGTCGGAGACTAGAGGATAATTCAGGTCGCCGACACCACCAGACTTACGATCTGTTTGAATCCAAGCGAGGTGGGAGAATTCACTATCAACGGAAGCCCCAAGGACTTCAGTATTGATTTTATTGAATTCTTCGTAGCGATCGCTAAATGCTGTGATTTCAGTAGGACAAACAAAGGTAAAGTCTAATGGGTAGAAAAACAGGACGACATACTTACCGCGATAATCGGAAAGTTTAATTGTCTTAAATTCCTGATCTACCACAGCCGTTGCTGTGAAATCGGGAGCTTGTTGACCAACGCGGAGGCTTCCTTCGGTTCCGTAAGTAAGGGACATTAACCTAATTCTCCTTTATCGGTTTAGTAGCGTTGGAATTCGGGTCAAGTAAAACTCACCCATCCACGCTCTCACAGTTTAATTACGATCTGTTACGACTATATCATACTCATAACGATTTTGAGTAGCAAATGTCTGATTTAGATACAAGAGAATGGTTGCTTACTAATGGCTTGGGAAGTTTTGCTAGCGGTACAATTTCTGGTGTCCGCACGCGCACTTATCATGGTTGGTTGTTTGCCGCGACAAACCCACCTTCTGGGCGAACTCTGCTGTTTTCGCACCTAGAAGCTAGTTTGGAAGTATTAGGGAGTGTTGTAGCACTGGGCACAAATTTTTGGGGTAACGGTAAAATTGAGCGGACAGGCTACGAACTGCTACGCTCTTTTGATATTAACCCAGTTCCAAAATGGACTTGGGGTCAAGATAACTGGCAGTTAACTAGACAATTGCTAATGCCCTATGGTTTGGTGGGGACTGGGGACTGGGGACAAGGGGGGATAAGCAATGCCCCATACCCAATGCCCCATGATGCTAGTTGCTACCCTGGGGGAACGCTAAAAGCGCACAAGTCGGCAAAGCCGCCCAACGCACTGGCTCCACAATGCCTCATGCCCAATTCCCCTGCCCAATTTTGCGATCGAATTTTAATTCAGTATCGCTATGAGGGGAGTCATACAGCAATTTTACGGTTGCGACTGTTGATAGCAGAACGGGACTTTCACCATCAGCAGACTGCTAGTCAAGAATTAAAGTTTTCACAATTACTAGGGCAACAGCAAATCTGTCTGCAAGCAATCAATTCTGGGCATTTCGGTATACCTTGGCACTTGCGCTGGACACAAGGAAATTATCAACCAGATGCAGTTTGGTATTGGGATTATAGATTGTCTGAGGAGACGAAACGGGGATTAGGCGACAAAGAAGACTTGTACAGTCCTGGTTATTTGATAGTCACACTCCAACCAGGAGATGCTGTGACTCTAGAAGCACGAGTAGGTTTTCCCGACTCGGTGTCAGGTGTTCTCAGCCCTAAAACCTTTGCAGAAGCCGTGGAGGCAGAGCAAGAAAGGCTCTCACAGATTTTTGGATGGAGTAAAGGAGGGGCTAGAGATTGGGGACTGGCGGCTGGGGAAGAGTTTTCCAATCCCCAATCTCCAATACTCAATCCCCAATTCCCAGTTAGGCAACAACTACTCAAAGCAAGCGATCAGTTTATTGTTTATCGAGCCTCAATTGCAGGCCCCACGGTCATTGCTGGTTATCACTGGTTTAATGACTGGGGACGCGACACATTAATCGCCTTACCGGGGTTGGCATTAGTTCCACAGCGCTTTGACCTGGCAAAAGGAGTATTGCGAACTTTTGGACATTATTGTCGCCACGGTTTGATTCCTAATGCATTTCCTGATGTCAATGGCGAACCGATTTATAACAGTATTGATGCGGCGTTGTGGTGGATTGAAACTTTAGGACTTTATTTAGAAGCTACCCAAGACTGGGAATTTTTGGCAGAGCAATTCCCCTTAGTACAGCAAATCTACAAAGCATTTGTCGGTGGTACACATTTCAATATCCAGATCGATGCTACTGATGGGCTAGTTAGTTGGGATGCTCCTGGTGTAGCCCTTACCTGGATGGATGTGGTAATTGGGGCACATCCCGTTACTCCCCGTTACGGTAAGGCAGTGGAAATCAATGCGCTGTGGTATTCAGCTTTATGCTGGCTAAGTCGGTGGGCAGAGTGCTTAAGCCAGCTTGAGTTTGGTGATTCAGTGCGTCTCACTAAGCAAGCACAGCGTTATGCTCAACAAGCACAAAATGTGAAAACCTCGCTGCAAAAGTTCTGGAATCCTCAGCTGGGTTATTTATACGATACTATTGAGCCGGACGATCGCCGGAATTTTCAAGTTCGTCCCAATGCCATTTTGGCGCTGTCACTGCACCATTGCGCCTTTTCTGAACAGCAAGGGTGTCAAGTATTAGATTTGGCAACTTTCAGCTTACTTACCCCCTATGGTCTTCGCAGTCTCGATCCAGGAGATCCCGAATACAAAGGGAGATATGAGGGCAATCAAGAGCAACGCGATCGCGCTTATCACCAAGGCACTGTTTGGGCTTGGCTAATTGGGCCATATATTCGGGCTTGGCAACGTTTTTATCCACAGCGATCGCTGCCTTTTGATTGGCAACCTCTGCTAGATCACTTCTTATTTGACGCTTGTCTTGGTTCTATTTCTGAGATTTTTGATGGCGATGCACCTCATAAGCCCAGAGGAGCGATCGCTCAAGCTTGGTCAGTTGCCGAAGTAATTCGCCACATTAAATAGTGCTGAATATAATTTTCTTGACCAAGGAACTTCTAACCTGCTGAAAAATATCGGTTGCTCACATCTTATATCATGTTCGGCAAATCACTTATAATATGTCATTGCGAATGCAACGAAGTGGAAGGAAGCAATCGCAAAGGTTTGGGATTGCCGCGCTACGCTCGCAATGACATAAGTATTAAGTCGAACATGATATTACTTATCACTCCCGGTTTGCCCATTTGTTCCTGAATTAGAAGAAAGACTACTCAGGAGTAAACGATTGACCACCAAGTTGAGTATCTTTTTTGGTGCCGCAGCTACGCCCGTCGTAGACATCGCAATTTTGTCAGAGTAATCGTTCTTGGGTCTGCCTCCTTTATTGGATAGCTAGTTATCCAAGTAAAAAGGGATGCTTTTGGTGAGAGCAATCACAGGACTAAACTAACTCCTTAAGAGAAATCCTTAGAGGCTCGACTTTGTGCGATCGCTTTCCTTTGGGTGCTACAAAGCGAATCTCGACATCGTAACCTGCGAGATGCCTTGGGGAGGTACTTAATTTCTAGGTATGAAGCTTCAAAAGTTCTCCCCGTCAAAGTTTGTCTGAGTAGTTCAAGGTTGTGGTCACGATTGGCAGCAAATACTTTTAGGCCAATCCAGTCTCGTGAATCAGAGCGATCGCAGTAGCGAACACGATCCCAAGCAAGTTTGAGATTATCAAGGCTTATAAAGCTATCATATATTGAAGTACTAGTGTTCATTTGTAACAATAATTACTTCTGGGCAGCTTCAATTACGCTGCACTACATCAACAATACGATTAATTACATACTTGATGAACTACCCCTGGCTAGGTTTGCTTGAGCCAGGGGTTTCTACATCCTCTGGACTAGTCTGGGATTTTTGACGCTTCCTCTGACCTAGTTGCTTCATACTTGCCGCAGTTTTGCGGGTATGTGAAGTAGAGCTAGAATCATCTGCGCCTACTAGGTTCGTTCCAAACCCAGGTAGTTGATTCGAGTACCAAAGTAAAAGAACTTCGCAAGATGCAATATCACGTTGCTGAGTGTATTTACAATTACTGCAAATATGTACCCTCTGGTCTAAACTTTTCTTCTCTTGATGACCGCATTTAGGACAAGTTTGGGATGGTTTGATTTTCTTGGTTGGTGCTTCAACAAATACACCAGCAACATCATCTAACTTAGCTTTAAGGGATTGCTTAATCATTCCCATACCAACATCGAGGATCGATTTGTTTAGACCAGATTTTTGCTTCTTGCGTTTACCCTTTTTAGCTTTAGCACTCATGTTTTTGACTTCTAGGTGTTCAGTGACTACCGTGCTGTTACTGCTAATAATTCGTGTAGTCTGTTGATGAAC
This sequence comes from Nostoc flagelliforme FACHB-838, assembly GCF_014698065.1. GTDB lineage: Bacteria > Cyanobacteriota > Cyanobacteriia > Cyanobacteriales > Nostocaceae > Nostoc > Nostoc flagelliforme_B. Next base: position 21,182 of record NZ_JACJSI010000066.1, read on the forward strand.
CCAATTCTGACGCTTATTAGCAACCTGACGATATAACTTGCTAATTTGTTTCTGAACCTTTTTCCACCGTCTAGAAGCTTTCTGTTTTTTCTTGAAATTAGATGAGCGTTTACGCCGCTTTTTTTTACTTAACTGTTTAATGATTTGCTCTGCATACCTAAAGAATCTGGGAGCAAGAATCAAACCATTATCTTCTCCATTAGTCCAGGCAATGGCATCATTGCATCCCAAGTCTATTGCAATTACACCACAATCAGTTTTACGGCTATTTTTCAACAACGTATCATCTATTTCTAAAACTATAGATGCAAACCATTTACCATTGCGATGAACTATATCTAGTGCTTTGGGATGCCCCCAAAGTCTAGCTTTACCTCGCATCTGTATCTGACCTATCTTGGTTAATTCTAAATAGCCGTTATCTCCTGCACTGTGTGCCTTCCAACCCGTAAAGCTTGGATAGCTCCAGCCAGAATAATGTCTGATTGGCTTGAACCTGGGATACTTACCTAAACCTTTAAAAAAGCGTTGAAATGCAAAATCGACACGTTTTAATGTTGACTGTAAAGCTTGAGATCAGTAGGTGGTGCGCCTTTAGAAATCATCAAAGAATATATTCGTGCTCAGAAAAAGCCTTCGTAATGATTTGTCAAAAGCTCAACTATCCTATTAACTGTTTTACCTGCGGTAAAAATTATCAATAGGACGTTTCACTTTTGACTCGCTTACATCTCCTCCCTGCTAACGCTGAGGAAGGGGAATTATGCAAATTCGTTAAAGTGAAGGCCAAAGTAAAGAAAGGTTTCAATAATCTACATGAGATGCTTTAATTTTTAATAACACACCTCACCGCCCTACTTCTTCTTCACCGCCGGATACTGTTTCAACACCTGCTTTAAATATTGCCCAGTATAAGACCTGGGATTTTTTGCAACTTCCTCTGGTGTACCTACAGCAATCAATTCTCCCCCTTTATCACCACCTTCTGGCCCCAAATCTATCACCCAGTCAGAACAACGAATTACATCTAAGTTGTGTTCAATTACTAATATTGAGTTACCTTTATCTACCAATCTTTGCAACACATCTAACAATTTGTGGACATCGTAAAAAGATAACCCTGTTGTCGGTTCATCTATTAAATAAAGTGTCTTACCTGTGGCGCGTCGAGATAGTTCTGTTGCCAATTTCACCCGTTGCGCTTCACCACCAGATAAGGTAGTCGCAGGTTGTCCTAGTTGGACATAACCCAACCCGACATCAAATAAAGTTTGCAAACGCGCGATCGCTTTGGGTATATTCTGGAAAAAGTCTAAGCTTTCCTCAACTGTCATTCTCAGTACATCAGAAATAGACTTATCTTTGTACTTCACTTGCAAAGTTTCGCGGTTGTATCTTGCACCTTTACAAATTTCGCATTGCACGTAAACATCCGGGAGAAAGTTCATTTCAATAACATTCACACCCTGTCCGCTACAAGCTTCGCAACGTCCACCTTTAACGTTGAAGGAAAATTGTCCAGGTTTGTAACCCCTAGCTTTGGCTTCTACTGTTTGGGAAAATACATCTCGAATCGCATCGAAAATTCCTGTGTAAGTTGCAGGATTAGAACGTGGTGTGCGTCCAATGGGAGATTGATCGATAACGATCGCTTTATCAATCGCGTTTAATCCCTGAATTTTATCCAAATGTCTGGGTAAGGGAACTTTCTTAGTTAAATGGTGTTGCAGAGATGGATATAGTAATTCATTAATCAACGTAGATTTGCCAGAACCAGACACACCAGTTATTGAGACAAGTTTACCTAGCGGAATGTCTACATCTATATTTTGTAAATTGTTCCGATGGGCATTTTTAATTCCCAAACTGCGCCCATTTCCTTCTCGGCGTTCTGCTGGTGTGGTAATTACTCGCCTTCCTGATAAATATGCACCCGTCAAAGAATCTTCTGCTGCTAATAACGCCTGAAAATCACCTTGGGCGATAATACTTCCGCCGTGAATTCCTGCACCAGGGCCAATATCAACTATATGGTTGGCTGCACGAATTGTTTCTTCATCGTGTTCAACGACAATTAATGTATTACCCAAATCACGCAATTTCGTTAAGGTTTTGAGCAACCTGCCATTATCTCGTTGATGCAAACCAATACTCGGTTCATCTAAAACGTAGAGAACTCCTGTTAAACCAGAACCAATTTGCGTTGCTAGACGAATTCGTTGGGCTTCGCCACCAGAAAGGGTCATGGCGGGACGGTCAAGGGTGAGGTAATCTAAACCTACATCTAACAAAAATTGCAATCTGGCTTTGATTTCTCTCAGGACTAAATCAGCAATTTGTAACTGGCGATCGCTCAACTTAAATTGCTCAATTCTCTCCCGACAATCTCGAATTGATACGGTAGTTAATTCTAAAATTCCATATTGTCCCAACTTCACCGCCAAGGCTTCCGGTTTTAACCGTTTTCCCTTGCAAACTTCACACGGTTGATCAATTAAATACTGCTCTAATTTTTGCTTAATTAATTCAGAACCACCCTCATACTGCCGTTGCAAAATTGGGATAGCACCTTTAAAACTCTGCTTTCTTTGCGCTTCTGCGGCTCGTTCATCTTTCTCTCCAAACAAAATAATTTGTTGCTGTTCTTCTGTCAGCTTGCTCCAATTTGTTTGTAACTCAAACCCATAAATTTGTCCGACGCTATAGAGTAATTCCAAGTAATAAGAATTATCTTTTTCTGACCAAGGCGCGATCGCAGCATAAACTGGTGCTTCCCAGTCGGGTACGATCAAGTCTGGCGCAAATCTTCTTAAAGTCCCGATGCCATGACAGTGCGGACAAGCACCATAAGGCGAGTTAAACGAGAACAATCGCGGTGATAGTTCCTCCATTACCGCGCCATGCTCTGGACAGGCAAAATTTTCTGAAAATACTAATTCTTCTTCTTTGTCTTGTCCGTCGTCACCAAGCAGGCTCACTAGAATGGCTGCAATCCCACCCGATTGCTTGAGACACGTAGACAGAGAATCAACCAAACGCTCCTGAATATCAGCTTTTTTCACCAAGCGGTCAATTACCACTTCGATGGTGTGGGTAAAATTTTTATCCAATTCAATGGAATCTGACAGTTCGCGGATTTCGCCATTGATTCGCACGCGGACAAAACCTTGAGATGCCAGACTTGACAAAAGCTTACGATGTGTGCCTTTTTTACCCCTGACAACGGGTGCAAGAATTTGGAAGCGGGTGCGGTCTGGTAATTCCATAATGCGATCGCACATCTCATCGATTGTCTGGGGTGCAATACAGCGATCGCATATCGGACAATGGGGTTCGCCAGCTCGACCAAACAACAGCCGCAAATAGTCGTAAATCTCTGTCACCGTACCGACAGTGGAACGCGGGTTATGAGACGTTGATTTTTGGTCAATGGAAATTGCTGGACTTAAGCCTTCAATCGCTTCTACATCCGGCTTATCCAGTTGTCCTAAAAATTGCCGTGCGTAGGCGCTGAGGGATTCCACATAGCGACGTTGCCCTTCAGCGAAAATGGTATCAAAGGCTAGGGAAGACTTACCAGAACCAGAAACGCCAGTGAATACGATTAGGCGATCGCGTGGCAATTCCAAGTCAATATTTTTCAGATTATGCTGCCTAGCACCCCGAATCCGAATGGTATTCTGGCTGTTGTGGCTGGGGTACGGAAGATGTCCATTCAAGGATGCTGCTAGCTGTTGGTCTGACATATTGGGCGGCAAAGAAGGAGTTTCTTATGAAACAGTCCTTAATAATACTATCTTTAATTAGTTTATAGTAGAACAATCGTACTGTTTTAGTTAGTTATCCTTCCAGATTCATGGCGCAGACATCCTTAAGAGTCTGCTAATTTGGAAGCATCCTGATTAAATATCCTTCTGAGAGCGAAGCTATGGTATCGCAAATCCAACCGCCGACCCAGCCAGAGGTTATCTACTTAGATAGTGACGGATAACTAGTTGCTAATAATACCATATAGTTTAGCTGGATTGTAGAAATTAAGCCGAATATAGAGTGGCTATTTGCTGACTTAACTGGGAACCTCAAGCTTTGAACTCGGAAGTTCGACCTTTTTGCTCGGTCATTGGTATTCGGAACTCGGAACTTTGACCTTTTTGCTCGGTCATTGGTGTTCAGAACTTGGAACTTCAGCCTTTTTGCTCGGTCATTGGTGTTCGGAACTCGGAAGTTCGACCTTTTTACTCGGTCATTGGTGTTTAGAACTCGGAAGTTCGACCTTTTTGCTTGGTCATTGGTGTTCAGAACTTGAAACACCGAGTTCAGAACTGCGTAGGCGTAGCCCGTCGTAGACATCGCATTTCTCTTTTACCAAGCGATCGCCTTTTTACTTTACATTTAAGCTGAGAATCACTACAAAAATTAGATCCCCGACTTCTTTGAGAAGTCGGGAATCTGGACACCACGAGTTCTAAACTGCGATATCTTCGATGGGCTTCGCCTACGCATCTCTAATTTACCAAGCGATCACTGTTTTTGAATATTAACTCCCCATAACTCCCTCATTTCCCCGGTTGGTGAGCGAAGTCGAACCACATCTCCCTTATCTCTACTCCCTTGGACACACCTTAGCCGCACCAGGATGGCTAGCCAAATAACCCTTAAGCCAACTGCAACCCTGTGCTAATAAATCATCAAGATTCAGATTCCACAATTTGATGGTGTTGTCAGCACTGGCGGAAGCTAAAGTTTTCCCATCCGGGCTCAAAACCACGCTGTAGACCGAATCGCTATGCCCACTTATAGTGGTAATTTCTTTGCCCGTGTCGAGATTCCACAATTTGATGGTGTTGTCAGCACTGGCGGAAGCTAAAGTTTTGCCATCTGGGCTGAAAACCACGCTGTTGACCGAATTGCTATGCCCACTTATAGTGGTAATTTCTTTGCCCGTGTCGAGATTCCACAATTTGATGGTGTTGTCAGCACTGGCGGAAGCTAAAGTTTTGCCATCTGGGCTGAAAACCACGCTGTTGACCGAATTGCTATGCCCACTTATAGTGGTAATTTCTTTGCCCGTGTCGAGATTCCACAATTTGATGGTGTTGTCAGCACTGGCGGAAGCTAAAGTTTTGCCATCTGGGCTGAAAACCACGCTGTTGACCGAATTGCTATGCCCACTTATAGTGGTAATTTCCTTGCCCGTGTCGAGATTCCACAATTTGATCATCTTGTCATCACTGGCGGAAGCTAAAGTTTTGCCATCCGGGCTGAAAACCACGCTGTTGACCCAACTGCTATGCCCACTCAGAGTGGTAATTTCTTCGCCCGTGTCGAGATTCCACAATTTGATCTTGTCAGTACTGGCGAAAACTAAAGTTTTGCCATCTGGTCTGAAGACGACGCTGTTGACCCAACTGCTATGCCCACTCAGAGTGGTAATTTCTTCGCCTGTGTCGAGATTCCACAATTTGATCATCTTGTCAGTACTGGCGGAAGCTAAAGTTTTGCCATCCGGGCTGAAAACCACGCTGTTGACCAAATCGTTATGCCCGTTCAGAATGGTAATTTCTTCGCCTGTGTCAAGATTCCACAATTTGATCATCTTGTCAGTACTGGCGGAAGCTAAAGTTTTGCCATCCGGGCTGAAAACCACGCTGTTGACCGAATTGCTATGCCCGCTCAGAGTGGTAATTTCTTCGCCCGTGTCGAGATTCCACAATTTGATCGTCTTGTCAGTACTGACGGAAGCTAAAGTTTTGCCATCCGGGCTGAAAACAACGCTGTTGACCCTATGCCTATGCCCACTCAGAGTGGTAATTTCTTTGCCCGTATCGAGATTCCACAATTTGATGGTGTTGTCAGTACTGGCGGAAGCTAAAGTTTTGCCATCCGGGCTGAAAACAACGCTGTTGACCCTATCGCTATGCCCACTCAGAGTGGTAATTTCTTTGCCCGTATCGAGATTCCACAATTTGATGGTGTTGTCAGTACTGGCGGAAGCTAAAGTTTTGCCATTCGGGCTGAAAACAACGCTGTTGACCCTATCGCTATGCCCACTCAGAGTGGTAATTTCTTTACCCGTGTCGAGATTCCACAATTTGATGGTGTTGTCAGTACTGGCGGAAGCTAAAGTTTTGCCATCCGGGCTGAAAACAACGCTGATGACTCCAGTACTATGCCCTTCCAGGCGATTTTGTTCACGAATATTAGTACTAGATAGAATTCTCTGTAAACTAAACAAAGGGCTGTATGCTGGATAGTCTGCTAAAGATTGTTTATCCTTGACCAGACTTTTTAATGTTCCTGCCGTCTCCATTGCTAATAGCAGAGCATCAAATTCCCTGGAAGTCTCAAACAGCCGCAATGCATTTGTTCCGCCTTGTTCCAACCGCGTAGCCGTTAAAGCAACAATGCTTGCTGCATCTGCCTTTTTTAGTTCCTCCACAGAAGTTTTACGGGCATTGATTGCCTCTTGCCGTTGTTTAATTGCTTGGTTTGCCTGTACTTCAGCTTGACTAGTCTTAGCGCTAGCTGCTGCCACTTTGTTTTGAGCTAGTTTCAGGTTTTGCTGTGCCTGATTCACTTTGGCATTTGCTGTATTTAGTTTTGAAGTTGCATTACTAAGATTCCGTTTTACCTGTACCGCTTGTTCAGATATCCGTTTATTTTCAGATGATATACGCTGATTCTCTTGCTTGGTTGCTGCGGTTTCTGTCCTCGCGTTTTTTAACTGTCTTTGGGCGTTATTTGTTTCTGCCTTAGCTGATTCTGCTACTTTAATAGCATTCTTGGATGCCTCAAGACTTTTTTGAGTAACTATAAATGATGCTACCGCCCCCGCCAGAGCAAAACCTAACACCACAGAACCAATGCGAATCCGTTGATTAGCTTTGTGGTTCGCCTCTGCTAAAACTTGCTTTGCCTGTCCCTCTGCCTCCAGCCTTTTCTGCACATCGCGCTTTTCCAACTCTTGGCTAGCAGCTAAAAACTGATAATCCAAATCACTCAAACTTTTACCGACTGCCCATTCTTGAGCATCATGCAAAGTCTTTCCCCGCAACAACCGCGACTCATCTTGACGTTCCGACTCAGCCCAGGCATTAAATGTATCGGAGTAGGGGCGCAAGTTTGCTAAAATCTTTTCGCACCATTCCTGTTTAAACACCTCTGCGTAAATCCGGTTATAAATTCGCAGTTTCCCGTCCCGCTTCACCACCAAACCCGTCAACCGCAATTCCGTTTCTTCAGGACTATCATCAGCTACTATCTCTCCCTGCTGTAAAATCTGCTGATACAATCCCAACAATCGCCCAGTCCTCTGTTCCCCACTCTGCATGATTCTGTCTCGAATCGTCTTCAAATGCTCCGGCTCATCCTGCGTCTCCCAATTCTCAATAATTCCCTCGCGTACCAACTCTTCCACCCAGTCCGCATCCTCTAGTCCCCAGTTCCTAGTCTCCAGTCCCCCCTGCACCAGCAACTTACAAACTTTTTGCGTCAAAAACGGCTGTCCTCCCGTCCAATGCAGCACCACTTGCATGAACTCTTGAGAATCACCCACTTCTGCCAATCCCCGCGCCAAGGGTTGCACCTCTTGGAGTTGAAAGCCAGTTAAATCAATTGCCTGTCCAATATTAAAAGGTGTCCGGCGTTTGTCTTGAATCAAATCTGAAGGCGTAGACACCCCAATCAAAGCAAAGGTGAGGCGATTATATTCAGGATGGTCTGCTCGTCGGTTGTAGCAATCGCGGATAACTGCAAAAAAGTCATCCAAATTGAATGAAAGACTCAGAATAGTGTCAATTTCATCAATAAAAATAACAATCTTTTCAGTAATTGTTTTTAGTAATATTGTTTCAATAAACTTGCTCAAGTGCTGTACTGGTGAAAGCAAAGCGTTATCAGTCCACCAAGTATCTAAATCAAAAGTTGTATAAATATTCAAACTTCCCACCAGAGTATCAATCACCCCGGCATACCACTGTTCTGGCGTAATATCTGCCGTCCCAATAGCTGTAAAATCAACAACAGCACAAGCAAATCCCTCAGTTTGCAACTGCTGCATTACCTGCACCCGCAAGCTAGATTTCCCCATCTGCCGGGAATTGAGTACATAACAAAAATCCCCAGCCTTCAAGCCTTCATAGAGGTCATGGTCAGCTTGCCGTCTAACATAAGTTGGGGCATTTTGAGGCAGACTACCACCGACTTGATATTGGTACTGGGTCATAAACAATTAAAAATTAAAAATTAAAAATTAAAAATTATGAAATACAAATTTGGTAGGGTATGTTAGCACGGAAACTACGAATTACAGACTAAATAAGTTAGACGTTTTAACACTTTTACCACAGTATCTAGGTCATCTCCACGATTGAGCGACAGTGTGTAAGATAATGCATATCTTGGTGTATCCTGTTTCATCAACTTAATAAATTGAAATTCTCTGCCATTGGTTACAAAACCAAACGTAGGTTTATCATTACCAGGATTAGCCAACATATAAGCTAATGCTTGAGAAATTGCTACCTCCAAAGAATATTCTGCTCGTTTTGCCTCAATAACAAGAACCCAAAATGGAGGATGAAACACCAAGATATCAATACGTCCTCTAATAATTGTGCCTTCGTCTTCAGAAGAAATTCTTACCTCTTCTTCCGACGCAATATAAAAAGGCGGTTGATAAAAACCTGCTAGACGCAATAGTGGAGATAGCACTACCATTTGACTACAGGTTCTAAAATTTGGTAGCGGGATAAATGCAAATATTCTGCTTTGACTTCGTTGAGAGATTGCTTTTCTAAATCACTCAACTCAGGTAAATCTTGCTGCCACTCTGAAAAAAACTGTTCGTTGTCTGCACGTTGTAGCCCAAATTCATCAATAAGTTGGGCTAGGGTGACATCTTTTCCTTGAATAACTTGAACCATTGTTAAACCTTTTTGTTAAATGGTAATTGCAGATAAAAGTCTTATTGCACTCCTAATGGACTTTCTTAATTTTTAATTCCCAAGCGATCGCCCAAAATATTGACGATACAATTTACACAGTGGCACTACTTCATTGCCTTGAAACTTAACTAACCCCATACTGCGGAGTTTAAACGCTTCAGTTGTGCCTACATCCACGGGGCGATTTGCCATCATCACTTGTTTAACCGCAGCTAGCAAATCTGCATCCTCTTGCAAATTCAGCCAATGGCGGCGCAAATGGTCACTGTAAGGCCCTTCCTCGGTTGCCGCGATTTTTTGCAGATTTTCCAGCGTCATCCGACCACGGGCAATTTCATAAAGCGCTACCCGCACTAAATAAGGATGACCACCCACCAGTGTCATTAATTCTTCAATTTGTGAGTTAGACCAATTGAGGCTGTGAAGCTGTAGCAAGTTTTGTACTTGTGTTTGATTTAATTCTGGCAATTCAATGGGTAAGCCGACATTAAAAGGCGACTGATTTATATTGAGTGGGATATAAACTTCCTTAGAATGCACAATTACCAACCGGAGATTTTTCCAAATTGTTTCATTCTTTGACCGCTCATGCCAAGCTCGTAGTAATCCAAAAAAATCAGCCGCAATCTTGGGATGCTTGAAGACTTCATCGACTTCATCCAAACCCAAAGCTACGGGGTTATTAATCGCAGGTAATAAATACCGTTGAAAATAATTTGTACATTTATTCTTACTACCTAAAACACCTTTCCAATACTCATCTAACTTATCGGGTAGATTAAGTTCGTAGGTAATGGTGGCACAGAACCACTGCAAAAACTGATCTAAATTAGCGAGAAATTCTGCATCGGCTGACTGGAAATTTACAGGTGCTGTCTGATAGTTATGTTGACTAGCATGATGGAGAACCCGCGACATGAGCGAAGTTTTGCCCATCTGCCGGGGAGCTTTGATGCGAATTAAGGCCCCAGGTTGAAGAATCTCTTCATAACAGTCTACCTCAATAAGCGATCGCTCCACATAGAAGGCAGAGTTGAGAGATACCTGTCCTTCTGGATTTTCTAAGGAGACTGCTGGTTGTATCTCGGTATCTGGAATCGTTTCCTTAGCAGAGATAGCACCTTGGGGATTGTTCCGGCTTTTCAGCACTGGAGTCGAAGACTCTGGAATACTTTCTAAATCAATCGCGCTACAGCCAAACTCATAAGCATCTTCATAAGACCTATCAGCACCCAGTGCATCATAAAAGCCTACCGCAAATTTAATTGCGGCGCGATCGCCTATTGCCCGATTCATCCCAACTACGCAGTTAATGTATTGATAAATAGACTCAGCTTGCACCTCGCTATAACAGGCATTTAATAATACACACTCAATTTTGTCTTTAAATAACTTAAATAGCCTTGCCAATGACTCTGTACTCACCAGCTGCATTTGCCCTGTATTATTTTCTAAGGCTAAACCTTGATTTCCTCCACCATGTCCAGAAAAATGGATAATATGAGGATCGTGATCTAAAAGCGCACGCCGCAAATCGTCAGGACGCACTGCCCATTTGGTAATAAGTTCAAACTTATCTCGTCTGCGAGAGCGTTGTAACCCTTCCTGAATTTCCCTTACTTCCTCGTCCAAGCGAAGTTTATCTGTCGTCGTGGGATTAGCTGACACAATCAGGATTTTTTTCACAGCGCTATCAACTATTGAATGCAGGCTTCTGGCTTAGATGTAGTTTACTACAGCAGGGAACTAGACAATTACTGATAGCGCATTACCGTTAACGAGTATTTGAACTGGATGAATCCACCTTTTATCTCCGTTAACGAGTATTTGAACTGGATGAATCCACCTTTTATCTCCGTTAACGAGTATTTGAACTGGATGAATCCACCTTTTATCTCCGTTAACGAGGCTTTGAACTGGATGAATCCACCTTTTATCTCCGTCAACGAGTATTTGAACTGGATGAATCCACCTTTTATCTCCGTTAACGAGGTTTTGAACTGGATGAATCCACCTTTTATCTCCGTCAACGAGTCTTTGAACTGGATGAATCCACCTTTGAACTCCGTTGACGAGTCTTTGAAACTTGTGAAAATTGCTGTCATTTTCACAAGTGTGGAATATACATAATTGTAGGGGCACAATATATTGTGCCCCTTAGCGTGTAGCCTATTCAATTGAAAACCGCTGTAATCCTTAGCCAAAACCGACTTAATTAATCTTAATCTCCGGTTTTTTCTTGGCAACTTGCGTTTAAATCAATACCTTGACATTCTGTAGCTTCCAGCAATTGCCTAACCGTACTACCAGGCTGACAACTCATCAAAGTTCCTGCAATTGCAGTCAGTGTAACAACAGTAGCTAGTCCCAACAAAGTAGCTCGTTTTCTAGGTTTGATTGTACTGACTAAAGTATTTATCCCAGTGGCATTACCAACAACCTGAATTGGCTTAAGTGCTTCCAAAGCAATAGCCGCATTAGCATAGCGACGTTTTCGATTGCGTTCCACCATTCTCATCAACCACCGCCGGAAACGCGGACTGATTTTAGGAACTAATTGCTGGAAATTAAAGCGATAGTTATCATCAATTAATTTCCCAATTTCAACAGAACGGGTATTAGTAAGTAAGCAAATCAGCGTTGCTCCTAAACTATATAAATCTGATGCCTCAGTCAGGGAATGACCAAACTGTTCCTCTGGTGGCATAAAACCTGGCGTTCCTGCTACAAAACTGCTCAGAGCTACTTTCGCACCCTGTATCTTAGCCAAACCAAAATCAACCAGATAAGCATTTAGTTGCTCATCAACCAAAATATTCTCTGGTTTAATATCCCGATGAATAATTGGCGGAATTTGCTTTTGTAGATAAACCAAAATCTCTAAGATTGACAGAGCAATTTGCTTTATTTCTTCTGGATTAAAACTGCTCCTTAAGCCTAAAGATGGGGCATTTTTGTATTCTTGCACCAAATAAAAAGCCCCTGGTATTTCAAAAGAATCTACATAACGAGGGATGCGAGAATGATTTAGTTGCTGCAAAATTTCGATTTCGCGCTGATATGGTTTTACACCTGATAAATCAGCATCTGCACGAGCAAAACAAAACTCTTTAATCACCACTTGTTGCTTAGAGTTGAGGACATTAGCTAAGTAAGTAATGCGTCCCCCTTCTCGGTTGCGTCCTAATTCGCTGATAATTTGATAGCCTTGTTTGGAAAAATCTGGATGGTGATTTAAGGGAATTGCCCTTTTATGTTCATTACGCACATCAAGCTCCATTACAAGCCATACGAGTTTGATTCTGTCAAGGTGCAATTATAAAGATTAAGATCCACTCACCCAGATTGTTAGTCCCATTTGTACGCTGCATGGGCCAAGGCGCATCGGCAGAAAGTATCTTTGCATTTGCGTCTTGGCACGAAATAGTTAACTTTGGGCTAGCCAATCGACAATCTGGGCATTAACAACATCTGGAACTTCATCGTGAGGACAATGACCGGCATTGCGAATGGGGACAATTTTGATTTCTTTGCCATTCTGACGCGCCTCTTCGTAAATCTTTGCCCCGGTAATTGGTGTCCAAGGATCATCAGCACCCCAAATTACTAATAAAGGACGTTCTACTTTGGGCAAAAGTTCCTCTGGGCTTGGGCCAGGAGGGGCTGTGAGAATGGAGGCGAAAACTTTTTGCGCTCCTGGGTCGCAAGAGGGAGTATAAAGTAAATCGACTAATTCATCGGTGACGGCTTCACGGTTCCGGTAAACTTGGTAGAGGGTGCGGCGAATTTGGGCTTTTTGACGGATGCGGTTATAGACAAATTTACCTGTAATTGGCGATCGCACAAACCGATTAAAAGTTGACATCACAATCCGTAGTGGCGGGTTCAATTCGTGAGAACGATGACTCAATCCACCCGCAGAATTAATTAAAATACCACCAGCAGCAATTTCTGGATGTTCTACCAGTACAATTAAGCTCAAAAGTGCGCCGATGGAGTTTCCAATAAATACAGCAGGTTCTTGGATGTGTGCTGTGCAGAAATCTTTCAGCAGTTCCACCCAAACTTCCACAGTGTAATCAATGGGCGCTTTATCGGAACCGCCAAAACCTAAAAGGTCTATAGCAAACACTTGGTAGCCAGCATTAGCTAAAACTGGGATATTTTTGCGCCAGTGTCCAATGGAAGCACCAAAGCCGTGAACCAGTACCAAAGGTCGTCCTGTGCCCATGACAGTGTACTGGATTTTGTAGCCCTGCCAAGTCCAAAAGAATTTTTCAAAGGCGTCTTGGGTTGCAAGCGGCTGTGTAGTTACAGTCATTATGAAGATTAATAAAGTCTTTCTTTAATATAGTAATGTTCTCTGACCTTATAACTCCTCACCCTCATTAGACATCTCCAGAAATTAAATATGCGTTATCCAGAATCCTTGTAGAGACGTAGCACTGCTACGTCTCTACATTCATTTTCGGAGATGTCTACTGACTGCAAGTGCAATATAAGTAATATTACTGTGTCACTAAATGGGGTTCTCCGACAACCTGCTAGCTGGAGGATTTTCGGCGTTGATTTTTGACCCTGCTAAAGTTGTTAAACCAGCGATATCATAGAGATTTTTTACTGCAAAAGGTACACCAGCTAACAAACCGGGATTTTTACCTTGGGGGATTTTTTGCTCAATTTTAGCTGCATCTATTAAAGCTGTTTCCGCAGTGATAGCTGTAAAACAGTTAAGTTGATGATTCTGTGCATTAATTCGCAATAAAGCAGCCTGGGTAACTTCCACCGCGCTAACTTCGCCTGTACGCACAGCAGCAGCGATTGAGACAGCATCAGCTGATTTAATATTCATCTCATAAATTGCGTTTAGTCAGGAAATATAGAAACAGAAAGCCCAAAATCTAGATATTTAAGAATATATTCCTTGGGCAAAATCCTGTTTGAATTTCTCAAGCTTTTCGTTCATTTCCTGAGTAAGATTTTCTATACGTGTATCACTACTTAAAGCAGGCTGTGCAGTCTTAGCGACGTGCATTAATTGTGATTTAGATTTTTGTTGTCTTACCCAATCACGAGTTAATCGGACTGGAGAGAAGATATCTCGTTTTTGACTAGGATGATGTAAACGTTTTATATATGATGGTTGATAGTTTACATTTATAGACTGACACCAGTCTTGCCACTTAAATTGCAGAATAGTAGGGTTAGTAACTATTGGCACCCAGGGTACACGCAGTGCATCAGCAATAATAGCACCATGCATAGCCTCTGCAAATAAGACTTCTGTTTCGCTAATACATGATAAAACTTTTTCTATTGACCAGCGTGGATCAATATATCCAAATCCCAGACTTTCACAGACTAAACTCCAACTTTCTCCAGCTAGCTCATAGTGAGGCATATAAGAAAATTTGTACACCTTCTTTTGGCTATAATTATCAAATAAATTCCTAATCAGTACAGCTCCATCTGTTAATGCTAATTTATCTGAAACACCTAATGCCTGTGCTGATAGTGGGCCACGAAGACAATAAATTTTATAAGAATCATCTAGTTGTGGTATTCCTTGTCCGTAACCTACGCCTGTACCAAATATCACTCTGAAACGAGAATTTTTTGTTTTAACAGGTAATCCATCATTAATGAGAGTACCTATAGCAACAAAAGCAGTTGTGTGGTCATTATCAATTACACCTGGGATTAACTTGTCCCATAGCCAAGGATTAAGTTTATCACCAAAATTATTTTCTCGGTAGTAAAGAAGCTTCATATTTTTTTGCACTTACGATGACAAAACAATTTGTAATTAGTCACAGCAAGAAGTAGGGCTTATATCGTGTCCGGTTAAAGACTTATCATTAAGACCGCAGGGGGCAGGGGGAAAGAGGGTTTCCCGCTTTTTGCACAGATTGTGAGAATTATAACTAATTAGCCGGACATGATATCACTGGTTTCTTACTGCTCGGCAAGCTATCATTTAAAAGTGTTTTTCCTCCAGGATGCTCATGTCTTTTGTCCCCTAATGATTCTGTTCCAATACGGTTATATCCCCGCACAAGTTCGTAAATCCAACTAACCCTATAACCAGTTATTTGTGAAACTTCTTGACTCCTCCTTCCCGATGCTAGTAGCCAGATAATTTGGTAATGGCTTCTCTCCACACCGTCCTTTGCTTGACGGTAACGCTGCTCTAACTCGGTTAATGATAATATGTGGCTCTATACTAAACTAATATGTTTTGGCATTGATACGGTAGATGCTTGCAGCAGAGGGTATATAATTGATTTTACTATGGGTGTGCCACCGGACATGATATAAAACCAAGATTCAGACATAAAAAAACCCTTGTGTAGACTTAACCGGACGAATGTAGGTATTAGCCTGAGTGCTTACATACAAAGCTGACAGGATTGATAATGAAGATAGGCGTTATCTTCACAAAATTTATGTTTTTAACTTGGTTCGACAGCAACTCTTGGTTACTGGAAATTGGTGGGAAACGAATACTGATTGACCCTTGGCTGGTTGGTTCGTTAATTTTCAGCAATTTGGATTGGTTGTTTAAAGGTTCGCGATCGCAAAACCGCCCAATACCAGATAATATTGATTTGATTCTGCTATCTCAAGGCTTAGAAGACCACGCTCATCCGCCAACGCTTAAATTACTTGATCACAGCATCAAGGTTGTAGCTTCTCCCAATGCTGCTAAGGTAGTACAGAAATTAGGTTACACCCAGGTAACAGTATTGCCTCATGGTGAAACTTTCACTTTAAATAATCAAATTGAAATCAAGGCTTTCCCCGGTTCATCCATTGGCCCCACTCTGGTGGAAAATAGTTATCTCCTCAAAGAATTGGAGAGTGGTTTAACCCTATACTATGAGCCTCATGGGGAGCATTCTCCACAACTTCAGCAAGCTGCACCCATCGATGTAGTGATTACACCGTTTATTGACATGACGTTGCCTTTGCTTGGGCCAATTATTAAAGGAAACAATAGTGCCTTGGAAGTAGTAAAATCTTTACAGCCTCAAGTAATATTACCGACTGCGGCTGGTGGGGATGTGGCGTTTGAGGGATTGCTGATGAAACTCATTCAGACTAAAGGAAGTGCTGAAGAATTTCGTTCGTTACTTGAGAAAAACAATCTTTCAACACGGATACTTGAGCCAAAACCAGGCGATCGTTTTGAACTACCATTACAAAAGCGAGCATTAGCAATTTAAGAAGATGTTTGAAAAGTCCTCTTGTCGGTATCAAAAATTTTAGATCCCCCTAAATCCCCCTTTTTAAGGGGGACTTTGATTCCAGTTCTCCCCTTTTTAAGGGGGGTTAGGGGGGATCAAAGTGCTTAAAATCACAGCGAAATACTTTTCAAACAACCTCTAAGTTAGCTCACATCTTGCATTTAGCTCTAGCGATTAGAATCAAGGTTTTCAACCCGCGTCGGCGGGTTCTGCCTGTGTAGCCGTGACTTCCAGTCGCCAGAGCTAATTTTAAGTAGAACGGCGTGGAAAAACCAAACTATGTAAAGATAAATAAATACAGAGAATGTATCTACTGAGGTAAGCAAGATATGGGTGCTCGTATAAGGGTATTCTTAACTCGTGAAGATGACAAAACCCTGTTAAACCTAAGAACTGTGGATGTACCACAGAAAGTTAAAGACCGAGCAGAGGTGGTTAGGCTAAATGCACATGGCTGGTACGTGGAAAAAATAGCTGCCCATTTTAATTGGACTCCTCA
>NZ_JACJSI010000660.1 GCF_014698065.1 Nostoc flagelliforme FACHB-838
AACTTGTATGGCATTCGGCGAAAGAATACATATCTCATCGCCTATTTAAATCAGTAGAGGAACTGAAAAACTTATTAAATAGGTTGTTAAATCAGGGAGAGTTAATAATTAGATGGGGAAGAAAAATTAAAAATAAAGGTAATGCTGCTATTGCAAACTAAATGTGGAACAGCTTACTGCTTAAACTTGTAGATAATTTTCGGATACAAAAAAAGGTAGGATTCCCTTTGGAGTAAAGGTTTTTATATCTGACATCAAAACAAAAACAGGGAATACTTACCATGAAAAATAATATATATTGTAATTTTGATTTAAGCAAATCAGCGTCACACTTTCAAGAAAAAGTTACGAAAATTTTAGAATTAACGAATATCCCAGAATGGAATGGACAAACTTTCAAGTTACGTGAAAAAGAAATTAGGGAATCGGCATTAATTTTAGCAGGACAATGTATTGCTCTGTTGCTTCATAACTTGTCTAAATCTCAAGAATTATTGCACAAAACAATGCAGCAAACTCAGGGATGGTGGCACAATAAAACGCGAAAGCACGGTTGTAAAAGACGGCAAATATTAAGAGTTGGTAATGTTGCAGTAACTTTAAAGCTACCGTATGTAGTTGAACGTCAGACTCAACCAAATAAAAATAAAAAATCTACTCATGTTGGATTCTGCCCATTCTTAAGATATTTAGGAATGTCCGAAGGTTTAACCCCTGGAGTTTTATCGACTATTGCCCGATATGGTGCAATTGCTGGCTCGTTTGAGGCAGCACGGACAACATTAATTGATTGGGGCATAAATATCAGCTTAAAACGCATATAACGGCTAACATCTTATTTGGTAAAATTGGCATAAATTTGCGTGAATCAAAACTAACAAGTTTAGAGCTTGGTAGTTTACCTATGAGTAACATTCTTAAAGACCAGCGTGTTGTTATTGCTGTAGATGGCGGTCGTACACGGATTCGGATTAATAAAAAAGGTAGGCGTAAGGTTAAAACTAATCGTGTAGGCTATACAGGAGAATGGATTGAGCCAAAACTATTAACAATTTATGTAGTGAATGAGCAAGGTGAAAAAATTAAGAATGGAGAGATTCCAATTACCAATGATGGAACTTATAAAGGATATCAAGGATTTTTGCAGATATTAGAGATGTACTTAGTTAATTTAGGTATTAGTCAAGCGAAACAGGTTTTATTAATTGCGGATGGAGCAGAATGGATCTGGATACATATTCCTCCTTTGCTCAAAAAGTTAAAATGCCCACCTGAAACTTATCAGTTATTAGACTTTTTTCACGCTGCATCACATTTACAAGATTTTGCTGATGCTGCTTTTAGCACAAATAATGAGCGTCAACAATGGTTAAAAGGCTCGAAAAAATTTAAAAAAAGGTCAGGCACTAGATTTAATGAGAAATATGGGTGAATTTATTTTTGAGGCGAACGGAGAGCGCCTTAAAATTTTGGTACGAGAGCGAAACTATATTTTAAAAGCTTACCGACGGAGGCTTTTAAAGTATAACGAAGTCGCGTCTCGAAATTACCTCTTGGTAGTGGTGCAGTTGAAAGTTTGATTCGTCAAGTTGTTAATTTACGTATGAAAGGTAATAGTAAGTTTTGGCTTCAAAATAACGCAGAAATTATGTTACATCTTCGTTGTCAATGGATAGCTAAAAGTTGGGATAATTTTTCTGATGCCATCTTTAATTCGTTTATCAAACCCCAAACTGGCTGATAAATTTTATACTTCAATTCTGCATTTAATTGATTTGCTGCCATAATTGATACCAAGCCTTAAAGGCTTATTGCAGATATATTTGGAAATAATCGTCAAATAATTTACTAGGAATCTTCTTGAGATATCTCATCAAGATCATTTCTCGTGCAATTACGTATGTTAATTGCAAATAAAATCACCTCATGCAGAAATGTAAGTTTTAGTGATCGCACTTTTTTGTCCCACCTCACAAAATCGCGTTGCTCCCAGGGATCTTTCCCAAACCAGGCTGACAGGTCGATTATGTGTAGCAACCTAGATTCTAGCCAACGGCTCGTGCAAAAGAGAGACTTGGGTCTGGTCTTGTCGCCCGCAGCGCTT
>NZ_JACJSI010000661.1 GCF_014698065.1 Nostoc flagelliforme FACHB-838
TCGGTCTGAATTTAAAATCCCGCTAAAGTTCTCACCCAGGAGATTGCGGGCTGCATCCGAACAACGGGAAAGTGCAATCTCAAAAAAGGTGACTAGAGGTGTAACCGCCACCCCGAGCCAACCTTGACTATTTTTATGATTGCATCCATCAACGTTCCCTTGAGCTTTTGATGTGCAATTGATTTTTTCTAATAACTCTTGATATTTGACCTCAAGTTCCGCCAGCCTTTTTTCTGATTGCTTTATATGCTGCCCCATTTTCTCCACCAGTTGTTTGATGCTGGCTGGAGTCTTTTCCCAATCTGAGTCGGAAATTTCAATTCCGTAGGCGAGGCAGTTTTCATCCATGCCTCTTAATCTACCATCTCAGTAACCCATTTTTGACTGTAGCGTTTCTTATCCTGTGAACGGTTACATAAATTCGTCGGTGTTTTCAGCAATTTTAGATGTATTAGTGATAGTTGCCTTTGCCTCAAAAAAGCTACAACTTCTCACTACCATAGCGATCGCTACCAGGAAAACTAATACCCCTGTTTGACTTAATGCCTGTAAAAATCTCCCCTTTGAGAATTGTCATTCATTGCCATTATTCTTATTTATCTTGAGGCTATTGATCAAAAGCTTTCTTGATAGACAATGCTTAAAAGACCTTATTGCGGAATTGCTGAGGGATATACCTCTGTTGCAACTAACACAGGTTTATTACTGTATTCGGCTTCTAGCTGCTTTTGTAAAGTTAAATCCCATTTCAGGTTATATTCTCGTTCTAGTTCAGCTACAACAAACGGGCGCAAGACACCTGTGACTGCAACTTTCTCACCTTCATTGACAGTTGCTTTCGGGGTACCAGCGCGTATCACTAACAAGTCTTGTCCACCAAATAATTTGTCTTCGTCTAAGGTGAAGGAATCGGCATTTCTGATGTTTTCTACTTCACCTGTCACTGCTAAGTTTTTACCGTAGTATAGTTGAGGGTTTGTGGTAATTTCACCTGGTTTAGGGGCAAGTGCAATTGATTGAGCAATAATTGCAGGTTGGGTTTCGTACTCTTTGTACAAGTTTGGATCTAAGCCCAAGTTGTAATCTCGATTAATATCTGCAATCACAAAGTTACGAACTGGGCCTGTGGCTTGAATTGGTGTATTTGGGTCAGTAGGCAGAGTGAAAGTTTTACCCGAAGCATTTACAACTAAAATTGGTTTAGCATTAAAAAACTGCTTATCGGCAATTGTGAAAGTTGACGGCCCCAATTTTCTGACGGGTGTACTTCTAATTGTTACAGTTTTGCCAATTAGTTGGTTTGTATTATCTGCAACCTCTTCTGTAGTCACATTGGTTTCTGGTACTGCGCCCTGTTGCTCTAAGTTATTGGTACAAGCTCCAAGCAGCAATGTGGAGATTGCTAGAGCAATAGCTCCTTTAGAACTCCGCTTAGTTTGAATAAAGTTGATCATTTCAAATTCTCCATGTTGGGTTAACTAATATCGAGTTCAGATGATGGCTGATTGTAGAAAACTCTCTACGTTTTACCTCAGCCATAGTACAGAAATTTTGAGTTGCTGTAATAAGCGTTTTAATGCTCTCAAAATTAATGTGGTGAGACATATTAATTAATTCAAAAAGACTTGGCCATCCTTTTGAATTCTCAATACGCCTTGATTGTTCTCGAAATTGGTTGTTTCATCTAACGAGACAGCGAGTGTTCCTTCACTTTCAGGGGTAGACATGGGCATAACTTTTAGCAGTCCGCCATCTTGACGTACCAAAGTAATACTGATAGGTGTTGGTAAGTTTCGTAGGACAAACTCTTGCCCACCTGCCAGATATCGAGGTTGGGTGTGACCAATTGCTTGATAAGAGATACCAGCGTTAGTGTTATTTTTTAATTTCACATTGACTGTACCTGCTGTTGGTGTGATATTTGCGATCGCACTTTGTCGGCTTTCTGGAGCAGGTGGTTGTATAACATTAACATCAGGACTTACGCAACTGGCACAATGCGAGCGCCAATTACTAGTACATAAGTATTATTTGAATCTGATTCCGAATGCCTTGTATTTGTAATAAAAGCTGGTGTATTGGAAGCAA
>NZ_JACJSI010000662.1 GCF_014698065.1 Nostoc flagelliforme FACHB-838
TAGCCGCAACTTCAACAAAACGTCAGCGAATTTATCGTACTTTACTAAAAGTTATTGCCCACAAGCCTGTCAGCGATCGCCCCGGTAGAAGTGAACCACGAGTTCGTAAACGTCGCCCGAAAGCTTACCCTTTAATGACGAAACCTCGGCACGAATTACGAAACCAATTGCAAACTGCTTAACCCGCAAGTGTTTCGGCTTTTCTTAGTGCCATTCCTTTGATCTTCTTCGTTACACAGATATTCTCTGGTGTGATCTTCGCTACCGCCAGATAAGATGTTTTTTGATTTGGTAAATTGGGATTTTCATTGGCATACACCCGCACGATTAAAGCGATGGGCAGCACCTTTCCTCCTCTGTTCTCTACTCGCCATTCAGCTTTCTCCCCCAAGGTAGAGAAAGCTGAAGTGATAATCTGCGAATATTTGAGCGAATGCTGCTGCCCATCTGGTGTCAGCACGGTTACGGACTCTCGAGCATCTGCATCTTGAACCAGCAGACTATAATCCGCCACTCCTGCACATTTCCGCACAGAACTGCTTGTTTCCTTATCAACTTCAATGGTTTTGCAACGATTAGATGAAATATCTGTATAAATACTGCCAATCGAATTTGCGGAGGCAATATTGGAAAAGGCACAACTCAAAGTGCAGATACTGATAAAATTTCTCCAAAACATATTAAAACTCTCCTTTGACAGAACCGTATTGGCGCATAACGGCATTATTCAGCCCTAACTAATCATCTCTTAAACTTAACCCACTAAACCTAAATGCTCGTATGCAACAGAAAATGTGTGTAAATAGTTTAAAACTGTTGAGTGGCTTGTTCAACCTCATCAATTGCATCCACTATTTCTCCCAAAATATTAAACGCATCATTTAAAACCACATCATTCGATGTAGAAAAATACTCGGACGACTGAAGCCTGCGATAATCCTTACTACTTCCCACAAGCCGCAACGTATATTGACATCCTTGCAAGATAGCCCGAATCTCTGATGTAGTTAATTTGATTTCCATTGTTGTTCCTTCCCCTAAAATTTATCTCGTTGAATACTGAGGCTTGCTCCGACTAAAGAAGTCCCTAAGAATGCGGAAAAACTGACCACCATTGCACCCAAGCAAATACTTTTCTGCTGCTGCCACCTAGAGATGATTATGTTGGAATTATTAGTCTCGATAATCTCCAGCCCCCAGCAAGCCATTGCCCCTACTCCTGAAAACCCAGTCAAGAGCAGAGAGACAATTGCAGTTGTTTCTATGGTGCGGTCGATAAAAATCCTGGGGTTGAATCTTCTCCTAGTACGGCGGCGAAGAACCAATTTACTCTTGTGGTCTAATCGAGATTGGTAAACAACCTGTTTGTGGTTAGTCATTTGGAATTCTCCAATTCAATAAAAAACCCTGCACCAGTATTCTTAATCTTTACTTTTCTTTGATTGACCAACATTTGAATTACACTAAGACTGAAGTTGATATGACACAATCGAGCGCTACCCCCACAACGGCTGAGATATTGTAGGCACAGTGAGGAATTGTCAGTAGGAGTGGGATGAGTGGATTTTCTGGGCATAATCTTGACTATGACTCCATGATTTGTAAATGATGTGGATTGAAAAAAATTCCTTGACCAGGTGGCATATCTGGGAAATGAACGCAAACCATGCCGTGTCCTGAATACTGAATTACTGTGCCTGTTTGCCCTAACCTTGGATCTTTTTCTGTAAGTGCTTTAATGACTTTGACAGATGAATTAATTGGTGGAAGATTGGACATTTGAATCTTTTGTTAGTTAGCCTGTTATCGATTAGTAATTTAAGTTTTCGCCAATACCGTATTGCCATCTTAGAAAACTGACGGGAGTACAGATTTCCTGCCAATCACAAGATCCTATTGGCGCATTCCAGTCATGTCGGTATTCCTCTCCAAAATACCCCAGTCCCCAATGCCAATCGTCGTAGTTGGGCTGTGACTCCCATCCAAACCAGAGAGCAACATTTACTTTAATCAGATAGAACAACTTAATCATCCATCCGCCATCGTAATCAGAAATAAAATCGTAAAAGTCTCCTAAAAAGCGTT
>NZ_JACJSI010000663.1 GCF_014698065.1 Nostoc flagelliforme FACHB-838
GTCAGTATTTTGTATCTCAGGAGACACCAATGAAAAATCCCTCAGATGCACGACACTTAATTTCCATTCTTCGGAACAATGCCTAATTTACATGACTTTGAGCCTTAACTGAACCGTATTGAGCTATAGTCGTCATTGTCCGCCGCCGACAACAGCGCAATATTAGCTTGTGTGGCGACGTGTTGACTTCTGAGCAATCCTCCGATGGATGTGGAACCATTGCCCACAACCGACATCCCCCATTCTCTGATCCAGATATGACGGTCAACTGTTTCCCTAACCCTTGCCAACATCTGACGCACGGAGTTAATCGGCTGCACTCCCTGAAAAATCCCCCAAACAGCACTGAAATGCCCTCGAATGTCGATGGATACCCCAGTTTCTAAACTTGGAGAGGCGATAACCAAATCATACTGGGTGAGAATTTCGTTCAGGTGAGCGATACAACCGAAAGCTTCCTGTGAGGGGCCAGCAACTGATTCGCTGTCAATTCGCAGAATCCGCAAGTGTGGGAACTTGCGACGAAACCGTTCTTCAAGTGCTTGGGTTCCCCATTTGGATTTTGCCTTTTGAGCAGAGCAACAGAGTAAATGATGCCCCCTGAAGACTATCGCTTTGTCTAGTGCGGCGATGAGATTCTTCGGGTTACTGCCAGAGTAGTTGTAACAATTGCCAGATACGTGCCGATAGTTGTTGACGATAACGAAGGGATTAACTCGATATTCACCAGCGAGTGACAAAACATACTTCACATCAGTGTCTGAGACATCCGCACTAAACAGATAAATCTTTCCCTGACTGCTGCCCAAAACATTCTGTACCAGTTGTTTGAGGTTTTTGAGAACGGATACACGGCGTTTTTGCACTTCCGTACCAGAGTTAAGCAAATGCCAGAAAACTTGGTCACACTCGTCAATAATAATCACATCATTTGCCCAGTCGTTAGGGTTGAATCGGGCTTGACTCTCCTGATGTAGCGAATCAACACACACCCCATATCCCAACAATGTGCCTGTTTCATTCGTGCGGACTTCGGTAACATAGTTAACACCGAAGCGATTACACAACGCCTCACCTAGTTGAATGCGATGGGTGATAATTAATACCCGTCTCTCTTGGTCGTGTGCTTTCGCCACCTCAGTTGCTAGCCATTCGGTTTTGCCAGTACCTTTAGGCGCTTTGAGAACAATCAGTTTTTCGCCTTCGGGGACGAGCAACTGACCCAGGAATCTTTGGTTGAGAGCGATGGACGGGGGATAAGTCAGCAGAGTAAACAGCTTGATTTCCCACAACTCCAAAGCAACAGCAGTATTGTAGAGCGCGTCAAAAGCTTCCCGCCCTTTGGCAACGATAAAATCATCAACCCCTTTCTCTGCCCCTAATGGTAAATCAATCACTCGTAGCGAACAGCCCTCATTTACTAGCAACCGACCCATGCGACTGATAGCGGTTCTGACTCGCTGTACAGTTTCGGGCTTATTATCTTGGTCAAAGCAGATGTTAACCTGTCTCCCCTGTGTTGCAAAATGTTTCAAGTCTGGGATGAGGTATGGTTTGCCATTAGCTGTACCATACTCATCTTGCGGTGTGCGGTATCCAGCGTTGACACCGGGGATAGCGATCGCAGCATAACCCGCAGTTAGTAATGCCCCCGCTTTTTTGACACCTTCTACAATTGTCACAGGTACGTTATGCCGCCAAACCCAGTGCCAGAAACCGCCAGGATGCTGCAAATCTTCTTCAGTAATGGGGATGCCGCTACGATTGGAGACTTTCACCCAGATGCGATTCGGTACTAAGAGGAAAAAAGCGCGTGTCTCTTCTCTGTATGGGTGTTCGTACTTGATGAACTTGTGGATCTTTTGGCGGTCGCGTCGGGGATGGTCGGGTTTGAAGCAGCCCCACATCATTAGGACGTAGTTGTTGAGTGGGTCAACGCCACTGCACCACCAGCCGCCTACTTCGATGTGCTGGTATTTCTTTAAATCGCGATCGCGTAATCGTCCATCGTTGCGACGGGAGATTTTGGGACTGTAGAGCAAGTATTCGTAGGGTAAAGTCCTGGAGAGTGAGCGTAC
>NZ_JACJSI010000664.1 GCF_014698065.1 Nostoc flagelliforme FACHB-838
GCGATACCCAACACAATTGCATCTCAAAACCAAAATCATGTACCAGTCCTTCCTCCTGTTGAACAGAGGCTAGATACTTTTGTCAAAGCAATGAAGACTTTAGCCGAACTCACGGGTGGCAGACTCAACCCATACATGGAACAGAATTGCAAAGACTTCGCCGCCAATCTGATAGCTGACTACAACAGACAGTCACTAACCGGCACAAAAGAAAAATGGCTGGGTGTGGTCAACTTTGCAGAGAGCGAACTTGGAAAGAAAGTCCCCCTGAGCGGCACTCACTATCGCGGACACTTGGGCACATGGGTTCGCACGTTTTACCCACAACTAGGCGATCGCCAAGAAACGCGATTGGTTAACGGTGTGCAACAGCCCATCTATGTCTACGCTTGTCACGATCCTGTTGTGGCCGCCGGACTGACCAAAGCTATAGAAGCGTTCTTCGCTCATCCCAGTCCTAGTACAGCGCTAAGGCAGGCGGGGGCTTTCACTAATAAGAAAGAACAGGTAATGGTTACGTAGCCATCAGTCTTCAGCCTTCAGTTGCCTGCATTTTTCTTACTACTGGTTACGTAACCATTACTTGTAGGGATCGTACTTCATATACATAAAGAACTGTAAAGCCTGTTCATTAAACAGAAAATAAGTAACGGATAAGGAAAGGTTAATGACACAATTTCATGATGAAAGAGCCGCCGTAATCGCCGCTCAGATCGACCAAGTTAATGCAATCGGTTGGGAAGGAGCTTGTGACTTAGCACTACAACACGTAGCGAAGGGGGAATTATCCCCAGTAGAAACAGTATTGCGTTTCGATATGTTCCGAAAAAGAGTGCAAGATACAGTTGATAAACGACAAATAATTTGGGCACAACAGGTAAGCCAAGGCATTAGTGGAATTGAGTAGTACACCGTTGAGTACGGCGGCATGGCGTTAGTTCTTCCCCGCCTGTGTGAGGAATTGATGCTCGTTCCTGGTGACAAAGAGATATTGATGCAGTCCAAGCCGGTGGCGCTCGACTTTCTTGCACATTGGAACCTCGCTTTCAAGCTGTGGCGTTACAACCGCGAAACAGAATCGCGCTGGCTTTCCTCTCGCTGGAGTCAGTTTTACGCCGAATACATGAGCCGAGAATGGTTGGAAATATGGGTTGAGGATGAGGTTTACCAGATTCTTCTACCAGATGGAACATTTCAGGATAAGCCCACGTTTGCCATCAACGCTTGCTGTTGCTGGGGTAATCCAGAAGCAATCCACCGTACCACTGCATACTCTGATTCTGGCTCAAGCTGGTTTCAATGGAATAATTTTACACCTTGGAGATAGAAGCGATCACTATTAAACAAGTAGCAATCACTACGTTAAACACTTTTTCATATTTGGCATAACCAGCATGAGAGTCATTGTTAGAGTCACCGAAAAGATTAAGAGTGTTGCTCACATCAATATTTCCGATGGGCTTTCAGAATCAGGCATTAGGCAACATATTATAGACCGCTATAACAGTGGCGAGATGCTGACTGATATGAACATTTTTCAAGTGGATTTTGAATCAATCAGCGCTCAAGTTGTAAAACAAGCGGGAGAGAGTTTATGACTGTTGCACAACTACTAACACCACAACCATACTCTCCTAAATCTACAGGAGAAACTGTTGGTAGGCATCCATTGAACTTTTACGAGTCTCCATCTTGGTTTACTACTGAACTACTGCGCCATGTTCCGTTATCTGGTGTTATTGGTGAGCCTTGTGTTGGGATGGGGGCGATCACATCTTTACTCCAGGCGTGGCCACACACCAAGCAAATGTGGACGAACGATATTGATCCACATAAATCGGCTGATTACCATTTAGATGCAACACTATCCGAGTCATGGGATTCTTTGCCAGAGTGCGATTGGATCTGCACTAATCCACCAATACGGTTCAGTTAAGGCTCAAAGTCATGTAAATTAGGCATTGTTCCGAAGAATGGAAATTAAGTGTCGTGCATCTGAGGGATTTTTCATTGGTGTCTCCTGAGATACAAAATACTGAC
>NZ_JACJSI010000665.1 GCF_014698065.1 Nostoc flagelliforme FACHB-838
AAACTACCCCACTCCAAAATAATCAGAGGTAGCCCCAATTGTGCAGAACTTGCTTTAGCCGAGTAAGATTTTCCTGTTCCGGGTGGGCCGATTAGTAAAATCCCCTTGGGTAAACGAAGATTGTAAGCTTTAGCCAATGAGGATAAAAGGCGCTTATAAGTTTTAAACGCTTGCTGGATCAGTTCTAAACCACCAATGGGTGTGCTTGGAGGTTGAAGGAACTGAATGTTATAAATCCGTTTAAATAGGTCAATTTTGTAAGCGGACAGTTGAGACACTAACTCATCCGGTGTAATTTCATGATTTGCAATCGCCTGTCTAATTCCATAGTCAATATCAGCCAAGTACATGCCTAAGCCGGCATTCGCTGTCGCATGAATATCGCTATGACTGTAATCTGGTAATACTTGAGCTAAGTAACTGCTTATTTCCTCTATGGCTGGCAGTTGATGAATGACTGTGGGAACTTCGGGGGCAATGTCAGATGACACAGTGGCGTTTGCCCCCAAGAGAATCGCTGTCTTGTTGGCATTGTGATTGTACAGCTTCAGGTTAATGAGGGCTGACTTAATCCACTTGGAAGTCAGAAAGAAATCGGGGTCAGTGGTAGACTCTCCCAGCCAGGGGAATATACCTTCTAGTATCAGGATTCCTGATAAATCAGTAGTTTGCCAGAATCGGAGAATTTCAAAGTAATGTTCGCGCCTGCTTTTGGCGATCGCTTGATACTGGTCAACACTTTGTAAACTTAATCCCTCCTCATTAGTGGATAACTGGTGTAGTGCATCATCCTCCAGCGTCCACAGGTAACAGTTAATGTTGTATTGCTGGCATTCACTGGCGAGATTTGTCAAAAGTCTGACCCTCTCTTGCAATGGAGACTCGACAGCTATCAGCTTATTGTTAAGCTTAATTAATCCGAATATTTGTTTAATTAACTCATTATTCATTAGGGCTTTAGTTAAATTTCACCCCAATATTATTGATAGCTAAAACTCTTTACTAGCTACTTTGGTACTGAAAAAATCGGTACTAGAGTAGCTTGACTTTTTTGCAACTATAGCTCTAATTCCTCGTGTTTTTGTTGTGAACAACGCTGTTGCAATTGATGGGAGAAATTGATTAACTGCGTATTCCAATCCCGACTTTCGCACTTGAGTTGAGTCGAGTGTGGCAGTAGTTCTTTAACAGCCCGTGCCACTGTTGGTTGACTAAAAGCCACCTGTACATGAGCAACATTACGTAATCTTTCAACAGGTAAACTTGAAGTGTCATCTACTGCCATGTAAATTGTTCTGTTTTCTGGTATTCCTTTAAAGAGATATTCCAGCATGGCTACTGAAATGGCATCAATGGGAGAGTCAGACAGTACAGCAGTGCTAGTTTTATCACTAGGCTTTTTCCCCAAAGTAAAGTAAAACCAGCTATCACGACGAACTGTACCTAACTCATAACCAGAGAATTTATTGGTTGTACCTTCTAAGAAAGCCCCTTTGGTATTCCCTTCCAAGTCCCGCATCACAAACACTACATTTGCTTTTGAGTCGGCATAAACTAGCCCCTGGTTATGTAACATTTGTACGCAATCAGAAGGTATGCCTCGTTTCTGGGTTAGGTAATGTTCAACGCCTGACCAGTTAGCTTTATCCTCAATCGGTGGAGTGAATTGCGGTACTGGTTGAGTTTGGATAATGTCAGCCGCAACTTTTTGAGCATGAGTGATTGCCTCCGGCACTGCACTATGTGCAATCGCTGCACGTTTTGCGCCGACTTCACCAAATCGCTCCCCGATCCATGCGATCGCTTGGACTTGGTTGCATTGATTAACGTGCTTGACCAAATCAATTGCATGATTACCTTCAAAATGAGAACCGGGAGCAAGACCGCTAAATTTAGAGCCATCTATATTAATGGTGTGGTTTCCTCCTACCCATTCATTCCCTTTACGCCACAGTCCCAACTCCCAAGCAACATCGTCTAAAGCTAAATCAGTTGACCATTCGGTAAGTTTTTTTATTGATTGATTA
>NZ_JACJSI010000666.1 GCF_014698065.1 Nostoc flagelliforme FACHB-838
CCATTTTCATCGCTTTTATTGAAAATATTACTAGATTTACTCTTGGAGATTGGCGCGAAATCGTTAAAATGGTTGAGCCATCCCAATCAGCAATTACCAAAAAAGCATGGGAACTGTACAAGGAAGCTTTTGAGCGACATAAAAACCGCATCCTGGCTATGTCTTTTGTTGAACAGAGAAAGCTAAAACAACAGGGCAGTACCAATGTGGCAACGGGAGCTACGACAATAGAAGCTCTTGGGCAGTTGGAGAATAGTATATTCTCCGAACCAAAACCACACCAAAAGTCATCTAAGTTCAAAAAGAATTTAGGCGATAATTATTTTCGGCTGAAGTACAAATCACAATGGCTTGAATCTTTAACTTACTGTTCAATGCTAACAGGTGATTTTTTGAACATAAATGCTGGACTATTCCATGTGGAAATTAAAGATGTATATGTAAATATCTGTATTGAGGTCAGAGAACTTCCTGGGATCAAATCCAAACTAACAGAGATTTGTGATGCCGCAGAGATTGAATATGCCTTTACTCAAGGGTTTGGCAAACTTGCTAAGGTCATGTTCCGGTTAAGTTGATTCCCAATGTTAGGTCAGAATTAACTTGATAATTTTCTAAATATTCATTTGCCTCCTTTGATGCCAACATCC
The DNA here is from genome assembly GCF_014698065.1 of Nostoc flagelliforme FACHB-838. Taxonomy (GTDB): domain Bacteria; phylum Cyanobacteriota; class Cyanobacteriia; order Cyanobacteriales; family Nostocaceae; genus Nostoc; species Nostoc flagelliforme_B. The sequence goes on from NZ_JACJSI010000666.1 coordinate 651, forward strand.
TACCATCTGGGTGTAAGTTGAAATCAACCCCTGGCTTGAAACCTCCAAGAAAATAGTTTTTGAGTCATGCTTGTCGATACATCCTTTACGGCTTGTTGATAACTTTCCTTGCCTACGTATTCTTGCAAGAACCAAACAAAATTTGCATATTCTACTTGCACAAGAGCTTCTTTGAGGATTATTGTCTCATCCTTTAATTGTGCTAGGGTTAGGATTTTTTGAATTTCTTGCAGATTCTGACAAGAAATCGCTTCTATCAACTGCTGTTTTAGGAGTTCATTTTGCGAATTCATTTATCTCAATGCTCAACGGCACTTCAGTGCGTTAACTATTCTACAGTAACTACTTAAATTACGTTGAGACAAATTCGTGTTATCGAGTTAAGGCTTACCCACTTTAGCCTTGCAACAAAGCCGTGTTGATATAGGTTGTAAGCTCCCAGCGCTACTTCTAAGCTTAATGCTCTTTGAGTGCAAGCTTTACACCCTCAATGACATTAATTTGGCATAGCGGCAAATAAAAAGTCACTGTACACCGGAAAATAAAATCGCTTCTTCTTGTTTCCAAGATTTTCTCACGGACAAAGCTCTCGTCACCACGGCTGCCCCTTCGTGAATACCGTTGCTGCTTGGGGCTTACTAAGAACAATCCTTTGCTGTTGGTTTTCATTGTAGCTTTGGTTTGTGTCACAGTTGAGCAACTCAAGCGATAGTATACCTAATGTCAACAGCAAAGTACAAAATAAAAAAGATTAGTTTTTGCTATTAACTCGGAAATGGACACGAATTTTTAACTTTAACCAATGACATCTCTGTAATTAACACCGCTTAGAACTTAACCGAACCGTATTGCTTAACTAACCTGCAACCTGCTATACATCTGCTATACATAATCTGCTTGCTAAGATTTCTCTCACAACCAAGGTGAAAAGAAAGAAAATCTTCGGGCTAGAGTTGCTGAACCGTTCTTTGTAACAGCACATATTCTTCACCGCAACAACACGTATTTCTCACCGCAACTAACAGCATGAATGACTTTTTTTTTGGTTTTAGTTATTGCTGGTTAACTTTTTTCAAAATACATATACAATAAGTGAATAGATTAAGTTTACAAAAATTTACAATGTAGAAAAATGAAATATTAAACACTTCCTTACATCAAGGAATTAACCATCAAGTACAAAATGTAAGATTGACATCCTGAGGTAAGCCATTGGCTACAAAAATTACCTTTGCGGCGAATTAGCCTTTCACGTCATTTTTGCATAAGACCTGATATCTACCAATTGGTCAAGCCATTTTGGTAAGTATTGTCATCACCTAGTAAAGGAATTAAAGTGAAACAAATAACTAGACGAGAAGCCCTGAAGCTAGGAGC
>NZ_JACJSI010000667.1 GCF_014698065.1 Nostoc flagelliforme FACHB-838
TTGCTTCCAATACACCAGCTTTTATTACAAATACAAGGCATTCGGAATCAGATTCAAATAATACTTATGTACTAGTAATTGGCGCTCGCATTGTGCCAGTTGCGTAAGTCCTGCTCAGGTAAGCCAGAACAAGAGCAATTTTATAATGTAAAAAATTTTACCAGAGATAAAACGAATCCTGTTCCTACCGCAGCAAACGTGAAGATTGAACCTCTGTCAAAGCAGGAAAAGCAAACAGTAGTAGAACTTGCCTTCAAGGACGCAGAAACAGAAAATTATGCGCTGAAAAATTTCGGTGTGTCAGCAACCACAGGATTAATACCCACTGGGAAAACTTGCTTGACTCTTGAAGAATGGAAGAAGACGCAATCGTAAAAATCAGGCACACTCGCTTCCTTAGTTAGATCGCAGTTCTGTCGCGGCGACTTCCTCCATCTCCAGTACAACCAACTAACGCAAGTCTTGTCTTATTCTTTCTTAGATAAAGCAAATAATTTGAAGAAGAATTCAGCTATTCTGAATTCTTCTTCAATTTTCTCTGAGGGGAGATGCCACTTAATTAGGATTATGTCTTTGGGGCTACTTCCTGAACTGCTGTTGTTATTGTTACCAGCAACTAAATTTAAAGTTTAGGTGTTAGTCTAAATTATTACCACCTATTGCACCAGCTTTATCTTGGGAATCGCCTAAGTAGAGTTCGATAAATTCGAGCGGCGTGGCTGTTGCTGTTGTGCCTTTCGAGTGCAACAGGCAATAAACTGCTCCCACTTCCTTTGGTAACAGTTTAAATATGGTATTTCTTTTTACAGCGTGCATTGCTCAGGTTTGCGTACTATCTAGGTAAACTTGGACTGTACACGCTTATTAAATCGTGTAATTCGTCATGATCAATTACCTTGATGCTATCATCGCCAAATGTGTCAGCGCATTCTTCAAGCGATTGCTTTTGTAAAAACATGCTACTGCCAAGGGCTACCATTGATGATTGCAAATAAATATAGACATCACTCCGTAGCAATTCCAGCATCAACCATATTCGCCAGACACTAGGTATTAAATATCCTCAGTGAGGACGCTGGTTATTGAAAATCCCATACCATACTGCTCATCTACATAATCGCAATCGCTCGGTTCCATTTCTTGTAGTTCACCGACCCCTTCTCCTGCAAAGACGCACTCGCGTTCGGGGTAGAGAATGGGGAACAGGCAACAGTAGGATTGAAGCTCAAAGAAAAATTGCCTGTTCCCTTCTAACAGAGAAAACCTTTGGATTTGAAGCCCCCTTCTTTAGGACGAGCATTTAGGTATAGTTCTAAATCCCCGGACAAAACCTTTTGTTGCCTATTCCCTATACCCTTCTAAAAAACTTTAAATAGTCAACCCGCCAGTTAAATTCAGCAATCGCCCTTGCAAATCTTTTTCTTAGTTCCCCACACACACCATACATCCAAAAATAACACCTCCCTCTATGACAAGTTAGCCGTGCATAAGCGGCATTTTCTCCGAAAAAATGCCCAACTTTAAATCCGCAATGGATAGTCAATAATAGTATTGCTTGTATCATCCTTTTAAGTATTATGAGTGTACTATACGCAAAAAATGAGAAATTTTTAGTTGTGAAACAGTGAGTTGAAATGACCATTTGGGAGGAAAATAAAAATCAGACACTATAAGACCAGACGAAACTATGATTGTGTCTGGTTTTTAAAGTAGTTATAAAAATGACGCTCTCTCTAGTCCACATAACAGCGCATAGAAAGGCGATCGCTTCCTTGCCAGTAGCGCAGGCGGAGGCGAAGTTGATTGCGCTGTGGTTGGAGGGAAAAGCAGAGTCATCTATCATCTCTTACCAACGATACACTAGGCGATTTCTGGAATTTTTGGACAAACCACTCAAAAAAGTGACCTATGAAGACTTGGTAGAATACGCCGCTGACTTTGAAGGGAATGCCGAAAGCACAAAGCGGATATACATAGCTTGTGCTAAGAGCTTGATTAGTTTTGCTCATAAAATTGGATA
>NZ_JACJSI010000668.1 GCF_014698065.1 Nostoc flagelliforme FACHB-838
TTACAAATCTCCTTCTGGGAGTGGGTAAAACAGCATCCAGAGATTCCAGTTATCTTATGCGAGGGCGAAAAAAAAGCGGCCTGCTTGCTCTCTTTAGGGTTTGTAGCGATCGCGCTTCCGGGGATTTGGAACGGCCGCGTGGGCAAACAAGATTTTGATGAACGGTTGCATCCTGACTTAGTACCAATGGCTCAGGCGGGACGCAAGTTCATAATTCTTTTTGACCACGAAACAAAAGCTAAAACCAGGTGGTCGGTGTTTCAAGCCACTGTTCGCACTGCAAAAGCAATCGAATCGGCTGGTTGTGAATGTGAAGTTGCGCTGTTGCCGGGGCCAGAAAAAGGTGTAGATGATTTCGTGGTAGCCAGGGGTGAAGATGCCAATGCTCTGCTAACTGCAATTATAGATGATGCTAAATCACTTGCCGATTACCAGCGCTCGTATCGGGCTAAGAAATGGGGACTTAGCAAATACAAACCAGATGTCACTATTAATGTCTTGTATCTTTCTGAGGCTTTGTGCATTCCTGAACTTGAGGAAAAATGCTTGAGAGTACCTGAGCTTTATGAGCTTGAAAAGGAACAACTTTTCACGCCATCTATAAAAGGATATCCTCCAAAGAAGGAGTCTACCGATTCTGGCGGAGTTGATTCAGACAAATCGAAGAAATCCCCTAGCTTCAATTTCCCAAAATCAGGACTAGTTGTACTGTGGAGCGACATGGGTACAGGCAAAACTGAACTTATGCGCTGGTGGCGTGACCAAAACCCCGATGCCAGATTTCTCAACAATGGGCATCGCGTAAATTTGCTGAAAAATCTTGCCGAACGCTTGCGGACGGCGATGTACTCCGACTTGGGTTACACAGGTTTAGCGCAGGCTCAAGCCCTTAGTATTACTATTGACAGCTTGCATAAACTCAATACTCAGTCTCTCACCTACGGTTGCATATTTATAGATGAAGCCTGCCAATACCTTACCCACCTGCTGCACAGTAATACTTGCAAACAATATCGCGCCGCCATTTTGGAGGTACTGGAATATATAGTATACAATGCGCCACTGGTCGTCATCGCTGATGCACACATGGACGATTTAACGGTAAACTTCTTTCTTGCAATGCGACCACTCGGTGAAGTACCTTACATTATTAAAAACGAGTGGCGCAACGGTTCACGCACAATTTATTGGTACGAGGGGGATAATTCAAGCGCCATAGTCGCCCAAATCTCGGCAGCGCTGATGCTTGGGGAGAAAATCATGGTTGCAAGTGACAGTAAGCGTTTCATCAAAAAACTCGACAAATCCTTTACTATCAACTACGAAGAATCTAACTCCGAAGAATCACATACACAAAAAAAATGGCGTATCTGGTCTGTTCACTCTGACAATTCTGGCAGTGATGAGAATGTCGCTTTCATCAAAGATATCACCAACGCCGTCAAAAACTTTGATGCCTTGTTCACTTCCCCTAGCCTGGGTACTGGTGTCGATATTTCTGAGTATCATTTTGATTTAGTATTTGGTGTCTTTCACGGCGTTTCCCAAACTGCTACTGAGTGTGCCCAACAGCTTTACCGTTATCGTCCAAAAGTTCCGTTTCATATTTGGGTGGCCCCGCGCCCTCCCTTTGGTTACAAGGATACCAATGCTACCAAGATTAAAGAGCGCTTGCTCCAAACCAATGAAATGACCGCTTTTCTGTTGCGAATTGACAGAGAAACGGGTAAGCGGGGAGCGGAGAAAGATTGGGCGCTTGAGGCTTACTGCCAAATTATGGCTAACCGCCACTATTCTCTCAATAATCTGCGTGATGACTTGCGATCGCTTCTCACAGAAATGGGCAATACATTTATATATGTGGGAAGTGATTCAGATCCTCAATCTCTTGAAAGTCTAAAAGCAGCAGCACAAGCTTTGGATAGTGCCCACAATTCGGCTGTTGCCAAGGCGAACAATATTACTTTGAGTGAGTACCGTGCCCGTCAGAGCAAAGATTACCTTGACCCTAA
>NZ_JACJSI010000669.1 GCF_014698065.1 Nostoc flagelliforme FACHB-838
ATTTAATTCAGCAACTAAAACGCCCAAGTATTCCTATGTGCTTGGTTTGATTTAAATTGTCGTGTGGTAGGGCTACGCCCCGCTCGCTATTTGTTCCAGTTGCGTAAGTCCTGTACATATTAGTCAATGGGAATACAGATGTAGCAGTTAAATTCTTAAGTGCTGCCGAAGCGACATTTGCTCAGTTAGTAAAGACCCCTGGGATAGGAAAGGTAGCTCAGTTGGTAGTATCGAGATTAGGTGAAATCCGACAATGGCGCATCAAAGACTTTCAGGATTATTTAATTTTTTATCGGATTGAGGACACTACCATTGAGATTCTTCGGATATTTCATGGAGCAAGAGATTTAGCAGATGTACTTAGCGAATTAGACGAAGAATTTTAACCCAAAATTGCTTATACCCCCACCACCCAATCGCACACCACAGACCTACACCCGTCAGCAAACTTAACCCAAACCTGCCACTGGTTCAGATACCCATTCCAGTACGGCTCACCATCAGCAACACCGACAGCCGAGCCGATTGTGGAGACTAACTGATTGTAGAACGAGCCAGCGCTGTCCAAACCTTGCTGCAATTTCAGCTTCAGCCCATTAAGCCTTGGGCAATAGGATTTTCCACCTGGGTAACTGTTTGGGGAATATCAATAGGTGTCGTGTCAGTGACTGGTGTGGTTAACACTATATTATTCATGACTGACACCGAATCCCTTGAAAACGCTTCATCTCGATTTAACCACTGCCCAAAAATTGAATCACGCTGATCATCAGGGGCAACAAACCGATAGACGCACTCCCGATTTTCACGCTTGCCCAATCGACCAACGTAGTCCAACTTCAAATCAATTTTGGCAAGTAACTTCTGAGCGATCGCTACTGGGGTCAGTTTCTTCGATATGCTGACATTCAAGTAATTCTTGATAACGTGCCTATGCTTTAGTGCCAGTGCTTTAAATTCCTGCATTGCCTCGTCAGAAGAACGCAACTGCTCCCCAGGCGTGAGCAACTGCAACAGATTCAGTTCTTCTAACAACAGTACAGCCGGCAACATTTGCCCCTTGTTAAAATCCGGTTTCCAAATCGAATTCTCTCCCGCTTCTAACTGCGCTGCTGCCCGTTTAGTATCACGGTTGGTCAGAAACTCTCGCCCCAGCGTCAAATAGTAGTGCATCCGCAGTTGAGGATACCAGCCGTCGTCATCTTTCTCCACAAGCTCAGGGGTAACATCAATTTCATAGCGACGGGACAATTCAGCCTTGCGCTGCTGATGTCGTTCGGCTTTGGTTTTCGCCCGTTTGTCTTGCAGTTTTTTGAGTTCAGTCTGCGAGAGTTCATCGGAATTAGCGATCGCTTTACACTCCGCAGTATACAATTCAACAGACACGGCTTTAACGGACTCGATTACTGCTCCACTCTCATCGTCATCAGCATCGTCGGTATCAATAACGGTATAGCCATCCTCGACCAAACCCGCAAGCACAGACTCTCTATAGCGCCGCATCTCAACGTTGATTACAGAACCACGCTTACCCCAAGCCTGCAAAGATTCCGGCTGAAAATTCTGGTCAACATAGCTGTAATCGTCATTATCCGCCGCCGACAACAGCGCAATATTAGCTTGTGTTGCGACGTGTTGACTTCTGAGCAATCCTCCTATGGATGTAGAACCATTGCCCACAACCGACATCCCCCATTCTCTGACCCAGATATGACGGTCAACTGTCTCCCTAACCCTTGCCAACATCTGACGCACAGAGTTAACCGGCTGCACTCCCTGAAAAACTCCCCAAACACCATCAAAATGTCCTCGAATGTCGATGCTGACCCCAGTTTCTAAACTTGGAGATGCGATAACTAAATCGTACTGGATGAGAATCTTGTTCAGGTGAGCGATACAGCCAAACGCTGGATGTGACGGGTCAGCAACAGATTCGCTGTCAATTCGCAGAATCCGCAAGTGTGGGAATTTACGGCGAAACCGTTCTTCAAGTGCTTGAG
>NZ_JACJSI010000067.1 GCF_014698065.1 Nostoc flagelliforme FACHB-838
CATTTATCTCATACAACCTCTACCTATTTTCTCATGAATATTTCATGCTTTGCTTCCAATACACCAGCTTTTATTACAAATACAAGGCATTCGGAATCAGATTCAAATAATACCTATGTACTAGTAATTGGCGCTCGCATTGTGCCAGTTGCGTAAGTCCTGATGATGTTGCTCACAAATATATCCAGGATAGGGAATTACGCCAAAAATGTGGATATCGGGGGATAGTGTACCGTAAAGGTTTAAAACCCGAAATTTCTGCTGCTGTTTTTGCAGCAAAGCCTCCGCAACTTCTCAAACCTATAGTGACATCTTTGGGAGTACATCTGATTTTGGTGGAGGAAATTATTCAACCGCAATTGGATAATATACTGCGCCATAAAATTGGTTTAGATTTATTCCAGCAATGGCTAAAGCCACAAATTACTCAAGTTGAAATCAAATAAACTCCTAACAAGCAGCCCAAAATTTATTACCTTGGGCTGCCGTCTAAAAATCACTTTTAATCGTTAGAAGTTATAGAAATTTTATGTGTCTACCACGATATCTCGCCGCAAATTCCACTCCATAAAATTTCGACTGCGATTTTGCCGCCACCCAAAACATCTGCAATTTCCTGCTCTGTCAGCTCATTGAGAAAGCTTTCAGAATCTTGGAACAGGTTAGCACCAGTGGGACGCAGGTCAGAGATTGCAATGTTAGCCATTTTGAAATGTACTCCTAAATAAAGTAGTGTTGGTTGGGATTAAGCTTTTAATTGCCTTCTCCCATTACTATAATCTGTTATTTAATCTATTATTACAAGGTTTGTTTTACTAAATAGTGTGCCATAAATAATGTAGTTATATGTTTGTTTTTTATCAATTTTACTGCGCTATTTCTCCGAAAATAAAAATATTATGTTTATTTGGACAAAGCTCCTTATTTTTGATAACATATATGAAATATTTATGTCCTTTTTCCTTCTTTATTGCTTACTTCATTTCTAGAAATTAGAAAAACCAATAAAAAACCAGCTCAAGAATTCTCTTAGACTAAACAATAAAAATTTAGGGTTATTTCATTCTGGCAATGCAGCCTCAAACCGCCTTTAGTCACAGCTAAACTGCCATCACGTTCTTCTCTCAAAACAGACCAACCAGGGTCAAAGTAGCCCTCTCCAAAATTACTTTCATGCAATCGCTTATAAAACCCCACATCTACCCCTAAAAGAGTATTATTCTCCAAATCTAGGGGCAAACCATTTCCCTCCCCATTTAGCGCCAACGTACTTTGCATAGAACCGTTGTAATAGATGCCGTAAAGAAAAGTCCGCAATTGCAGACTCAGATATTTCTGTTGCATCTGGGTTGGCATCTTCTGAAAACGTTCAACTGCCTCAGATGGTAATTCCAAAGGTTTATAATCTGGATGGTGAATGGAGAAATCAGATTTTATCTCAATTTTCTGAACAATATCTTGCAGAACATCCAGTAATTGCCCAGTTAAACCAGTCTCTAGCTGAGTTTGAGGAGAATTTAATAATTGCATAACTACTTTAGTAATAACAAAATGATTTAAATAGCAGAACTACTCAGGTGAGTTAATTCAACAGCAGCAGCACCAAAAATTGTTGGCATCGATTTTAGAGGACGGCTTAATAATGTCTTAGCAACCTGAAGCATAGCAATCCCCATATTGCCAAAAGATTTTTGATATTGAATCATTGCCTGAATCTGTTGAATCAAAGCAAAATCGGTAAATTGCACTACCCTTTGCAAGAAATCAGGGCGATGTTCTAGAATTTCTGGAAAAGCGTTTAAATAAGCTTGGATTAATGTACCAATTGAAGGCTGAAGTAGTTCTAAAGGTGTTATTGCCAAGCGTAGAGACTCTTCAATACTCAGAGAATTACTGATAATCAAGCTACCCAGCCAGATTTGTACATAGCTGCCAATAAGTGTTCCCAAATCAAAAGCTGGATCTCCCCAAGTCGAGCGTTCCCAATCAATTAGTCGGACAATATTGTTAGTGGAATCCTGCCAATCTTTTTGTAAGAGAATATTATTTAGCTTGAGGTCATTGTGGGTTAGACAACAGGGCGTTACAGCATTACCCAATTCTGCGATCGCCTGCCCCAAGCTATTATAACGTTGATATAGAGCAAAAAACTTTAACCCATCACTAGGAACTAGACCAAAAATTTCCGGTTCAACCCTTTCTAATCTCCGAACTAAATGTGATACTTGATCAACCCTTAAATTATCTGAATTTTTAGAAAAAAATTGCTGATATTCTTGACGGTTAAAAGTATCACGATGGATAGTCCCTAAAATATTACCAATTGTCGTAGATATTTCTGTAGAAAATATCTTTTCCTTTGTATAAAAATCCATCAAATCCCGATAATCATCCAGATATCTGAAGATAATAATGGAATTTTCGGCATCAAAATGCAGCACCTCTGGTAAAAACGAGCGGTAGTTACCAAGGTTGGGAAATTGTTGTAAAAACTCTTGAATTCGCCACTCACTTAAAAATTCACCAGCCGCTTTACCTTCTTGATTGTGTCGTTCTTGCTTCACAAGCAGCTTGCGATCGCTTGACAAACTCAGTAATAAATTAAAGTTTTTGGCTGTAAGTGGTTCTATCTTGCTGGGAGGTTGTTCAGACGGATTGCAAAGTCCTTGTTCAATTAAATAATGGAAAACATTATGAGAGTTTAAGATAAATGTCATAACTTTTAAATGCATCAACCAATTTTGATGTTGAGAAAACTGTGGTACTTTAGTTACTACCACAGGCTGTTTCTGCAAAAACTATTAAAATTATTACCGCATGACAAAAGTAAGCTAGCTATTCCAAATTAATCAAATGTCTTTACCTAATCTGTCTATATTTTAGAGAGAAGGAAGATGATTTAACTATATTTTAAAAGTTTTTAACCAGACAAAAATAAAACTTTTATGTCACTAAAAAATAAATCAATAGTTTTTAGTAATAACTATTGATTTATAAAGATATATATCTATACAATTACTCCAGCAACAAGCTTTTGCACTTATCATCAGAGAGCATTTCACTCAATTTTCGACCATTAATAAAACATTTATGTCCCAAAATCTTTTTCAAATTATGGGTAATTTCTAACAACAAGATAATAAACAAAACTTAAGTCTATAGTAGTAAATAATTTTAAGGCTGAACAAGAAAACTTCCGATTCATAATTGTAGAGCAGAGTTTATATTACAAACATCTCTAATCAGTATTTTTTACCCTTTCAAACAAAGCCCGATAAACAGGCTCACCTTTTTTTTGCGTGCCTATTTCCCGCTCTGTGGCAACTGGTAACGGATTTTCTGCTAACCATTCTCCTGTACTTACTTTCTGATAAGCTGGGTGAGCTGCAAAGCGATCGCGCATTTCCACAGCAATAAATTCCATATCTGATTGCAGAAATACAACTCCCCCAACTGCAAGATAATTGGCTAATTCCGCCACTAGTTCTGGTTGCACTACACGGCGTTTAGCATGGCGGGTTTTAAACCAAGGATCGGGGAATTGAATTGTAACGCGTTGTAAACTTCCTGGAGGCAGAGAAGATAACAGCGATCGCAGTGAGTTATTTACATTGCAAAATAAATAATGCAGATTTGTCAAACCTAACTCAGAACGTAACTTATTCGCCTCCGCCACTAGCGGTTCCCGAATTTCCAAGCCTAAATAATTCCAGTTGGGTTCTATCTTAGCCATATTCAGCAAAAATAGTCCTTTAGCGCAACCAATATCTAAATGTAGTGGTTGATTTAGCTTTGCATAAATTTTTTCCCAGTCAAGGGGACTTGCTGGTGTTTGATACTTTTTACCAAGTGGATTAACATGTTGGCGGACTCGGACTGCTGCCAAAATTTGCTCTCCTTTACGTGAAAATATCTTGCGATCAAACTCCAGGTTACAAGGAAGTCTAACAAAAGTATGCCAAAAATTATCGGTCTATCATTAGACCTCTGACAAAAGTCCCTAAACTCTCAATACGGTTCGGTTAAAGGGGAAAGGTTTTGAATACCTCCTTTACTTTACCCTTTACCCGCAACCCCATTCCCCAGACCACAAGGAAAGTGAAAAATGCTTATCCGAACCGTACCGTATTGCCTAAACTCTACCCCCAACGCTTGCAAGCGATCAAGGGAAAAGCATGGCGTAGGGTTATTCGAGCTTAATAAGTAATCAAGCGGACATGATCTCAGCCAAATAGGTCACGGTTGGACTGCTTTTTTAGGTTTGTAAGAAATTTATATTTTGGAAGTCCCTCATTTTGCATTAATCTCTACAATTAAAATGCCTTAGCACATCTGCTTTAGTCACGGAGGGAGGAAGCTTAAACAGTGGATATTTTAGATTTGTTTTATAAAGGCGGGCCGGCAATGTGGCCTCTGCTTGTTCTGTCGATTCTGTCTTTGAGTGTGATTTTCGAGCGTTTGTGGTTCTGGTTGCGAATTTTTGTTCAGGAAAAGCAAATAGTCAATCGCGTTGTGGATGCTGCCCAGGATAATTGGGAAGTAGCTGGGGACATTGCAAGACAAGCAAGCAATCAGCCTGTCGGACGTTTTCTTTACGCCCCCCTACGTTTAGCGAAAAGTGATGCGGAAACCTTTCGGCTAGCATTAGAGGCTACGGCGGAAGACGAATTAGCGGGGATGCGGCGGGGCGAAAAACTTTTAGAAGCCGTGATCGCCCTAGCGCCTCTGCTGGGATTGTTGGGTACGGTTTTAGGTTTAATCCAGTCTCTGCGCTCAATTAGAATTGGCGATTTGGGAACTGAATCTACTGCTGGGGTGACTACTGGTATTGGTGAATCCTTAATTAGTACGGCAACTGGGCTAATAGTTGCCATCATTAGTTTGGTATTTTACCGCCTATTTCAAAGTTTTGTCGTCAACCAAGTTAAAGTTTTTCGGAAGGCAGGAAATGAGATGGAATTGCTCTATCGTCAATCTCCTCCTAACTTTAGCAATAGTACATCAGCAATTGTTCGGGAAAATATCATTCCATCCCGCAAGCCAGGAAAGACTAGAGTTTCAGAACCTCCCGAACCCCCAAATACACCTAATTAATACTCAATAATTCAACCTCCGCAGCAGCCTTTAAAGTGAAACATGAAAGTTAATCTACATACTCCAATTGAAGAAGTCCAAATTCAAATCATCCCTTTAATTGATGTCGTTTTTTGTATTCTGACGTTTTTTTTATTAGCAGCATTACAATTTACACGGCAACAGGCAATAAATGTTGATTTACCTAAAGCCAGCCCCAGTACAGTATCTGGGATAACGTCACAGAGTGGTAGCCTAATTGTGACTATCGATGCCGTTGGCAATACTTACATAGAAAAACAGCCTGTGAAACAAGAAGATTTGGGACAAAGGTTAAAACAGTATCTCCAAGCAAACCCCAATGCTGTTGTTGTGCTGAATGCTTCGCGGACAGCAACTTACAATGATGTAATTGAGACATTGGACTTACTGCGGCAAGTAGGGGGCGATCGCGTGTCTTTAGGAATTATTCCTGGCCCATCTCAACCACCCACAAACTTACCAAATCAACCGATTGTCCCCTCTTTCCCAATAAATCCTGAGACTGCACCAGTTCCCGGTATAAATCCTGAAGGGAATCTTACCCCTAAATTTCCCTTAGCACCTAATTCTGTACCCTTCCCCACGATAAATAGTAAACCTCCAACTGGACAAGGTATTAGTCCTATTAATCCTGGTATTTCCAATCCTCCAGCATCGCAAGCACCCGTTGCACCCAAACAAACCCAACCTACTCCTTAAAAGATGAAATAGGGGTATGGGGCATTGGCAAGAGGGACAGGGGCAGAGAGCAGAGGGGAAAGAGGCCGTTTTTCTCCCTACCTCCCCTGCTTCTTCATCTCCCTCTGCCTCCCCTGGTTCCCTTCAATATTTTTCCCAATCCTAAAGATATCTAAAATAAAATTCGGTTAGAGAAAAATTTCCTGCTAATTTATAGATAATTGGTTGAGCTTTAAAGATTTTTTCGCCGATAAACTAAAGTAATTTATCACCAATTGCCATTCACGTTTCAGGGGTTGTGGCATGAATATAGTGACGCTTTTAATTGTTTGGCTAGTAACAGCTATCAGCCTATTAATAATTAGTAAATTGCCTTTGGGAGTTGAAATTGACACTCCTGGCAAAGCCTTCCTTTCTGCCGCAGTGCTTGGTATCGTGACGGCAATAGTCAGACCGATTTTAAGCCTCGTCTTTGCTGTACCAAATTTACTCACATTAGACTTATTATCCGGCATTTTTACATTTATGATTGCCGTGGTTTGCTTTAGTATTGCTGCTTGGTTAGTAGAAGGATTTCGCTTACGTTACGGGATTTGGAGTGCTGTTATTGGAGCATTTTCGCTGACTATAATTAACAGCTTAATATACAAATTATTGAACGTATAGACTTAATAATTAGGAGTTAAAAGTGAAGAGTTATTAACAATTCCTCACTTATAATTCCTAACTCATCACTCCAATATTCTAACTATTCGTTAGAACTTGGAGGAGCAACTGAGGTAGTTGATTGTTGTTTACGTTGTTCGCGTTTTTTGCGATCGGCTGAGAGCATATCTGCCATCACCACCAGCGCTTGCGCCATCTTCTCTAGGTTAGAACGGTATAATTCCAAATCCTTGTTGAGTTTGTCATCCGACAGGTGCAAGCCAGCAGCGATCGCTTTCAGCGCCTCAGTGAGTTGCTTTTCATCTTTGACTAATTCCGGATCTGATTGTTCTAATAACGAAAATACACCAATTGCGAACAAACGGTTGTATTTAAAGTTAGGATTATTGGCAATCGCTTGCAGTTCTGCTTGCAAGTCAGTATCTCTATCTAAGTAAGTAGTTTGGGCCAGCCACCCAATTAAATCTTTAACAGGCAAACCTTTAGCTACAGCTTGCAATCTTTGGGCATCGTGTCGATAGCGTTGCGGATCTGTTTCTATAGCCTGACATAAGGCGTTAAAAATTGATTCTTGATCCCGTTCTGGTTGATAGCCTTCCATGAAGCGGTCAAAAGTAGTGACGACACCCAAGGCATAAATTGGATTGTAGCTAAAATCGATATTTACTGACAGCAGATGCATTTCCACCATCAATTCTTCCACTACCCGACGATAAATAGTGTTGATCGGACGGGTGTGGAGATTGTAGAAAGTTCGCTTTGTATCAGAGACAGTACGGACGTTATTCACAAAGAAAAAGGAAATGTTAAGGGCGACGTATCTTTATTTTCTCGCTTAAAGGCTAGTTTGCCAAGTTGAGCTTTTGGCTGGTGACGACTTAATTTACAATATAAACAAATCAAAAGTATTTTATAACCTGTTGGGCACTGGATTTAAGACCATTTCTCCCCAAAAGCTAGCCCAAAATTATCATCCTTAATCATTCGTTTATTGCATTTATGAACTTCTCGCCACAGTTAATGGCTTTAGGTGAGTACCTAGCTGGTGAATTTGATAATCGGGAACAAGCCATAGCCGAACCAATTTGGTATGTCCACCTGCGCCTGTGGCAAAGACCAGTTAATCTGTTTACAGAAGATAGCATCACCTTTTTTGCCGAACAGGCTAACGTTATTAACCTAGATCAAGCTTACCGTCAGCGAATTATCCGGTTGCGTCAGGGGAGCGACTCTGACGCAACCGTGGAAGTACAATATTATATGCCTCAAGAGCCAGGTATATTAAAAGGCGCAGGTCATAACCCTGTTCTACTGAACAGATTGACACCCGAACAATTAGATTTACTACCAGGTTGTATCCTAACAGTTACTTCAGAAAAACTAGCTGGCGATCGCTATAAATTTACCGCTGCCCCATTACCAGAGACCCGTTGCAGCTTTACTTATCTTGGTAATAGCGTGAATGTTTCATTGGGTTTTACAGCTACGGCGACAGAATTTCACAGCTACGATAAAGGAATCGATCCAGCAACAGGAAAAGCAACCTGGGGAGCGATTATGGGGCCTTATCGCTACACCAAACGAAATCAGTATTAAATAAGACAAACTTATGAGTCATGAATGAATTAACTCTTAACTCCTAACTCTTTTTAACTGGCAATGCTACGAGGTACACCTTCTAAAGCTTCTTCTTCTGTTTCAAAAATTTCAAAGACAGTATCCATCATCGTCACTTCAAACACGAGTTTGGCTTCGGGATGTACATTGCAGATGCGGAAACTGCCTTTGACTTTATCAGCATCACGCATTCCAGCTACCAAAGATGTGAGACCAGAACTATCAATAAAATTTACCTGAGCCAAATTTACAACTACATGGCGACTGAGTTTGGAAATACACTCTTGTAATTTCAGGCGAAATTGCCAAGCAGTGGTGATATCCAAACGACCTGCTGGTGTCAGCACAATAACGGTGTTTCCGTCCTGGGTTGTATAAGTTTTTTGGTCTATATGAATCACTAAATCCCTCCCCGTGGCATTCCTTTTAAGATTAGCTAGTTACAGCATTTTTGAATGCTGTCACTTGAGATTAACAAGCTATAGCTAAAAATGTCACCTTTTTCTGCTAAGTGCTTAACTTTAGTAGTTTAACTCACCAAAATAATGCTGAGTAGCAATTTAAAGAGGGAGTGGAGAGTGCGGAGCGGGAATTATGGACTGAAAACCAGGGACTGCAATATCTTTGCTAATACCCAATTCCCAGTCCCTAGCCCCTATTGAGGCGGTGTCCAGTTGATCCAATCTTGAGGCTTAAGGAAGGTTTCATACAACTCAGCTTCGGGAGAATTGGGTTCCGGTTTATAGCCGTATTCCCAGCGCACTAAGGGTGGTAAAGACATGAGAATTGATTCGGTGCGTCCGTTGGTTTGCAGACCAAAAATAGTGCCTCGGTCATAAACCAAGTTAAATTCTACATATCGTCCCCGGCGGTAAAGTTGAAAATTTCGTTGGCGATCGCCATACTCCATCCCATTGCGCCGTTCTACAATTGGTACGTAGGCTGGTAAAAATGCTTTGCCACAGTCTTGCACAAAGGCAAACAAATCTTCCCAATTGCGTGTTTCTGGTGTTCCCACCTGGTTGCTATACATAGCCGCTTCCCCGTTGGGATTTGGCCCGCGATATAAAGCACCCTGACCATCTTGGTAATCAAAAAACAGACCACCTACACCCCGTGTCTCATCACGATGCTTCAGGTAAAAATATTCATCACACCACCGCTTAAACACTGAGTAATACTCTGGGTGGTGTTTGTCACACGCCTGTTTTAATGTTTTGTGTAAATGTGCTGCATCTTCAGCAAAAGGGTAATAAGGTGTCAAATCAAGACCACCACCAAACCACCACACTGGCCCCGCTTCAAAATAGCGGTAATTTAAATGAACTGTGGGCACATAAGGATTATGAGGATGTAATACCATTGAAGTCCCTGTAGCATAAAAGCCATGCCCTGCTGCTTCCGGGCGTTGGGCTAAAATTGAAGCTGGCAAATGGGAACCCCAAACTTCAGAAAAATTTACACCCCCTTGTTCAAATATTGCACCATCGCGTAGCACACGCGATCGCCCTCCCCCTCCTTCTGGGCGTTCCCAACTATCTTCATGAAACTTACCCACACCATCTACTTCTGTCAACGCGTGCGTAATTTCGTCTTGCAGTTGTTTCATAAACTGACTGACCCTAGCCTGAGCGTCAGTTGCTGGCAAAGATTTGGATGACTCTGCTTCTACAGTTGGTATTTGCGAGTTGGTCAACATAGATTCCCGAACCTAAATTACAATTTCCAGAAAGCCACAAATTTTTCATTTTAAAATTTGGGGGAAACACGCGCCAACAATCAAGCTTTATTTACCCAACCTGCTTTTTTATTACTGGTTAAGCATTTATACGATTGATAGGCATCACTAGAGTTATTTTCCCTCAAATGCGTATAGGCTTGTATATTGACTGAGTTTTTTTTGAAATTCTTAATTGGAACATTCTGGTATAAACACTAGACTTTAGTTTTAACCTTTAATTATCAAGGGTTTGACTGTCCTACTCAGAACTTTTTTGCCATATTGCTGATGTTGGCTGTTAGGGCCTATCCAGAATTGAGGCTTGCTATGGTTAGAGCATTTTTGAGAAAGTTTTAATTTAGGGGTTGAGCGTAGTTGCACACCATACCAGAGTTACCAGAAAGTGTCTAGGGAAGAGGATTAGGAAAATGCAAGGTTGGTTATCCAAATTCATCCACCGCAAACGTCGTCGGTTTTGCGCTTCTCTGGTGTGGACGTATCGAGAGATTAGTTCTGCTTCTGTAGATGAACTCTGGCAAAAAGTGGTTGACTTAACAGATGTTTCCTGGCATCCACAACTTAAGAGTACCAATGTCCCCTACGGATTAGTACCCAAACCAGGATTAATTTTTCAAGCCGTAACACGCTTTTCGCCGATTCCCATCCAGATTTTTGTAGAACGTGTCAATCCAAGAGAGATGCTGAGTATCCGAGTCTTGGCGATTCCTGGAATAGAGGAACGGGTGACATATCAAGTAGAGTCAACGGTTTGTGGTACTTGTTTGTCTTATTCTGTAACATTACGCGGATGGCTGTCGCCTTTAATTTGGTCTTTATCCCGTCCTTATGCAGACCGCGTTGCCCGGGCTTTAGTCGAGGCAGTAGAAAAGACGCCATTACCAGCAGTATCTAGTAAGAAAAAATCCCTTAATGGTAGTTGTTTTGATTTTTAGGGGCTGGGGATTGGGGAAGCAGGAGAGCAGGGAATAGGTTACAGGGTACAGATTACTGCTTATCACCTGTCTATCACCTGTCACCTCCCTCCTAATCCCAATGCCCAATGCCCAAAGAAAGTTAAGATTCTATTAGGTGATACTGCAATTTGCTAAGTTTTATTACGGCAGTGACAGTGATAACACTAAGCTGACCTTACTTAAGAAAGCATCGAGTTAATAACTAAGATGTTCGCCACAGGTGTATTTATTCATTTTGAATTTTGAATTTTTATGTACGATGTTCTCGATTCTCGCTCTGTCTTAGAAGTTTTGCGACCAGTGGAAGACCCAGAACTCCGTAAAAGTCTGGTAGAACTGAATATGATTCGCAACGTCACAATTGATGGTGGCAAGGTTAGTTTCACTTTAGTTTTAACCACTCCTGCCTGTCCTTTACGTGAATTTATTGTTGAAGACTGTCAGAAAGCTGTCAAAAAACTTCCAGGTGTTATAGATGTCAGCATAGAAGTGACGGCAGAAACACCGCAACAAAAAAGTTTGCCCGATCGCACTGGCATTTCTGGGGTGAAAAATATCATTGCTGTTTCCAGTGGCAAAGGTGGCGTTGGTAAAAGTACGGTGGCGGTGAATGTTGCGGTGGCTCTAGGTCAAACAGGGGCAAAAGTCGGCTTGCTAGATGCTGATATTTACGGCCCCAATGACCCTACCATGCTGGGTTTAGCTGATGCTCAAATTGTAGTACGTTCCACTGAAACAGGCGATATTCTAGAACCTGCTTTTAATCACGGTGTCAAATTAGTTTCAATGGGCTTTTTGATTGACCGAGATCAACCAGTAATTTGGCGGGGGCCTATGCTCAATGGTGTAATTCGCCAGTTTCTCTATCAAGTTGAATGGGGAGAACTGGATTATTTGATTGTAGATATGCCACCAGGAACCGGAGATGCTCAGTTAACTTTAACTCAAGCAGTGCCAATGGCAGGGGCAGTAATTGTCACCACGCCGCAAAACGTAGCCCTGTTAGATTCTCGTAAGGGATTACGGATGTTCCAACAGATGAATGTCCCAGTATTGGGTATTGTAGAAAATATGAGCTATTTTATACCCCCAGATCAACCAGATAAGCAGTATGACATCTTTGGTTCCGGTGGTGGTTCCAAAACATCTGCTGAATTGGGAGTGCCACTATTGGGGTGCGTACCGCTAGAGATTTCCACGCGAGTTGGTGGCGACAGTGGTGTGCCGATAGTCGTTGGCGATCCAGATTCAGCTTCGGCAAAAGCGTTAACAGCGATCGCTCTTAATATTGCTGGTAAAGTATCAGTTGCTGCTTTGACATAATTAATTTTAACTTCTATCTATTTCCTGGGCTATAGCTTGGGAATACTAGGGACTGGGTATTAGGGACAAGATGGGCAAGCAGAGGGAAAATAACCAATGCCCAATGCTCATGCCCCATACCCCATGCCCAACAATTAAATCTAAAAGCTAAAGTCTAAACTAGCACAATGTTATTAAAACGATCGCTCCCCAAAATTCGCTGGAAGTCTTGGGTTAAGCCTTGGCAGAATGTAGATTGGCTACTATTTTGTTTGCCAATTGCTGTCAGTATCTTTGGTGGACTCATGATTCTCAGTACGGAACTGAAGCAGCCAGTAGCTGACTGGTGGTGGCACTGGATGGTAGCGGGTATCGGTGTACTTATAGCCCTGTTTTTATCTCGTATCCGTTATGAAGTTTTAATGCAGTGGCACTGGGTAACTTATGCAATAACAAATTTCAGCTTAATTGCTGTGATGATTGTTGGCACTAGCGCCAAAGGGGCACAGAGGTGGATTCCTATTGCTGGTTTCAATGTCCAACCCTCTGAATTTGCCAAAGTCGGCATGATTATCACCTTAGCAGCTTTGCTACACAGGCGTACTGCTTCCACCCTTGAAGGTGTTTTCCGCGTTCTGGCGATCACCGCTATACCTTGGGGATTAATATTTTTACAGCCAGATTTAGCAACATCAATGGTATATGGTGCGATCGTCTTAGGAATGCTTTACTGGGCAAATGCTAACCCAGGCTGGTTAATTCTCATGATTTCTCCTGTGGTTGCTGCTATTTTGTTTAGTATATCTTGGCCTTTATCAGAGCCGATAGTTTTATTCAAAGAACTATCTTTTGGGCCATTAGGGCTAGTTTGGTCAGTTGCTATGGCAATTGTGGGCTGGCAAACTCTTCCCTGGCGTCGATTTGGTTTAGGTGCTATCGGTGCGTGGACTCTCAACATACTGGGTGGCGAATTAGGAGTCTTTGCCTGGAACCATATTTTGAAAGAGTATCAAAAAGATCGGTTAACTGTATTCATGAATCCCGATCATGATCCCCTTGGTGCTGGGTATCACTTAATTCAATCTCGCATTGCGATTGGTGCTGGTGAAATTTGGGGATGGGGTCTGTTCAAGGGGCCAATGACGCAACTGAATTTCGTGCCTGAACAGCATACAGACTTTATTTTCTCCGCAGTGGGGGAAGAATTTGGCTTTATTGGTTGTTTGCTTGTGCTGTTTGTCTTCTGCTTAATTTGCTTGCGTCTACTGCATATTGCCCAAACCGCCAAAGATAACTTTGGTTCCTTGTTGGCTATTGGCGTTTTGTCCATGATCGTGTTTCAGGTGATTGTGAACGTTGGCATGACTGTTGGTTTAGCGCCTGTGGCAGGAATTCCCCTTCCTTGGATGAGTTATGGGCGTTCTGCTATGTTGACTAACTTCATTGCCTTGGGAATAGTAGAATCGGTAGCAAATTTTCGACAAAGGCAGAAGTATTATTGATTCGTCATTTGTAAGAACCAACGACAAATGGCTAATGACAAGTATTAAGCTATTAAAAGGAAACAAGCGAGGCTAAAAACATGATCCTGCCTGGAGCAACTGTCCGCATCAAAAATCCCGCAGATACCTATTATCGCTACGAAGGACTCGTGCAACGGGTGACTGATGGTAAAGTAGCCGTCTTATTTGAAGGTGGTAACTGGGATAAATTAGTTACCTTCCGTTTGAGTGAATTGGAAATTGTAGAGACTACCGCCGGACGTAAAAAAGCCAAATAAGATTAGTCATTAGTCATTTGTCCTTCGTGTTATTTGGCAAAGACTAATGACTAATGACCCTTACGGGTGACGCTCGTTCCTCGCTAACGCTGCGCTAACGCCAGTCACTCATGGGGGAAACCCCCAAGACCGCGCTGGCTCACCAATGACTAATGACTAAATTACTATGCGCCTCCCACTACCACAGTTTGCCACTGGCGATCGCCATCCTAACCACATTGCAGAGGTAATCGAAACTACTAGTACTGAATTTTTAGCTCAGTGTTTGGAACCAGAAGATTTGAGCTTTCCCTCCATGCCACCCTTTGGTAGTTGGGTCTGTTCTCTAGATGAAGAATCTGGCAATAAAATTTATGCTGTGGTGTATTATGCCACAACTATGCCCATAGATTCTGTACACCGAGCTAGAGCTTTGGGGTTGTCATTGCAAGATTTACGGGAGGAACAACCCCAAATATTTGCCATGCTCAGAACAGAATTCCGGGCTGCGATCGTCGGATTTGAACTATCTTTGCAAAATCAAAGTTATAACCAAAGAGTATATCAGTATCTACCACCCCGTCCCCCACAAATTCATCAAGCTGTTTATCGGTGTGAACCAGAAGCTATCATTAAATTTACCGAAGAACTAGATTTTTTAAGGACACTGCTTTGTATCAATGGTGCGCCTATAGAGTCTTTAACCGCAGCTGCCATTCGAGATGTATATCAGTTACGCAAAGCTGACCGAGAATGGCTAATTAAAGCTGGACGTAGCTTAAGTGTGCTATTGAAAGACGACTACGATCGCTTGCGGTTCATTTTGAGTCAAATCCACCCCTAGATAGTTAGTTCTGAGATAATCGCCTAGTTAATGTAAGTTAATATTTTTGATTTTTCCTCAGGTGGCTTCTCCATTTATATCAATCAAGCGATCGCCCCTAAAGTAATCGTTATTTTACCATAGCCCCTTCAAGTCCTACATCATGGAACTCATATCACAAGTTCTTGTTCTGGAACCAACTTCCCAAGTTCTTGGCAAGGAACCAATTGTTCCCTTTGCTATTTTACTGGTGGTCATCTTAGTTATACCCATCATGTTTGAGCGGCTAAGATTACCAGGATTAGTAGGTTTGGTTTTCTCAGGGCTAGTACTTGGGCCCTCAGGCTGGAATCTATTTGAGTCAGACTCACCAATGATTAACCTATTATCAGAAATTGGGTTAATTTATTTGCTCTTTGTTGCCGGGCTAGAAGCTAATCTAGAAAAGTTCCGCCGACAAAAAAGTCGCGCCTTTGGGTTTGCTAGCTTGACTTTCAGTGTACCCCTGGTGATAGGAACCTTGCTAGGAATGGTTTTAGGCTATGGCTGGAATATTTCAATATTAGTTGGCTCTTTATTTGCTTCCTATACTCTTTTGGCATATCCCATAATCAGCCGTTTGGGAGTAGTAAACAACGAAGCTGTTACTGTCACCATTGGAGCTACGCTTTTTACAGATATTGGGGCAGTACTGATATTAGCCGTTTGTGTAGCCGTCGCTCATGCTGGAGCATTTAGCTTTGCTAAACTACTCACTCTGTTGGGTTGGTTAACTCTTTACTCTGTTGTCGTTGTGACAGGCTTTGATTGGGCCGGCAAAGAATTTTTCAAGCGATCTGGAGACGACGAAGGAAACAAGTTTTTGTTTGTGTTGCTTTCTGTGTTTCTGGCAGCTGTGGGCGCTCAATTAATGGGGGTAGAAAAAATTGTTGGTGCATTTTTAGTTGGTTTGGCAGTAAATGAAGCTGTGGGTGAAGGCCCAGTCAAAGAAAAGGTGGTATTTATTGGCAGTGTGCTGTTCATTCCCATATTCTTTGTTGACCTTGGCTTACTGATCAATCTACCCGCCTTTGTCAACAACCTAGACACGCTCAAGCTAACGCTGTTGATGATAGTTGGTTTGATTGCCACTAAATTGATTGCAGCTTTCTTGACTAAATTGGTTTATCGCTATAAATGGCAAGAAATGCTAACCATCTGGTCGCTGTCACTTCCGCAGGTTGGTACAACCTTAGCAGGAACGTTAGTAGGATATCGGGCTGGGTTGCTGCCACTAGAAGTATTACACAGCATCATTGTTTTAATGCTTGTCACATCAACCTTGGGGCCGTTGATGACCAGTCGCATAGCTGTTGGTTTGAATTCCTCACCAGCAGAAGATCCAGCACCACCCGTCCCTGACCAGAATGCACCAGAGAGAGATAGTGCTTTTACTATAGTCGTACCTGTGTATAATCCTCATACCCAGCAGTATTTGATTGAAATGGCGGCATTATTAGCGCGTCAGTCTCAGGCGAAAATCATCCCATTAGCGATCGCTACTGCCGCTGCTCACATGGATGCACCGCAGTTAGAAGCCTCTCTACAACGAAGTGAGTGGTTATTGAGCAAAGCCACGGCACAAAGTCGAGCCTTGGGCGTGGTCGCAGAACCAGTGTTGCGAATTGATGATGCCTTTGCTCAAGGAATTAGCAGAGCGGCTCGTGAACAAAAGGCAAATTTAATTGTTATCGGTTGGGGCAAACGTACCGGGTTGCGAGCGCGTTTATTTGGAAATGTGATTGATGGGGTACTTTGGGCATCTCATTGTCCAGTAGCGGTCACACGCTTAGTAGAATCACCGAAAAAAATTCAGCGCATCTTAGTACCAGTAGAAAATTTAACAGCACCAATATTACAGCCTGTGCAATTTGCCCAGATGCTGGCAGAGGCAAATCAGAGCCATATTACTATGCTGAATGTGTGCGATCGCCGCACTAGTTCCAGTAAAATTGCTTGGAGGCGATCGCATCTCTCCTTATTAGTATCTAAATTAGCTTTGGCCAATCCCCCAGAAATTCAAATTATCGCTCATGAAAATGTTGCCCAAGCAATTTTACAGGCAGCACGATTATATGATTTAGTAGTTTTACCTTTTATACATAATCGTACTAGTCCTGGAGGGTTAGCCATTAGCGATGTCACAACCCAGTTAGCCAGACAACTCACTTGCTCCATTATTATGCTTGGAGAACCGCAACGCACTCAAGTTAATGTAATTACCTCTCATGCTATTCCTAGCATTACATCTACTGTATAATATCAGCCAAAGTACAGTTAACTTTAGTGAACTTGGGGTATGATAGCATTGCAAAAATTCTTGCAACAAATTAATCAGCGGTAGGAATGTATATCTTTAAGCCCCTATAAGTGCATATATTTTTAGCACAAGTTTCATCAAATGGCATGAGTCTCTGTACTCAAGCGCCAAAGGGAATCTTAACAAACGGGGCACAGATTGACTATTACAAAAATATGGTGATAGTAAAATCTTGAAATTGGGTGACTTTCAATCTAATTCCTGCTACTTTGTATCCAACCGATAAAATTAGCAACCGTAAAAACAATTTATATTGTTAAAGATTTGATGAACTTTAGGTGGAAGGTTAACTATTTTCACACTAAGTTTGTTAATTTGCTAATTAAATTCTTAAGCAAAAAGATAAAAAATACTTAAGTTCAATACAAGTTTTTGATTGAGCCTTGTTCTTTTTTTATTTTGTATTTTTGTAGCCAGGGTGGGTAATCTAAAAGTAAGTGCAATAGCTGTTAAATATTTGTAAGTAATTGGGAAACTATGAGAATTTTGGTGACGGGCGGTGCTGGATTTATTGGTTCCCATCTTATCGACCGACTAATGACTGCTGGTCATGAAGTAATATGCTTGGATAATTTTTACACTGGCCATAAACGTAACATTCTTAAATGGTTAGGTCATCCCTACTTTGAACTGATCCGCCATGATATTACCGAACCAATTCGCTTAGAAGTGGATCAAATTTATCATTTAGCTTGTCCGGCTTCACCAGTACATTACCAGTACAACCCAGTTAAAACCGTTAAAACTAACGTGATGGGAACACTGAATATGTTGGGGCTGGCTAAACGTGTAAAAGCTAGGTTTTTCTTAGCTTCAACTAGTGAAGTATACGGAGATCCAGAGGTTCATCCCCAACCCGAAGAGTATCGGGGTAGCGTCAATCCCATTGGCATACGTTCATGCTACGACGAAGGTAAAAGAATTGCTGAAACTCTAGCGTTTGACTACTACAGGCAAAATAAAGTTGATATTCGAGTTGTTCGGATATTCAACACCTACGGGCCGAGAATGTTAGAAAACGATGGTCGGGTGGTGAGCAACTTTATAGTTCAAGCATTGCGGGGTAATCCTTTAACCGTGTACGGTGATGGTTCGCAAACTCGCAGTTTCTGCTACGTTTCCGATTTAGTTGAAGGATTCATCCGCTTAATGAATAGCGACTACATTGGCCCAATCAACCTGGGTAATCCTGGTGAATACACGATTTTACAATTAGCACAAACTGTGCAAAATATGATTAATCCAGACGCGCAGATTAAGTTCGAGGAACTACCTTCGGACGATCCCCGACGTCGCCAGCCTGATATCACAAAGGCAAAAACTTGGTTAAATTGGGAACCTACCATTCCTCTCCAAGACGGGTTAAAACTGACAATAGAAGATTTTCGCGATCGCATTCAAAGCGATGTTAATAGTTCAACCACTTAAACAGCGTCTAGCGTCGCTTGGAATTTTCATGCAGGCTTGCCCTCGATAACCAATATACTTAGTGGCGAAGTTGCCTGGCAGTGTATAAGTCCAATATTCAGGACTTCTTTTTAAAGACTAACCCCAAAAAAGTGAGGAGTTAAAAAATGCGTGTTTGCGTGATTGGTACTGGTTACGTTGGTTTAGTTACAGGTGCTTGCTTGGCTCATATTGGGCATGATGTAATTTGCGTAGACAACAACGAAGAAAAAGTTAAGTTAATGAAGTCTGGGCAGTCCCCAATTTTTGAGCCGGGACTTTCAGAAATTATCCAGTCTGCCATTCATACAGAGAAAATTCATTTTACTAGCGATCTCGCTGCTGGAGTTTCCCACGGCGAAATTCTGTTTATTGCTGTGGGAACGCCACCTTTACCCACTGGTGAAAGTGATACTCGTTATGTTGAAGCTGTAGCCCGTGGGATTGGTGAAAATCTCAATGGTGGTTATAAAGTCATAGTGAATAAATCTACAGTACCCATTGGCTCAGGCGACTGGGTGCGGATGCTTGTTCTAGATGGTGTTGCAGAACGGCAAAAAACACTTATCCCCGCAGGTGGAGTGCCGAGTGATGAGAAATTACCTGAGGTTACAGCTCAGTTTGATGTAATCAGCAATCCAGAGTTTTTGCGCGAAGGTTCGGCAGTTCATGACACCTTCAACCCCGATCGCATTGTACTAGGGGGCAATAGTCAAAAGGCAGTAGCTTTGATGCGACAACTTTATGCCCCAATTGTGGAACGTAAGTTCGCTGAGGATCAATCTTTACCTCCTGTGCCAATTTTGGCAACAGACCTAAGTTCGGCGGAAATGATTAAATACGCCGCTAATGCCTTTTTAGCCACTAAGATTAGTTTTATAAACGAAGTTGCTAATATTTGCGATCGCGTCGGTGCTGATGTCACCGAAGTAGCCAGAGGTATTGGTCTAGACTCCCGTATTGGTAACAAGTTTTTACAAGCTGGTATTGGTTGGGGTGGTTCTTGTTTTCCCAAAGATGTCTCCGCTCTGATTCACACTGCTGATGATTATGGCTATGAAGCACAATTACTCAAAGCTGCTGTCAGTGTCAACGAACGCCAGCGATTGATTGCTTTAGAAAAACTCCAACAAGTTCTGAAAATTCTCAAAGGCAAAACAGTTGGACTACTCGGACTAACCTTCAAGCCCGATACCGACGATTTGCGCGATGCCCCAGCACTCAACCTAATTGAGCAGTTAAACCGACTGGGAGCCAAAGTTAAAGCCTACGACCCCATTGTTTCCCAAACAGGTTTACGTCATGGGCTTTCTGGTGTGCTAGTAGAAACTGATGCCGAAAGACTAGCTGATGGCTGCGATGCGTTGGTACTCGTCACTGAATGGCAGCAGTTCAGCACTCTCGACTATGTGAAGATGGCAAAATTGATGGCCCACCCCGTTATCATCGACGGTCGTAATTTCCTCGACCCTGAAGCAATGATTCGGGCTGGATTCCAATATGTAGGGGTAGGAAGATAGAGAGTTAGAAGTTAGGAGTTATCAATAAAAATTAATTACAACCCATAATCAATAACTCCTAACTCCTTTGAAAACTAAAGATTTAAACTACCGCCTAGAATACTCTAGGCGGTATTTAATTTGTTTAAAGCTTCACTTTACTTTGCGTTTTTACGTGATAATTTAATGTCAAGCGCTATGTGGAATACGTTCAATTTCAGCATATCCACTGAAAATAAGTTTTTGACCTTCAGTTTCTAATCGATTGAGCCGCATTTTCACTCCATCAAGGTCAAAACGATCCAAATCGACCATATTATCTAAAATTTCTACCAACGCCACACTCAAGGTTTGCGAGATTTCCCTTTGTGCTTCTGGCACTTGATCAAGTTGGATTTTCGGATCTTTGAAAGAAACTCGCCGCCGCCTTTCAATGGCTATAGTTAAAATCATGCTTAAGGGTACGAGTTCGCCATTATTTAAATCTGCTTTTGCTACAAGCTGTAAGCGATTTTCCGGCAATAGCTGTATCTCAACTCCCGTAAAGGAGACTGGTTCACCACCAGATAATTCTGTCAGTGATGGCACTGTGAGGTTAAGCAGGCGCTTTTTCACCAGCTCCGCGTTAAAGGCTTGGTTTATGCCTGCTTCTGATAAAACCACTTGAGCGATCGCTTGAGTGGGTTGCTTGAGGCTAAGTTTGCCACTTAAAACTGAGCCGAAGTCAATGGCAACCGCATCAGTTTCAAAAGACATCTCATCTACTGCGAAATCTTTCCGAATCACCAAGCCACTACCGCTCATTTTGAAGCTATCGATGCTGCCTTGCAAGAGCTTGCTGGAGGGGTAGCAGCGCACAAAGACTTCTACTGACTCGCTTTGGGTAAACAGGTGGCGAATCGTTTGGCTGGCGACAGTGTTGAGCATCCGCTCTCCCCAATCTGTGCCTTTAGGATCTTGTAAACCAGTAAGTCCGCCGAACATGTGGTTTTGGGTCTCTAGAAGTTCTTTGTACTTTTGTAACAAACTGTGAAGAATACAGCAAGCGATCCCGTGATTAATTGTGCTGATAGGTAGGTATAGGATGGCTGATGGTTAATAATTGATGTATAAATTATTACAATAGCGCTCTAGGCAGTTATGAAGTTGCAGCATTCATGACATTAGCAATTATACGTTGAAGTATATGCGCTAAAGGGTTTAGAGTAAACACCCTACCCTTAAGCGTCAAGTCTTACTTTTTACGAAGTTGCTTAGGCGCAGGCAATCGTAGACATCACTCGTCCAATAAAATAAAATATATGATTTAAGCATCCTGAATCAGCGGACGATTGTTTCAAAAAATTTATTATTAAAAATAATATTTTAACTACAAAATTACACAATCTTTATTTAATAGATTTATTTATTTGTCAAGTATAAAAATTTACAACATTTTCTGGGTAGTTTAGGCGGCAATTTTACCGAGCCAATAGAATAAAGTAGTAGGCGAACAAATGGGTAAAACCTCTTAGGTTGAGAGATTGGATTGAATAATAGGCTTAAACAATAAGGTATACTTTCATACGTAAAGCCTCATTATTATCCAGGTTCATAAAGAATCATATCACTGCGGAGTTGTATTTTATACATGGTTAAAATACAGTATTTATGTGCTTATAATACATTGTCGGTACTTTAACACTACATAAAGTACTACTTAATCAGCTTCAAACTCATGGTTTCCACACCCATAGCGAGGTCTTATGATACCCTCAAATACTGAATTAGCAATGTTAACCGTGCTAATTTTGATATTATTCTGGATTTATTTAAGGTATAAAACTAGAATAATATCAAGATATTTACGCCCTCTGGCGATTTTTGTCATAGTTTCTGTGGCGATCGCTGGTGGAGGTATCGTATCCGCGCAAGTAACACCGAACCCAGCTCCCTTAAATAACATAACCAGTTTACCACCGATTACATCTGGAGACCCTACCCCGGCGAAGCCACCACTCTTGACAGCAGTGCCTCAACCAAGCAATCTCGGAGACTTTGTTGACGACCAGACAGCTCTACTCAAGCTAGGAAAAGCTTTATTCTGGGATATGCAACTTGGTAGTGATGGCGTTCAATCTTGTGCTAGTTGTCACTTTCATGCCGGAGCTGATAGCAGATCAAAGAATCAAATTAATCCTGGTAGTGGTCTTTTAGAATCACTGAAAGATATAACTTTCCAGGTAGGTAGTGGTGCAAACTATCAACTCACGGCGGCAGATTTTCCATTTCACAAACTGGCAGATCCTAATGATCGAACCAGTACAGTTATTTCTGACACTAACGATATAGCCTCATCCCAAGGTGTGTTTAACAGTATTCTTAAGAACACTGTTCCGGGTCAAGCAGTGGATTCGAGTACATCTGAGCCTGATCCAGACGGCTTTCAAGTCAATGGAATTAATGTGCGTCGAGTTGCGCCGCGTAATACCCCAACGGTAATTAATGCAATCTTCAACAAACTCCAGTTTTGGGATGGCCGTGCCAAGGAAACCTTTAATGGGGTGAATCCAAAAGGAGCAACAGACCTTAATGCGAAAGTTTACAAAGCTACAAAACCAAAGGAATTAACTGCTGTTTCCGTTTCGCTTAACAATTCCTCTATAGCTTCTTTAGTAACCGGGCCACTATTGAGTGAATTTGAGACATCTGCTAATGGTCGTACCTTACCTCAAGTCGGTGCTAAGTTTCTGCGAAAAAAGGGTCAGAAGATCAAAAGCCTTAGACCCTTAGGTAAACAACTTGTAGATCCGCAAGACAGCGTTTTAGGATCTGACAGTCGATCCCGTCAGCCCGGTCTGAAAATCGCATCTTATGATCAGCTGATTCGGAAAGCCTTTAAGAAGCAATGGTGGAAATCAAAGTCAATCATTCAAGTTGACAGTAAAGGAACACCAACAATCCTCGCTAAAAATGATGATGGTAATGAGAGTGAGGAAGGACAGACTTTACCTGCCAATCAGTTTTCGCTCAGAGATTGGAATTTCTCTTTATTCTCTGGGTTAGCAATGCAAAAGTATATATCTACCCTTGTGTCTGACAAGACACCTTTTGATCAATTCCAAGCGGGAAATACCAATGCTCTCACCGCTCAGGAAAAAAGTGGTTTGGCTGTATTTGTCAATAATGGGGCTAATGATGGTGCTAGTTGTAACGTCTGCCATGCGATTCCAGAATTCACTACCGCTTCGGTGAGAAGAACCGCAGGAGTAGCTTCAACTGATTCGACTGATCCGCTAGTTAATAGTCCAACTAACGGCTTCTTCCCTAACTTCGGTGTCACACCTGCCTCAAATGACCCAGGAGCCGGAAAAGACAGTACCAGATCAGTGTTTAAAGCACCTACCCTCCGTAACA
Organism: Nostoc flagelliforme FACHB-838; assembly: GCF_014698065.1. Classification (GTDB taxonomy): domain Bacteria; phylum Cyanobacteriota; class Cyanobacteriia; order Cyanobacteriales; family Nostocaceae; genus Nostoc; species Nostoc flagelliforme_B. Next base: position 23,355 of record NZ_JACJSI010000067.1, read on the forward strand.
TCGGCTTGACAGCTCCATATATGCATAACGGTGGGATGGCAACTCTAGAGCAAGTAGTAGACTTCTACAATCGTGGTCGAGGTGACGACGGTGGACGTACCGCAGGAGTCTTGAACTTAACCGATACTCAAAAAGCTGATTTAGTAGCTTTCTTAAGAAACGGACTTACTGATCAGCGAGTCCTCCTTGAAAAAGCACCCTTTGACCATCCGCAATTGTTCATCCCCAATGGACATCCCGGTAATCAAAGTTCAGTGACTGCCAGTGGCAATACTAATGGAACTCCTACTGCTACAGATCAGCTAGTGGAAATACCCGCAGTTGGTCGTAATGGTGTCACTACTCCCAAGCCAAATTTCTTAGGACTTTGAACTTAAAACTATAAGTATCACTGTCAAACAAGTTATTTTGGACTAAACACAGAGCCAGCGATCGCACTTACTTTACTTACCTTTTAAATAAGTGCGATCGCTGGCTTAAAAATTGTCTTCCTAACCCAATTTTTAATTAAAGTTGTAGTTTTGTAACAAACTGTGGAGAATATAGCAAGCGATCCCGTGATTAATTGTGTGGATGGGTAGATATGAGATGGTTGATAGTTACAGTTCACTCTATCAGATGTTACTTGTGAGTTAGCGGTGGGAATAATTCAACTAAGTTATTGCTAAGATTCTCACCAGTACTAAGTATGATACAGCTAAACATTCTAGAACTTGCCAAGCAGGGCGATATAAATGCGATTAACACTCTGGTAAGTCAGTGGTTAAATTTACCCAGAATTACGCCAAAAACTAGTTTTAAACAAAATTGTCTACAGATAATGCTGGAATCATTTGAGGTTCCAGTACAACAGTTAGTAGTCCCACTTATTTCTGATGGATTAATTAATTTAGGCATCCAATCTTTTAATAATGTCAAAATATACGGGAGAGTAACAGGTGAAGATTTACCAGATTGGCAACAAGAAATTGAGTTAGAAGCACTAGTAAATTTAGCTGTACTAACACCTAAAACTAATATTGAAGTGGAATCTTCAATTGTCATTACTAAACCAACAGATAATAAATTAACTGTACAAAAACCATCTTTTTTGGGTTCATTGTTTGGAGCAGTAACAGGAACAGTCGGAGTCGTTGGGGGTGCTGCTGTTCAAGCTGGACAAGCTGCTACAGGAGCAGCTATAGGCATAAGTGGGACTATTGGGGGTGCCGCTGTTCAAGCAGGGCAAGCTGTTGCAGGGGCGGCTGTAGGTATTGGTGGTGCAATTGGTGGTGCAACTTTTCAGGCAACACAAATCGCAGGTCAAGCATTAGCAATAGTTGGTAATAATCCTTCTCTACGATCAGCAATCGAATCTTTAAATAAAGACTGGTTGAATCCCTTGATCCAACAAGTTGATGTAGTCGAGGCTGAGGCTGCTGTTAGAAAGTTACAGCAAAATTATCCCAATGAACAACCGACTGGAATTGCCCATCATCTGATGTTAGAGAAAGCTGTTTTCGCAGGAATGACAGGATTTACTACTAGTGCTGTACCAGGACAAGCTGTCATAACATTTGCTGTTGATTGGGCTGCTACAGCTGCATTATCTGTGGAGTTAGTTTATCAAATTGCTGCTGCCTATGGAATGGATTTAAATGATTCCGAGCGCAGAGGAGAAGCAGTAGCAATTTTTGGTTTAGGGGTGGGTGGAAAAACAGCAATCAAAGCAGGTTTGGGTTTACTACGAAATCTGCCAGTAGCAGGAGCCGTCATTGGTGCTAGTTCAAATGCAGTAATGATCTACGCATTAGGTTATGCGGCTTGTCAGTTTTATGAAGCAAAGCAGAATCCATTAACTTTAGAGGCAACATTAGTAGATGCTCAGGTAAAGAGTGAAAAATTTATTGAAGCTGCTATTTCCCAAGAAAAGATTATGGATCAGATTTTAGTTCATATTGTCTTAGCAGGTAATCCAGATAAATCTTGGGAAGATATTTTACCAGAATTACAAGCTGCCAACCTTAGCCCTGCGTCAATCGATGCGATCGCTTCTCATATCAAATCTCCACCATCTTTAGAAACCTTGCTTGAGCAAATTAATAGTGATTTTGCTGTACCCTTACTGGCACAATGTCAAAAAATTGCTCATCTAGACGGAGTAATTACCCCAGAAGAAGCTAAAGTGTTAGAAATGATTAACAAAAAGTTAAACTGTGATTTGGCTTTAATCAAATAATCTGCACATTGGTGTTAAGATTTTTTCCCAAAGTGCGATCGCAACCTCTACACAAAGTGCGTAGACGCAAAGCGGCTTGTCGTCAGACATCGCCTCTCTGCTAATCATGAGGCTATCTGGTAAATTGCAGGACGATATCTCGGTTCAGGAATTAGTTTTCCCTCCTTTTTCGCAGCATCTAACCATGCTGCTTTTGCTTTCAAAACTTCATGAAGTGCTTCTTCTTCAGTTGAACCAAACGCTGAACAGTATTTCAAATCAGGAATATCAGCAATATAACCCTCATCTTCTTGACTGTAGAAGATATTAATATGATAGTTTTTCATCCTTCATCCTCCAAAGTAAGCCCATATTTTTCAATCAAAATCAAAAATTGACGGACTTGATACGGAACAGCTTCGCCCTTTCGATTTTGCAGGTTAACAAGCTCAGGAATATCTGGATTAGTAAATATGTGGTGACTGCCATTAACCCGTGATAGAGAAAATCCAAACGCCTCAACCAAAGTCACCAGTTCATTAAATTGAATATTTTTGGAGTTAGAAAAAACTTTCTCTAGCAATTTACGTTTTTTCGACATTTCTACACTTTATTATCACAAAATCAAAAGTGTGTAGATGCAAAGCAGCTTGCGATCATACATGGGAATTTTGCTCATAGCTGCGTAATTCATAATTGAGTTTTTTAACATACCATCAGATTTTCAAACGGATACTGATTTTTCCAACGGTAAGCATTAAAATCTCTGAAATCTATAGACAAAATTCTTCCATGCCCCAGATGTTCTGCCAAAACTACTAACGAAGCATCGGCCAGATCCATTGTTAAGTTCGCATATTTTTCCATCAGTTCACAAATGCGTTTACCATGATGGGGTTGCAAATCAAAAACCGTAAAGGCCCCTAAAAATAAGTTATTAATGAAACTTACTTGCGCGTCGTTCCCCATATTTGTTAGCAGTAGATAGCAAGTCTCTGTAACCAGAGCCCAAGTCGTAATCAGAGGTTCATTGACATTGGCAAGTACTGTTATTGCTTGAGTGTGGTACGAGTCATTGCGATTTGCCAATACTAACCAAAAGCCAGTATTAACGATAACCATACTTAGCTTTTAAACCGTCTCTCAAAATTGATTTGTAATTTACAGATATATCCGGATGTGCCTCACCGCAACCAATAAAGCCTGTTTGGGTGAGCATTGAGAAAGGATTCTTTTGCTCTTGCTGAAGCTGCTGGTAATACAATTCAATAGCAGACTTAATCACATCTGTTACTGCCTGATTAGTCTGCTGTTGAATAAAGGCTAGTTTGTCAGCATACTCCTCATCTAATCGCGCATTAATTCGCATCGCTAGGTTCGTTTGTCATACAAATGTATGACAAAGATAACATACCTCCTACCTCGTCAACAATTTCCGCCGTAGATTATCTAACGCTGCATTCGCGCTGACATGACGAATTAAAGCTCGACCTCTCACTGTACCAAACTGATACTCAAAACTTGTCACTTCATCCTTTGGCCCAGCTAAACCAATGTAAACTAAACCCACCGGCTTTGTATCTGTCCCTCCAGTTGGGCCAGCAATACCAGTAATACTCAATCCCCAAGTTGTTGCAAGGCGAGTTTTTACCCCGACAGCCATTTGCTCTGCAATGATCGCACTTACCGCCCCAAATTTATCTAAATCTTCCTGGTTAACCCCCAGCAGCCCAACCTTCACGGAATTATCATAAGAAATTACTCCACCCCAAAAGTAATTAGAACTTCCAGAAATCTCAGTCAACATTTGCCCTAAACCGCCGCCAGTGCAAGATTCTGCCACCGAAAGCGTTTCTTTTGATGTCCGCAATAACTCACCAACCACGGAAGCAAGAGTATCATTATCAACGCCGTAAAAATCTAGTCCGGCAATTTCTTTAATTTGTTTCTCAATAGGCGCAATTAGGGCTTCTGCTGCTGCTTCTGAGGTTGCTTTAGCAGAAACTCGCAATCTTGTTTCTCCTTTACCTGCATAAGGGGCTACTGTGGGATTTGGTAACTTCAAATAGGAAGAAACTTTTTCGGCCAAAGCCGATTCACTAATTCCCCAAAACTTTAAACTCCGGCTGTAAATAATTTCTTTACCCCAACCTTGACTTTTGAGAAATGGCACGGCTGTTTCTTCCCACATCAGGTGCATTTCACTGGGAACACCGGGAAAGGTAAAAATCGTAATTTCAGGACGGGGTTGCCAAATGATACCGGGCGCTGTTCCAGTGCGGTTGGGGAGAATTTCTGCACCTTGGGGAATCAAAGCTTGCTTGCGGTTACTTGGCGACATAACCCGACCACGTTGGGCGAATTTTTGGGTTATGTCTTCGATGATATCAGAACGTTCTACCAACGGGACTTTAAAAAAATCAGCGATCGTTTCGCAGGTAAGGTCATCTGGTGTTGGGCCGAGTCCACCAGTGAAAATGAGAATTTGCGCTCTGGAAATAGCAATTTCTATAACTTGCTTCAAGCGTTCTGGATTATCCCCAACCACTGTTTGATAGTAGTGAGGAATTCCGAGTTGCGCTAATTGTTGCGCCAAAAATTGAGCATTGCCGTTGAGGATATCTCCTAGCAGCAGTTCAGTACCAACACAAATAATTTCTGCACTCATTGGATTGGGGAGTGGGGAGTGGGGAGTGGGGAGTGGGGAGTGGGGAGTGGGGAGTGGGGATAGGGGCAGGGAGCAAGGGAGAAGATTTTTCCCCTCTGCTTCTTTTCCATCCCCCATGCCCAATTATGCTAGTGCTGGTACAGGAATTTCCAGGTGAGGATATAAGGGGAAGCGATCGCACAATGCTGCTACCCTTTGCCGACAATCTTGGGTTACTACATCCGAATCTGGAGAAAGCAGGCGATCGCTAATAATATTTCCAATCTCGGCAAATTCTGCTACTCCCAAGCCCCGTGTAGTCATTGCAGGCGAACCTAATCTCAGCCCACTGGTAACAAATGGCGATTGCGGATCAAAGGGAATAGTATTTTTATTAGCAGTAATATTTACAGTACTGACTAGCTGATCCGCCTGCTTACCAGTTAGATTGACAGAACGTAAATCCACGAGAATTAAATGGTTGTCAGTGCCATTTGACACTAGTTTTAAACCCCGATTTTTTAGTTGTTCTGCCAAAGCACGAGCATTTTCAATTACTTGGGCAGAATAGGTTTTAAACTCAGGCTTCAGGGCTTCTCCAAAAGCTACTGCCTTAGCAGCAATGACGTGTTCTAATGGCCCGCCTTGAGTGCCAGGAAAAACAGATTTATCTAGCTTTTTACCTAGTTCTGCATCACCGGTCAAAATTAAACCACCTCTAGGGCCGCGTAGAGTTTTATGTGTAGTTGTTGTTACTACATGACAATGAGGAATGGGATCGGGATGAAGACCACTAGCAACTAAACCAGCGATATGAGCAATATCGGCAAGTAAGTAAGCGCCGATTTCATCAGCAATACTACGGAACTTTTCAAAGTCAATTATACGGGGGTAAGCTGAATAACCACAAATCAAGAGCTTAGGACGCTCCCTCAGCGCCAGCTCCCGAATTTGATCGTAGTCAAGTTGTTCTGTTTGTTCGCTAACGCCGTAGTGGCTAACTTGGAACCACTTACCTGAGACGTTTACAGGTGAACCGTGGGTGAGATGTCCCCCATGAGACAAATCCATTCCCATAATTTTGTCTCCTGGTTCCAACAGCGACAGGAACACTGCAAAATTGGCTTGTGCGCCAGAATGAGGTTGCACATTCGCATGAGCAGCACCAAATATCTGTTTAGCACGATTGATCGCCAGTTGCTCGATTTTGTCGATATACTCACAACCGCCATAATAGCGTTTACCAGGTAATCCTTCGGCATATTTATTTGTCAATACCGAACCTTGAGCCGCCAGTACCGCAGCAGAGGTAAAGTTTTCACTAGCAATTAACTCCAAGTGATCTCGTTGACGCTGTAGTTCGTCGTTGATTAACTCCGCGATCACTGGATCGCTAGAAGAAAGAAAGTCTGAATTAGTCCTAGTCACTTCAATTATCCTTATGGAAATTTGTACAACGGCTGATTTTGGTTGGGTGCAGCGCCTGAATAACAGTCAAGAACAATGGTTTTTGACTGCTGCACAAAGGCGATTAATCGTCTCCGTATTCTGGAGGTTTATTTGTGCCAACTTATTTATTATTAGACCCAAGCTCGATTAATGCATTAATTATCATAACGTTGCTTTTTGAAATCCTCACCTTGTTGCGTGTTGTGGGGTCGTTATACAGTATTTTTTATGAACCTGTATTAAATAATGCTTGCTGCGATCGCTACTCTCAATACGGTTCGGTTAAAGGGGAAAGGGAAAAGGGAAAAGGTTTTGAATACATCCTTTACCCTTTTTCCCGCAACCCCATTCCCCAGACCACAAGGAAAGTGAAAAATGCTTATCCTAACCGTATTGTCACTACTCTATGGAACAAAGAGCGAGAGAAAGGCGATCGCTTCAGCGTTACTGTAGAGAAATTCTAAGTCCATAGTTGGGAATATATACTGAAGTGATAAAACACCATTACCCTACTTAATCATTTGTGAACAAAAGATCCCCGACTTCTTTAAGAAGCCAGGGATCTGCGGGTTACAATTCTCACATTATTAAATAGGGTTAATATAGCGATTTTGATAGTAAGCCAAAATTTGATTTACTCGTTGACGACTTTCTAAACCAGAGTTTTCTGCGCACGAGAGGCTTAAGCCACCAATTTGACTTTGATTGTAATCAAACTCTTGGGATGACTGGGGAATTAAATCCACTTCCACCCCTTCGACTTGACGTAAATGCGCTGCTATTTCTCTGTAGACAGCTAAAGGCAAACCAGCGAATTCAATTTTTTCCTTAGTCTCCATCTTTATGAAGCTCCCACATTAAAAGAATTTTGGGAGGGCATTGTCACTGAAATAGGATTGTCAGTAGCAGATGCAGCTGACGGTGTTGATTTGACAGGGCCTTCCCCTACCATTTTGGCAACTTCAATACCATATTGTTCCAAAATCACGATGGGGTTGTAGCCTCCATTCATTTCAATACGTTTAATCAGTACGCCATTTGCTAATCGCTGTCCCGCTTGTACATAGCGACTCGTTGACTCATCCGGTACTTTGATAATTGCCTGTGGTTCCTTACTAATTAGAACTACACCAGTCACAACCACTGCTCTTGCTAACTCAGGTTGTGTTATCGGTGGCAGTACAGAGACTAAAGTAGGATTGGGGACAACTTGAGGCAAAACCCTAGGCAAGACTGAAGTCAAGGTAGGATTGATTTTTTTTGGTACAGATTTCTGTGGATTTAAAGCGATGCTTTTTTTTGGTACAGATTTCTGTGGATTTAAAGCTATGCTGGGTGTTGGAAGTTTTGGTTTTACTGCTGATGGAGTAGGTAACTTGGGCAACACAGGAACTGGTCTCCCAGATGTTTTAGACATTCCGGGAACCGTCTGCCCGAAAAGTTGTGCAAAAGGATCACTCCGATCTTTTGATACCACAAGTTGCCGTGCCCGCTCTGTAGCATTAGTGGATTGAATCAAGTTAACAGATGCAAGATTAACTTGTGAAACCTGTTTGGCAGGTGTTAATGGATTCTTAAAGGATTGAGTCGCTGCTGGCGACTTTGTTGCTATTTTGGGAATTGGTGCAGGATTGATAGCTTGTTGTGTATCTTCAGAAGCACATCCAGCGATCGCCAAAGTTAGAATAGCTGCAATTGTAATTTTTGAAGTTCTGCCCATGAGCCTTTCTCAAAAGCCATTGGAAAATTTAAAAATGGAAATCAACATGCCTTAAATTTATATCAAAGGCAAAGTATGTTACCTTTATAACCTAATTTTTTACATTTCAAGGGTTATTTTTAGCACTGCCTACCCAGCATAACTGCGGGTTAACTTGATTTGCAGTTACTCGTCTGCCACACCCATAAGCTCTTTCATCAAATCTAGTCCTTTCTTGACTCTACGGGAAACTGTTACTACACTGATGCCCAGATGCTCTGCAACTTGCTTTTGTGTCAAATCTTGCAAAAACACACATTCCAACACATCGCGGGTGCGTTTTTCTAGCTGAACCAATGCTTGTTGCAAGCGAAGTTGGTCTTCTTGTGCCAGTTGAAAGCTGCGATAGTTAGGATCTGGAACCAATTCTCCTAAACAGGTAGAACCTTCTTCTCCATCTTGGATTGGTACATCGAGACTCAAGGGAGCGCGATTAACCCATGCTAATTTAATTTCTTGCCATTCGTTTGGAGAAATTTCTAGTGCTGCTGCTAATTCCGAGTCGGTTGGTTGACGATTATGTTTTTCACGCCAAGAACGTGATACTCCTATTGCTTGCTGTTGAAGCGCTAACCATCTCCGAGGAATTCGCACGGTGACACCTTTATCTCGGAGATAGTGTTGAATTTCACCCCGAATATAAGGAAGAGCGTAGGAACTGAAGGCATGTCCTTTAGAAAGTTCAAATCTTTCAATAGCTCTGATTAAACCCAAACATCCAACCTGGAGCAAATCATCGTAGGTTTCATGACATTGATTTGTCCAGTAGTGAGCTTCTTTTCTCACAAGTCCAAAATTTAGTTTTACCAGTTGGTTGCGGATGTTTTCTGACGGAGATTGCTGATATTCTCGCAACAACTGCCAAATTTCGTGCTTTAGTTCATTGGTGGCTGTGGTAGGCATAGCACCGCGTTTATTGAGCGAATAAGGAATCAATTATTAACTTTGAAATTCAGCTGCGAACGCACGACATCAAAGACAATATCGCGCTATATTGCCTAGCAAATACTATGGGATATAATCAAGATTTCCTCTCATAATTCCATAGGTTGCTTGACAATCGGGCAAAATTTAAATAGGCGAAATCCCTATTTAGTTGGTTATTTATCTTTGGTATGACTTGTAGCTTTTTTTAGAACTACATAGGAATAAAATATAAAATTAATCACTAAATATCAAACCGAGATTGTACGTAACTTGAATTAATTAATAATGAATTTAATTTATAGAAACAAAACAACAGTAGCCGGGCTTTTCTTTGAGAAGCAAACGTTGTATTTACAGTAAAATTACGTGTCTATTCAACTAAACTTTATCTAATAATTAAAAATTACTAAATAATTTAAAATATACTGTGTATATTTACGTAACCAAATAAAAAAAATGGTAATATACCCTTTTTTGTACTTAAGTCTATAGTCTTTTAATCAAAGAGAAAAATTCAAAGAAATGAATGAATTTACTTAGAAGAGCGAGGTATTAAAATTTTCCCAATTGCAAAGTTTATTTCGTCCACAACTTTGCTCGGCTTTAACTTTTCCCCATCTTTGTAAAAAACCTATCTACCCTCCTAATAAAAAAAGAGGGTAAATAAGTCAACTTTTGCGATCAAGTCTGAATACTTACAGAATTGTCGTTCTGAGTGCCAGTCAGTTGAGTTACTTCAGAGGATTTAGCCGCGAGTTGGTTCAACCCGTGCATAAAATAGACCGCGAATCTTCACTTCTTTAGGTTCGCCAGCACCTAAATCTGTATCAGATGGCTGTTCGCTCTTGAAAGTACCAGCTATTTCACCACTAGAGTTATCTACTTTAGCGATTTGCAGAGAAATCTTGCCATTGAGATTTTCAGCACGCTTGACGTTAGTGCGGGTAAGTTCTTCATCATCCGCTTGGGCGGGGAGAGCCACGGCATTATCGTAGCCACTGACGACACCACGACCTTTGGGATCTAAGAAAGCAGCACCACGATAGGAAGGAACTTTGAAGGTGCCTTCAAAGTCCGTAGAGGTGTTAATACTGGTCAAATTGGGTTGAGTTTGAGCGACCAAGTTTTTGATGGTGAAGAGGAAAGGTACTCGCTCACCACCAGGAAGTTGCACAGTTATGGCTTGGAAGTCAAGACCATCAGTTTCCGCAAAGGTTAGGCTATTATCTGCGTTGATTTTTAGATTACCCTGCACTTGGTCAATGGTGGAAGTGTATCTGGTCAACAATTTGCCAGCAACAAATTCTGCTTGTTGGCGTTTATTAGCAGGTTCTTCTTTGATAAAGAAGCTAGTTGGTTCCAAGCAAAGTTCTTTGACGGCATAAGACTGGCTTGAATCAATGGGAATGGAACCACGGCTTGTTTCTGTTAGTTGGGGGCATTTGTTAGCCAAGCCAGTGCCGCGAATTTGATCATAAGTGAGTACGTCTCTACCACTACTAGCAGGAGCATCACTACAAGCAGTTATTAGCCCCAGGCACAAAGCCAAAAATGCAACAATTAAAGCGCGATACCTCATGGTCAACCTCAATCTCAAAAATTAATATCTAAGTTGTAAAACTGCATCGAAGCTTTGATCTCTGACGAGAAGCCGCTACTCTGCGAAAAGCTACCTTTGTTCGGACATGGCTTTGCTCTGATTAAGAGAGTTGAAGCAAGTGTCCGGGTATTTAAGTTGTCAGCCGTTGCTCAAACTTTTCTCTGCTAAACGTAGTTAAACGTGTCGCTCTCTTGAGCTTGGGGTGTGAACCCCAGACGATATAGCACACCGTATCCATTTTGGATGTGTGTCACTATGGGAGCAAAAACCAGCAGTTTTACTGTTGGTAGCATTTGTGAGAGTTGGGCGAGTGGATGAGGAAGCCCCACACAGAGCAGCATAAATGCTTACCTCGGAGAGTGCGAAGAGGGTTGTCTGCTTCGCACTTTGCTTTTGCAATCGGCAAAAGCGGCATCGCCCAAGTCTTTTTGTATCATGTATGTGACGCTACTACATACAGCCCATTGTTTGATGGGGAAATCAGCCAGATCATACGATTTTTTTTAACTCAAAATCAAAGTACTCAAAATCCAAGAAAGTCTCGTTCTGATCGCATCTAGGTTCTGTAGAGCCTATGCTAAAGGTTAATACGCTCTTTTAGGCGCGATCGCAACTACTTTTGATAAAGATACAAATCTAGTTATATTCATCGCTGACTAGGACAAGTGAGGGGATGCAGTAATAGGTAGGCAGGGGGATTAAAAGAATCAATACTGACAAACTAGGGAAAATTAAAAATCTCCGGTAAATTTGAGTTGACCTCATTTATACGGAAAAGGTGGCATGAACGATCACAAGTCTATTGAATCAGAGAAGTTTTCCTCTCAACTCCAAGCGATCGCATCTGTGGTGTATGATGCAGCTACAGCTTGTGAGGGGGATACTGTAGCTCTTTTGGCAATGCTTAGGCAATTGGAGCAGTTACACCGGGAGATCCGGGATGGGGTTTTTCAAGAGAGTTTGCCTGTTAACCGTCGCCAACTTTACTCACTGCTGAAAGATATTGAGTCTGAGGGAGGCTGGCCTTACATTGAGCGCATGAGGTTACAAGCCTTTTTAGCCAATTTGCCACAAGAGGCTACTGAACAAAATAACCACGAAGTATTGGAAAGCGATCGCTCTTTTGGCTGATTAGCTTGAAATTTATTTCAAGCTCTGAATTAACAACTTTGATCGCCTCATCAACCGCTAAACCAAGAGCGGTTGCTCATTGAGGCTTCAACAATCTAATTCGTAATGGGCTACGCCTTGCTTCTCGTAGAGAAGCTGCGCAAACGCTAACGTAATTTGTAATTCGTAATTAAAAAGGGTTTGTACGGATTATGCCATCACAAAGAAGGCGATCGCGCTTTTCAAGATTGCGGTTGTGTCTGAGGTAATCGCCCACCCAGTCGCAACCACGAACAAGCAGATCATCAAGATGTAAATTCCATAAAATTATAGTGTTGTCATCACTAGCTGATGCTAGTGTTTGACCATCTGGGCTAAAGCTAACACTCAACACCGGAGCGCGATGCCCATTAAGACTTTTGATTAATTTGCCCTCACGACTCCAAAGTTTCACTGTACTGTCCCAACTGGCGGCGGCAAGTAATTCACCATTGGGGCTGAAAGTGACGGCATTAACGCTATCGCTATAGCCCTTTAATAAGGTTTTTAACAACGTCCCATCGCGTCGCCACAGTTTCACAGTATTATCCCAGCTAGCAGAAGCTAGCAACTCGTCAGTGGGACTAAAGCTGACACCCAACACCCAACTGTTATGAGGTGAAAAAGTTTTGAGCAAAGTACCATCCCGTTGCCAAAGTTTCACAGTTTGGTCATCACTGGCAGAAGCTATAACTTGACCATCTGGACTGAAATTTACGCTATTTACCCAACCCTGATGCCCTACTAAGGTTTTGAGCAACTTGCCCTCACGGTTCCAAAGTTTTACGGTTCTATCCTGACCGCCAGTAGCTAACAACTCGCCATCAGGACTGAAATTAACGCTGTCAACCGAATCACCGTGTCCTCTTAGGGTTTTATATGGCTTGGGATCAAATTCACTTGTAACCGGGTTTTTGTGCCAGATTTGCACTGTTTTGTCGAGGCTTGCAGACGCTAGGGTTTGACCATCAGGGCTAAAACTTACACAATTAACAGCATCAGTGTGACCTTTAAGGGTTTGAAGTAAGGTACCGTCAAGATGCCAAAGTTTCACTGTCGTATCTAGGCTACCTGATGCTAACAACTGACCATCTGGACTGAAAGTTACTCCCCAGACAACATCTGTGTGCCCTTCCAGGCGGTTAACCTCCGTTACCCCATAAACTGCCTGTTGCAGCGCTGTGACAACACGCATTCGGGTATCTGGTTGCACGACCTCTGCCTGTTTAAGCCCTCTCCAAGCCCGCAAACCTTCTAATAGAGCATCAAATTCCTTATTAGAGGCAAACAGAGCTTCACTAGCAGCAGTAATTCCACTAATCCTCAAGTTATTTTCACTGTGTTCAGCTCGTAGAGTTTGGCGGACTGCTGCTGTTTTTTGCAAGTCAGCTTGCCACCATAATGCTGCTATTGTTCCGCCCATAATTGCCAAGATTGCGCCTGCTATCCGTGCTTCCTGCAATCGCCGTTGCAATACTAAATTAAGTTGTTTTTGACTAAGTTGTCGGGCTACTTCTGCTCTAGTTTTTTCAAGTTTGATTTTTTCTAATTCGGCGAGCATCCCATAATTGTTCTTTTGGCGAATTGGTTCAACTAAATAATCGTGAACCAACTGGTAGCGATCGCCTAACTCTTCTCTGACTCGCAACACCAACCCTGAACCCACCAATATTTCTAAAATCAGTTCCCCAACTGTGTCAAAGCTTGATATTGTATCTATATCAAGATTATTAACTAATGCAGCAGCTAAATCAGCTTTAGTTTTTAACGGTCGTGTCCCCTTTTCATCAGTTAACTCAAATAATAATTTCCAACTTAGCTCTTCGTTTTCCTGACCACAGTCTTTGATAACTTCGCCAAGCCAGCGTTCCACCAATTTTGTCGAGCCACCACAAAGCTTATATTCTCCAAGTGTGCTAATGTTTTCTATTTGTAATTGAGCGCCGACTATTTGTAATTCAATTGGATGTACTTCGTCTAGCTCTCCTGTTAAATCCTGCACTAATCGGTTAATTAATTCGTCACTCAGTTCATAATGTGAACGTTGAGTAAGACTATGAATTATAGCTTTAGCATCTTGGCTAGAGAATTTTCCTAAATAGTAGCGAATGTCTTTATCGAGAATATTTTTATTAATTACGCCTAAATCATATAATCCGGTACTATTTTTCTGACTCAAACGTTCAAATTCTAATAAATGATGCAAGTAATCTTCTCGTAAAGAAATAATAGTTTTTACATAAGAAATATTTAAACATTCACTAAAAAACTTATAAAATTCTATTCGTTGTGTGGAAGTATTACTAACAAAGAAAAACTCTTCAAACTGGTCTAATATAATAACTATTGTATAATTTCGCTCCGATGCTAACCAGGGTTAGCGCGTCTCAAACCCTATTGACAAGCGGACTTACCTGATCAGCAGTCAAGTTAGAAACAAAGTGCCACTATCCAGGCTAGGGTAAGATTTAATCCATCTAGCCCC
>NZ_JACJSI010000670.1 GCF_014698065.1 Nostoc flagelliforme FACHB-838
GCTGAGGGTTAAAAAGGACAGTGCAGCCACTTCCTGATGTCATACTAGTCACAGTCAGATTACCGCTGTCTAAAGTATCAATCACTGCTTGAGCATTAACAGAATGACTCACAGTAAGAGTCAATAAACTCAGAATAGTAGAGGCTACTATTGGCAAGGTTTTTATTGGTTGCATTTAGTTTATATGGGAATGGCACGCTTGAAAAGCTCTAAGCTATGTGAAATAAGGGCTAGGGCGTGTTTTAAAACTCGGTAAAATGGTTGAGAACACTAAAAATTAACGAAGTTAACATTTATCTATGATCCTTCCACCGCAAAGTCGGGGCGACTTGACAGAGCGACAATGGAAGCGCCTGATGCCACTGCTTCCAGCTCAAAAACCAAAAACAGGCCGCCCAAGCTTCATACCACCGCACAATGATCAATGGTATATTGTGGATTTTACGAACCGGAGCGCCGTGGCGCGATTTACCAGAACGTTATGGAGAGTGGGAGACAGTAGCAGGTAGATTTTACCGTTGGCGCAGAAGTGGAAGCTGGCAAAAGATTTTACAGTCCTTGCAGCAACAAGCCGATGCGTCGGGGCAACTTAATTGGGAACTACATTACGTAGATGGCAGTGTTATCCGTGCCCACCAACATACGGCAGGAGCACTCATGGGGAGCTAGATCCTAACAGTGAGCTATCTGAAATTGAACAGGTTCAGCAAAGAGAGGCTTTAGGACGTTCTAAAGGTGGCTTTAGTACCAAAATTCATATGCGCTGTGATGGTAATGGTTTACCTATTACATTTTTGCTCACAGTTGGTGAACGTCATGAAGCAGTGGTATTTGAGCAATTAATGTCACAAGGAGCGGTAAAACGTCCAAGTGTTGGTCGTCCTCGCTTACGCCCCAAGCGATTAGTCGGTGATAAAGGTTACAGCAGTGCTAATATTCGTCGTCATTTGCAACGGCGTGGTATTCGGTTCACCATTCCACGTAGGTCGAACGAACGCAGACGCGGTAAGTTTGATAAATCCATTTATCGCCAAAGAAATCGGGTCGAGCGATGTTTCAAGCGTTTGAAGCAATTTCGTCGGATTGCTACACGGTATGAGAAAAAAGCTGATAACTACCTTGCAATGCTGACATTTGCTTACATCATTATATGGCTATAGTTTTAAAACACGCCCTAGTAGTAATCATTAACCCGAAAAGACTTAATACCTGTAATGCTTTAAACTTGTAATTATGTGTCATATTCCGATACAGTATATGATGGTTAAGTTACATTTTTTGGTTGAAAACGCTTTTAATTCCGCTATTCATTTGAAGTCAGTGATTGATAGAGTTTATACTTCTCTATTTGTTCCCCACCTCCAATATTTAGTTACCTGCTATAAACTGATGAATGCGTTCCAGCCAAGCTTGATTTGCATCAATTGTGAGAATAATTCGTTGACAAGATTCATCTTTGAGTTCTAGAGTTAAATAATCTTGGTCTTTCGTCACGTACCAAAATTCTTTACCTCTACTGCTGTAGTAGGTTCCTGCTTTAATTATCCCTGGAATAACAAGACCGGGATTACGGATTTCTGACCAACTACTTACTGGTTGATCAGTCGAAACTGCTGTAATATGATTGAGGGGAATTACCAAATTTTTGCAGATATTAAATGCCAGTAATTGCTCATGCCATTCCCATTCAATTTGTAAGTTATTATTAACGAGAGTGAGATTCATTGTTTTCTTCCTTAATCTGTTGGTAGCTAAATAATGTAACTTTTCCAGAAACTACTAAATGAGATTTATTTCTTTAGTTCGCAATGATAAGCTCTAATCCAAGCAAAAACCAGCACAAATAATTTTTCGGTAATTCCCCAAAAAATAGCCAAAGTCAACAGCCTAGTACTGCAAGGCGGAAATAAGCCAAGTATTAGATAGCCAACACTTTACCCTTATATGTCCACTTAAAAGGTTTAGCCATTGTTTGATTAAAATAGTCGATAAATTCAAGA
>NZ_JACJSI010000671.1 GCF_014698065.1 Nostoc flagelliforme FACHB-838
TCTTTGACTTTTGCCATCGCTCCCCATCTTTCATAGCAGTAGTGTGCTTCTTTCATGTAGATCTGGGCAAATTTTTCTCGACCTCGCGCTAGATAATGTTTTGCAGCCAATTCATAAGCTAATGCTTCTTCCTGGATATACTCATTTTCAGCAGCACCTGCGATCGCTCGTTCATAAAGTTCCTCGGCTTCAAAGAATTGCCCTGAGACTCGCGCTTTCTCTGCTTCGACCAGATGAAATTTATGTAGATAATTCATTGGAGCATGTTCTGCCCATTTCTGCATTTTTTCTTGGTTGGTGTTAACACAGTTTAGCCAAGCTACTTTTTCAGAGTTTGAAGCATCGAGCAATAGGCTCAAAAGCGCTAGAGAATGGTAGAAACAGAATACAGGTAAAAACTTTATTGCTGTCACTTCTTCAAAATGTTTCCTTGCCAAAACAGCAGTCTGTACAGCTTGATGGTGTTCTCCAAATAGATAACACAACATGACTTTGTGCAAATAGAGTATTTGAATTGCAATTCCATCTTTAACTGCAATAGCGTGTGGTAACGCCTCCTCTTCATTAAACACCCGACCAACTAAGCGACTGGGATTAAGAGACCTATCTAACAAATTAAGAATGGTCTGCCACACTATTGCAATCCAAGTCGAGGGGCTTTCCCGTCTGATTCGATCAACCACTTTGCTGTAGGTTGCCATTTTCTGTTCCAGTTGGGTGAGTGACTCACCGACGAAAAACGAGTGGTGGCACACGTTATATGCAGCATAACCAGCGATTTCAAAGTCTCCGGTTTCCACTCCTTCCTGATAAGCCTCAACCAGCAGTGGTATCGTCTCCTTAAGATGTACTTTCCATTGCATAACATGGTAAGTAAATACTTGTAATGCTCTAGCCTTGCCTTTTTTGGTATTCAATCGTTCTGCCAAACTGAGAGCCAATTTGCCAAATTTATAACCGAGTTCAATGTTTTGAACAAATCCACATAGAACAAGTCCGTAGGCAGCATAACTGTGTGGTGACCAGGTAGCATTACCGTATTCGATCGATAAACTTACCATTTTGCAAGCAATCAGTATCATCAGTGCTGGTGATACCATATATGCAGCACCTCCAATATTCGTCATGATATAAATTGCTGCCAGCAGTTCTGGTGCGGTCATCTTTGGTAAATTAATCAAGTCTTCAATTTCTCGTTGGGCAAGTAGTGCCGCCGTTGACTCCAATCCGCCTCGAACATCTAACTCACTTGGATTTTCTGGTAAAATCACTCCCAGGAGCTTCAACACTTCCAAGCCAATTTTGAGTGCTTCTTTCAGGTTGCCCTGTGACAAATATCTTTGAATGCTGTTATCGTAAACTTGCACTTTGTCAACCACTGTCTTAGCGCGATCAAGTACCACTTCTACCAACTGTTCCATCTCATCAAAGCAACCCTGGAGATACGCCGCTTCTGCTGCTTCTGAGTACAGCGCTAAGGTGAGATCATACTCACTGAGCCAACTCTCTGCATTGAGGAGTTTAAGCCCTGTAGTGAAATACTTAAAAGCTGCTTCATAAGCCGTTGCTGTTTTTGCTTTTTGACCTGCCATTAAATTCAATCTGGCAATTTCAGTTCGTTCTGATCGAGCAGTGACTAGCTTAAGTCCTTGATTAAGATGATCGATGATTTCAAACAACCGCTCGGATCGTTGCTCTGGTGAAGTTTTTTCGAGTAAATTGCGACCGATTTGGAGATGAACCACTTGTTTGCACGACTCATCAATTAGGGCATAAGCCGCTTGCTGCACGCGATCGTGCGAAAACTTATACTCTTGAACCAACAAGTCTTCGTCCAAGTCAGACAAAGGTTGAATTAATCCCGCTTGTATTGCTTCTAATAAATCCTGAAAAATTGCTTTCGGTGATTTTTCGCAAACGATCGCTAACGTTTCTAAATCAAATTCAGCTCCAACACAAGCGGCTAAACAAAGAATTCGCCGTGTTTCATTTGGCA
>NZ_JACJSI010000672.1 GCF_014698065.1 Nostoc flagelliforme FACHB-838
GCATTAGTCACTGGCGGAACTTCAGGAATTGGTCGTGCAACCGCGATCGCCTTTGGTGCTGCGGGTGCAAAAGTTGTGTTCTCCGGCAGACGCGATGCAGAACGCGAAACAACTTCTGCGATGATTCGTGAGACAGGAGCGGAGTGTTTGTTTGTGCGATCGGATGTATCGAGTGAACCAGAGGTTAAGGCGCTGATAGAGAAAACAGTCGCAACTTACGGAAGGCTAGATTTTGCCTTCAATAACGCTGGATTTGGTACAGTCCCAAAGCCACTACACGAGCAGTCTGTTGAAGACTTTGACAGCATGATGGCAACTAACCTGCGGGGTGTGTTCTTATGCATAAAATATGAAATTCAACAGATGCTGACTCAAGGAGCAGGGGTCATCATCAACAACTCTTCAGTAGCGGGATTGATCGGGATACCTGGAATGGGTCCTTATACTGGGAGCAAACATGCTGTGATGGGTCTCACTCGTTCTGCTGCGCTCGATTATGCCAAGCAAGGGATTCGGATTAATGCCGTCAATCCTGGCTATATTCGCGGCACAGAAATAATTACTCCTAAGAGCCTCCAAGAGGTGGGCATGACTTTAGAGCAGTTTGATTCGATAGTGTCGTCGAGCGTCCCGATGGGGCATAGGGGTCAACCTGAAGAAATTGCTGCAACGGTTGTGTTCTTATGTTCTGATGCTGCGAGCTACATCACGGGACAACCTTTAACGATCGATGGCGGAGTCACAGTGAGTTGATTTTTGATGGTGGACTCACAGTGAATCGATCCATTTCAAGAGAGAACAACCGGACTTGATTTTAGGAGAAATAGAATGATACTTCAGAATAAGGTGGCGTTAGTCACTGGCGGAACTTCAGGAATTGGTCGTGCAACTGCGATCGCATTCGGTGCTGCTGGAGCAAAGGTAGTATTCTCAGGCAGACGCGATGCAGAAGGTGAAAAAACTGCCAAACTAATCCGTGAAACAGGTGCTGAATGTTTATATGTCCATTCAGATGCCTCAAAAGAGGAAGATATCAAAGCGTTAGTGCAAAAGACGGTTGCAACCTACGGGCAACTCGACTGCGCCTTCAATAATGCAGGCATTGACGGTTCTTTTAAGCCTCTACATGAACAATCAATTGAAGACTTTGACAACCTGATGGCAATCAATGTTCGGGGACTGTTTTTGTGCATGAAGTACGAAATTCAGCAAATGTTGTCTCAAGGATCTGGTGCGATCGTGAACAATTCGTCAACGAGTGGTCTCGTTGCATTTCCAGAGACTTCTCCTTACGTTGCCAGCAAACATGCAGTAATGGGGCTGACGCGATCGGCGGCGCTGGACTATGCCAAGCAAGGCATCCGGGTTAATGCGGTGAATCCTGGAGGCACTACGACTGAAATGCTCGATCGCGCCTTTAGGCAACTGGATATCACAGCGGATGATTTAGACTCTTTGGTTCCAATGGGTCGGATCGGTCAGGCAACGGAAATTGCTCAAGCAGTTGTGTTTCTCTGCTCTGATGCTGCGAGCTACATCACTGGGCAACCCTTAGCGATCGATGGCGGAGTCACAGCGAGTTGATTTTTGATTATCGATCGTGGACTCACAGTGAATCGATCCATTTCAAGAGAGAACAACCGGACTTGATTTTAGGAGAAATAGAATGATACTTCAGAATAAGGTGGCGTTAGTCACTGGCGGAACTTCAGGAATTGGTCGTGCAACTGCGATCGCTTATGCCCAACAACAAGCAAAAGTGGTGGTGGTGGGTCGTCGAATGGATGAAGGTGAAGAAACGGTTCGATTGATTAAGGAAGCTGGCAAAGAGGCGATTTTTGTGCAAGCAGATGTCACGAAAGAAGCCGATGTTAAAGCAATGGTTGATAAAGCGGTTGGCGTTTTTGGTCGGTTAGATATTGCCTTTAATAATGCAGGAACTGTCGGCGAAAATCCCTCATTGATTGAGCAAACAGAAGCAGAATACGATCGCA
>NZ_JACJSI010000673.1 GCF_014698065.1 Nostoc flagelliforme FACHB-838
CAACGGGGAGAGTTGAAGATAGGCGCAAGTCTCACAGTTGGTAACTATTGGCTACCCGAAAAAATTAGCCAGTTTAAGCAGTTATATCCAGGCATTTTTATCAATTGTCAGTTGGGGAATGCAGAAGAAATTTGTGAAGGAACTGCTGTAGGTATGTATGATTTGGGTTTGGTTACAGGGGATATTAAACCATCGTTACAGCACTCTTTAGAGCAAGACGAAGTAGGAAGCGATCGCCTGCAAATTGTTATAGGTAAATCTCACCCTTGGTTTCAGCATAACGAAATTTATTTAAATGAATTATTCAGCACCAGTTGGGTAATGCGTGAATCTGGTTCTGGCGCACAGCAGATGTTTGAGCAAGCCTTACAAAGTTGGGGAATTGAACCTAGAAACCTGGATGTTGTACTTAACCTCAACACTAGTGAAATGGTGAAAGCAGTTGTAGAAAGTGGTGTTGGTGCAGCTGCACTTCCAGAATCAATGGTGAAAAAAGAATTACAACTAAGGACATTAAACGCTGTACAAATTATCAACCCGCAAAAACAATCTAAGAAAGCATTAGAAATTATCCAGCCGATTTGGAAACTAAAACACCGTCAACGTTTTCATACACGAGTTATGATAGCTTTTGAGAATATGCTTATGCAAGAAGATGTCCAGGTAGCTTAGTTAGATAATGGTTGCTTTTTTACTAAGATTGCTAAACAAATACAACTAGCTGCTAGCTTGATCAAGCTTAACGCTGCTGTTTTTAAAATAATTAGTCCGCCTAATATTATTAATACAAAAGGCAGAATATAATTACTATATTGACTTAATATATTCGCTATTTTGGTTTGGTAAGTAAACTTATAAGCTAGATAACACCAAATTGCTACTAATATAAAAAATACTCCAATAATAATTATAAAATTAGCTGTATTACTACTAGCAAATAATGGTATATAGACGCTGATATTATCACTCCCATTAGCGATGGTGATGGCTGCAACCTTGTAAGTTTGTGCATTGAACAAGCTTGTTGTGTTTGCATCTTGATATTCTGTTGTTACAATTTCAACCTCTAAAGTTTCATTTTCCTCCTGATTTATTAAACTACTGATACCCATCGCCATCGGTATTAATCCCAGCAGTCCAATCCAGTTGGGTGGTATGATTAATCCACCAAATAACCCAGGAAGACTAGCAATAATTAACACTATAAAGCCTAAGTATTGACCAGCAACAATGTGCCGACATCTGAAGCTAGAACTTAGCTGAGAAAACAGCAGTAATAAAATAACGATATCATCAATATTAGTGGCAACGAAGGCTGAGATTCCTACTAAGAGTGTAGTAATTAACTCACTCATTACACAGTATCCTGATTTATTTGCTGAATTTGGATTAGTTAATCATTATTTTTGATCATCTCACATGAGTAACATTATCACAACTATTGTAGAGGGAATTGTTGGTTTTACTCTTACCAATATTGATGACATTGTTATCCTAATGCTGTTTTTTTCACAGCTAAATAACCAATTTCGTCGTCGTCATATTTTCGTTGGACAGTATCTAGGTTTTTTCGCCATCATTATTGCCAGTTTACCAGGTTTCTTTGGTAGTTTAATAATACCTAGAGCTTGGATAGGATTATTAAGAATTTTACCGATAGCAATTGGGATTAAGCAGTTATTGCATCAAGAAATAGAAAATCCAGAAATTCAGACTGTAGCCACTAGTTTAAAAGCATCTAATGCTAACACCATCCTAAATTTCATCTTGAGTATTCTAACTCCCCAAACTTATAAAGTTGCAGCAGTCACATTTGCTAATGGTGGCGACAATATAAGTATTTATATTCCCTTGTTTGCTGGCAATACAGCATTTACGGCTGTTATGAGGTACAGTAGCAGCAACTAGCAAACCAGTTTCTTAAATGTTGAGGATTTATTAAATCGAGTGCAACTGAGATTAATTTATCAACCATTT
>NZ_JACJSI010000674.1 GCF_014698065.1 Nostoc flagelliforme FACHB-838
GATAGCCTCAAAGAGAAAAAGTAAGTCTAATTATTTATTTTATTCGCGGAAATTTCACGCGAACAAAACCTTCCTTGTTTTACCCTCTATTTCTCCTTAACCGAGCAGTATTGGCGCTAATCGCTCCGTGAAGGGCGATCGCCATTCATATTGGTGTAAGGTATACTCAAGACTTGTGAAAGCTTGTATGCAGGCATTCTTATAGGTTGTCGCTGGTAGTGTCCGGTGTACGCATCCTTTGTTGAACACTGCATCAATAATATCAACCATTTCTGTTGAGAGAATTAAATCTCACTAATCCCCGACTTAATTCTTTCGCTCTCCTCAACAATACATCCTTCATTCACAATCAAGTTATAGTCTATATAACCAAGCATCGCCCCTCTTTTGATAGCCTCATAACGGTTCTTGACGTGCCATTTACTATATAAATCACTGGCATAGCATTTGACTGTACTAACTGAGAGAAACATTTCTTTGGCAATATCTTGAAAAACTAAACCCTGAGCCAGTAAACGCAGGACTTGTATTTGTCGCTCAGTAGGTGGTTCAAACAAGTTTTTGTCAGCAAAATTAGGGTCGATATATCTGTTATGATAAAGGCTTTATAATAATTTTTTAGCCAGCTTCGGGTCAAGTAGACATTCATTAAAGTAAGCTCTCTTGATGGCTAGTTCAATCAATTCTATATCAGCACTCTTGAGCATATAATAATCAGCCCCATGACGGAAAGCAGAGTTAATAAAGTCGGAATGAGTCTGATTAGTACAAATCACCACTTTACTATTAGTTTTCCTTTTAATTGAGCGAGTCAGTTCTAAACCACTCATGTCGGGTAAGAGTAAATCAACTAACACAACATCAGGATTCATCTGTTCAATTAACTGAAACCCTAGCTTTCCAGAAGTGGCTGACGCTGTAACTTCTATGTCAGGAGATTTTTCAATAGCGCCTTTGATGCCTAAGAGTGTGAATGTTTCTGGTTCAACAATTACTATTTTCAGCATGATGTTGATAATCCTCTAATAATAAATGGCTGTTTATCCGGTTATTTATTATTGGTGTCTAGCGGACACGTTTAAGACACTTGGTGTCTGGGCGGTGTCTGGGGTAGTGTCTGCTGGTGTCTTGACAGGATAAGGCTTTCAAGCTTTAGTTCTGTGGTGTCCGGTGTCCTGTGTCCGCGAAAAAAGGGCGGTTTTGGGGGTAGACACCAGACACCAATCGCAGTCAAACTTGATTAAGCTTGATAACACCCTCGCCTATCCAATCGGCTAAAGATGCGCCCACAATTTCATACATCCAGCCCTTGATTTGCTCAACAGTGAATCTCTCACCGTTCACTTTAAAGTTGCCCTTAAACTCTCTTACATCAGCTTCAATTCGTTCAGTTCTGGTGAGATATTCATATAGTTTTTGCGCCATTGGTGATAATTTATTCGGTTCATCTTGGGTGTCATGTGCTTTGTTACCAAGATTGAATTCCAGTTCATAAATCCGCTCTAAAGTAGCTTTATCGATGGTTGGCGGTTCATTACTGGTCACAGGTTTATCAAGCCGAAAATCAATTCGCTTGTGGTCTAACTTGGGTAGTTCAATATCAATCCATTGCCCATGCCCAGGTAATTTAATCTTGCCCTGACCGCTAGCTTTTGCCTCTGTCGTAATTGGGTCAATAGTTGCAATTAGTTCTACTTCTAACAGTGCCGCATCTCGAAGTTTTGATAATCCTTTGGCTTTAGCTAAGATTTCCATTGTGCGGTCGTGAGCTACGAACAAAGGAAGTAACCGTTCACAGGATAAGAAACGCTACAGTCAAAAATGGGTTACTGAGATGGTAGATTAAGAAGCATGGATGAAAACTGCCTCGCCTACGGAATTGAAATTTCCGACTCAGATTGGGAAAAGACTCCAGCCAGCATCAAACAACTGGTGGAGAAAATGGGGCAGCATATAAAGCAATCAGAA
>NZ_JACJSI010000675.1 GCF_014698065.1 Nostoc flagelliforme FACHB-838
GGAGACTTGATGCAGATGTGTGGACTGACAACCTGGGTGCATCACAAGCAAGCTCCCGTGTTCCAGCCAAAAGTCAGTGGGTTTACCATTTCTCGGTTTAATTTGAAACTTGCGAACACCACCGAGGCTCAGAGAAGCGATCGCTGGCTCATATCCCGTCGATGGTTCATTGTCAGAGTGCCAGCCGATGCTATCCTGTCCACTGCGGTATTGATTGCCGATGACAATGCGGAATTTGTAGCCAGTCAATGCAGTGATTCTGTCCCGCAAGTTAGCCAGAGCATCTGTCCAAGTCAGGGGTTTTAAAAACACGCTATTCGAGTAAAGGTAATCACATCCGTAGTCCCCGTAAATGCATTCGAGGCGGCGGACAGGCATTGTTTTACCCGCAATTCTGATTTGATTCTGCTGCCACTCCAGTTTCAAGCAGTGTTGGTAGAGTTCGTTTGCAAGTTCTTGGCTTAAGAAATCAGGGTAGTAAGTGATAGGTAAAACTGGGGCTGATTCGGCAAATAAATTTAGTTGTTGCATAGTAGTTTTCTCTTACTCTTGAATGTGTAAGTGAAAGAATTTCTGTTAGTTTTAGTTGGTGGAGAATACTTTACGTTTCTTGAGATACTTGATCCCAATACTCAGTAACAAAATCATGCGCTTGCTGTAACACTTGGGGGAGTAAAAATAAGGGGACTTCCCAAGCCGCAATAACGCTACCAGCAAAACATTCTGCAAGCTCAATCCGAATACACTCTGGTAAATTACTCTCTAAAAACTTGAGTGAATGATCTTCGTTTTCTGGTAGTCGAACAAAAAAATAATCGTCGTGCATAATATCAGCAACTAGACCATATTTTTCTGCCAAAGTTTTTCGTAGAGTGTTCATAATGAAAGGTTGAGTTAGGTAGGGAATTATTGAGAGATGACTTTTACTATTTCGGGCAACCACCGCAGTTGAAAAACAGTTTGGTTTGAGGATTTGGCGACTGCGGGAACCATCCGCCCCAATTGCTTACCAGATTCAGTAGGACGATAGGGAATTTTCTTGTCATTTGTTCTGTATTGCAGTCCAGAATTTAGTAAGCAGTGGTTAACAGCCCGTGCAGACATTCCTACTACCTCACCGATTTGTGTTGGATTGAGAAATGCATCTTCTGCAACATTCGTTTGAGCGATCGTAATCTTCAGTTCATCTGCTGCTGGCTTAAGTGCGGGGTTAACTCTAGTGGCGGCATTAACTGCTAACTGGGCAGTGAGGGATTTGTCTAGTCCAGCAAACTCGCCTAGGATTATCGCTAGCTGTGCGGCTTCGTGGGACGGAGCTAATGAATGTGTTGGTTCTTGCTGTTGTACTGGCTCTACTTGGGTTGAGAGCATCACTTTCATTAAGGTTCTGTTAGCCCAGATGCGAAACTCGACAGAAACCCACCGAGCTAAATCAATGGCGATTTCTGGGTGAATCCAAGTGCTTTGTTCGCTTCCGTATCCCTGGATATCTATCACCAATAACGATATGAGGATCTTCATATCGTTAGAGAGTGCTTGCAAATACTGCTTTGTAGACTTCAGCTTCGTGTAATCGGCTAAGAATTTTCCGTTAGCTTTGCACATCTGACTTGCATTCACGTAGCCCTTGGGGACAGCATATTTACCTATTTCTCCATCTTGAGGCATTTGATTAATTTCTGAGTCGTGCCAAAAATGTGCCAACATGATTCATTCCCTGGTTATTGAACAAATAATTGATTCAGGCATTCACGCGCACCAAACTTTTCTCACCGACCAGCGAAAAACGATTACATATAGTCCGTGATTGAGTTAACGTTGGCGATATCAATTCAACAACGTAAAACCAAGAATCATTCACAAGCCCAATCCCCAGAATCAGCCGTTGTTTTGTTCCCTTGTCGTGAGAATAGAGCATTACTCTTTCGCCCAGAACAAAAGCAGGTTTTTGCACACTGATGGCTTCCA
>NZ_JACJSI010000676.1 GCF_014698065.1 Nostoc flagelliforme FACHB-838
ATCTTTGATATCGATGTCACGGCTATACCTGGTATGCCCCATTTCCAAACAAAATCGGATAATGGAAGGATCTCCGATTTTTCCGCCATTTAAATGTTTCATTTTTTGGGAGATATCATCGATGAGAACTTCTACACCAATAGGGTAGGCAGTGTGAACTTCTCGCTGACCCCGGTTGTAACGAGAATACAAAGTCGTACCATTGCCAAAGTCTAAAATGGTTAATTTTTTGGGTAGTGGATGCCCAAACAATGCACCCATACCCTCTAGTACAACTTTCAGGACTTCTACTTTTACATCTGATTGTTTGCCAGCAAGTATTGGCTGATATTCTCCATTGAGTACTTTTTGTAATTGTTCCGCCAGACCGACATCATGTAAGCTGACGACTAATTTTAAGTGCCAAGCCCTACGGTGTGGCAGATGTGCCAATGCACCCAATAAAGTCAACAACGCATTATTAACTTTATTTTCATTATTGTCTGTGTTGCGGTCAAAATAATTCCCTGTACGGTAAGCTGACTCTCCAACTGTGTAAGCAGTACCGTTAAAAACTACACGCCCTGGAACATCTTCCATTTCTACAGTGGAAATATAGCTGGGGGCACGAACTACTTTAAATCCTTCGACTAAAAGTTTGAGACTTCCGTAACCGTTATCGAAACCCGCAGGAAAAATTTTTTGTAAGCTGTGAATGTTTGACATAAAGACAAAGGTAATACACTTTGAGAAAGTGAAAATTATCTATTTAAGTGATCTGCAAGAGCAAGAGAAAGAAGAATAAAATAACTTCCCCTTTTTCTCCTAATCTCAAGAGCTTATCATAACCCCTTGGGGGCTAAGTGGGACACAAAATGTCAGATAGTTAAATATACCCCATTTGCAACCTATATATACCCTATATAGGAGTCAAGATATCATCAAAGTCCTAAACTACTGTTGGGGTATACATAGCTCCTATGTGATCCCTACAAAGAATTTCTGAAATCTTTTTTATCAACGCAGCAAAAATTAATTTAGATCATCGTTGACTGTTTGATTTATACTCTACTGTCAAAGTCTAAATTAGCTTTACGTAATATGGCGAGATTTGACTCTGATACACTTGGAATTTACCTACGAGAAATTGGTCGCATCGATAGGTTACTACCAGAGCAGGAAATTTTCTATGCAAGACTTGTAAGGTCTATGCTGGCACTTGAGCAGCAAAAAAATCTTCTCATGCAACGGCTAAAGCGTTCTCCAAATGTGTCTGAACTCTCTGCCGAAGTGAATAAAACAGAAGCAGAATTAACCCAAATCCTTGAACAAGGGCAACTGGCAAAACATTTAATGATTACTGCCAACCTCCGCTTAGTGGTTGCAGTCGCTAAAAAATATCGTTGGAGTAACCTAGAATTTTTGGATCTGATTCAAGAGGGAGCGATAGGTTTACAAAAAGCAGTAGAAAAATTTGAGCCGAATCGGGGCTATAAATTTTCTACTTATGCAAAAGGCGTGGATTCGGCAGGCAATTACCAGAGCAGTTGCAGAACAATCCCCCACTATTCGCCTACCCCATCATTTGACTAAAAGATTAATGCAAATCAAAAAAGCACACGTTGAACTTTTTCAAACCTTGGGAAGGACACCGACTATTATAGAAATCGCTGAGGCTGTTGATGCATCAGCTAAACAAGTTGCCGAATGCCTAAACGCATTTCGTCCGCTAGTTTCTTTAGAGCTAGGGATTGGAGAGGAGCAAGAAAACCAACTGCAAGAGATATTACCCGACGAAAGAATCTCCGCGCAAGAGTATGTTGCTTTAGAATGTCTCCGATCAGATTTACAGGATTTATTAGCTACCTTGAAACCAAATCAACGCCAAGTTTTAATGTTACAGTTTGGGTTGTCGGGCGAGGATAAGTTGACTGCAAAACAGGTTGCACAAAAACTAAATCTCAGTCA
>NZ_JACJSI010000677.1 GCF_014698065.1 Nostoc flagelliforme FACHB-838
TCTTAGAGATTGAGGGACAGGCACCTGATCAGGGAGAAAAGTTTTTCCGAATGCATTCTTCGGCAGCAATACCTCAATACTTCGTTAAAACGATAATATGCAACCGCCTGAGCAGCTTTTGTAAACTATCTTTGCACCAAGTCAAAGTTATAGTTGCATTGTGCCTATAATAAGTTACGGCTAACTATAACTGGAAGTTAGCACCCTGTAAATGGTTATCGCTTGGATTACGCATCAAAGGCGATACCAAGACAAGCAAAATTCATCGGCAGCGTAATAGTTTCTATTGCCTTGCCAACATGCACCCTCCGCGATCGCATGTTGGTGAAAATGTAGTGTCTGGGGGGATAGTATCTTTATCGTAGTTTATATCGGATAAAAGATAAGGGTATCATACTTATTTTGTGTCGGGCACAATTCTTGTATACTGTCACTGTAAGCATAAGATGAGCAATTTGCTCACTTTATGCTTTCAAACTGGGTTGCTCAAGTTATGCGCCCCAAAGTGAAGACAGTGAACCTAAAGAGTGGAAATACCTCTGATGAAGAATCTGATTTCTTTTTCGACAGAGCGATCGCTTTTGTATTCGCCTATCTCAAAGTCCTATTCTTTTATGATTTATTGTCATTAAAACAAAGTTATTGAAAATACAATCTGCTGCTAAACTCTTGCTATTTCTAGCTTTCACGGCTTAAAAGGAAAATTTAAGTTGCTTGATATCCTGCGTGAGTATGTTTGCTCAGGTTACAGTTACAAAACAGAACCTTTGCTCAGGTTATTGTTTCAAAATCTATTTACAAGTAATAACTCCCAACGCAATTAAAGCCTTTGGGCTGCTTAGTTGCTCAAGTTATGCTTTCAAAGTTGCTCACTTTATCCTTACAGCGACATATACTAAACTATCAATTTCATGCGATCGCACAAGATTATTGTGAATAATCCTGAACTAAATAACTTACCTTCAATTAAACTCATTCCCCTAGACGCTGAGGCTGCATCGCTGACTGGGCGCACAGCGAGTAGAAGACCACCAACCGATATTCGGTGGGTAAAACAGGGCAAACGCATCTAAATTACTCTTGATCACAACGAAGGTTAAGAACCAACGAAAAAATCAGGATTTCGAGCTTGATTATTTTTTAAGCCCCAAAGCGATCGCCTAAAACTTTCGCAATAAGCAAAACTTAATGACATTGATTTTAAATCTATTCTCAATAAAGTATACTTATTGACATGATGCGGCCGCCCTGGTGGGTAAAAGTGCTGGAATTCTTACGCAGCAACAATCTTGCACTCAACAGCCGCAAGCTTTACGAACGTGAACTGAAGCGGTTTTTGGCATGGAGTGAGCTGCACTATCATGAGCTACGCCCACGTCACTTCGCGCTATATAAAGAGTATTTGCGGGATGAACTGCGGACTGATGCAGGTAAACCGCTTTCAAAAAGCAGCATTAATGCGGGAATTGCGGCACTCAAAAGCTTTTTCAAATGGATGTGCTATACGTATCCTGACATAATTTCTACTAATCCTACACTGGGGATTAAACTGGAAAAAGTGCCATTGCCACCAGCCCAGAGTTTAACTCCAGAACAAATGGAGCAGGTGTGGTCAGCATTAGAGTTATTGGGAGAAACAAAACAACGCGATACAGCACTGGTTCACATTCTCAGTCATGGACTCCGGGCTGGGGAAGTTGTGCAGCTAAATGTTGGGTCATTTGATGGCAAGCTGCTGTTTTTACCAGATACCAAAACCAATGAACCACGCTTAGTTCCACTGCGAAAAGAGAGCCGGCAAGTTTTAGCACAATACGGTTCAGTTAAGGCTCAAAGTCATGTAAATTAGGCATTGTTCCGAAGAATGGAAATTAAGTGTCGTGCATCTGAGGGATTTTTCATTGGTGTCTCCTGAGATACAAAATACTGAC
>NZ_JACJSI010000678.1 GCF_014698065.1 Nostoc flagelliforme FACHB-838
AGGTCGAGGGGGAGTATTATCTCCCCCTCGACCTAACTGAACCCCTACGTGGAATCAAAGGTACTGGTGATACTGAATCATATTTTTTACTATACCCAGTAATCTATTATTTCCTTAATTTCATATTTACTAGCATTCTCAATGTCAGTATGTAACTCAAATGAACAACATTCACACTTAATCATGTAAGGATAAAAAGATAAATTTTCAATTTCCCCATTTTCATCTAGTTCATAATCTGCATCTTTGTAAATCAATAGAGAATTAGCATCACAGACCGGACATTTACATATTTTAGATTCGTTATTGTTTTGATAAAGGAATAGCGCTTTATTTTCATGCTCTGTTTTTTGATAAATAAAATGTCCTTTGAGCGACTCAGCTTTCCATAATGGATTATGAATCTCTAACAACGGATTATTATAAGCTGCTCTACCTAACTCTTTGATGAAAGCAACTTTTTCCATATTATAAGATTGATACTTAAATTGATTAATAATCTCAGTTATTGGATCTATCTCACACGCTAATTTTTTGTATTTCCACTTTGTATAAGAAGCATATGCTTGATGTTCTGTTACTGATACAATAAACGGAAGAACATCCTTTCCAATAAACTCGTCTAATTTTTCATAATAAAGAATGTATAAGCCCCGATGCCAAACTTTATTTCTTAAAAGGTTTAGTCTTTTAAGCATTTCCTTATTGTTCAGCACAAACTCTAAGTGTTGATAATTTTGAGGTTTACTTTCAATATAGTCTACTAAAGTTTTTAAAGAAACATTAAAGGCAATTGTCTGTTTCCACTCATCTGGAATCTTGTTATCAGTTGAATGTTTAAATATATCCTGTCCATTAATACTTAAAAGCTTTATTAAAACTAATTCTGCAAAATGATGGAAGTGAAATATACATTTTGCATATTCTTCGTGATAAGATGTCCTTTGTTTTTCAAAAGTATAAATATCTCGTATGTCTTTAGTGCTTTTTACATTAGATAGTAGACCTTTAAAACACTGATAGGTAGAGAAGTAAGCTTTTAAAGCGATTCTTAGAGAAACCAATGATAAATCAATGTCTTGATTGTCAATATTGCTTTCTTCTTGAAGAAAATAACCTTGTTCTTTAACAAAGCTTTCGTGCTCTTGGTCTTGGTTTTGCATATTTTAATTTCCTAGAAAATGATTCTAATTTGCGATTACCTACGGCGGGCGAGTGCGCCATCGCACTTGTAAAACCTGGTAACAGGGAAATGAATACTTGTTACCAGGTTTACGACTCAAATTATGATAGGTTGAGGAATCACTAAAGATTAACACTCCTGGTATAAGTAAAACAAATTCATGCAGGATAGAAGCCACTTGATATCGTGCAAGAGCGGCTTTTCCGAGGATTCAGTTAGCCCAACAAACCAAAAATTACCTACTTGACTGAAGAACACCCCGATTATCAAAAAGCCAGTGAGTTAGAAAATACCTTCTACAAAGACAAAAATCGAGTTTACCTAGTCCGCCTAGACTACTCTGATGGTGATTATTTCGTGGGAGCAGTACACGCATTTTTGCAAGGCTATAAATTGCAGTCAACGCTATGTGGTCTGCTAACCCCAACACTCAACGCACGGGTCTAGAGGTCATACAAAGTAAGTATCCCTCGAGAGATTGGTTTGAAGGCCAGAGACGAAATTAGTCAAGCCGATGTCGTCATCTTGGAATCAGGCACTTAAATAAAAATTATTTATCCTTCCACGAGGTAAGAAAACCTTCCTTTGCCCATTTGTGCTGCTTGATCAGGATAGGGTAGCTCTAACCCTCATTTGTCACTCTAGGCAGAGGAAAAGTAGAAATCAGGGTGAGTCAGGAAAATAAAAATTGAACTGGTGAGGTTATAAATAATAGATTGAAGTTTAGAAAAACCCAAAG
>NZ_JACJSI010000679.1 GCF_014698065.1 Nostoc flagelliforme FACHB-838
TCCGCCGAATTTTGCAAACACGTCTAGAAATAATTGGCTACAGTGTAGTTACAGCTAGTGATGGTGAAGAAGCTTTATCAGCTTTTCGTCTTTCGACTCCTGATTTGATAGTTCTGGATGTGATGATGCCCAAGCTGGATGGCTACGGTGTCTGTCAAAAATTACGGAGAGAATCAAATGTGCCAATCATCATGCTCACAGCTTTGGCAGATGTAGCAGATCGGATTGTTGGGCTAGAGTTAGGTGCAGATGACTATATGACAAAACCTTTCTCACCCAAGGAACTAGAAGCCCGAATTGCTTCTATACTAAGACGACGCTTTCACAAAACTGATATCAATATTATTCCTAACTCTGGGATAATTCATGTCGGCGACCTAAAAATTGATACAAGTGAAGGACTTGTCCATAAAAATGAGCAACGGATTCGGCTAACAGGTATAGAATTTAGCTTACTAGAGTTGTTAGTGAGTCATTCTGGAAAAGTTTTTTCAAGGTTAGAAATCTTGCAAGAGTTGTGGGGTTTGGTAGGAGGATTTCATACAGACACTCGTGTGGTGGATGTGCATATCTCGCGGTTGCGGACAAAGGTAGAATCCGATCCCAACTTGCCAGAATTTATTATTACAGCAAGAGGTAATGGTTATTTTTTCGCACAAATTGTTGAATTAGAGTAGAGGATGGGAGCAATTATCTGGCAAATTACAGCACTAAAAATGTTTTAAGTAAATCGGTAGAGCGATTGAGCTAACTCTCGTTAGTTTGATGGATGCCTCAAAGTGCTGAATCTGATGAAATTGTTGGTCAAGAAAAGGTTTAATTTAAAACTTGTAGAGTATTTATGATACAAATACCAATTGTTCGCCAAATCTTATTAGCTCCCGATACTGGATTGCTATCATATCTTAGCCAACAACTTCAAACACAGAGCTTTTCACATTTTAAAAGCCAATTTGGTTTTTATGTAGATGAGTCTTGTACACAAGTTACCTCGGTAGACGATTCTTTAGAAACACAAACGATACTTTTGTTGACTCTCAAGTTCTCAATTCTTGTAGATAGCCAAAACTTCCTCGGATGAGGGGGCAGTACACGCTCTTGAGTTTCAAGAATTGCTAAATGCACAAATTATTAGATGGAGCCAAGACAACGAAAACTTGCTTCAACCAATCTCAGAAATTAAAAGCACGTTTAGTCAGTTGTCAGATATTCCGTTCCACGGTGGCTATCTTCCAGGTTTTGAAATTAAAAGTCAGTTTACTATAGTTTACAGTCCTGTTACTACAGAGTTAAGCCAATCAGAGGAGGCTCAATCTTTAAAGCATAGTCCAGGGAAACGTACTCCCATTAGCGGACAGTATGAACTAATAAATTCTGATGGAGAAGGCACAGGGGTGGAAGTAACATCAATTAGTGGACATCCGTTTCCTCCAACGAGTGAACCTGACCAATCATATCGGTTAGTTGACCCCACAAAGCACAAAAAGTCTAATAGATAGCAATTAGTGTTGCTTTGGCGATCGCATAGAAATATGAGACTTCTTGGCATTTGTCGGGAAAAGGGGAAGGGGGAAAGGTTTTATATTTTTCCTTTCCCCTTTTCCCTTTTCCCACCTTTTGCAAAAAGCACTTTTGCAAGAGGTTTATGGAATCTGACTGTTGCTCCCGCATGAGTATAGGCTAGATAACAACAAGAGATAAGCTAATGTTGTCCTTAAGAATGTCTATCTCGACTGGAGAAAGTACTTTATCTTTCATTTGTTGTAGCTCATGTAGAGCAGCGTTAGCATCGGTAGCACCAAATTTGAAGTACTCAGTTAAACTGCCAATGCGATAATTGTAATTATGATAGCGGTGTTTAAAATATAGTTCTACATTACCTCTGTGTGACCAAGTTCC
>NZ_JACJSI010000068.1 GCF_014698065.1 Nostoc flagelliforme FACHB-838
TGTTGTGTTTTACGTTACCAAGCACGCGGGAAAAAGCAAGCTTATTGGTACTATAAGTTACACGCAACCAAACCAATTTTTTCCACAACTCAACCCAACAAATTGAGCAAATACAAGCATTTGGGTAAGGCTGGAAGCTCTGCCCATATTAATGCTGTTCTTTCTCTGGCTAGAAGAACCCAAATCGATTACTTAACTGAGTGCATCGACTCTCTTCGTCAAAATTGGGTGGACTTGTACGATAGCCTCAAAGAGAAAAAGTAAGTCTAATTATTTATTTTATTCGCGGAAATTTCACGCGAACAAAACCTTCCTTGTTTTACCCTCTATTTCTCCTTAACCGAGCAGTATTGCATTGTATTCAAAAATTTTTGGAAATAGTTATGACACCAGTGTGATCGCAATCTCTGCAATAAGATTTAGTAGCTCTCAATAAATCTTGACTTGATTCTAAGAGTATAGCAGTATTATCACTGAAGTTTAACCCTTGGAGCTAAAGCTATCCTGTAGCGTAAATATACGGTAACTCCCGTATATTTCAAATATTTACATCTGGGAATAATGTCACCAATCAAATTAAATCAAACTCTTGTTTGGTAGGCAAAAAGCTCGCTCTAATTATGCAAGTTAAATTTAGAACAGCTGATACACCCATTACCTTAGCGATGGTAGGCTAGTTATAACTCACACTAATTAATTAGTAAAGGGGATAGATGACATTCGCTTGTAGCGAAACACCCATCCCCGAATAGCTGCCCAGATCATGAACCTGGAATCTATAGTCCGGTATCTAATAATCCCAGTATCGGCTGAGATATGTTGATTGTCACTGGGATAGATACTGATTTACGAAATACCTACGAAAACATTGTTACACAATTACTCTTCACCCCTTCTTCCGCCTGCCATCGCCAACAGCGCCGTTCCATAAGCTGCTTCTGTGTACACTGACGCTACTACAGAAACCTGCAAATGACGCACCCTAATCGCAGTCCAAGTTTCATTCGCCGCGCCACCGCCAGCAGTATAAACACGGCTCAATTTGTCTGCACCCATTTGTTGTAATAATTCATACCCTCGCGCTTCTATGCGGGCAATGCTTTCTAATAAGCCATGCAAAAATTCCACTGGGTTATCTGGGCGTGGTGACAAACGTGGCGGTAGATTGGGATCATTAATCGGAAAGCGATCGCCTACCTTCAATAACGGATAATAATCTAAATCGCTGGCTTTTGATCCATCAATCTCCCGGCTAAGGCTTTCTAACTCAGCGTTTGTGAAAAATTGCTTTAGTACCGCACCTCCAGTATTAGAAGCACCACCAGTCAGCCACAAATCCCCCAACCGATGGCTATAAATTCCATATCTGGCATCTTCTACACGGGTACGACTTAACAACTTTAGTACCAACGTTGAACCAAGGGAAGTCACGGCTTCACCAGGTAATTTTGCCCCACTAGCGAGAAAAGCCGCAATACTATCAGTTGTACCTGCACACACCAGACAATCACGGCGCAAACCGAACTTATCTGCAATTTCAGAACGCAATTCGGCAATCGGAGTCCCAGGAGTTAAAACTTTGGGTAGCTGAATCGATATTTGCAAATTTTCTAGCCATTCTGGGTATTTCAACTTCTCTACGTCATAACCCAGCTTTAAAGCATTATGGTAATCGCTAATACCCAACTGTCCATGTAGGAGAAACGCCAGCCAATCTGCTTGATGCAGGAAATATGTAGCTTCACTAAAAGAGGGTTGTTGCCTCATCCACAAAAGTTTAGTGAGGCTGGAGGTGGCACTCAACACGGTATGATTGGGGGGTACGATACTCCTCAAATGCTCTAGCACCAATGATCCCCGCGCATCGTTGTACAGCAACGGTGCATCTGTTGGATTGCCAGCAGCATCGACCAGCAAGACGGTGGAAGAAGTACCATTAATTGCGATCGCTTTAATTTCTCGCCGCAATTGGTTAGGTATTTGTTCCACCAGGACAAACAAAGCCTCCTGCCAAATTTCGGGCGTAAGGGCGGCTGGTGAGTCCTGGAAAGGATATCGCACCTCAGCTTGAATATAAGAAGCTTCCTCGTCAATTACCACACCGCGTGCACCAGATGTGCCGAAGTCTATACCTAGATATAAATTCATATTTTTATAAATTTTTATAACGGAGAATAACTAACAACTACTGACCAACAACTGCTTTTGTTGCATCTTGTAACAAGATATTCCACAATCTTGGCAAAACAAGGAAAAGTAGTAAAGAACTGTTCAAAATGTATTCAGGTTAGGAGGTTTTCAGCCATGCCTATTTTAGATACTCTGTACATCGCTCAGATATCTTCCATCTCAGATACTCAAGTCTACACCGCTCTAGTTGTGGCCTTGATCCCAGGAGTTCTAGCTTGGCGATTAGCCACAGAACTTTACAAATAACGCTCCGATGTGACACAGTTAAAAAGCTAATAATCCTGGCAGTACGGGGTGCAATTTCCAGAAAGTTGTGGTTTTATACCATAAGTAGCTAGAAACCTTGCACTTACGTAAGCCAGGTTATTTTTTAACTGGTGCAACACTTGTAGCTATTTCAAAAAAATGAAGTAATATGACAGCTAAATCAAGCAGTAATTAGCGCCAGAGGGCTTTTACAGTGCTTCCCTTCACTAAGCGAGGTTATCTTTTAGCATCATGAACGCGACTCAACCATCCAGACCACCGTTACAACCTATACAAAAACGCCGGGTCATTTCTCGACCAAAGCGGCATCTTCGTCAACGTTCTTACCAGGTGATGGCACTGGAAAGCACAGCCAAAATAGCGGTTAATGTTGTGATTACAGCTGTTGCAGCATCTGCCTTAGGACAACTTTTGCCTTATAATTGGTTACAGCAAGCAAAGTTGCGAGAAATTAGTACTGAAGTCAAGCTGATGGAAGGACATGTCAATAGTTTGCAAACGCAATTTAGCCGTAACTTCGATCCTCAGCAAACTAAAAGTATTATGCAAGAACAAGGATACCGATTTGATCCTAGTCAGCGTCAGGTCGTGTTGGTAAATCCGGATCGCCGAGAAGATGAACAAACACAATCTTCACCTTAAGAAAAATAACGAATTTGGGATTATTTAGGTTTCTGGTAATTCTGGCTACTTATAAACCGGGTGTTAATTTATATTATTGCTAATAAATAGTGGTTAATAACTAATTTTTGAATAACTATATAGTTATCATCTATTAGCCATTAGCGATACAGCGTCACTAAACTTTAATTCAAAATTTAATCAATTATTTTGAATTTTGAATCCCCCAGAAGAACTAATCTACCAATTAAGACGCTGATTCAGATAGCAGCTCGTTTAGCCAATTTTCGACTTGTAAACGCAAGCGACAACCAGTAATATCCTTCCTGTTGTCGATAGAAGGCAGTTGAGTGAGGGCGCGACGATAATCAGCGATCGCACAATTCCAGTCGCCCCAAAGATGGTAAGTCCTGCCGCGTTCAGCCCAGATATGACCTTCTAGTTGACCGAAAAGCAGTGCTACCTCAAAATTCTCGATTGCCTCCTCGTATTGCCCCAAATCACGCCAGGTAATGCCTCGGTTGATCCACGCCCGGACGTGACGAGGATTCAAATTAATCGCTTGATCATAGTCGGCAAGTGCTGCTGCTAATTCTCCACAAGCCGCGTAGTAATTTGCTCGGTTATTATAAGCACTAGCTAAATAGGGATTAAGGTTGAGGGCGGTGTTATAGTCGAAAAACGCTTTTTGCCTTTCACCACCTTGGAAATAAATTAGCCCCCGGTTGTTGTAATCAACGGCATTGTCGGGATGGCGGTAGATTAGTTGGGTTAAAAGTGCGATCGCCTCAGTATATTCTCCTTGTTGAGCCAACTTTAAAGCAAAAGAGCGTAAGTGGCTATCCTCTAAAGTAGATTCACTGCAATCGTTTGTCCTCCACTCTTGAACTTCGTTTGTAGTATTTAGAACATATTTGTATTGGTTACTTTGCTGGTCATCGTCAGCTAAAAATGAGTAAATATTCATCTTTCCCTGCCTGAAATCCCTGCTTTGCGAAATAAAAGTCTAGTTTTTTACCGATGGTGGTATTACCACTGTGTCTATTCTCAAGGTACTTATGGTTACTTTAAAGCCATCTTAAGGCTGAATTTAAACTACTCACACCAGTAGAAATCTACCCCTTAAATAAACAATTGCTCCTCAAGCCTAATCATGGATACTTGCTCCCGAAGGTGAATTCCAGAAATAGCAGACGTTAATCTCAAGACTAGTCAAGTAGTGAGAGCGACAAATTGGTAGAATGCCAACAAACCGTTCGTTAAATAAAGGACTGGGAACTGCGGAGAATTCACTTTCCCCTCTAACTCAATGCCTAATCCCCAATCCCCAGTCCGTAGATTCAATTTTTAAGTTTTGAGAAATTTTCTGATGACAACTGCAATTTCCTATCCCAATGCCCCTGATTTAACAACCGATGATTACATTGTGATCGGCTTGGCAACCTGCTTCGTCAAAGAAGATGGAGAAGTTTATCAAATCGAAGTTATAGAACCAATACCCTCTGCTGCTTTAGAAGCGCTTTTAAAGGGCATTCCTACCTCCTATAAGCTGGCTCATGCCACAACTTTGGGATCTGTGCTGGATGGCGATTCACAACTGCTGCCAGATGGCTTCCCAGAGTCGGCTCAGTTTGGAGAGGAATTTGTGCCACGGGCATTTGCAGCAGCTCGTACCTACAAGCGTCGTGAATCTGCAAAATCCCTGATTCCCTTGGGTACAAGCTACGCTGAATTTAAGTATTCTATTGAGCGCAAGCGGGTATTAAATGCCGCTAGAGTTGTCACGAAAGAAGATAACGTTAAACAGCACTCTCATACTCACAAAGTTCTTTAAGTAATTATGCTCAAACTTTACGGTGGCGCTCGTAGTCGAGCGTCAATTGTTCAATGGTATTTAGAGGAAATAAAAGTTCCTTACGAATTCATCAAGCTCGATATGCAGGCTGGTGAACATCTCCAGCCTGAGTATTTGGCAATTAACCCAGTTGGTAAAGTTCCAGCAATTGTTGACGGGGATTTTAAAGTTTGGGAATCTGGGGCAATTTTGCTGTATCTTACCGATAAGTATGGTAAAACTGCTCTTT
The DNA here is from genome assembly GCF_014698065.1 of Nostoc flagelliforme FACHB-838. GTDB lineage: Bacteria > Cyanobacteriota > Cyanobacteriia > Cyanobacteriales > Nostocaceae > Nostoc > Nostoc flagelliforme_B. The sequence goes on from NZ_JACJSI010000068.1 coordinate 5,163, forward strand.
CACCTGAGGAACGTGCTGTATTTTCCCAATGGACGTTGTTTGGCAATTCTACCCTCGCTACAGGGATTTTTGTGGAAACAAATCGGGAGCGAGAAATGCCCCGCTTGTTGACTTTCTTGAATAAGGCTCTCGAAGAGCAACCTTTTCTGCTGGGTAATGAATTCACTGTTGTGGATGTGGCAGTGGGGTCTATTCTGAGTTACATTCCCATCATGCTGAAGCTAGACCTCAGCCCCTACCCGGCGGTGTTGAACTATATCAAGCAGTTATCTGAGCGTCCAGCATTTCAAAAAAGTATTGGCGGAGGGGCTTAAAATAATTCGTAATGACGCTCCTGCGTCGCTAACGCTGCGCTAACGTAATTCGTAATTGAATTTTTAACTACGAATTACGGGTGCTTTAACGATAATTTGTAAATTGCAAAGCCACGGGGTAGTCTTCTTGTTTTAATCGCTGCATGACAACTTGTAAGTCATCTTTAGATTTGGCAGAAACCCGCACAGCATCACCTTGAATTGAGGCTTGTACCTTTTTGAATTCGTCCCGAATCAATTTGGAAATTTGTTTGGCGATTTCTTGACTAATGCCTTTTTTGAGTTTGATTTCTTGACGCACGCGATTACCACTGGCTGATTCAACTTTACCAAAATCAAAGATTTTCTGGGATAGGTTACGTTTGGCGGCTTTTTCTCGCAGAATGGTGTGTACAGAATCTAAGGTAAACTCGCTGTCAGTACTAACGTTAATACTTTCTTCGACTAACTCGACAGTAGTTTCAGTGTCTTTGAGGTCGTAACGACCTTTGATGTCTCGGATAACTTGATCGACAGCGTTAACTAACTCTTGTCGGTCAAAGTCGCTCACAATGTCAAAGGAAAAAGTAGAAGCCATAAAATATTTTGGATTTTAGATTTTGGACTTCGACTTCGCTCAGTCGAACGATTTTGAATTGGGTATTGAGTATTGGGAAAACTCTTTCCCAGTCCCCAATTCCCAGTACCCGCTTAATTAGTCGCTTGGATGATGCTCAAGAAAAAGAGAGTGGCACAGCCAAGGATGCCAATGGCAAACATCAGCGATCGCAAAAGGGGTATATTCAAAATATAAAAAATTGAGTATAGGAAACGGGCCACCACAAAGGCGATCGCAGCCACTTGTGCTGTGAAAGAATTTACACCAGTTACATAAGCCATCAATGCGGCTGCCGCAAACACCATAAACGCTTCAAAGGTGTTCTGATGTGCCCAAGTAGCTCGTTGGGCATAAGGTGGCAATTTATCAAACAGAGCGCGAGGAGTAGAAAACATTTCATACCCAATACGCACACGGGCATAAGCTACTAGCAAAAATGGCACATAAATTAGAACGGCAGCAGCAGCGATCGAGTACAAAAAAATTATCATTACTTATTTAGTCGTTGGTTATTAGTCATCAGTCATCAGTCATCAGTCATTAGTCAAATACAAATGACGAAAGACAAATGACAAATGACTAATCAAAGTAGAAAAGCGTCACCACTTTTCTTTGTTCTTCTGCATCCTGACAAGTTTGTAACAGGGTGCGACTGTCGTGAAACGCAAAGCAGATTAGTTGCTGGCAACGGGAAACAATCTCCTTGTTGCACAAATAACTAGCTTCAGCCAGAGACAGATTATCATTACTGGGATTTTCGACTAGATGCATTACCTGTTCTAGTTGCTGGCGCGATTCCAAAGGCTGGCGTTCCAGGCTTTGGGGTAGAATCACCGTCAACAAATTTGCATCAGCCCGGGTTGCTCCCTTGATGGCCGCTGAATTTGTACCTGTAGCACCAGAAGTAATGATTCGATTACCCGATAAAACTAGGGCATAAGTCATCATTTCAATAAGATTCTGATGCGTAATCGGCACATGACGAGAACCCAGCAAGGCGATTCTTTTAGAACCCGTTTGCTGGATTGTCGCTAGTTCTTGCGCTAATGTATCGAGGTTAATAAGGTCTGTTGATTGGCTCAAAGATGGAGATAATCAGATTAAACGACCCAGATATTTTACCAAACAGCGTGTAGATGCGAGGGAAACTTGAGTTAAACGTTGCTACTAATTTTCGATTGTTTGCTTCAGTAACTCCATTACTTGGTTACACCAGGCTAGCCAATGTGTTTCGTAACTAATGCCATTTAGGAGAGTAAAATACTGAAATTTGCCTGATTCTGGCAGTTGTTGCGGATTCTGAAAGTAACCCTGTTCTAATTCCTTGTACGTAGACAATTTTTTTTCATGGGCTTTTTGGTGATGTTCTAGCTCTGCCAAAATAATTTGCTTAGGAACAATATCACCAGCAAAAATTTTAACTAGTAAGTCATCTTTAATCGGTGTGGGTTCACAAGGTTGAGCAATCCACTCTTTAAGGTGCTGTTCTCCCAAGTGTGTAACGCTGTAGAGCCTTTTATCTGGCCGTCCTGCTTGAAGAATCGACTCGGAACTGATCCAGCCTTGATCTTCTAGTTTCGCTAACTCCCGATAAATCTGCTGGTGACTTGCTGACCAGAAAAAGCCTACAGAGCCATCGAATCGTTTTGCTAAATCATATCCACTACATGGTGCGTCAACCAGAGCCGCTAAAATTGCGTGCGCTAATGCCATAATTTTTAATTCACTACTTGACTTATGCAACTAATTGCACAAAGCTATCTTTATGCAATTAGTTGCATATTAACTTAAGCAATAAGGAGTGAGAGATGCCTCAAGTAATACCAGGACGATTTACAGCCGAGATTGATGAACCCTTTGTTGTGTTTCTGATTGGGATGCGAGTTAATAAATTATTGGCTTTTTCTAAATGGATTCCTACATCCAGGGCAATGTCACCCATGCTACAAAGCCTTAATCAGAATCCCGAAAAAGGGTTTTTAGGAGGAGAAACTTTTGTTTACTGGCGAGGGGTAGGACTGATTCAGTATTGGCGATCGTTCGAGGATTTGGAGCGTTTCGCTAGAAATCCAGCCGATGCACATTTAAAAGCTTGGCAAAGGTTTAATCAAGCCATTGGTGCTGATGGCAGTGTCGGCATTTGGCACGAAACTTACTTAATAGAACCAGGAAAATATAAGGCGATTTACGGGAATATGCCTGTCTTTGGATTAGCTGCTGCAACTAAGCACGTCCCAGCTATGGGGCGCAAGGAAACAGCACGCCGTCGCCAGGGTGGTGACGGCGAACCATCTGTACCCTTACCTGCAATACAGACTCCTAACTAATAACTGAGCTACAGATGCTCTGAATAGTTTGAGTTGATGAATCTAAGACAATGCCGCTGCGGGAGTTAAACCTAGTTTGGATAACAAGCGGTCAATATCAAAATGCTCCGACATCAACTGACGAATATACTGAACCTTAATCGGCTCGTGGAGGCGGACTTGCCCGAAAGTTCGGTCAACAATTTCCACAGTGGTAAGGGTATCTAAGTCAACAGATAAAATGGGGATTTCTAGGTCTTCAGCGCGACTGAGAATAAACGGCGGTGGCGGTAGTTGCCCGGTGAGAATTAAACATTGGGTAGAAGTTTCTAAAGCAGCTTGCTGAATCTCCACGCGATCGCCTCCTGTTACGACAGCCATATTCCGACGTTTGCGGAAATACTTCACAGCGGAGTTGACATTCATCGCTCCAATTGCCAGACTTTCTACTAATAGATCCATGCGATCGTTGCGACAGAGAACATCAGCCTTTAACTGTTTGACCAGTTCGCCAACGCTCACACTGCGGAGCAAAGCGCTATTCGGCAGCATTGCTAGCACCGGAATACCCTGCTGTTCCAAAAATGGGCGCAAGAGCGTGTCAACTGTTTCTAGTTGGGTGACAGGGATATCATTGATCACAACTCCAATCAAGCGATCGCCCACACGCTGTTTTGCAGCCAATAGTGCCTCAACCGAAAGCAATGATTTATAGCGGGCTACTAACAGTACAGCAGAATCCAATACTTCAGCCATTTGCAGCAAAGACAAGTCAAACAAATTGCCTTCGGACAAATCACCAGGCCCCTCCAACAACACTAAATCTCCTTGAGACTTATGTAAATATTGCTGTATTAGGGACTGCTGATAATCGGTTTTGTCTTCTCCCCGCAAGCGGTTTTGCACATTCGGTTGATTCAAAGCCAGCATTGTGGGTGCAACGCGGTTTTCTGGCAAATTGAGGCTAAGAGCGATGAACTGGACATCTTCCTCAATGACGGTTCCACTAGACGAATTATTGAAACACGTACCGAGCGGTTTACCGTAGCTAATATCCAGACCTTTTTGCTGTAGCTGATGAGACAAACCCAGAACAGTTGCAGATTTACCGCTGTAAGTCTCGGTTGATCCAATCAGCAAATATTTAGGGGATTTTGGCACACATGCACTCCTAATTTCAAAAGTCAGAAGAACCCAGCTAGGTGTTTCCTAATTCTAGTTCCTTCTGGCAAAAGCCTCTCGCTCTCACAAATTAAGGTTTCCCAGAATTACCTTCTGATCAAGCAAGCAGGGGGCAGATGAGCCAATTTTTTGAGTTTTAGAAAGTTAAGATATTGGGTTCATCGTCAACAATCAGAATTTTCCGGATCATAGGGATTGGAGATTGGGGAAGGTGGGGTCTCCTTTAGGGATAAACTGCCTGACCAATACGTTCCTTTGTCAGTGCAACTTCGGCAGAGAAAACCTCTGTGGAATGGGACTGAGTTTGGGCAAATAGTTCTACAGCTTGCGATCATGAATATCTGTGCAAGTGCCAACCCACTCTCGAACGCTACCATCTTCTTCTAATACAGGAGCGCCACAGACAGAAAAGTGGCGGTAACTGCAGTCTTTGCCACGAATTCGGTACTCAGTTTGATAGAGGCTGCGGTTAGCCACAGCGTTACCACAGACTTGAAATGTGCAATCGCGATCTTCGGGATGAACGGCATCAATCCAGCCCCCATTTTCCGCTTCAGCTATACTTTGACCTGTATAAGCTATCCAACTTACCGTTCAAAGCAAATTCCTTCTGGTGTGCTTACCCAAAGGATTTGTGTAGTACTAATTACCAAAGAGCGGTATCGGGCTTCACTCTGTTTCAAGATTTGTTCAGTACATTGACGTTCCTGCTGGGCGTGTCGAAGCTCACTAATGTTCTCCACGCTACACCAAATTACTTGCTCTCCATCTTTGTCAATCATCAATCCAGAAATCCTGACCGAAACCAGATGCCCATCTTTGTGGATTAACTCTTTCTCATAAGGGCCGTAGCGACCAGTTGTTTCTAGATTCTCTAGGCTAGCTCGGTCAGAGGCGGCATAATTTTCAGGAGTAATCTGGCGATCATTGAGATTTAGGGTTTCTGGAACAGTGTGCCCCAAAATGGCAGCATAGGCGGGGTTGATGTTAATTAGCGTCCCATCTGTTCGGCATAATAATAGCCCAATCGGACATTTTTCAAATAACTATAGCGATCGCTGTTTGGGAGGCAAAGATACTCATAAGTTTCAGGTGTTCAGCCTTGTATGAGTCAGTTTTGGGCGTTCCAATGGCGATCGCTCCTAATACCCGCTCTTTAGCTCACAACAGTACACAAATCATTGCATTAACGTTTTTCTGCCTCTCTAATCGAGGATCGGCTTGCACATCATTGACCAGTTCTGCCCGATTGAATTGCACAATATTGCCAATAATTCCCTTACCCGGTTCCGGCTGACTGTGGTCAAAAAACACTCCAAATTCGGCAATGGTTTCAAATGCGGTTGCATCTGGACTCAAAAGCAAAATCATTCCCGCAGATGATTCAATTAATTGGCTCAATTCCTGAAGCACAAGTTTTCCTGGTTAGAGAAAAACATAGAATTAAATCTATGATGAATTTATGTCTATCGTTGCTAAACTAATCGTAAATTGGCAATCAGCTTTTTTGAGTATGTAGTTGAGCGGATTTGTGAAAGTAGAATAATCCCCTGTAGGTTACAAAAAGAAGCTGCGATCGCAGCTTCTTTTTGTAAGTTTAAAAAGTATTTAGCTAATCGTTAGTTTCAGTTATATGCGAGAGTAGCGAAAACGAAGTCTGAGTAACCGAAGCCAGCGTAACCACATTTGTGCAGGTTGTTCAAAGAAGCTAAAAATATCACCGAAACCTAAATTAGTTTTGTGATGATGTAGCCAGTGTCTTTCAGGAGTAGTAATAAATAGAATTTGGCATAAAATATTTACAGGCTTTGGAGTTTGCCAACCCAGTACACTTATGTGTCTCCACCATACATGAAACTGACCAAGCAGTAATCCAGAAATCACACCAATGGGAGAGAAAGACCACAAGACTACTGCTATGAGTACATAAGGCAAAGCTCCCAAGATACCATCTAAAAGAACCTGGGGATTAAAAGTCAAAATAGCGTAGTGACGGAAGTCCTTCTTCCAAGAGTGGTGCGTTTTTAAATGAAGGCTACCAAAAACGTGCTCGGGTACGTGGTAAAAAAATGTAGATAGAAAATCGCCAAAAAATAGTAATAACCAAGCAACAGCGATAGCCTCAAGCATTTGTACTCCTCAAGTAAGTTAAGAAAACTCCACAGAAAATATGCCAATGTCATGCTGTCGGCGTAGACACTTGGTTTTACGTTATGCAAGCAGCACCTGTATGTCTTACGTGTCTACGCTCCAGTTAATTTTGCTCAGAGTATATGTAATTGGATCAGTTGCAGTTTCATGAATCTCCGCTCCTTAATGCAGTAAACAGCAACTCGTAAGAACCTCCAATTTGACTTCTAGCTCTGGGTTAATGGTAAAAATACATCTAAAACTCGATAGCAATACAGTACTTTGCCATTGTTACTACACAATCTTCTTACTAAGGCATACAGCGTAAGCAAAGGTTGAGTTAAAATTAGTACAAATTTAGGTTAAGATTTGCTTCAAAATTATTAATTTTCAATTGATTGCAATTAAGCTTAAATTATGAGTTTAATAAGAGCAATATAAATAGCCATTCCCCCAAGATAAACTGGGTTATGAGGGTGAATGAAGTAGGTTTATAATACAATTAAGAGGCGGCAAATTTTAGAGAATCTAGTATTAATTAGATGCTATTGGCACTTTGCATTAATCTAGCAAGAATGCTGCTCTAAAAACGCACCTTCAATATGAATCTTGAGAAGACATAGGGATTCTAAGAATTTATCTTTTTTGCCGAGCGCGTTTGAATTCGCTCGCCCCTGTTATACAAACAGCAAACTCTGTGCGTCACCCTTCTCCTGTGGTCGCTAGTGTGCGTAGTTTATTTCTCTTAAAAGTATCAGATTAAACCACTAGTTCACTGTGTCAAGAACAAGGGTGAGCGTCTTCTTTGATAACGTGGTTCCGAAATCTTAATTGTTCCTGTATCATTTATGAACAAGTTAGTAAATCGGTAATGCTTAACTGCAATATTTATTTACAATATGTCTTATTAAAAGGGTATTTCAGCATCTCCCAAATTTAGGTTACTTTCCAGTTGGGAAGGTAAAATCAGGGTTTGAAGCTATAATTACATGATTTATCTGTTTCAGCATGAACAAAAAATGGGCAGTCAAACGAATAACTATAAACTTGGCATCAAATGAAGCCAAAAACCTTGAAAAGTATTGTGAACAGACAGGCAGACCAGCAACGGATGTAATTCGAGAACTCATTCGAGCTTTGCCACAGACAAAATAAAAGTAGACTTGAAAATCATTTATCTTGGTTTATTCTCAAGATATAAGCATTAGAATTTAGTGGAATTGGAGATGTTAAGTTAACGAGTGATAATTTTTTGTAAAGATTAAGAAATATGTAAAAATTTAGTTTTCGGCCTGCTACACCCGCCGAAAACAAGATGACATCAGAGCTTATAATTGAGTTGCACAATTAGGAGTAAGAAAATATTTCTCTGGTTAGTGACTACGTTTAATTTTGTCGTCACTTTGGTGAAAGAATAATTTCTAACCCTGCTTTTTTAGTATTTTCGCAACAAACAACAGTATTGAAGTAGCAAATATCAAGTTGTGAGAATCTAATCTAGAGATTAGCGCTCTGGAATTACTCTCAGCAGAGTAAAGTTCAAAACCTTTGTCCAAATTTGCAACAGTTTCTAGTTTAACTATGACTGATCTGGACTACGGCTTTTCAGGCTGGGCGTGAGAAGCCAGGTCAAGGCAAGGCTTGAATGAGTTCCCGAATCACATCCGTTGCTAGTCTACCAGTCTGTTCACAATATTTTTCAAGGTTCTGGGCTTCATCTAATGTCAAGTTTAAGGTAATTCGCTTAAGCGCCCTTTTTTTACTGGAGGTTGCCAAACGGGGAAATTTAAGTGCGGCAGTTTTATTCATTGATTGATAGGGTAGATATATACAAGCTTTCTTTATCAAGATTGCCAATTTTTAACTGTCTTTACCAGTGAAAATCGAGATTTTAAGATTGAACTTAAGCTTTACGCTCCAAGTTTATTACTGAAAGCTCAAGGTGTTAAATAACTAACGCCATACGTAATGAATCTACCATTAGTCAAGTTCAAGAAGCTTTCGGCTGAAGAGATGATGTCAACAATGTCCTACAGACCAGATTGTCTGTTGAGCAGGCGGTTTTGAATTGCCGAGACAAGTGGATTGCCAAAAGTGGTTTTTATCAGTGAATATTTTGGTAATATACCTGTTTTAAATCTTCTGCAACATAAGATTATTCGTTTGTTATGACTATCACCTCATGTCTATAGCAACCTAGTAGATAATTCTTTTTAATTCAAGATAGATTACACGAACAGTGAGTTAATACATGACTTTACAGAATTGGAGACGCAAGCGTGGCGTTGCACTTACTAACAAGGGTTTACAAAAAATTAAAGAAGCAAAGCATCAGTCAGAAGCTAAGGAAAATTTTGGAAATAGATACACTCTTGAAGAAATGAGCGCACGCTCTGGCTTATATTCTGCTACTATCTCTAAAGTAATGAATCGGGAAGGAGGAGTTGATAAACAGACCATTGAAAAGCTTTTCTTAGCTTTTAACTTAAAAATAGAAAAAAGTGACTACTCAAGCTCAAATACCCGTCTATATTGGGGCGAAGCTATCTTTAACTCAACTTTTTATGGACGTATAGAAGAACTTAATACCCTAGAAGAATGGATTCTTAATGAACACTGCCAATTGGTAGCGCTATTGGGAATAGGAGGTATTGGTAAAACGGCGCTGTCTGTAAAATTTGCTCAACAAATTCAAGGCAACTTTGAGTATGTGATCTGGCGATCGCTAAGAGAAGCCCCCCCTGTCAAAATTATTCTCGGTAATCTAATCCAATTTCTATCTGACGAACACGAAACAGAAGGTAACTTACCAGAAAACTTTAGTGAGAGGGTGTCGCGACTACTCTATTATTTAGAAAATCATCGCTGTTTAATAATCCTTGATAATGTAGAGTCAATTCTCCGCAGTGCTAGCCGTGCCGGAATTTATCGAGAAGGATATGAGGAATATGGTGAGCTTTTAAGACGGGTAGGAGAAGCAACTCACCAAAGCTGCTTAGTGCTGACTAGTCGGGAAAAACCTAGAGAGGTGGCATTGCTAGAAGGACAAGCGCTACCTGTTCGCTCTTTACTACTGAATGGTTTAAAAGTTGCAGAAGGGCAAGAAATCTTAAAACTCAAGGGGCTATCAGCGGCAGAGGATGAATGGAAAGTAATGATTGAACGTTATGCAGGCAATCCATTAGCCTTAAAGATAGTTGCCACAACCGTTCAAGATATCTTTGATGGTAATGTGACTGATTTTTTGCAACAAAATACGTCTGTTTTTGGAGATATTCGCGATATTTTAGAGCAGCAGTTTGAGCGCTTGTCAGATTTAGAAAAGGAAATAATGTATTGGCTAGCGATTAATCGTGAGCCAATTACACTCTCAGAATTGAGAGAAGATCTTATATCATCAATACCTCAAGCTAAATTACTAGAGGCTGTAGAATCTTTAGGAAGGCGATCGCTAATTGAGAAGGCTACGCCTACGCTCATTGAAAAAACTAGATCATCTTTTACGCTCCAGCCTGTAGTTATGGAGTATATGACTAGTAGCTTGATCGAAAACATCTGTGAAGAGATTATTACTCAGAATATTGATTTATTCAGATGTCATGCCTTGATGAAGGCGACGGGTAAAGACTATGTTAAAGATACTCAAATTCGTCTCATTATCAAACCAGTTATAGATGGATTGCTTAATGTTTTAAGAAGTAAAAGAAACATTGAAAATAAATTAACTCAACTTTTAGTAAAACTCCGAGAAACATCGCCGTTAGAACCAGGGTATACGGCTGGCAATATTCTGAATCTGCTTTGTCATTTAGAAACAGATTTAAGTGGCTATGATTTTTCTTATCTGACTGTTTGGCAAGCAGATATGCGTAGTATAAATTTATACAATGTAAATTTTGCTCACGCCGATCTAGCTAAGTGTGTTTTTGCTGAAACACTAGGAGGTATTCATTCGGTGGCATTCAGCCCAGATGGACAATTATTAGCTACGGGCGATACTAATAATGAAATTCGTTTGTACCAGGTTGTAGATGGAAAGCAATTGCTCTCTTACAAGGGACATACAGGTTGGATCTGGTCGGTTGCCTTTAGTTATCAAGGCCATATTCTAGCCAGCGGAAGTGAAGACCAAACTGTAAAGTTATGGGATATTGCCACTGGTCAATGCCTCAAGACTTTACATGGGCATTGCGGTGGGATTTGGTCGGTTGCTTTTAGTGCTGAAGATCATTTGCTAGCCAGCGGAAGTGAAGACCAAACGGTAAAGTTATGGGATATTGCCACTGGTCAATGCCTCAAAACTTTGCAGGGACACAATAGTCGAGTCTCATCAGTTACCTTCAGTCCAGATGGTCAAACTTTAGCTAGTGGCTGTCATGACCAAACTGTGAAGTTGTGGGATATTGCCACTGGTCAATGCCTCAAGACTTTACATGGGCATAGCAGTGGAATCTGGTCAATTACCTTCAGTCCAGATGGTCAAACTTTAGCTAGTGGCTGTCATGACCAAACTGTGAAGTTGTGGGATATTGCCACTGGTCAATGCCTCAAGACTTTACAAGGACATACTGACTGTGTAAATTCAGTTATTTTTAGTTTGGACGGTAATACACTGGCAAGTGGAAGTGACGACAAAACAGCGAAACTGTGGGATATCAGTACTGGCAATTGCTTCAAAACCTTACAAGGACATAATAGCAGGGTGTGGTCAGTCGCTTTTAATCAAGATAGTCGCACACTTGCAAGTGGCAGCGATGACCAAACGGTTAGGCTGTGGGATGTGAGCACAGGTAAATGCCTTAAATCCTTGGAAGGATATCGTAATGGAATATGGTCAGTTTGTTTCAGTTCTGATGGTAAAATGCTTGTTAGCGGGAGTGGTAATCAGACGGTGAAGCTTTGGGACATTATTAGCGGTCAGTGTATCAAAACTCTACGAGGGCATACTAATCGAGTTACATCGGTTGCACTGAGTTCCAATGATCTTATCCTTGCTAGTGGCAGTGAGGATCAGACGGCTAAGTTGTGGGATATTAAAACTGGGAAATGTCTTAAAACTTTGCGAGGGCATAGTAACTGGCTCACATCAGTTGCTATCAGTCCAAACTGTCAGATCCTTGCCACTTGTAGCGATGACCAAACAGTGAGGTTGTGGGATGTCAACACTGGGCACTGCATTCAAGTATTAGAGGGGCATACGGATAGAATATGGTCTGTCGCCTTCAATCCAAATGGTCAGACTTTGGCAAGTGGCTGTCACGACCAAACGGTAAAGTTGTGGGATGTCAACACTGGGCAATGCATTCAAACTCTGAAAGGGCATGATAACTTGATCTGGTCAATTGCCTACAGTCCTAATTGTCGTGTACTAGCTAGTGGCAGTAGCGATCAAACGGCGAAGTTGTGGGATGTCAGCACTGGGCAATGCATTCAAACTCTGAAGGGACATTCTAGTTCTATATACTCAACTGCTTTTAGTCCAGATGGTTGCATACTTGCAAGTGGTTGTGATGACCAAAGTGTAAAACTGTGGGACATTAACACTGGTCGATGCCTTAAAAGTTTGGGGGGACATACAGAATTAGTTTGGTCGGTAGCCTTTAGTCCTCTTGGTGAAATCCTAGCCAGTGGTAGTCAAGATGACACTATTAAGATTTGGGATATAAACACTAGTGAGTGCATAAAAACTTTGAGAAGTCAAAGGCCCTATGAAGGTATAAACATTACTGCTATTACAGGTATAACAGAAGCTCAAAAAGGCTCTTTGAAAGCTTTAGGAGCAGTTGTTACCGAAGAATAATCCTACTCTGTTTTAAGTTTCAATAAGTCTAAATTATGATATAACCAAGTAAATTATTTTTTCAAGAATCAGGTTCTTAATACACGTAAGAATTTATTTCCAGTCTTCTGAAATTCATAGGATGCTTGTCTAATTTGTACTTCATATCCCTGCTTGAGCAGTTGGTTGATGACTGGCAGCAAAAATGGAGATGGCTTCCCAGATGTGTCTAGCAGTGGAAAAATGCGTGTCTCCATAGCAACTCTACACATTTCTGTAATACAAGCAAGATGGAACTCTTCAGATAGCTGTTCAGAATAGATAAATAAAAAATGAGAACACAAGGCTAAATCAAATTGTCGATCAGTAAATGGTAAAGTAGGCAGTTCACCTATAACATAACGTTTCTCCTGAATTCCTAAAGAAAAGTCTTCAATGAATTCCTGCATTGCGGATCTTCTAATGTTTAGTAGCTGGCTTGGCGATTGAATATCCTGCCAAACAAAATTATCTGGATTTCCTTGCACCGCATTCATGACTTCACAATTAGCTTCTTGGATGCGTTGAGCAATCTCAGTTTTACTGAATTTGTAAATGGGATCGCAAGAGACAACGTTGCCTCCTCTACGGGTCATCTCAACATTAAAGCTTGCAGGCCCACCTGCACAGTCAATAATTTTCAGTTTGTTATCTTCAAGAGTTAAACCAAACATTTTGGTGTATTCTTCAGCAGAACGTCCCCATATAAGGATTTTCTCAAACTTAATCCCCATAACTTTTATCTCAAGAGTTACATTATTAATTCAGGACTCTGAACTTTGGCTATCGAGAACTTGTAAAACAGGCATAAGTAGAATTTTTACCCTAACTTGACGCTCATCTTTGTATCTTTCAACCGCGTACCCAACTGCACCTAAAACACCAAGAGCTAACATTCCTAATACAGCAGAAGGTTCGGATACAGGTATTGGCTTCACGGCTGAGAAAGCTAATTCTCCAATTAGTTTGTGAGCGGAAGTTGTAGGATGGACTTGATCCCAAAATAAAAACTTATCTGCTTCACAAGCAACTGGCTGCTTGGGCACATTAATAGGCACTACCGATAAGTCTCCAACACAAGGTTCGGTAACATTTGCAAAACCGAATTCTCCTGGAGCCGCGATGATTCTATTGAATAGAGAATTGACATCAAGAGGAATAATATTGATATCAGGACTGAGTTGCTGGCTCAAAAAATTGAGATTTGCAGTTAAACTGGAGTTGTGTACATTGGTAAAAATGCTTAGTAAACTAGAATCTTGATTATTGCCGCCTGTAACTGGAAACTTTCCTAAATCTGGTAAGTTAACTACTACAAAGTTTTTAGCACCAACAGCAGCAAGTGATGTCACAGCCATTGATAAATTGTTAACTGCTTGGGTAGGATTAGGAATAACATCAAAAAAGTAATCTAAATAATCATTCGTACCAGCCCAGATAACGTGGAGGGCGTTAGAATTTGCAGAAGGATTTGCTAATGTAAAGCTATTAATCTGTTGCTGCAATCCTGGTAAACTAGCAATACCAATATTCTTAGACCCTGTGGTTGCACCACCATAGGCAAAGTCAGTGTTTAGATTCAACTTTAATCCTAAATCTAAGGCGAGATATTCCACCCAAATTGGGCCATTGGAAAAACGTCCATTAAAGTAAGTTGGACTTGGAGGAATTATTCCGCCTGTGGCATTAAATACATTGCCTATATCAGAGAGGCTATCACCAAAGACATAAATCTCGTCATTATTCTGCGCTGAAACTTTGAGCGGACAGATGAGAGATAAAATAAAAATTCCGGTCGCAAGAATTTGTTTCTTCACAGGCAACTATTCAAATAAACTTTAAATATTGGTAAACATCCTTAACACGAAGTTTTACTCCTGTCTCTAGAACCTGTCACTGCTAAGTCAGATTCAATTGTATTTATAGGGGCAGGGTTTAACGCCACCTTGCCCCAGCGCATCACACTTGCAGAGGCAACACCAGTTACACCGAATCCATAGATAAGAACCAAGTCATTTTCACGAATTTTTCCTAGCAGTGCAGCATAGTACATATTGACTATAGTGAGTACTGGCCCAACGTTTGCATACTGTGGATAGAGATTGATTGTACGCTCTTGCTTAATTCCCAGTACGCGCGTGCAGAAGTTTGCGAACCAAGCAGTGGCTGTATTGAAAAGGAAGAAGTCTACTTCCTCAAAAGTTATGCCAGCAGAAGCAACAGCACCCTCGCAACACGTACGGAGAAGATCTACAGACATTTCGCGGAATAATCGGTTTGCGCTCTTGCCTATCTTCATACGGAACTGCGGATGACCATGCTTGTCCTCAGTCAGTTGAGGTATTAGAGTGTCACATAATACAGATGTGTGAACTGTCTTTGTTCCAAGCACACCCTGATCTCCTTCAAGTGAGCTGACCACAAAAGCTCCAGCACCGTCACTCATGCACCATGATACAGTATCGTCCTCATCAAAAAAGCGAGAGTAAGTACACGAGATGACCACTAACACATTGCGGTAATCTCCTGCTCGCACTAAAGCACAGGCGGTTTGTAGTGCAACTGGGGTAACTCCGCACGCCCCATCAAGATTCCAGGCTGCACCCTTCAAGCCAAGCTGTCCGGCAAGGAACGCTGCATTGCCAAAGCCGACTTGTTCAGGCCAAATCGATGCGACTAGCATTAAATCGATGTCATCGGGTGAAAGCTTGGCTGCTTGAAGGGCATTCTTTGCTGCTTGACACTCCAGCGTCAGCGACGACTCGCCCTCACCAAGTACATATCGCTCAATAGTACCACGAAAGGGATCTGATAGATAGGGTGTCATCTCTAAATCAAACTCATTGATCGGGGTGGAGCCAGCAAGCGAAAACAACCTTGCCAAGCTTTTTTGCTCCGCCTGTTCAACTAATTCTGGATATTTGTCTCTATAGTAATCGTTGGTACGTCTAATGCTGGGTAGAGTCAATGCAAGTGAACGAATACCTACTGGGTATTGTGACATAAAGAATTTCTTTTCACTCTCAATAAGTTTAGTAGCAATAATTAGTTTCGCTCTGGGTAATCAAATTCCGAATACGACTTTCAATTGGTGCAGGCTGAGTAGCGTCAATGACCACATCAATCACGAACGGAGCGATCGCTACCATTGCTTTTTCTAAAGCAGCCTGGATGTCAGTCTCTCTCTCGACACGGATACCATCGGCTCCCATCCCGCAAGCAATCTTCACAAAATCGGTCTGTGGAATTTCTGCATCCACACCCTGGAAGCCCAACATTGCCATCCCCCGATCGCACATATTGTAGTGTCCGTCATTAAGTACTATCCAGACAACTGGAATTTGGTACTTCACAGCTGTGCTGATCTCATTATTCATCAGCATGGCACCGTCACCAACAATGGCGAGCGCTTTACCACCACGAGTTAGTGCCGCACCGACAACGCCAGTAGTAATATGCCCCATAGACGCGAAACCGCTACAGTTTCGGTAACGATGTGGCTTGGCAAACCGCAGCATATAATTTCCCCAAGCTGACGAACTGCTTGATTCGGCCATTACCAATACATCACTTCCCTCAACAATCAGTCTTTGAATAGCATCCATAAGCACTACGGGACGCACTTTTCCGTGTGTACGTGGATTGATTGTACTGTGTTCATATCTAGGTAGCATCGGTTTTGTCAACTGAATAGGATGCTGCGAAAAGTGTTTCAACAGACCCTTCATAAACACTCTAATGTCAGACGGAATGGCAAAAGTCTCAGCAGATGGATATGCAGTTCCTGGTATCTCTGGGTCGATGTCAACATGTAAAAAGCCTCGCAAGGGTACCATTACGGGGAGCAGGAGTGATGTGCGTTCGCCTAAGCGTGTTCCCAGAACTAAAGTGCGTAAGGGGCGATACTCCTGCATATACCTAAAAACAGACTCATGCCCACCGAAGCCAGTGACGCCGACAAACTGGGGATGATTTTCAGGAAAAATACCTTTAGCTCGTGGTGAACACATCACTACAGCCCCTGTTCTCTCGGCAAGCTGACGAATTTCTTTTGCAGCACCCCGTGCCCCGAAACCGACCCAGATGGCAAAGGGCCCCTCAGACAGTAACCGGACACATTCTGCGATTGTTTCTTCACTTGCTGTTGCCAGACTCTGAGAGAGAGTAATTCGTGGCAACGAAGTTTTTAGTGAACTTGTCTGGATATTTGTTGGAATACTTATATGAGCTACGAACCCTCCTGGTTGTCCTAGCCCAAGCGCAAGCCTTCGAGAAACCTCTGTAAGTTCATCACTGGATTCGAGAGTAGTTGCATAATTGAATATTTGCCCGGAAGTAAAAATACCTGTGCAAGGCATAGTGTAAGTGCTAGTTTCTTGGCAAGCCCAACGTCCCCTTTGTGTTGCTGATGTTGAAGCTGACACGAGAATCACCTTAGCACCCTCCCAACGGGCAGCTAACAGCCCTGTTAAAGCGTTAGTGATCCCTGGCCCTGTGGTAGTGAATACCACAACCGGGCGATCGCTAGCAAAATGCGCCTCAATGGCCGCAAAAGCTGCTCCGGCTTCATGCCGAAAGTGCAGCACCTGGATGGGACTTTGATGTAATGCAGCCCACACTGGCGCGATCGCGCCTCCCGAAACACCGAAGGCATACTGCACCCCCATATCTTTCAGGATTTTTACCACTGCCTCTGCTACCGAAAAAGTTGCGGATAACTTGCTATCAAATAGCTGTTTAGTTGAGTTTAATGATTCAGTGGTATCGGCTTGTGTATCCTGAAATTGAATATCCATACAAACTATACTTAGGAATAATTGCCCCTGGGGAGTAATATTATCCCACACGCTAAACTTAGTAATATCGTAATATCAGTGTAATATCATTTTTTTTGGATAACACCCATAAAATGTCGCTTAGCACTGCTCTTTAATGCAGGTGTTAACGGTAAAACGACCTTGGTGGTTCGCTTTGCCAATGTCTGAGCAGCCGAGCATCGGTGAGAGTTTAAAGATATCGAATTTTTTTTGATTAAGTAATTTTACTTAAAATTATGCTAAAATTTGCGCTATTCAACATAATTTTTGGGCAACCGATGCCTACGGTTTTTGCTAGCCTACGCGTCACATTTTAAAGCATTATTCATTCTTGCCTCAGAATTCAGTACAAAGTTAATTCAAAACACGCTATCTTAGAGGTTGTTTGAAAAGTGTTTTGCTGTGACTTTAGGCACTTTTAGATCCCCCCTAACCCCCCTTAAAAAAGGGGGAAACCTGAGTCAAAGTCCCCCTTTTTAAGGGGGATTTAGGGGGATCTAAAACTTTTTGCTACCAACAACAGGACTTTTCAAACATCCTCTTAGCAAATTCCCATAAATATTACTAATTGACAAAAATGTATTTGTCTTAAAGTCTCACGAATGGTAGCCGAGAAGTTGTGCGTTGCCCAGAGATAGCAAAAATTTTCAAAGATATCAACACTAGAGGGTATAGCAATGCCTGCGGCGGGCTGCGCCAACGCAGATGGGTTCACTCGTCTTTTTGTTTGTGAAAACTGAACAGAATGAATCAAGCTCTGGAGTATAAAAAATTGATGGACTTCAATCAGTATAAGGCTTTAACTTTCGATTGTTATGGAACCCTGATTGATTGGGAGAACGGTATCTTACGAGTGCTAAAGCCACTTTTGCTGGCACACAACACTAATTTGGATGACAATCAAATTCTAGAACTTTTTGCTGAATTTGAAGCAGAGTTGGAAAAAGGGGATTATATCAAATATCGGGAAGTTTTGAAGGGAGTAGTCCAGAAATTTGGTGAAGGATTTGACTTTGAGCCAACTGGTGACGAACTAAATCTACTGGCTGATTCGATTCAGGATTGGTTGCCTTTCCCCGATACAGTTAAGGCACTTAGAGCTTTAAAGCAAAAGTTTAAGCTAGTCATTATCTCAAATGTAGATGACGATCTCTTTGCTTTCTCGGCAAAGCACTTGCAGGTGGAATTTGACCAGATAATCACAGCAGAACAGGCAAAAAGCTACAAACCCTCTTTAAATAACTTCAGACTGGCTATTGAGAGAATTGATTTGCCGCTAGAGCAGATACTACACGTTGCTGCTAGTGTATATCACGATATTGCTACAGCCAAGTCTCTGGGACTATCAACAGTTTGGGTAAACCGTCGAGCAAATCAAAAAGGAGGATCAGCAGTAAGTCAACCTGACTTAGAAGTGCCTGATTTGAACACTCTGGCTGTTTTGAGTTCACCGAAATAATACTGGGCAATAAGTGCTGAGTGTCCAACACTGTTTCAATGAGGATCTGTTGTTACAAAATGAAATAGGGATTGCAACATACATTGATTCTGCCTTAATCTGGAAAAACTACTACGCCAGTTTGACGGCACGTTCGCCCTTCTGCCGATAAACTTGTTCAATAAAACACTTTGATAGCCTAAAACGATGAAAGCATCTGCTAATTTCGACTTTGAAGACGAGAAATTCAATGCACCGCCTTCTCAAGTCATACCCTGGTGTCAGATGATTAATCCTCGGTATGGCACAGATGGGATACAATCACACGGTTTGGCAATTAAGCTAGATAATGCTAATGCTGTCGGCTTTGTGCCAGATGATAATTGGCAGCAAGTGGAGCATGAATTTACCTCTGGAGTCGAAACAGTCTTTATTACCGCTACTCCACGCTTGGTTATAGTGCGTCGGGGGCCATTGTCTGTTAAAGACCGGGAAAGTGGTCTTAAACTTGGTACGCTCAAAGAGAATTATGATGCTTTTTTAGCCGACAAACTTAAATTTAAAACCTTTACTCGCTATCTAATTTTTATAGTGGGTGAAAATCAAAAATTTTTACATGAATCACCACTACAACTAACACTTAATGGTGCTGCCGGAGCGAGTTTTAGCAAAACCTACTGCGAATATCAACAAGGCAAAGTAGCTAGTGGATTTGTCGCGGAACTAGAAAAAACTTATGCTATTTACCGCAAGCAACCTTTGACACCAAAAGGCCCATTGTTCCACGCTCACGGGATTTTTTGCCCGATTATTGAGTGTGAAGAAAGAGGGATTGAACCAAATACAGTTCTGGTAGCTTCAACCGTAGACTATAAACATCCTACGGTAGGGACATTAACCCAATATTTAATTGCTTCCGATTCTCTTGAGTCTGCAATGATTTGCAAGACTTTTGAAGAATACAAAGATTTTGGGAAGGAACCTGTAAAATCAGAAACGCCTAAATTGGCAATGGCAGGAGTTTCCAACTCTTACGTTTATGCTGATGAAGATGATTTTGCTTATCCGCCGTATTAGGTGGGAATGGAGAATGGGGAATAGGGAATGGGGAGTAGAGGGGAAAAAAAGAGGTAATTTTAATTCTCCCCCTGCCCCTTGCCCCTCTGCCTCTTCTGCCCAATGCCTATTCTTTGAGCAGCAAATAATATAATGAACCATTACCGCCTGTGATGCCAGCGCGATCGCCTGCTAGTTTACCAGACCCCATAAAATAATCCACCCGGTCTGGGCCTTTGATGGCGCTTCCTGTGTCCTGATCAAGCACAAAGCGGCTGACAGTACGCTTCTCTAGTTTGCCACCACTGGCAGGATAGGGAAATGAGTTGTAAATCAGCGCTAGCGCTCCCGGTGGCATGAGAGACTTATCTGTGGCAATGGAACGTTCTGCTGTTACTGGCACATGAATACTACCAGTAGCTGGTCTACCGCTTGTTTCTTGGAAGAAAATAAATCGTTCCCAGCGTGGCAGATAATTGCTCAACTCCTGCGGCTTTCCCCGGAAATAACTAATTAGACGTGGCATTGTCAATCCTGCTAGTGGAAGTTTGCCATCTTTCGCTAATTCTTTACCGATACTAGTCCAGGGGTAATCAGTTCCACCTGCGTAGCCAACTGATGTTGTTTTGCCATTAGTTAATTTGATTTGGGCAGAACCTTGGATATGTACCATGTATGCGTCTAGGCGATCGCGGAACCAAAGCAGTTCTAAACCGCGCAATTTGCTCTTATTCCCTTTTAAACCATCCTTCCCTTCCAAATCAATTCTTTTTGGGTGGGGTTTCGACCATTGGCTAAAATCGGGTGGTAGCCGATAAAGAGGATATTTATATATTGCAGTTCTGACACGGCTAGCGGTGTAAACAGGTTCGTAGTAAGCAGTGAACTTAACAGTACCGTTACCATCGTTGCCTACAGACTGGTAAAAGATAAACTCTCGGCGGACAGCGGCTTGTAATTGCGCTGCTGACTTAGAACTGAGAACCAGTTGGCGGAAACGTAGCAAACTCCGGCGGACGCGATCAAGGGTAATTTCCTTCATCGGATAATTTTGATATGCTGCGATCGCCTCTTTCTTTGTTAGGTAAAGCAGACTGTTATCAATGGAAGCCAACAGCGCGTTGCGATCGCCTCTTTTACCCCCTTGACCCCAAAAAATTTGGTCATCCCATCCCAAACAATTCTGCTGAAGCGTACAATCGCTGCCGATAGCGATTGGTCTTAGCGGTGGCGTTATCTCAGGAGTGGTTGGTACTGGCAGAGGTGGGAGATCAGGAGTAGTCGGTATTGGCAGGGGCAGTAAAATAGGAACTTGAGCAACAGCCGACCAAAGAGGATTTACAACGGCAATTCCCAGACTTAAGGAAAGCAAAGCAAGGGTTTTTCTCATCATTTAGTTGAATCTTTCAACACTGGAACTAAAAACGGGTTCTACTCGGATTGCCACGATCCGAGAAGGGCGTATTACCATATATTCCCCTTGAATATTTTTGATCGGCACGCTAATAAAGTCATTAGAAGCAGATTTTGGCACAAGTTCGCTACTATACCACTTCTGAAACTCTTGAATAGTAGGAAAACGTACTTCTTCTCGGTGGCCGCTTTCCAATAGGAGGTATACGGCATATTCATTTGGAGTTCTGGCCATAAGGTTGAATCCTTTAAAAAACATTCAACCCATTGTTAACCACGTAACCCCCGAATGAAAAGGGTAAGCATACGGGAGGTGGGGAAGGGGTAGGGGTAGAGGGAGCAGGGGAAGAATAACTTCAATGCCCAATAACTCTTTACTCTAGACGACTAATCCTTTAACCAGTTCCTCAAAAACTACAAATTTACTTTAGCGATTTCCAGAAATTAAATTATCCAATTTTAGAGCGAAGATGATGATCGGATTCTTCCTCCCCTGCTTCCTCTGCTTCCCCTGCTCCTCCTGCTTACACAGCGATGGGACATTTATTTTAGTTGGAAGTCTCTTAGCTCTTGCATAACTCTCCAATTAACCTCTGATAAGTCATTGTTATTGTTGAACAACAGTTATTTAGGAGCCGAAAATTATGAAACTTTACTATCGTGGTCTGAGCTATGAATATGACCCCAACAAAGTTGGCAGCAAAAAAACACAGCAGCCGTTTCGACCAACTCCTCAAATCGGGCCTGCTTATAATCTGATGTACCGTGGCATTAACTATTGTGTTGATCCAAATTCCAAATCAGGGGAAACTCCTCCAGCACCAGTAGCCCATAAATTGAGCTTTAGGGGAATTACTTATTTTGTAGATAAAATTCCACTAGGAGAAGTTAGCGTAATCTCTCAACCAACAACTACTTTAAAAGTTGAGGCATTGTCGATTTCTAGGGAATTAAAGCTTGAACAATAATATTGCTACAAACCAATTTGGAGTTTAGGAGTATGAACTTGTAGTAGAATCCTCAAAAACCTTGAAATTTAAGCACTACCTAGCTACTTTATTTTTCAATAAACCTTACCAAAGCTGGTAGTTGTGCCAAGATTAATTTGAGGACTTAAGGCAAGGGACACAATGTTAGGACAATTATTAGACGGACGTTACCAAGTCCTTCAAGTGTTAGGTGGAGGAGGATTCAGTCAAACCTACATTGCCCAAGACACCCACCGACCTAGTTTTCCCAAATGCGTTGTCAAGCACCTTAAGCCCGTGACTCGCAGCCCTGAATTTCTCGAAACTGCCAGACGGCTATTTACCAGTGAGGCAGAAACACTAGAACAACTGGGCAACCACGATCAAATCCCTCGGCTTTTAGCCTATTTTGAAGATAACCAAGAGTTTTTCTTGGTGCAAGAGTTCATTGAAGGGCATACCCTGAAAGCAGAACTGTTCCCCAATCAACCTTGGACAGAAGCGAAAGTAATTCAACTGCTCCAACAGGTGTTGGATATTCTGCAATTTATTCACAGCCACAACGTTATCCATCGAGATATTAAGCCAGACAATATAATCAGGCGGCAACAAGACGGTAAGCTAGTGCTGATTGACTTTGGGGCAGTTAAACAAGTTCAAACTCAACTAGTTACAATGCCAGGATATACGGGGGCTACTATTATCATTGGCACCCCAGGATATATGTCTACAGAACAGGGGCAAGGCAAGCCCCGCCCCAATAGCGATATTTATTCCTTGGGTATTATTGGTATTCAATCGCTGACGGGGTTACATCCGATAAACTTTGAAGAAGAGCCAGATACAGGAGAAATTTATTGGCAGCATCAAGCTAACGTCAGTCCTGAGTTGGCATCTGTGCTATCTAAGATGGTTCTACACCATTTCAAACAGCGCTATCAGTCTGCGGCTGAAGTTCTCCGGGCGCTTAATCACCTCAATACTAAAATAGAAGCACAATCACTTCAACCACCATCTTTTACACAACCGCCTCAAGCTTCGTTTTCTCAACAAAACTCAATTGGATATCCGCATACTTCTATCCTGTCTGCGGAAAATTACACTCGCTTGGAAACAATTCTTTTGGAATTTGTCGGCCCTGTTGCCTCAAGATTACTACGGCAAGTTGCGGCATCATCGCCCAACTTTGAAGAACTAATTAATCAATTGGCCGTTCATCTTCGAGGAAATCAACAAATTGATTTTAAGAAAAAAACAATGTTCCTCTTAGAAAAACCTACTTTCATACAGGAACTTACTGTTAAATCGGAAATTAAGTCAAATAATTTACCTAGTCAAGAACATCAAGTAATCAGCGATAATTTTGTGCATCAATGCGAACGGGAATTAGCTGATTTAATTGGCCCAATAGCTAAGTTTTTAGTTCAAAAAGCTATTAAATCTTCTGGACAAATTTCTCGTGCAGAACTTGTGGAAATTTTAGCATCACATATACCCGACCCTCAAAAAGCTTTACAATTTCAGCAGCGTCTACTTTCTTAGTTTTTTAAATATTGGGTTTTTTTGTCCGTGAATTACGAATTATATTAGGAGTTCGCATACTCCCAATACTTCTCGGTTAAGGACAAAACCAGGGTAAAGCTTAACTCAAGATGGCGCGATACCTTCTCTGCGAGACGCTACGCGAACGGTAAGCTCTTGAGGGAAACTTGAGGGGCGATCGCAGAGTATTATTGATCGTGGTTCGGTGCGTTGCGCTTGGCGACAACGCACCTACAACAAAAGTCTAAGTGAAAATAGAGCGATCGCCATAAAAGAAAAACTTGAGGTGCGATCACTCCATTCTTAAATATTTGGTGCGTTATGCTCTACTTGCAAGAGGTTCCGTCTTCACGTTAGCAAAAAAATACTTGCGCTACACCTATTTTTGCGTATATAAAATAGACTTTTACAGTACAGCTTACGAATTATTAGCTTTGATTATTCAGCATTTCCATAGCTATTTTTAAGCTAGCTTTCATCCGATTAAATGCTTCTGCTAACCCGCCAATTTCATCATTAGAGCTTTCTTCAAAATCTGCGCTCATATCACCAACACTAACTTTTTGGGCAATTTTCTCTATTCTTCTGATACGCAGAATCACATATTTTTTGATTAAAAAGTTAATTAAGAAAACTACGATCGCAAAGATTGTAATTAAAAGTCCCATTATCAATATCCAAGTCCGTTTCGCATTGGCAAAAATCTCTTGAGAAGGAACAGAGATTATTTGAGCAGAAACAATCTGATTAAGTTGCCAGCCAAAACCATTTTCTGAGCCATAAGTTGCCAACTGAGTTTTAGGAGCCTGATCTGGTGTAGAATGGCATCGTAAGCATTTTGCTTGGGTAATCTTTAGTGGTCGCGCAATGTAAAATACTTCGTTTTGTGACAAGTTACGAAACCCTGTAATTTCTAAAGTATTGGGTTCGCGACGAAAACGCTCTACAAGTTGAGTTTCAAATTTATCAGCTTTATCCGCTAAATTAGTTGGATTAAGTGTTGCATCTTTATGAAAAAAGTTTTTATATTCAAACTTTTTCCGAAAATTCTCAAAAACTTCTTTAGAAGAAAAAGTTGGTACTACTTCAGGGATGAATGTTGGGTTAGTTTCTAGTCGAGGTTCTAATAAGGGATCTATCCGATTTTGTGTATAATCTCTAACCGCGTTCACCATTTGGATGAGAATCTGCGCTTGAGAAGTTACTTCATTTTGCGCTCTCCCTTGAAGTACACTGGATAAGGCAACGCCACTTCCCAAAATACTGACGATGAA
The DNA here is from genome assembly GCF_014698065.1 of Nostoc flagelliforme FACHB-838. Lineage (GTDB taxonomy): Bacteria > Cyanobacteriota > Cyanobacteriia > Cyanobacteriales > Nostocaceae > Nostoc > Nostoc flagelliforme_B. The sequence continues at coordinate 30,019 of NZ_JACJSI010000068.1, forward strand.
AACTAATATTAAAAGTAAGTTAAATTTAGCGCCTATTTTTAAGTTTTTTAACGCAATATTGTTCAACATAACTTAACAAACGAAGGTGGTATCTGAGTTTGTCTAATATTTATTTATACCTGTTAAAAGGCATCTTAAGAAAATTTAAATAAATATTAAATTTTGACTGCAATATAACCTATTTAGGCAGCAGTGAAACTTAATCTAAATTAGTCCTGAAAGCCAAGTTACTTCCTTAACCATAATTAGCGATGTATTTGCGATTTTCCCGTCGGTTATTTCTGTTTCATCTGCTAGGCTTGACATTTGTTGCCTGCCAACCAAAACCGTTTGAGGGTACGCTAACTATCGGCGTTATCAACTACGGTGGAGGCGAACAGATAATTAACCAATTTGCTAAATTCAATAATTATTTGGGTGAAAAAACTAATGCATATATTCAGCTAGAGCCTGTTTTTAATGAAAATAGAGCGGTTGAACGCCTTGAGGCTCGTGCTTGGTCATTGGTATTTGCTCCACCAGGTTTAGCGGCAATTGCGATCGCACGTCACCAATATGTTCCCCTATTTCCTTTAATAGGTATTAGTAATTTGCGTTCCATTTTCGTTGTTCGCAAAGAGAATCAGATCACCGAATTGAAACAGCTGCAAGGGCAAATAGTGGCTTTAGGGCAGTTAGGTTCAGCAACAGGATATTATCTTCCCCTTTACAATCTTTATGGTACAACATTAGCTGACATACTATTTGCACCCACACCTAAAGCCGCACTAGAATTAGTCGCTCAAGGGAAAGCTGCTGCTTGTGCTGTTTCGGAGGCAGAATTGAGTCTCTACGGTTCACAGTTGGGTCAAACCGAATTCCGCATCCTATTTAAAGACCCTCACTATGTACCGTTAGGTATGGTCTTGATTGGGCCGAATATAGAACTTAACCGTCAAGAGTTTATTCGCAAAGTAATGAGTGATGTGCCTTCAGGTTTAGCTCAAGAGGTGGGGTATGTACCCAATGGACAAGTACCAGATTACAAATACATGATTTCTGTCGTTGATCGGGTAAGCTCACTTAGTTCCAAGTTACAAACAAAGCCTATACGTTTATTTTGAGTGAATTTGGGATTTTCAAAAAAGCGAGCGATATTAGGAATTCAAGATTCAGGATTGACGACTATAGAAAGAGCTAGTTGATAAAGCTGACGACGGGGAAGGGAGGTAAATTTTGCTAACTGACGGCTAGCTTGCGATCGCGATATTCCCTGACTAATTAACTGCTTCAATTCGGCTTTCAATTCCTCTTCTGTCAGTTGAGGCTGACTAGCTGGAATTCCCGCCACTACTAATGTATATTCACCTTGGGGTTCTCGTTGGCTGTAGTGAGCGATCGCTTCGGCAATTGTCCCTCGCCAAAATTCCTCATATAATTTCGTTAACTCTCGCCCTAGCACAATTTGGCGATCGCTTCCCCAAACAAGAGCTAAATCTTGTAAAGTATCTCGCAAACGGTGGGGCGATTCGTAGAATATCAATGTGCGAGATTCTGTTTGCAGAGATTCTAAATGTTCTTGTCTCTGTTGACTTTTCGCCGGGAGAAAGCCTTCAAAGACAAACCGATCCGTTGGTAATCCAGCTGCACTCAATGCCGTAATTGCTGCACTAGCGCCAGGAATGGGAACTACTGAAATTCCCGCCTCAATGCAGGCTTTCACCAGTTCATATCCAGGATCGGAAATACCTGGCATCCCAGCATCACTCACCAGAGCGATCGCTTTATTGTTAACTAAATGCTCTAATAATTCTGGGATGCGGCTGGTACGATTATGTTCGTGGTAACTTACCTGGGGAGTCTTAACTTGAAAATGCTGTAATAATTTCCCAGTATGACGCGTGTCTTCCGCAGCAATGATATCTACAGTCTGTAAAATTCTCACCGCCCGAAAGGTTATATCTTCCAGATTGCCTATTGGTGTGCCGACAACGTAAAGTGTTCCTGGTTTTGGATCGGTTTGCATGAGCAAGAATTAGGAGTTTGTAGAGGCGCGATGCATCGCGTCTGTGCAGGAGTTAAAAATAATTTATGCACCTATACGAACATAAATGATAAATGGATAATCTAAAATCCAAAATTAAAAATCTAAAATCGGCTCGTGGGTTATTTGTAGGCTTAGTAACCTTAGATTTGATTTACCTTGCTGACTCTGCCCCTAAGAATAATCAAAAGATTGTCGCTACTGACTATACTGTAGCCGCAGGTGGCCCAGCTACAAACGCGGCTGTGACTTTCAGCCATTTAGGAAATCAGGCTACAGTCTTGGGTGTAGTGGGTTCTCATCCCATGACACAGCTAATTCGAGGTGATTTGGCGAATTACAAAGTTGCGATCGCAGACCTTGAGCCTACCACTGATTTAGCACCGCCTGTCTCTTCAATCATTGTTACTCAAGCTACGGGTGAACGAGCTGTAGTTTCCATCAATGCTGTGAAAACTCAAGCCAGCAGCGCATCTGTTCCGCCGAATATTTTCCCAAATGTCGATATAGTACTAATTGATGGGCATCAGATGGCGGTTAGTTATGCCATAGCCCAAATAGCTAAAACCAAGAATATCCCAATAGTAATTGATGGTGGTAGCTGGAAACCTGGATTTGAGCAAATTCTGCCTTTCGTGGATTATGCCATCTGTTCGGCTAATTTTTATCCCCCTAACTGCCAGACTGGAGAAGACGTTTTTGCCTACCTGAGTGGATTTAATATTCCTCACATCGCCATTACCCACGGACAAAAACCAATTGAATACTTGAGTTGCACTAAAACTGGTATCGTAGATGTGCCGCAGATTCAAGCGGTTGATACATTGGGGGCTGGAGATATTTTTCACGGTGCTTTCTGTAATTACATTTTAAGGGAAAGTTTTACTGATGCACTAGGACTAGCAGCTAATATTGCTGCTGATTCGTGTAAATTTTTTGGTACCCGGCGCTGGATGGATTTAAAGTAGGAATGCACCGCTGTGCTAACCTAATCACGCTTATACATATTTTTAGTTCAGGTCAAATTAATGAAAGACTTACAAGAAATATTAGCGATCGCTCGTGAGGTAGGTTGGGGCGCAGCAGAGATACTGCGATCGTATTATCACGGAACCGCTAAAGACCCTAATTTAGAAGTACAATATAAACAGAATGAGCCTGTTACTGTTGCCGATGTAGCTGTGAGTCAATACATTTTGCAGAGGCTACAAGCAACTTTAGGTAACGAAGATTTTGCTTATATCAGTGAAGAAACTTACCAATCGCCAAGCGGTGTAGCACAGCCTTCTGCACCTTGGGTATGGATAATCGACCCTTTGGATGGCACACGAGACTTTATCCAAAAAACTGGAGATTATGCGGTTCACATTGCTTTAGTCAAGGAAACCCGCCCAGTGTTGGCAGTGGTGGCAGTACCAGAGGCTCAAAAATTATATTACGCTACCAAAGGCGGAGGGACATTTGTAGAAACCCGCGATGGATCTCTCCCTTTACAAGTCTCGTCAGGCAAACGAGTTGAGGATTTAACCTTAGTCGTTAGTCGCTCTCACCGTAACCAACGCTTAGATTACCTACTAGAAAACTTACCCTGTCAAAATCAGAAATCTGTGGGTAGTGTCGGCTGCAAAATCGCCACCATTATTGAGCAACAGGCAGATATCTACATTTCCCTTTCTGGCAAGTCTGCGCCCAAAGATTGGGATATAGCAGCCCCCGAACTAATTTTAACAGAAGCTGGTGGTAAGTTTACCCACTTCGACAGTACTCCGTTGCAGTATAACACTGGTGATATCAATCAATGGGGAGGTTTGCTGGCTAGTAACGGTGAATATCACGAACTGCTGTGTAAGGAAGCAGAAAGGATTTTAGCGCAGTTTGAGCAGGGCTAATTCAAAGACTGGAGGCTGTGTTACACTCATGGACATAAAGATTATTTTCGGTTGAGTAACTCGTTTTGATTTCTAAAAACCGTCTCTCCGAATTTAAGTCTCTACACTCCCTGAATTCGGAGATTTCTATGTCAATTTACGTCGGAAACCTGTCCTATCAGGTTACAGAAGAAGACCTCAAGCAGGCTTTTGCAGAATACGGAACAGTAAATCGTGTTCAATTACCCACAGATCGGGAAACAGGCCGGCCGCGTGGGTTTGCTTTTGTGGAAATGGAATCAGACACCCAAGAACAAGCTGCCATTGATGCACTTGATGGTGCTGAGTGGATGGGACGTGATTTGAAAGTGAACAAAGCTAAACCTCGTGAGGAAAGAAGCAGTTCTCCTCGTGGTAGCTGGGGTGGCGCTAATAATGCCCGCCGCAACAATAATCGCTACTAAAGTTGGTTCCTGAAAATTTCACATTTAGAGTCTCCAGCAGATAAAGCCAAAGGCTGCACTCTGCTGGAATATTTTATTTTGTATTTCGCCACAAATAATTACGCATACATAAAATAGCACTGTTCTTAGTAGACCTGTATTTGATTTGAGCGCTACTAGGTGTATATATTTTCAAGTGCATGAAGTAAATAATTAAACATACAATAAAATCCTAGTTCATAGTGAACCGATTCATCACTCATAAATCCTTAACTCTAGATTTTTAGGAAAATGTTACGACTTTATCATTTATTACTAGGTTCTATTTTGCTAGTGTCAATACCAGTGGGAGCAAAATTTGTTCTCCCCCAATTTTCTCCACGCAAAGCAGTAAAACCCCCTGCTGTTGCAAAACTTGCCAACCCAAATGAGGGAAATATCTGGCAGAAAATCCTGGGAAATACTGCGCCTCCAACTAACTGGCAAGTTGCGGCTTGTGAGGGAAATGCACCCCTGTTGTGTGTCTCTTCCAAAGGGAAAGTTTTGGGTACTGTTGAAATTAACGTTTACCCCCTAGCAAGCAATGAAGATTTCCAAAAAAAGCTTGTAGCAGCTGGTATTCCACCTGGTTCTCAAGCGGACTACCAAAATTCCAAATACCAAACCCAAGTATTATCAGTACTAAAGACTTGGGCTGAAGACCACTACGCTGCTTTTGCGAAAGACCGTCAGGGTGAATATGGAAAAGAGATTACTTTCTTAACCTATCCACTGCAAGCAGTACCTATTGGTAAACTTCAGGGAATCCGCTATGGGTTTGCCGGACTCAAAGAAAAAGGTGGAGTACAAGAGCAACATATCGGTCATGTTGCCTTTGATGGCAGTAAACTTTACGTAATTACCACTGCCTTTGACCCAGGTTCGCAAACAGGTAAGTTTGATAAACTGGAAAACTTAGCTATTTTTCAACCTTACTTGTATGCGATCGCAGCAGATTTGCGTTTACCCTAATTGAAATGGGGCATGAAGTATTGTCTCCAGCCCCCATCAACCTAAATTTCAGCTACCGCCCGTTCAATTAAGCGATGTGCTAAAGTTTGCGTGCCGGTGTGTTCATAATAATTTGTTGCGACATCTAGGAACGCCGCGAGGTAGTCTAACTTATCATCGGCAATATCGGCAAAGCTTTGCAAGTGATGGACAACCTTTTGTGGCGTTAAATTATTGGCAAAAACTAACCCACTCATCCAACCTTTAACTGAGTCAAAGCTTTCGCCGATAAAGTTGAGTTTACTACCAGAATTGCTCCCTGGAATCACATCTTTGATATTTTGGAAAGTCGAGTTTTTTTCTAATTCCTGTGGATTTATTTGATTAAGCCCAGATATTGCTTTGCTGATGAAGTCTGGGCCTAGGGGTATCAAACCATCAACGCAAATTAATGCCACCATACGGATGAGTGACTCACCACTATACTCACCCAAAGAGGCGACAAAATCCCCAATACTATCTCCAGGAATACCGTTAATTTGACAGAAGGCTATTAACTCAGCAACTAATTTCAATGTCAAATCTATGGTTTGGGCCTTATCAGGTTTAGGAGTAACAGAGTTTAAGAAACCCAACAAAGGAATTTTCTCGCCAACTTTGTTAGCTAAAGCTGCTGCACCAAGTGCTTTATCTGTACCATCAACGGTTTGATATAACCATAAGGCTGTTTGGTATCCTTGCGATTTGTCGTTGAATAAATAAATCGCTCTTTCACCAATTTGCTGAATTAAATCTTCGTCGTCTTCGCCAGTGACAACTTTAATGGTGTTGACAAAGCCGACAGTATTTTGCCACTCTCCAGGAGCAACAAAATCAAGGGACTTCAACATAGAAATGGTTAAGCCACCAGTTGGCAATTGATCAACCAAATCAACAATCGATTTGCTCACAAAAATCTCCTTATCTAAGTTTTGTTATCTAAATGTTTGTAGTGCAAATTATTTCAGTTTAGCCAGACCATTAAGATTAAACTTCTCTAGCCAATCTGCGCGATCGCTAGCTGTAAATGACGAACTACGAGAAAGTGCTTTTACTTGGTACTTACCTACTAAAATTGCAGTTTGCGTTTTACCAACTTCTATTGCAGGATAACCACCAATTTTTTTGGTGCTTTTCGAGAACTTTGCTGCCGCAGGTGTGCCGGTAGTATCAGAAATAGATAGTAATGCTATATCTTTACCGCCTTTTTTCAACTTTGCTTCCGCAAAGCCTTTTTTCTCTTGGTTATAGACGCGCTGATAGCCATCACCTGCACTAGGAAAAAATTTATTAAATTCGCTACCCTGAGTTGCAGTTTTAGCCACTGCAAGACCCTTTCTCTGTTGAGTGCTTTCTTTTTGCGCTTGGTCAAAACGTCCAGGTGCTTTTGGACTACAGGCTGTTGTCAGTAGTACCACTGACAGCAACAAAGCGGTTACTACCTTACGTCCACTGTGTAAAATCATTCTTGGCTTTTCCTTATAGTTTGAGCTTTCAGGCAATTATCTGCGCTGCTAGCAATTATTACCCGTAAAATTTACTTTTTGATAATATATTGCCTAAGTTCTCAACTATAGCCCTCTAGTTTTGATGCAACACTCATCATTTTGCATTTCAAAAAAGAGTCCAGTGCCACAATACTTATCAAGTTTTGCACTTTTAACTCGGAATTTAGTTTGGGGAAAAGGTTAAGAGCAATTAACCCAATGCAAAAACGCTCTCCCGAAAGGGAGAGCGTCTTTTATTTATGGATTAGCGTCAAGAGCTTATCTTCGATTATGATTAACCGTTGATAGCAGGAGCGGTTAGAGCTACAGGAGCAAAGTCACCAGCAGCCAAATCTAGAGGGAAGTTGTGAGCGTTGCGCTCGTGCATTACTTCCATACCCAGGTTAGCGCGGTTGATTACGTCTGCCCAAGTTGCAATCACACGACCTTCAGAGTCAATGATTGATTGGTTGAAGTTGAAACCGTTCAAGTTGAACGCCATTGTGCTTACACCCAAGGCGGTGAACCAGATGCC
>NZ_JACJSI010000680.1 GCF_014698065.1 Nostoc flagelliforme FACHB-838
CACGTGATCAGCGATAAAGAGCAAGCAACGCGCAAGCCGTCGTTCTATAGTGTGGATACTATTGCAGGCAAGTGTTTGTGTCACTTGGGTAAACAGCCCATGAGTATAAGGGACTTCCAAAGAATAAATTATTCCAAGAAAACAAGAGACAGGATTTCTCAAGAATGATAATCATTTTAAGGGGGGTGGAGAAAAGGGGTTGCTGAGGGCAACCCCTTTTCTCCCCCTCATCTATGCATGAAGAATCTATACACTTGTCGTCTGCTTGGAAGTTAAACAGTGTAAAATTACTATGTTTTATAGCTAAATAAATGCTGTTATTAAAATCAAATAACTTTTGTTTTACTACAACAAATATCAATAAACCAATTACCTAAATTTGGGAAGACTTCATGAGTAGAATCGGTTAGCCGCTCAATCTGTTTTTCAATTTGAGCCATAGCTTTTTTTGTAAGTTTTACCCCATTCTCATAAGTTTTGTGTACTAGCTTAACTACTGGATGATCACCTTTCCATTTCATAGTACTAGCAAACTTTAAAGCCGTTTCCACTTCATCTAAAATGCTGCCATTCCAATGATTCTCTAGTATTGCCCATGTCCTTTCTATCGGATTATATTTACTATGATAGGGTGGATAGTAAGCTAAACGTATATTTACTTGATGTTTCTGGGCAAATTCTACTATACGTTTCATAAATTGGGTACGCCGTGAACTATTCTGCGGCCCATTATCTTGATTAATAAGTAGGGTTTGAATATCAGAAAAACGATGCTTTTCTTGTAACCAAAAATCTTCTAAAATATCAACAATAAAATCGCTTGTAACTTTGGATTCTGTAAAGTACAAAAATAGCTCATCAAACTCTGGGAGAAAGATACCATAAGGAGTTACAGTTGTTTTCGGATTATAATCATGGTCGTCAGCCTTCGCCCCATCCCGGCTTTTACCCCCTCGGTCAAATGAGCCAATCTTAACGCGGGCTTTTCCGTCCATACTTAGCCGTAAAACACTCTTATCTTCCGAAGCGTCTTTGTTTACTATGTCTAATTGCTCGAAGATTGCATCAGTTTGTGGGATTTTTTTTGAGGCTGAACTTTCTTTACCCTTCTGAGATTGTAACCTAAATTATTTAATTTGATGCGAATTGTTTCTGATGTATGTAAATTTTCATCACTATAACCAAATTTTTCAATTAATTGTTTTCTAACTTCGGCGGCACTAAGTCTGCTATATAGTCTTTGACTTTTAAAACTAGGATCAGTTTGACTTTGCGAATCTACTATATTTTTTATATTTTCTAAAAGATTTGGCAAGTGTTCTTCTGCTTTATAACGTCCTTTTGCACTCATGTTATCAATGCAAGTAATACCGCTTTTTAATTCTCTCGTTCCTTTCCGAATCGTATCTCGATTCCATCCTAATTCTGATTGTGCAAGCCTTTGCCCTCCTAAACCTAAGCCTTGAACTGTCTGTGCCATAAATTTGCGCTTTGCTGCACCTTTTAATTGAGATGCAGTTTCAATCAACAACTTTTTGAGGGAATCAGTTAATATTATGACCATCAGTTACCACACTCAAAAACAAGCGTCATTATTTAAATTACTACAAAAGGGGGATAAAGGGGCTGCCGACGGCAGCCCCTTTATCCCCCCTCTAAAATGATTATCATTATTGGTAATGGAATAATTTATTTTCTGGAAGTCCCTAACGCAACAGCAAACCTTGAAGCTCTCTACTTCGGTTGAATTCGGCGATTAGCAACTCTGTCTTGATCATTAGAGAACTGCCTGAAATTTGAACAAATGCAGTTGTATTTGTAGTATTACTCCCCAAAATTACGGAAACACCTACCATGCCGTCATTTCCGACTATGCCCGCTTCGAC
>NZ_JACJSI010000681.1 GCF_014698065.1 Nostoc flagelliforme FACHB-838
GTAGTGTTTTGCAACTGTTATCTAGCCGCCTCAATTATTAGTGAACACCTTTGCAGACTACACTTTCAGGCTGTTATTTGGCTATTCTGTTTGTGAAATGAGCGAACCGACCGTAAGTAAATTACAGAAAGAGAATTTACAAAAAGCTCTATCAGAGAGCATCGGTGAGAGGTTAGGACAAAGTGTCTTTTGTCAATCAGTTAAAATACTCAAAATATTTTAAATAAGAATGATAATCGTATTGAGGGTAGGGGGAGGAGGTGAGCGTCGCTCACCTCCTCCCCCTATATTTGATTATCATTATCTTTAAAATGTTTAACTGCTTTTATAGGAGATGAAAAAGTATTGTAACGACGTAAAAAGTGGGCAACATTGTTAGGTAAATTCAATTATCAAATGACGTAATGAAAAGTTTGGTCTACCATTATGCCCAAGCGACAAAAACAAAACTCTGACCACGCGCACAAACATAATACTCCTACTATAGATAATGAGGCGATTTCTCAACACTTAGAAGCTTTATTAACACCAGCAGTTTTTGCTCAACAAAAATATTACAAGCAATTAGGATTACGAGATAGAATTCTGAATTTATCCTTAATGGTGGCAGCAGTATTAACACTGTTGTGGCGACAAGTTCCTGGCATTCAAGAGTTGAATCGTCTGTTAGCACGAGAAGGGTTATTATGGTGTCCTGTTACTAAAGTTGCCCAACAATCTCTTTCTGAAAGATTTTTAGTATTCCCATCTGAATTATTTGAGCGAGTATTTAAAGATTTACTCCCTCAATTACAACGGAATTGGCAACAACGGCTCAGGCGGCCACTACCAGATAGTGAAAAGTCAAGCACTGCGTAATTTTGAACGAATTTGGATTGCTGATGGGTCAACAAAAGACACGCTTTATTTCGGAAGTTAAAAAGCCTGGAAGACTTGAAGACAGGGCAATTAGCAGGGAAAATTTGTACAGTTATTGATTTGGTTACTCGTTTACCTATTGAAGTTTGGTTTCACACAAACCCCGCCGCATCAGAGACGAATTTTGAAGCCGCATTACTGAATTTACTACCTGCCAGAACTCTGATTTTACTTGACAGAGGTTTTTACCATTTCCAGTTTTTGCAACAACTTATTAACCAAGAAGTTCATTTTATTACTCGCTTAAAAGCTAAAGCATCTATTAAATACTTAAAGATTTTTAGCTATGACCATTCGCTTAAAGACCGATTGATTCAACTTGGAACTGTTCGTCGTGGCGCACCAGTACTCACTTTACGTTTAATAGAAATTAAGGTTGGTAAAACTAGTTATTCTTACATTACTTCTGTTCTTGATCCTGCAATATTACCTCCTTATGTTGTGGCAGATTTATATCGCCGAAGATGGAGAGTTGAAGAAGCTTTTTACTCAGTAAAACGCTTGCTGGGGCTATCTTATTTATGGGCTGGTTCTATTAATGGTATCAAGCTACAAGTCTGGGCTACTTGGTTATTTTATGCTGTTTTGGTTGACTTGGGGGATGCAGTAGCTGATGAATTATCTTTGCCATTTGACCGCATTTCTTTGGAAATGATTTTTCGAGGTTTGTACCATTTCAGCGTTGCCTACGATAAAGGTAACGCCGATGACCCCATTAAGTACTTTGCTGCAAAAGAGAATCAAGATTTAGGAGTTGTCAAAGCCCTGCGAAAACCAGTCTCCAAGCTGGATTTATCCCCTTTTCCCACACCTCCTTGACAAATGTGCAATCATTCTAACCTCTCACCGATGATCAGAGAGTAATAATCCACAGTTAACACAGAGAATATTAATGTTATTACTGATGGATGATGGCAAAACTTACCAAGAAATTAGTGATTGGTTAGGTTGTAGTTATAGAAGTG
>NZ_JACJSI010000682.1 GCF_014698065.1 Nostoc flagelliforme FACHB-838
ACTAGGGCTAAGTTTCCGTCCAAGAAGCCAGTACATAAGGGGGCAGGAGTTAAATTGGAAACACTTACTTTTTCTGTAATCAATACTGCTTAGAGCTTAACCGAACCGTATTGGTCAAGAAGCGCTTTTCATTACAGCATTTGATTACTGAATTTATAATAATAAAACAAAGTTATTCTCTCGTTACAATACTTTTTTGTCTCATATTTCGGCTGTTAAAAACCTAAAGATAATGATAATCAAATAGAGGGGAAGGAGGCGAGCGACGCTTGCCTCCTTCCCCTCCCACACGCACGATTATCATTATCATTAAATTTATTTTGAGTATTTTAACTGATTGACAAAATGCGCTTTATTTTAATCTATCACCGATGCCTTCAGTGGGAGTCTCGGTTGGGCGGTAGTAACAGTTCTTTAAATAACTAGGAAACCTGATTTTTTGGTCTGACGATACAAATTTAATGCTGGAATTACCGAGGTCATAACCAGCAATAATTGTGAGTGTACCCTTTTGCCTTGTGTTGGCATTTTCGGGCATTACGACCAAATCTGTCATAAGGTTTAATCCTCAAAATATTTAATTGACAAAGTTCTGAAATAAGCTTGCTGCCTTGATTTTGACTATCTCTGCATTAACGTAGTAGCCGATAAAATTTCTGCGGCATTTTAACCAGCCAACACAGATTTATTCTTGGTTTGGCATTTCTGCCTTATACCTGATATATTAACTATGACACGACATTGTGTCAACACAATATTAAAATTACTAGACAATTAGATGTCATGGAGGCAAATTAAGAGAGAATGAGTTATTTAGATTTAATGGTTGATCGGCGAAGGAGCGAAGATTATCGACAACTAAGTGGTCACATACCTACAGCGATGTACAAAAAGTTCAAAGCTCTTTGTGCAGAGAGGGATGTGAATCAAAGTGAAGCTTTAGAGCAAGCACTTACACTATGGTTTGAGCATGGCGAGGAAACAAGCGATAGCCCTCCGGCTAGTTCCAAACAAAATAATCAGTAAACGACAGGGAGAAATTTAAAGTAAAAAATCAAACTAATATCAAGTTGCAGAAGACAAAAACTTTTGTAAAATCAGGCTATTGCTGAAATGAAGCGATTAACGGAGGTACAAACAGAAAAACACCAAAAAATAAAAAAACAAAGCGATACTAAGTGGTAAACGCTTTGTCCAACAAAGAAAATTAAATATTTCAATATCTGAGAGCGGGTTTCATCTCTAGAGAACCAAAAAAGTGGATTGGTAGTTGGAAGCTCTAACCACTGATTGGCGAAAGAGATAATTCCGCGCTGCTTTCTCATATTATATGAGGTGCTGTGAAAATTTCTATATTTTCACTGGTAGATTTTTGGATTCAAATTTATCAATTTTTTTTGATAGCGTAAAAAAGCCTAAACCAGCAAAACAGTAAATCTCATAGATATCAGGTGTAGCAGTGCGTTAACCCCCTCGAAATACTAAGAAACCAGTTATTTGAGGGTAAATCTGTGATAAATAGTAACCGCGCACTTCAACCACATGAAGTTATAGGGGGGTTTGAGATAATATCCCGCCCCTCTCACATAGAAGCCAACCATTGGAATGAATGGTTAGCCAGTGCTGTTGACCCAAAGTTAACAGCTTTGAATGTCCGTTCTCTTAGTGGCCCCTCAGTGTACGAATATCTGCTATGCGCTCTACCTCAAACGGCCAGACGTAACGATGGGCGACTGCGTGATGGGTACTTGAAACGATATGCCCACACGGAAGCCGGTGCATGGTGGGTTAGCGGACTTGACCCGCTTAATGATTGGTTGGCGATGGACTGGGGACGGATGAAACCAGATGACCCCCGCCTTGAATGGGACAAGACAACA
>NZ_JACJSI010000683.1 GCF_014698065.1 Nostoc flagelliforme FACHB-838
ACTGAACTCTTTTCTCAAAAAAAGATACTTTGGCTACCATTGGAAACTTTCTCGCCCAATGCTCTCACAGCTTGGTGCAACATCTCATTTATCACCACACCTAACCTTTGGGAATATTTCAACTCGCACTGTTTACCAAAGCACTAAAGCCTTCGCAGAAGAATTAAAAGCTCAACCTAAAGCAGAATTCTCTCTCAAAGCATTTCGAGACCGTTTGCGCTGGCATGATAGTTTTACTGCACGGCTTTATTTTCATCCAGAAATTGCTTACACTAACCGTTACCCAGAATTTGATCAACTATATACACCAGAAACATTGTCGGCAGAAAAACAAGAACTATTTCAGGCTTGGCTTGAAGGTATGACAGGTTTTCCACTGGTTGATGCCAGTATGCGACAACTCAAAACAATGGGGTGGATGAATTTTCGGATGCGAGCAATGTGCGCCACCTTTTTAACTATTAACTGTGGAATTTCATGGCATCACGGAGCTAAACACTACATGAACTATTTAGTAGATGGAGATTTAGCAATCAATAATTGGCAATGGCAGATGCAGGCTGGTGCAACTAATCCACTTAGCGATACTTTTCGCATCTATAACCCGTCGAAGAATATCGCCGAAAAAGACCCTAAAGGAGACTTTATTTACCACTGGATACCGGAACTACAAAGCTACAGTTTACCAGAAATTGAACAGGAGAAATACATTGACACTAGTAACTATCCTAAAGCCGTTCTAGATTGGTCAAAGACGCGTAAAGTTAATGGTAAAGTTGTTTCTGACTTACGAAAGCAAACTAAACAGCGATTATTAAGCCAAGGTGGAGATGAATACGATAGTGCAATCGCTGCTAAAGAAACAGTTGAGAAATACTGGCAGCATAAAGACCGAGAGTATAAAGAATATCAACAAAAGCTTACCCTGACGTAGGAGTAAAGCATTATCTAGATTTTAGAACAAGCTCCTCTCTCTTTTTACTAAACAAAAATCCCGTTTAACAATACCTTGTCGCATCTTCGCCACATTCATCTACTAAATACAACAAACACTTGTAACGTAGACCAATTATTTGCTCATAAAGGGGGTTGATTTTACACAATGGTGGAATGTGAAAAACTGTCCTTCCCAAAATTGTTACAGTTCTTTCAAAAGGACAATGGGATGGAATTAGTTTGCATAAGAGTCTGGCTAATTTGGAATCATGTATTTCTAATATCTCAAGCTGATAACGGATCTGGTTTAATAAGTTATTGTTGAAATAGTCTTTTTTTAAGAAATTCATATATCAATTCTCTTTCCAAAATCTATTTCTCTAAAATGCCACTTCTCTACGGAGAAAAACATCGTAAATTTACGAAACTATTTCTCCGCTTAAAGAAACCCTATGGAAATATCAGTAAAATTCCTTAAAATCCACAAGAGGAAGGCAATCGTATCTAAATGAGAAATATTAGGAGCAAAGTTAAACGTCTGAAGGGGACATGAGTATAAGCGCATCCCTAGCTCCTGTAACGACTACTGTTCTTTACTTTAAGGAATTAGCGTTAGAAATAAACACAAGGTCTTGTTTGAAGTATTACCTCAGCAGTGGGTTGTCAACAAAAGAGCTACCAAACCGAATCTCCGCGCTAGATTTCCCACCAACACCCCACTCATCACTTCAATAGCCCACATCAGCAGCACTTCCGGTAATTTTGGGATAATCGATTAGGGAAGCGATGGAGTATGGCGACAACATCTGAAGTATTTTATTAACTTTATTTACAACTTTTCGGTTAAAAACTGAAGCATCTTTTGGATGTTACTGCCTCAAACCCTTTTATTTAGAGATTTATAGCCCAATTACGCGCCCTCTACCCC
>NZ_JACJSI010000684.1 GCF_014698065.1 Nostoc flagelliforme FACHB-838
AACCCGCTACAGACAGGAATATAAAATTACCCGTTCCCTCAACTTGGAGGGAGTGGTGAAGGCATTCAGTCAGCAAGACTATCAACGCACTCTGGTGATTCTCTTAGAGGATTTTGGGGGAGAGTCCCTAGAGAAATGGATGCACAAGCGTCCAGATATTTTCTGCCCGATGCCTTTATTGACTTTTCTAGGTTTTGCGATCGCTGTTTGCGACATTCTGGGCAGAATCCATGCAGCCAATATCATTCATAAAGATATCAACCCTGGAAACATAGTCTTTAATCTGGATACTGGCGTTGTCAAAATTATTGATTTTGGGATTGCGACCCAATTTAATCGCACGAATCCGACTTTCAAAAGTCCTCATGTTTTAGAAGGGACACTTGCCTACCTATCTCCAGAGCAAACCGGGCGGATGAACCGTTTACTCGATTACCGCACCGATTTATACTCGCTGGGTGTGACGTTCTACGAACTGCTAACCGGACATCTGCCGTTTGAAACAACGGATATTCTGGAACTAGTCCATTGTCATATTGCTAAAGTGCCCGTTCCACCTCACGAACTGAATGCAGCGATCCCTAAAGCCGTTTCAGATATAATTTTAAAACTAATGGCGAAAAATGCAGAGGATCGCTATCAAAGTGCTTGGGGTATCAAAGCAGATTTAGAAATCTGTGTTCAACAATTAGAAGAAATCGGTCAAATCTCTAGCATTGAGCTGGCGCTTCAAGACGTTTCAGGTCAGTTTCAAATTCCCCAAAAGCTGTATGGACGCGAAACGGAGATTAGAGCGTTATTGGCAGCATTTGACAGGATAGCAGGAATGGAGAATGTTGGCGAAACCTGCCAACCAGAGTCAGCCATAGAAAATTCTCAATTCCTTGTGGAAATGATGTTAGTCGCTGGCTATGCCGGAATTGGCAAATCAGCATTAGTGCAGGAAATCTATAAACCAATTACCCAAAAGCGTGGCTATTTTATCTCTGGGAAATTTGATCAATTCGGGCGCAATATTCCTTACAGCGCGATCGCAAATGCCCTGCAAAAGTTGGTGCAACAACTACTGGGTGAACCAGATGAGCAAGTGCAACAGTGGCGATCGCGCCTGTTGACAGCATTGGGAAGCAACGGGCAAATCATCATTGATGTCATTCCGGAAGTTGAGTTAATTATTGGCAAGCAGCTACCCGTACCGTCCGTTGGTGCAACTCAAGCTCAAAATCGCTTTAATCTAATTTTTCAGAAGTTTGTACGGGTGTTTTGTTCAAAGTCACACCCGCTTGTTATCTTTTTAGATGATTTGCAGTGGATAGACTCAGCAACACTGAAGTTAATCGAGCTGATGCTGCTTGATGAGCAAACCCAATATCTATTTTTGATTGGAGCCTACCGAGAGTCGGAAGTGCATCCAACGCATCCACTAGTATTAACGCTCTTAGAACTACGAAACCAAGGGGCAGTACTTCAGGAGATTACCTTAGCACCCTTAACGCTCGAACCCTTGAGTCAACTGATTGCCGAGACGCTAGGTCGCAATATTGACACCGTTCGTTCTTTAGCCCAATTAGTGTTACGTAAAACCGAAGGCAACCCTTTCTTTGTAGGTGAGTTTTTGCGAATGCTGTATAGCGCAAATCTGTTAATCTTTAATGCGAAACAGTTAAGCTGGCAGTGGGATATTGCTCAAATTCAAGCCCAAAATATTACCGATAATGTGGTAGAGTTGCTACTGATCCAGTTGAAGAAATTGCCAAATGAAACACGGCGAATTCTTTGTTTAGCCGCTTGTGTTGGAGCTGAATTTGATTTAGAAACGTTAGCGATCGTTTGCGAAAAATCACCGAAAGCAATTTTTCAGGAT
>NZ_JACJSI010000685.1 GCF_014698065.1 Nostoc flagelliforme FACHB-838
CATTGGAGGTAATAAATGAATCCCAAATGGACTGATGAAGAACTCGGAATCATTGAAGCTAAAGCTGAACTTTATACCCCTAAGCAAATAGCCTCAATCTTAAAAAGACATGGCTATTTCCGTACTCCAATTGCTATCGCTACTAAGCTTTGGGCTTTAGGTTATTCTACAAGCCCCTTTCTCGATAACTATAGTAGTGCTGAAATCGCCCGTGTTCTATGTGTGCATTCCACCACCGTTTCTGGTTGGGTGAGACGTGGTTGGTTGAAAACTAGTCGCCGTTCTTCTAAGCGTTATCAAGTTCGGAGATGGCATCTCAAAAGCTTTTTTGAGAATCCCCCACAACATCTAAAAAAGCGTATTGCCTCTATTGACTCCGAAGCCATTAATTACTTATTAGGAAGAAAAGCATGATTGACAATATTAACGCACTAAAAACAAGTTGGTATCTTTCTCCACCTTGGCGTGGAACAATTCCACCTGTTGAAGTGAATTTACTGGAAAGAGTATACCTCAGAACCACGAGAACATTCGGTTACTGCTGCGGTATGCAATGGAAGCATGAGTGCTGGATTTATTCAATTGACTGCCGTAATGAAATACTCCACGCTACACAAAACCAAATCATCGGTATTGGAGAATTAGAAGCCATCAAGGTGCAAAAACCTGCTTTCGTTCTGGGCGAAAGAGTGATGCTCTGTTCTCACGACAAGGGAACAAAACAACGGCTGATTCTGGGGATTGGGCTGGTGAATGATTCTTGGTTTTACGTTGTTGAATTGATGTCGCCAACCTTAACTCAATCACGAACTATATACAATCGTTTTTCGCTGATTGGTGAAAAAAGTTTGGTGCGAGTAAATGTTTAATTCTCTCTAATCAACAACGAAAAATTATCACCCAACCAAAGTTATGCCACAAATCGAAGTAGCTCAAATTATCGACCAGATAAAGCAAGAAATCACTGTTGATGCTTCGGGACACGGTAAAGCTAGTATTCGAGCTACAGCAAGACTTGCCAATATCGATGCTACTGGATTAGTCAGAAGTCTCAAAACTGCTGTAGACAATTCTCGGTCTAAACTGGCTGAAAAGCTTATCCGTAAAGGGTTTGAAGCCGTAGAGATTTTAGGATGGTCGCAGTCTGGTATCCCTGACGTAGCTGTTGCCGCAATACTTCATTATTACGGTTATGAAGCAGGTAGAAGATGTAACGAACAAGCTTCCTTAGCCTGTGAAGCATTTGAAAGTATCGGTGTTCGCGCTTGGATGCAAGACATTATGGGTTGGACAAAACCTGCTACTCAACCACAAGAACAACCCTCCACACCAGCCCTCCCCCCAGTTGAACAACGATTGCATACTCTTGTCCTGGCCATGAAAACTTTATCTGAGTTAACTGGTGGCAGACTTAACCCGTACATGGAACAGCAATTTAAAGACTATGCCGGGAATCTTCTGGCAGAACACAACAGAAAATTGTTAACCCCTTCGGAAGAACGCTGGCTCGGCGTGGTCAACTTTGCAGAGAGCGAACTTGGAAAGAAAGTCCCTATCAGTGGCCCTCACTACCGGGGACATCTTGGGACATGGGTGAGAACATTTTACCCACACTTAGGCGATCGCCAAGAAACGCGATTGGTTAACGGTGTCCAACAGCCCATCTATGTTTACGCTTGTCACGAACCGGCTGTTGCAGCTGGGTTGACCAAAGCTGTAGAAGAATTTTTCGCTCATCCCAGTCCTGGTACAGCGCTAAGGCAGGCGGGGGCTTTCGCTAATAAGAAAGAACAGGTAATGGTTACGTAGCCATCAGTCTTCAGTCTTCAGTTGCCTGCATCTTTCTTACTACTGGCTACG
>NZ_JACJSI010000686.1 GCF_014698065.1 Nostoc flagelliforme FACHB-838
ACCGCTTGCGTTCTTCTTCGCTTTTAGTATTAGCGATCGCGTCTTCAATTACCGTTGCTGGAATAGCCATTTCGATTGCTCTAAGCAAGTCAGTATTTTGTATCTCAGGAGACACCAATGAAAAATCCCTCAGATGCACGACACTTAATTTCCATTCTTCGGAACAATGCCTAATTTACATGACTTTGAGCCTTAACCGAACCGTATTGCATTAGATCAGTCGCAATGGGACCTGGATTAACAGCATTAATCCGTATGCCCTGTTTGGCATAGTCAAGTGCGGCAGTGCGTGTCAGCCCCATCACCGCGTGTTTGCTGGCAACGTAGGGAGAGATTCCTGGCAGCGCAACAAGACCATTGGTGGACGAATTATTCACGATCTCGCCTGGGTCCTGGGTGAGCATCTGTTGAATTTCATATTTCATGCACAGAAATACTCCTCGCGCATTGATCGACATGATCTTGTCAAAATCCTCGATCGATTGTTCGTGCAGTGGTTTAACAGCAAGATCAATGCCAGCATTGTTAAAGGCACAATCGAGTCTGCCGTAGGTCGCGTTCGCGAAGCGCAAGCTGTACCCAGCTTATCGCTTTCTGCACCAATTCCCGGACATCCGCCTCACTCGATACATCTGATTTCACGAACAAGCATTCCGCCCGAGTCTCGCGAATCAAATCAGCAGTTTCTTCACCTTCTACACCGCGTATGTCCGAGAAGACCACTTTGACTCCAGCAGCACTAAATGCGATCGCAGTTGCTCTGCCAATTCCCGATGTGCCTCCTGTAACTAACGCCACTTTATCTTGCAGTATCATTCTATTTCTCCTAAAATCTAAGTCCGGTTGTTCTCTCTTGAAATAATCATGAAGTCGCTTTAGAAAAAAGCTTAGACAAATCTTGCAAGCATTAGGCTAAAAGCAAAGGAAAAGGCCAACTCTTTGAGAAACTGAGGGATATCAAGCCCTAAATCATTGGCGTACTCGACAAGATAACCATTCTCCAACTTTTGTTGATGGGCAAATAAAGTATCATTCATTAACCAAAACTGTCCTTGGACAGCGGCAGCAACGGCTGCTTGGGCTGCCCGTTGTGCCTGGGGATGAATCTGGATCTGTGGAAAATGGCGGAAGATAAAACATAAATAATCCTCTCCAAAAGAAACCGTAAGCTCTTGCCGAATGATTTTAATCAGCTTGTAAACGGCTGCACTTCTAGGACATTGATAATCCCCATACATCACTAATACCACGGCGGCACTTAGCACACCTTGACTGTGATCTTGGGTTGAAGCTAGCACAACTAAAGAACTGGAACTATGGTCGTCGATCATTTTTATACATCTGTATCAAGCATGGAACCTTGCGATTCACTTGCTCAATCCACATGAATTCAATATAAGCAATTAGCTTTTAGTTGTCGTCTACAGTGAGTTAACATTTTTAGGCTGTAATTTGATGGAGCAGCTGCTCCTTCTTAAGATAGAAGGTAGGCTCTAACTCAAGTTAGAATCCCAATTCTATCGAAAGTACACCCTACAAACTGACAATGCCGCGTTTAACGGCAACAATTACAGAGGGAGCAACGCGATTTTGTGAGGTCGGATCAAAAACCAGCGATGCCTACGGCGGGCTACGCCTACGCTAAAAACCTATTTATTGGCACTTAGAATATTTGCTACTTGAGTTAAATATTAATAAGCTGTTCCACATCTAATTTGCATAAAATGTAAATTAAATAAACTCGTGGACTTACTGCTATGCCAGCCAAAGGATACTTAAGTAAATTACAGAAAGAGAATTTACAAAAAGCTCTATCAGAGAGTAATAATCCACAGTTAACACAGAGAATATTAATGTTAT
>NZ_JACJSI010000687.1 GCF_014698065.1 Nostoc flagelliforme FACHB-838
TATTTGTTAACGGCAATCAAAGGCTGGAAGGTAAAGGTGTAATACCAGACATTAATATCCCATTTCCTTTAGAATATGCTCAAGGAGTAGATCCTCAAATACAAACAGCCATATTAAAACTTTTGCAAGTTCTTGGGCAACATTAATAACTGACTGCCCATAATCGATTACCGTTTGCAAATCGAATAAAGAACCTTGAGTGAAAAGTTGCTGTACCATTGCATCACTCACAATATTATTTTTTCACTTTTGCTATGGCGAAGCCTTTCTCTTATTAATAAATGAGGCAAGTAATTGCCTCATTTAAACTTTTAATCCTTCAAAGATTTATTCTTCGGTGATCAGCCGAGGCTTAAAAAGCGAATTAAGCAGTTGTACGCGGTCTACCTGGCTTGCGCTTGCCTGAAGAATTGACATCAGCCTTTTTAGTTTTCGGTGATTTGTTGCCAGCATTGTTAGCTTTATTTGAACGAGTAGTACATTTTGGTTGTGGTGAAACTTCTTTAACTGGAGGCAGTAATCTCAATGTAGGGAATGAGAGAGCAACTGCTTCATTGCTTGTACGATGAACAAGTTCATCCTCTAACGTCCAAGGATCTGGCAATTTTTCAAAAGTCATCGCTTGTGATGTGATTACTTTTGATACTGATGGGATTGTAGAAGCGGCTATATTCCCATTGCTAACCGAAACTACATTACTAGTGTAAGCAGCCGATATAAATAGTCCGTTAATGAACTGGAACATAACGAGAGTAATAAATGCCCAAAAGATGACTACGATTGTCAAGGTGAGTAGAGATTGCATATCCATAATTTTTTCTCAACTAAGTATTTGTAATTTTCAATTGATTTACGCAAAGCGGATTTCAGCCTTGTTCAAATGTGAAGCGAATTTGAACATATCCTCTCTTCAAGAGAGGAGTTCACTCTAAATTTAGCGTAGCGTATCTCTAATTTAATCCAACCAAAATTCTCCACTACTTTAAAAATTATTTACAAAGTAAAGCAGATTTTAGTATTTACCTATTTAAAAATTTCAAGTATTATGTTTATAAATTTACTCAAAGATAAACGTTAGAGTTAAGTCTATGATTAAAATTTGATTTGTTAACTAATTTTTGAAATACAACATTTTAATCAAACGAAAAAGAAAAGTAGTCCTCACAATTATTTGAAAGTATGCCCAGCCAAACTACCGACTTAGTTCGCTCCTACCTCAAAGAAATCGGACGCTACCCTCTGCTAACTCCTGAGCAAGAAATTACAAATGCTAGGCTTGTGCAGCAGATGATGACGATTGAAGAACAGCGTGCAAGTCTTGCACTTCAATTAAACCGAGAACCAACCACAAGAGAATTAGCTACCTCGCTTGGGCAAACCGAAGCTGAAGTACAGTCAATCGTTCAACAAGGTCAAAAAGCTAAACATAGAATGGTGACAGCTAACCTACGATTGGTGGTAGCGATCGCTAAAAAGTACCAGAATCACAATTTAGATTTTCTCGACTTGCTCCAAGAAGGGGCACTAGGTTTACAAAACAGGGCAAACGCATCTAAAGTACTCTTGATCCTGACCAAGATTAAGACCCAACGAAAAATCAGTATTTCTGGCTTGATTTATTTTCCAAGGCTCAAAGCGATCGCTAAAATCTTTATCAATAAGTAGAGGTTAATGAGATTATTTTTGAGTCTATTGAGAATAGACTAGTCTTATTGACATGATGCGGCCGCCCTGGTTTACAAAAGGGAATCGAAAAGTTTGATCCCAACCGAGGCTATAAACTATCAACCTATACTTATTGGTGGATTACCCAGTCAATAACACGTGCTATAGCACATAAGTCTCG
>NZ_JACJSI010000688.1 GCF_014698065.1 Nostoc flagelliforme FACHB-838
ATCAAGACTTAGGCGTAGTTAAATATCTCCGAAAGCCAGTCTCCAAGCTGGATTTATCGCCTTTTCCTGCACCCTCTTGACAAAAGTGCAATCATTCTAACCTCTCACCGATGGTGCATCGTCTCCCTAATCGATTCTCTCACTTATTGCCGAAAGTCTTGCTGATGTGGGCTATTGGAGTGATGAGCGGCGTGTTGATGGGAAATCTGGCGCGAAGATTCGGTTTGGTAGCTCTTTTGTTGACAACCCAGTGCTGAGGTAATACTTCAAACAAGACCTTGTGTTTATTTTTAACGCTAATTCCTCAAAGTAAAAAACAGTAGTCGTTACAGGAGCTAGGGATGCGCTCATACTCGTGTCCCCTTCAGACGTTAACTTTGCTCCTAATATTTCTTATTTAGATACGATTGCCTACCTCTCGTGGATTTTAAGGAATTTTACTGATATTTGAATAGGGTTTCTTTAAGCGGAGAAATAGTTTCGTAAATTTACGATGTTTTTCTCCGTAGAGAAGTGTCATTTTAGAGAAATAGATTTTGGAAAGAGAATTGATATATGAATTTCCTAAAAAAAGATTATTTCAACAATAACTTATTAAACCAGATCCGTTATCAGCTTGAGATATTAAAAATACATGATTCCAAATTAGCCAAACTCTTATGCAAACTAATTCCATCCCATTGTCCTTTTGAAAGAACGGTAACAATTTTAGGGAGGACACTTTTTCACATTCCACCATTGTGTAAAATCAACCCCCTCTATGAGCAAATAATTGGTCTGCGTTACAAGTGTTTGTTGTATTTAGTAGATGAATGTGGCGAAGATGCGACAAGGTATTGTTAAACGTGATTTTTGTTTAGTAAAAAGAGAGAGGAGCTTGTTCTAAAATCTAGACAATGCTTTACTCCTGCGTCAGGGTAAGCTTTTGTTGATATTCTTTATACTCTCTGTCCTTATGCTGCCAGTATTTCTCAACTGTTTCTTTAGCAGCGATTGCACTATCGTATTCATCTCCACCTTGGCTTAATAATCGCTGTTTGGTTTGCTTTCGTAAGTCAGAAACAACCTTACCATTAACTTTACGGGTCTTTGACCAATCTAGAACTGCTTTAGGATAGCTAGTAGCTTCAATGTATTTCTCCTGCTCAATTTCTAGGAAATTATAGCCCCGCAGTTCCGGTATCCAGTGGTAAATAAAGTCTCCTTGCGGGTCTTTCTCGGCAATATTCTTCGACGGCTTATAAATGCGAAAAGTATCGCTAAGTGGATTAGTTACACCAGCCTGCATCTGCCATTGCCAATTATTAATTGCTAAATCTCCATCTACTAAATAGTTCATGTAGTGTTTAGCTCCGTGATGCCATGAAATCCCACAGTTAATGGTTAGGAATGTGGCACACATTGCCCGCGTCCGAAAATTCATCCAACCCATTATTTTGAGTTGTCGCATACTGGCATCAACCAGTGGAAAGCCTGTCATTCCTTGCTGCCATGCTTGAAATAATTCTTGTTTTTCTCCCGACAATATTTCTGGTGTATATAGTTGATCAAATTCTGGGTAACGGTTAGTGTAAGCAATTTCTGGATGGAAATAGAGCCGTGCAGTAAAACTATCATGCCAACGCAAACGATCTCGAAATGTTTTGAGAGAGAATTCTGCTTTAGGTTGAGCTTTTAATTCTTCTGCGAAGGCTTTAGTGCTTTGGTAAACAGTGCGAGTTGAAATAGTCCCAAAGGTTAGGTGTGGTGATAAATGAGATGTTGCACCAAGCTGTGAGAGCATTGGGCGAGAAAGTTTCCAATGGTAGCCAAAGTATCTTTTTTTGAGAAAAGAGTTCAGT
>NZ_JACJSI010000689.1 GCF_014698065.1 Nostoc flagelliforme FACHB-838
TCGTTAGGCGGTACGTCGGGGAGTTTTTCGCCTATTTGTTTTAACCAATAAATTACGGTTGTATGGTGAACTCCTTTATCACGCTCAATGGCTCGAAATCCCATGCCATTAACGTATGACCTTAAACATTCTTGCTTGATTTCATCTGAGTATCCTTTTGGTGGACTGTAAACATCGATAAATTGACGACCACAATTGACGCAAATGTGATGAAAGTTTACCTCTTCGTTTACCATTTTTTCTAATTTCAGTAGAGTCGCAGTATGGACATTGCACAGTAAATGACCTCAATTCATCCCTCTATTATGCAACGCCCACGCTGTTATTTGGCTATTCTGTTTGTGAAATGAGCGAACCGACCGTATGTACTGATGCCTAACAAGAATTCTGATGAAATATCGTACTTGAAAGAGGATCAAATCCAACCGCTCACACCAGAAGAATTATTTCAGCAAATTACCGCAGAGATTGACTTTTATCAACAGCAGATAAGCATTCTCAATCGACAGTTAACCATATTAGCTAGAGGTGCAAACAATGGCTAAGTCTACAGACAACTTTGAGGGGAGAGCCAAGCACTTGCTGCGTTTACTTCAACTTTGTGGTGGTTGTGTTCCATTACATCGGCTGCAATTCCAATTCTCCGATTCAGTCATTCAAACTCTGCTGGATAGACAACTAGTGCAAGTACAGAATACAGGACGTGGCTTTTTGTTGGAGATTGCCGAGGATTTTTAGGTTATTAATCCCAGAGGACACAATTATGAAACTTTACGCGAAGACGATTCCACACACATTACCAGATTGGGCAACCACCGTTACAAAGAGTGCATATTTGTTTGAGGTTGAAATTAACGATGAACACCCGAATTTTCAATCTCTGCTTGAAGAATTAGCAACAGAAATTGAACCAGGAAGCTTTGGTGTAAAGGCAGAGGATTTATGTTCACGGCTTGGCATAGAAATGTCTAACCCCAGTCTCCAGCAATTAGTTGAACAAGCCCAAACCCTGATATCTCTTATTGCTACGCACCCAGACTACAGACAACTCCTAAACGAGGGATATCAACCTGATTTAAACATTGCGGATACTCAAACCGCACTGACTTATCTGCAATGGGAGTTAGAGCGAAATCGAGAACCTTCTGCCTTGTAAAAAAGCGTTTACCTGAATGAGTGCCGCTTATTCAAGTGAACGCACGGAAGTTTTTCTCCCGCTACAGGATTCCCATTATTGCACACGAAACACTAATCAATGAAACTTAGCCGAGGTGAACATGGTTACTGAAATCAAATTAGGTTTATGCAACCCTCCTGAACCTGTTTATTTATATGTCAATCAGGGGGAAGTAGACGGAGAATCTTATGTTTGGTACAAGTTCAATATCAGCCAAGATAAGAAAACCTCTGTTACCCAAAGAGCATTAACTGGATATTTGTCTGAACTCCGCCTAACGACTAAAGAATTTAAAGGTAAGGACAACTTGAAGCTGGATATTGTTGTCAGTGCTGATGAACTTTACGTCATAAGAACTGGTGTTGAAACCAATTTTGCCAAAAGCTTCCTTTTAGCTGCGTCATTAGTTCAAGATTTTTCTAAGCCACTGATTATCGTTGCGAATGCTGGCGACGAAAACACGGTTTTCTGCAATCTTTACGATGCCGCAACCAAAACCAAAATTTACAGGGAATGGAGTAGAGATTTGGATTGGGCAACTATCATTCATGACATCCAATCTCTTTTAGGTGGTGCTTCATCAACTATTCCATCCACACCAAAACTTAGCGTAGTCCCTCAACCAGTACCGACTCAAGATTTACGAATCAAAAATATTCGCA
>NZ_JACJSI010000069.1 GCF_014698065.1 Nostoc flagelliforme FACHB-838
GGTCATGGTTGAAGAGTCGAATTCGTCAACAACTTATTCAATTTGACTGTATCAGGGATGCTATGGAATATGTACTTCGCCTAGCGTCCTAACCGCCTTGTCTGTTGCTATAAATATAGAAGTCTCTCAGGTTGTTCTTCTTCAAGTGCTAATTGATATTTGACATACTGTCCTAGAGCAGTACTAAATTCAGTTGTAGTAGATGAGCAACAAAGCTTTTAACTTCAACGGCAATTTTTTCTTGATTTCGTTCAGCTGCTAAAACTTTCTCTGCACCAAGGTCGATATACATATCCAAACCACCAAAACGGAGAAAAAGCGGGTCATTAGTGATGAGCCAACCCTATTTCTCTAAAGCGCGTTTTACTGCATCATGGAATATGTCTTTCGCCACCATAGATTCCTAAAATTTTGATTTCGGTACTATAAAACTAGCCTACTCCCTACCAAACCTGACTTAAATCTAAAACAAACCCAGGTAGCAATGGTTCACCATAAAGTGTCTTAGGATTATCTAATATCTCAACCGAAATATTAGGACGATAAATAAAAACTCGGCGCTGTTTTCTATCAATTAACCAACCAAGTTGTGTCCCATTATCAATATACTCTTGCATCTTGTCTTGCAAAATTCGTAAGTTATCAGTCTCAGAACGCAATTCAATTAGAAACTCAGGACAAATCGGTGCAAATTTTTTTCGCAGTTCTGGTGGTATGGCTTCCCAGCGATCGCGTTTTATCCACGCCGCATCTGGAGAACGCACCGCACCATTCGGCAAAGTAAACCCACCACTGGAACCAAACCCTACACCTGTACCATCTTGCTTCGTCCATACCCACAACTGCCCAACTAAGTTAAAGTTGCGTTCATCAGTTTCGGAACCAGTAGGGGGCATAATCACTAATTCTCCATCAGCATTGCGTTCAATGTGAAAGTTGTGGTTTAGCTGACAAAGTTCATAAAACTGATCGTCAGTTAGTGCGATTGCAGGTTGCAATTGCAAAACCACTGGTATAATTTCTGTGGCTATAGGTAAGTTGGTGGTCATAATTGCTTTGTGGCTACTTTACCTGCTTTAACTATAATCTTTTCACAATCTACGGTGGAATGAGGGTTAACTCATGAAGATTGGAATTATTGGCAGTGGAAACATGGGACGCTCTCTAGGTATACTCTGGGCAGAGCAGGGGCATGAAGTATTTTTTGGCTCTCGTGATGCCGAAAAAGGAAAAGCAATAGCAGAGTTCGCAGGACGCGGAACGCAAGGTGGTACAAACGATCAGGCGGCGGCGTTTGCTGATGTAATTTTGTGGACAGTACGCAACATTATGCCAAAACAGTTACTTTCTCATCCTGAAGTTCTCGACAGTAAAATTATTATTGATTGTAATAATCAGGATATTCCTGAAGAATTTGCTTATCCACCAATAGTAGAATCTCTAGCCGAAAAGCTTGCTAAAGATATACCTCAAGCGCAGGTGGTAAAAGCTTTTAATACGATGGCGCAGGAAGTCTTTGAATTAGCGCCTGAACCACTAAAGGATTATGGAGTTTCTGTTTTTGTTGCAGGAGATGATGAGCAAGCCAGAAAAATAGTGATGGGACTTGCTGAAGAAATCGGATTTTTAGCAGTAGATTCTGGTGTTTTACGTAATGCTCGATTGGTAGAAGGCTTGGGAGATTTTATTCGCCTGATCATGATTGCTCAAAAACAAGGTGTTTATGCAACTATCTCTGTCAATGTCTTACCTACAGCGTCAGAACAACGCTTAGGTGGACGGCAAGCATCGAGTTTGAAGTAAGTCAGATCATTAAAAGTAAGTGGTCTTGCTTTCACTACCAACGGCGATCTGCTGCTTCGCGGCTTACCTCCCTTAATTATTTCGTTGATCATTACCATTACTATGGTTTTGCTATTAACCTATGTTGTCATGCCTAAAGTTAGCCGTTTGTTTAGTTCTTAGCTATATCCTAAATTACGAAAAGTTTAGGAATTTAAATTACTTATATGGATTCACAAAAAGTAGCGATTATTACGGCTGCTAGTCGAGGGATTGGCGCAGGTTGCGCGCGAGAGTTAGCAGCGCAGGGTTATAGGGTTTCACTGATGGCGCGATCGCCTGAGATTCTGGATTTAGCAGATGAATTGGGCGGTATTGCTACTCAAGGATCAATTACCAATTTTCAAGACTTACAGCGATTAGTAGAGACAACTTTAACTCAATTCGGTCGTATTGATGCAGTAGTAAATAGTTTTGGAGATCCACCCCGACCAGATTTGCTATCTATTTCTGATGAAATGTGGATAGAAAACTTTGAAATGCTGTTTTTGAGTGTTGTCCGCATCGCCAAACTAGTTACAGAAGCAATGCGATATTCAGGAGGCGGTGTCATCGTGAATATTTCCGCGTGTGACTCCCATTAACCAGAATTAGGGACACCCTTTAGCGGTACACTCCGCGCCGCAATGGAAGGGTTTACAAAACTTTATGCCAAGCGTTACAAAGCAGATAGAATTCGCATGGTTTCAGTAGCGCCTTTTTTTGTCGCAGATTCAATGGCAGAGTTAGAGGGATGGAATGTGCCTTCGGATTTGATGCTTGGCCGTCCTACTACCTATGCAGAGTTTGCTAAAATAATTGCTTTTCTGATTTCTGATGATGCCAAGTTTATTACAGGCACAACTTTGAAGGTGGATGAAGCCTATTCTTCTGCTATTTAGTTTTATTTCTAGGTCGGGAAATACAAGCGATGCCTATGGCGGGATACGCCTACGCCCCTCCAAAAAGCCAAAATGTTAGGGGTAGTTAGATAACTACCCCTTTATTGCCCTAATAATTTAGAATTTACTTGCAGGCCCCTTAATGGGAAGTTAATTTACTCAGAAATATTAATCGAACTTTCAACTTGAGAAGTAGCTAATGTTGGTGCAGATAAAATCCGCGAGTACAAACTTGATGGTTGCTGATGAGCAACGACTGGTAGAACTTCACGAGCATGGGCGGCTAATTCTACTGCTTTCACATCATAAGTCTGCGTTGCTAATTTGGGATAGAAACCGATACCGATGATTGGAAGCAGCAAACAAGCGGTAATAAATATTTCGCGGGGTTTGACATCAGATATTACAGCATCCAAGTGCAACTCTTGACTTTGCTCACCGTAGAACACTTGACGCAGCATCGACAGTAAATAAATAGGTGTCAAAATCACGCCAACTGCTGACAGCAGCACAACTACAATTTTGAAGCTGGAACTGTAAACATCACTGGTGGCGATACCGAGAAATACCATTAACTCACCCACAAAACCACTCATTCCGGGTAACGCGAGAGAAGCCATTGAACCGATGGTAAACAGAGCAAAGGTTTTGGGCATTACCTTTGCCATTCCACCCATTTTATCCATCATCAAGGTGTGGGTGCGATCGTAAGTTACGCCAGACAGGAAGAACAAGCTAGCAGCAATCAAGCCGTGGGAAACCATCTGTAGCACTGCACCGCTAATACCTAGTTCTGTGTAAGAGGCAATCCCAATCAGCACAAACCCCATGTGGGCAATTGAAGAGTAAGCCAAGCGGCGTTTGAGATTGGTTTGAGCGAAAGCACAACAAGCACCGTAGACAATGTTAACCACACCCAAAATTGCCAGCACTGGGGCAAAAGTCACATGAGCATTTGGCAACATTTCCACATTGAAGCGGATGAGGGCATAACCACCCATTTTTAACAAAACACCAGCCAAAATCATCGAAGCGGGTGCTGATGCTTCACCGTGTGCATCAGGTAGCCAAGTATGTAAAGGGAAAATCGGTAATTTTACACCGAAGGCAATTAAGAAACTTGCATAAACCAACAATTCCAAGGTTTTGGGGTATTCTTTCATTCCCAGAGTCGCCATGTCGAAGGTGACGGTATCTCCAGAGAATGCCATTGCAAAACCGGCAATCAAGATAAATATTGATGCGGCGGCGGTGTAGAGAATGAACTTGGTAGCCGCATAACGGCGGTTTTGTCCTCCCCAAATGGAAATCAGCAGGTAAACCGGCACTAATTCGATTTCCCACATTAAGAAGAACAGCAGCAAATCTTGGGCGACAAATACGCCAAGTTGGGCGCTGTACATCGCTAACATCAAACCATAAAATAATCGCGGCTTGGTGGTAACTTTCCAAGCCGCGAATATTGCGAGGGTATTTATTAAGCCTGTTAGAAGCAGCAAGGGCATCGATAAACCATCAACCCCAACAGCCCAATGCAAACCTAACTGCGGTATCCAAGGATAGTTTTCTACAAATTGGAGTCCTGAACTTTGGAAATCATACTTATACCAAAAGGCATAAATCATCAGTGCAAAGTCGGCGATCGCAACTCCCAGACCATACCACCGGACAGTTTTACCTTCTTTGTCTGGGATTAGGGGAATGGCTAAGGCAGCCACCAAGGGTAAGAGGATTATGGCTGTTAGCCAGGGAAATTCAATAGCATTCATCACTTCTGACAATCAATTTGGCTTCTCGCTTTTAATTTCATTATATTAAGGAATCAATACTTTTGTAAACATTCCTTAACCCTAGAATATTAAATTTTTGGCATAGATAAGAATATATACTCATCGAATTCCAAATTATCAGGATAAATAAGAATAAATACTTATCGAATTTTGCCGATTCCATTCTAAATGTAAACTTTTGCAACGTCAACAAAAAACGGCAGCTAAAGCCACCGTTACAAAACCGTCACATTTTCTAGCCCAATTATCAGGGTTATTTAGTCTACGCTTCTAAGTTGAGTCATAGACCTAACCCCCAGCCCCTTCCCTATAAGGGCTACGGTGTACACACATCTTTCTAGAAAACCAAAATCGTCGTTGATCCCCCTAAATCCCCCTTTTTAAGGGGGACTTTGAGAGCTTTTTGCCCCCCAATTTATCGGGGGGTTGGGGGGATCAAAAGCCTGTGGCGCAACTCTAAAAGACTTGTGTATACACCGTAGCCTCTTAGGAGAGAGGAATGGAAGTGAGGTCAAAAGTATTTGGGGCTGACCATTAAACAATCCGGTTGACAATTGTCCACACTTCCCCATCAGAGCGGACATAAGGGACGGAGATTGTCTTAAACCCAGTGATGAAGGGCTTGTAATAAATCCGCCAATACATTGGACTCAATTCATTGGCACAATGTTTAAGGAGGCGGACTTCTGCCGCCAGTTCACTTGCTAGTTGATTAATGCGTTGAGCATGAACCTGTGCTACTTCTTTGGCTTCTTCTAGCTCTTGCTGTTGGATAAGTTCTTTTGATACAACTTGCGATCGCACTAACTTACCTTGTTTTTGTTTTATCTGGCCTTCCAAGGCTGCGATCGCTGCATCTATGCCTTGGAGTTCAACAGATAATTGGGCATTTTCCCTGGCTTGACGGCGATACGCTTCAACCATTGCCTGGGGTGAATCATTCTCGCCAGAGATGACATTATTAATGGTGAGTGCAGCGCGTTCTTCTAGAAGAATCTGAATTTGAGATTTAAGCGCCGCCATTTCATCCTGAATTTGCTCCATAAATCGAGTTTTAAGTGCTGAGTAAAATAGTCATCGGATTTTTTAAAAGCTTTTTGCGCCTTGGGTATCGAGAGAAAGCGATCGCACCTCGGCTGTAATTCCTTCTTCTTGCCAAGCAGCTAACATCGCCGCCTCCACAGCCTTTGAGTGTAACTTATCTGCCAAAGCTAACAGTGTCGGCCCCGCACCACTAATTACCATACCATAAGCACCAGCACTAACGGCTGCGATATTGAGAGCATCATAACCAGGGATCAAAGCTTTACGATAGGGCTGATGCAACTTATCTTGCAAAGCTGTCTTTAGCCATTGTCCATTACCAGTTTCCAAGCCACGTAACAATAACCCCAAATGTGCCGTATTAAAAATCGCATCGGCGCGACTCACTTCAGTGGGGAGAACACCCCGCGCCTGTGAAGTGGAAAGTTCAAAATTAGGAATAGCCACAACTGGTACAACATCTTTATGCCAGGGAACATCACAAATTTCCCAAGCTGCGCCACTGGTAGCAGCCAGACGACATCCTCCCAACAAAGCTGGAACTACATTATCAGGATGTCCTTCCATTGCGATCGCTAACTCCATCACCTGTGACTGAGAAAGAGTTGCACCTTCAAGTTGATTAGCAGCAACCAACCCACCAACAATTGCTGTCGCCGAACTACCCAAACCCCTCGCCAACGGCACATCTAACTTAATCTCTATTTTCACAGTTGGCGGCGTTTGCTCTATATGTTGATAGAACTTGACAAAGGCTTGGTAGAGGAGATTGCTTTCATCAGTTTGGACACGTTCAGCTTCGGTACCAGTGACATGAATAGTTAACCCACCTTCTTCTAGGCGAGTGAACTTAAACTCGTTGTACAGCTTTAAAGCTGCACCGATGCAATCAAAACCAGGCCCCAAATTCGCAGTTGTGGCAGGAACGGTAACAGTGATGGCAGAAACAACAGACATTGGCAAAACTCACTAATCAATCAACAAGCATCTCATGTAATAGGAATTCGTAATTCGTAATTCGTAATTCGTAATTAAGAAAGTTGTATTTGCTGACAACCAATGTTGTGGTTTTTACAACTGCTTTTCCAATCGCTCTTGACTCTACGCTTACGGGATAGTGTTTAGTTTAAAAAGCTAACGATATGAGGCAAAAAATTATGAAATTGGGAGCTATCAATCACATAGCACTAACTGTATCTAATTTGAAGCGTTCTGAGGCTTTTTACAATACTCTACTTGGATTCTTGGGTTATGAACAAGGAGAAAAAACAGAGCATTTAATCCTCTGGGCAAGCTTTAATGGTGTGATCACCATTTCCCTAGCAAATCCGCGATCGCTCAATAAAAATCACGATCGCTATTCTCCTGGATTACATCATCTAGCTTTTAGTGCAGATAGTCGAGAAGAAGTGGATCAGCTTTACCAAAATCTGATGGAGTGTGGAGTAGAAATTTTAGATCCTCCTGCTGAATACGATTATTTGCCGGGTTACTATGCTTTCTACTTTTTAGACCCAGATGGCATTAAGCTCGAATTAACACACACTCCTAATTGGCCACCTGAGTTGTAGTCAGCAAGGAGCAAGAAGAATGCTAAAAATCGGCGACTTTTCCAAACTTAGCCAGGTAACAGTGAAAGCACTGCGTCTTTATGACCAACTAGGATTGCTTAAACCAGCCCACATAGACCACTTTACAGGTTATCGCTACTATTCTGCGAACCAATTACCAAGATTAAATCGCATATTAGCACTCAAAGATTTGGGTTTTTCTCTAGAGCAAATTGCCAAGTTACTAGAAGATAACTTGCCATCAGACCAAATTCGCGGAATGCTGCGACTCAAACAAGCAGAACTTCAAAGGTTAGTAGAGGAAGAACATACAAGGCTATTAAGAGTCGAAGTGCGACTCAAGCAAATTGAACAGGATGATAGTATGCCCAACTACGAAGTTGTTTTGAAAAAAGTTGAGCCGATAAAAGTAGTATCGATTAGAGAAATATTACCAGATTACCCAAGTGTCGGCAGTCTTTACGATGAGTTATTAGGATATCTCAAGCAGCAAGGAGCTAAAGAAGGAAGTTATTGTGCGGGGATTTGGCACGATCCAGGATACAAAGAGTCTGATGTCGATGGTGAAGCTGTGCTTTCAATTGAGAGTTCAATACAAGGCAATGAACGGATAAAAATATATGAATTACCAGGCTGGGAAACAATTGCTTGCTTAGTTTACAACGGTAGTTACAAGACTATTAACCAAGCTTATGCTGCCCTAGTATCTTGGATTGAAGCTAACGGCTATAAAATTATCGGCCCTAACCGTGAAGTTTATATAATTGGTGGCAACCAGCAAGATAACGATACGTATGTAACAGAGGTGCAGTTTCCAGTTTCCAAAGCTTGATACATAAAATATTAATTTATGGCTTAGAGATAAACACTGTGTATGAATAAGTGTTTATCTCTAGTCATATTGCCATAAGTTCCTGAAGTTAGCGATCGCTCTTTTCCATAGAAAAAATAGATTTCGAGAAGATTACTTTAAAGTTCCCAAAACTGGCGCTACCTCAACCTCGGAAACTTGCGGAACCAAGAATCCCTTAGCATAAATTTGGGGATTTGTTTGCGAAGCTATGGCATAAGACTGACGAACATGAGCATTAACTGCGACAGTCTTCACGTCGTACATCTGCATGGCTATCTTGGGATAGAAACCAATGCCAATAATCATCAGCAGGAAACAAGCAGCGATAAACACCTCACGGGGTCTAGCATCTTCGTAGACTGCTTCCTCTGGTACGAGGCAATCTGTACCAAAACAAACCGTTCCCTCATCTTCCTGATTTTCCGAAGCTGAATTATTAATGTCGCATAGGAGTGCTGCATCTTTACCATAAAATACCTCTCGCAGCATGGAAAGTAAATAAATAGGTGTGAGGATGACTCCAACTGCGGCGAGGAAAACCGTGACGGTGCAAAAAGTTGAACTGTAAACGTCACTGCTTGTCATACCAACAAATACCGATAATTCGCCAGCAAAGCCGCTCATACCGGGAAGTGCTAGGGATGCCATTGCTCCGATTGTAAACAGGGCGAAGACTTTGGGCATGGCTTGACCGATACCGCCCATATCTTTCATTACCATTGTGTGGGTGCGATCGTAAGTAACGCCGGCTAAGAAGAACAGCACCGATGCAATCAAACCATGTGAGAGCATTTGCAACATCGCGCCATTGATTCCCAAATCAGTGAACGAGGCAATTCCAAGCAGCACAAACCCCATGTGGGAAATCGACGAATAAGCCAAACGCCGCTTCATATTCGTCTGAGCAAAGGAGTTCAATGCACCATAGATGATGTTGACAACACCCAGAATGGCTAAAACTGGCGCAAAGTAAATATGTGCATCAGGAAGCAATTCAAGATTCAGGCGAATCAGCCCGTATCCGCCCATCTTCAGCAATACACCAGCTAAAATCATCGACACAGGAGAGGATGCTTCGCCGTGAGCATCAGGCAACCAGGTATGCATCGGGAAAACAGCAAGCTTGACACCAAATGCAATCAACAACCCTGCATAAAGTAGCAGCTGTAGAGCAACGGGATATTCCTTCTTGGCGAGGGCGGTGATATCAAATGTCATATCACCACCGCCGTATAACCCCATTGCCAGTGCTGCCACTAAAATAAATATAGAAGCAGCTGCGGTATACAACAAAAATTTCGTAGCCGCATAACGCCGTCTTTGCCCACCCCAAATGCAGACTAGTAGGTAGACGGGGATTAGTTCTACTTCCCACATAATGAAAAATAGCAGCAAGTCTTGGGCAACGAACACCCCAACCTGTGCAGAATACAGCACCAGCATCAAGAAATAGAAGAGGCGCGGACGGTGATTAACTTGCCAAGCTGAAAAAATCGAGAGTGTGGTGACAAATCCCGCTAGAAGCACAAGTGGTGCTGAAAGCCCATCAACAGATACCGCCCAGTTAAGACCCAACTGAGGCATCCAGGCATAATTTTCTATCATTTGAAAACTAGCACTGCTGGCATCGTAATGCTTCCAAAAGGCGTAGCACATCAATGCAAAGTCCGCAATACCTACACCCAGTGCATACCACCGCACGCGCTTGCCATCTTTATCAGGCAGCACAGGGATAAGCAGGGAAGCAACGAGTGGCAGCAAAACAATCGCGGTAAGCCAGGGAAATTGATCCGCTATCATGTATATGAGAAAAAATACTTATTTGGGATGATGTCATTGTACTAAACTTTGTAACAATTTCTTCATAAGTATTTTTCCTAGTTAACCATAAATATTTGTCCCAGTTAACCGCTTTGAATCAAAGACAATTGACTTAAAAATAACGACTGGGGACTGGGGAAGAAAGATTTTTAGTTGCTCACGGTACTAATCCAGCCCGCAAAGCACGGACGGCAGCTTGTGTCCGGTCAGCAACACAAAGTTTATTGAGAATACCTCGAACATGAGTTTTGACGGTACCGACTGTTAGATAGAGCCTTTTAGCAATTTCTGCATTGTCACACCCAGCGACAATTAATTCTAAAACATCCATTTCCCGGTGAGTTAAAGGATAGCTGACTATACTTTTCTCAACATCTGGGTCAATACCTTCAATCAAAACTCTTTTTCCAGATGCGCCTCTGCTGCCATCGGGGAAATCTTGACGTATTTGCTGTAGTACAAGGTCTGCGATCGCAGGATCGATCCATGAGCTACCTGCAAAGGTCATTCGCACAGCCTCAACGAGTCTCTCAGTTTCAATATCCTTCATGCAATAAGAATCTGCACCTGCTGCAAATGCCGCTAAAACTGCCTGTTCGCTATTCTGCATCGTCAAAATTAGCAGCTTTGTGGTATAATCCTCATTCTCTCCTTGATATTGTCTAAATGTGCGTGTTAGATCAATACCATCCATGTCAGGCAAACCAATGTCAATAGTAGCAACATCAGGCTTAAGACTTTTCAGAAGCTTAATGCCGTCGGCTGCATTGGCTGCTTCTCCAACAATGTTAAAGTCTGGCTGGGTTTGTAAGGCAGAGCGTAAGCCGATTCTTGTCAGGTTGTGATCTTCAATCACAAGGATCTTGATTTCACTCATAGTCACTTAATTTTACTTTTATTTATCTAAAGTACAGATTAAAATAATCTCGTTCTTCTATTCGGGATCTTATACAAAAAACAATACATTTGGTATTATTAGCTGAACTTCATCTACCTTTAGGCATAAATAACCTTATCTCGTAAGCTTTTCTAAGGCAAGAGTTTTGATATAACAATATAATTCAACCATAAAATATTTTTATAGATTAACCGGAGAATAGATGTTGTATGATAAATGATTTTTCATTTGCCATCTCAATATTTATTTGAACCAAATCTTTTGTAGAGACACAGCAATGTCTATGCCTGTCAGCTTAAGCTAAAACACAAGATAAAAATCTCGTTTTCGCCGCTGGATATGCACCTTATTGGGCTGCTGGCACAAACTTTAGGAGTAGGAGCCTCACAATAGCCATTCCCAGCCTGAGTATAGGAACCAGGAAAAGCATTCTCGCTTACGTAACATTCACCTGAGGTTGACACGCATGAGCAATGTTTCTTACTGCGTGGTTTATTTAACTAAAAATGGCTATAAATTTTAATTTATACATTTAATCAATAAATCATAAGTATTTTTGCTTAGAAAATATATTTAATCCAGGAAACTTTAAAGTAAAAGTGAATCCTTAATAATCTCAACGCTGGTGAAGTAAGCTATTACTAGATTTGCTAGGGATAGCCAAGCACTTCTTTTTTTATTTAGCCATGTCTTTAACTAAAACTGTCAAAAAAGATAAAATTCTTGTTGTCGATGATATTTTTGACAATCTACTGGTGTTAGAAGCAGTCCTAGAAGATGAGGACTATGAAATTAGCTTAGTGGAAGATAGCAAAATTGCTCTGGCTATGGTTGAAGAGTCACCGCCAGACTTAATTCTCTTAGATGTGATGATGCCGGAGATAGATGGATATGAATTCACTCGACGCATCCGGCAGAATCCGGCGTTGCCATTTATCCCGATTCTGCTGCTCACGGCTCATTATGAGTCTAGTGTTGTGGAAGGACTCGATGCTGGTGCAGATGACTTTATTCGTAAACCATTCGACCCTGATGAATTACATGCACGGGTGCGATCGCTCCTCCGCCTCAAGCATAGTATCGACGAACGAGATCAAATGGCTAACCTCCGGGCAGATTTTGTCTCCCGTTTTACTCACGATTTACGCATACCGCTAGTAGCTTCCAACCGCGTATTAAAATTATTGCTGGAAGGCAGGTTTTGCGATGTTTCGCCACAATTGCAAGAAATAATTGATACCATGATTGGCAGTAATCAAGACCTGCTGGAAATGGTAAATACCTTGCTAGAAGTTTATCGTCATGAAGCGGGCTGTAAAACCTTAAAAATTTCTCCCTGCAATATTCAGGAATTAGTTGGTGAAGTTTCGCAAGAATTAACTCCTTTAGCCCAAGAAAAAGGATTAACTGTAAATATTGATCTAAGTGAAACTGCAAGCACCGTCATGGGCGATCGCGTAGAACTGCGGCGAGTTTTAACAAATCTTATTGGTAACGCCATCAAGTTTACAGACAAAGGTTCTGTAGATATTTACTCCTATCTTACTCCAGTAGCTGTGACTATTGATATCCAAGATACAGGGCCGGGAATTTCTAAACAAGACCAAGCAATATTATTCGAGCGATTTCGCCAAGGTAAACACCAGCGTTCTGGTAGTGGTTTGGGGCTATATCTATCTCGCTGCATTATTGAAGCACATCAAGGCACAATTGATGTGACATCTGAACCAGGGAAGGGTAGTACATTTACTATACACTTACCTGTAACTGATGAAAACTAAAAGTAGGGATTCATAGGAAAACACAGTCTGCTTTAGAAAAGGTATTCTCAAAATGCCTAAAACCCAAGTTGAAGAATTCACGAGCAAATCCGGAGCTTCTTTGTCTTCTGTGAGAATCAAGAAGCTCTCTACAAGATACTGTAGGGGTACGCGGACTCGCTATCTGCTAGTCGTCAGAATCCATGCTGAATTCTGACGACTGATGCCTTTATTCTGTTTTTAGAAAGTCAGAAAATTCAGTAAATAATTATTTTACTTACACCTTTTTTCTAAATAAAGTTCAGCTTAGTCTAAAGTCTTTTTAACTTCATCTTTGATATTCTCAGCGGTATGGCGGACTTGGGCTTCAGCTTGTTTAGCTTTACCTTCAGCTTTATCTTTAGGATCGCCACTTACTTCGCCAATTGTTTCTTGTACTTTACCTTCGATGTTTTTAGCAAAAGCTTTTGCTCTATCTTCGATACTCATATTCTTTGTTCCTAAATTATTTTTGGTAGTTATTAGTTATTGCTTGCTCGAAAAGCGCTGCAATATCTATAGATTACTTGTAGACAAGTTTTAATTCTTCTATCTGACGATGTTTTTATGAAGAATATTTGTGTCCGTTGTACATAATTGTTTAAAGGTTAAACTCATCTTGAGAATTCAACTAATATCCAAAAGAGAGAAAGGTATCATTATATTGCTCTATCTTAAGACAAGATAATTTATAACTTCAGGTAGATAGTGATGCTGTTGAAGAAGAACCCAGAAGCCAGAATCCAGGAGTCAGAATCAATGAGTGGGGGATTCAGACCCGCCACTCATTGTAGACCGCTAAATGAACGCAAGTGCGTCTCTGAAAGAGAAGATTTAGCGGGGGTCTTAAACCCCTAGATTCATCCACCAGTCGTACAGAATTCATACTGAATTCTGACTCCTGACTCCTGAATTCTGTTTTGATAAACCGCAACTTGGGTTCTTACCACTGAATATGGTAAATACAGCAGTTTGCAAGTGAGTGAAATACAAAATTCAGGGATCAAAATCAAATATCAGAAGTTTCTACCTCTAGCAAAAACTGCCTGTCTGTCTCCAAACCCCTAACTTTGTACTTACAGCTATTTTCAGGTAAATAGACCACGCTAGCGGTGCAAGACCTTGCGCCCCTACCGTGCTGCATTCAATAATCTGTATTCTATGTAATTGAGAACTGCTATATGTCATTTCTTGGACTTTGACTACTTAACCAGCAATTAGAATTAACTGGCACAAGAAAAAATTTAGATTTAAGTAAATATTCTCATATTCTTAGATTCCGAAACCAAACTTTGTTAGAAATGTTGGGCAGAAAGAAACATAATTTTTTAAATTTTAACTGAAGAGTAATTTAGCTGGTGCAAGAAAAGATAGAGAAGTCTAAGCGTTGACTTTGAAATACCCACAGGTATGGTAGCTTTCAACCATCAGAAATTTGTGGTTAATAACGCAGCCTCAACTATTGGAGAGGCTACGCCAACAAGCTCGCATCCCTTGGATCATGCTGCACTAGTAGAACTTGTGACTAATTTCTGACCAAAGACAGTAGGAACAAGTATCGACTTTTCTTTCTAGCTTCTTACTTATAGTATTTATAAAGGTATTTATGCGATCGCATTCTACTACTCAACCAACTTCCAACTCCCAATATATAGACTCTAGGGTGCAAACTGATGCATTTATCAACATTTTTATCGGATGTTCTATATTGATTCCAAGGATTGTGTTTGCAGGGTTTAATATCTATAATAAACACCGTGCTGCTGTTCTTTGCCAACAAATAGCCTCATTAGAGAAACTGTGGCATTTGAATATTAATAAAAAAAGAGCTTGAAGAAAAAGAATATAGACAATGAAATACTTATTTATAGTTTGGTTGCTTATACTCTTTTTGGTCGCTCCTAGTGCGGCGATGTCTGAAGTAAAACAGCCTTATACTTTAATATCTGGACTTGGGACAATCCACCATCCAGTTTCCACTTCTAATCCCCAAGCGCAAGAGTTTTTTGATCAGGGATTAAATTTAATTTACGCTTTCAATCATGATGAGGCGGTGCGTTCTTTTCAACACGCTGCTAAACTTGATCCGCATTTGGCGATCGCATATTGGGGTATTGCTCTGGCTCTAGGCCCTAATATTAACTTAGCAATAGACCCTAATCGAGAATTAGCTGCTTACCAAGCTGTACAGCAAGCTTTGGCACTTTCCACCCAAGCATCTGCTCAAGAACGAGACTACATTACCGCCTTAGCAAAGCGTTACTCTCAAGAGCCTGATGCGGATTTGTTTCAACTAGCGGTAGACTACGCAAAAGCAATGGCAACCCTAGTTGAGCGCTATCCAGATGATTTGGATGCGGCGACGCTTTATGCCGAAAGCTTGATGGATCTGCATCCTTGGCAGCACTGGACTAAAGATGGCAAGCCACAGCCAGATACAGAAGAAATTGTAGCTATTTTAAAATCGGTTCTTAAACGTAACCCAAATCATACCGGAGCTAATCATTACTATATTCATGCTGTGGAAGCTTCGCCTTCTCCAGAACAGGCCCTTATCAGTGCCAACCGACTCGGAGCCTTAGCGCCAGCAGCAGGACATTTGGTACACATACCTTCTCATATTTATTTTCGTGTGGGAGATTATGAAGCGGCAATGCGGGCAAATGAGCAGGCGATCGCTCAAGATGATATTTACATCAAAAAATATCAAGTCCAGGGCACTTACCCCATGATGTACTACAACCACAACGTACATTTTCTCATGGTGGCCAGCAGCATGGGAGGAAAATATAAAGATGCTCTCCAATATGCAGAGAAATTAGTCGCAAATGCCACTGCCATTAATCCCTATGCACCAATGCTTGAGGGATTTTTGGGCAGTA
The DNA here is from genome assembly GCF_014698065.1 of Nostoc flagelliforme FACHB-838. GTDB lineage: Bacteria > Cyanobacteriota > Cyanobacteriia > Cyanobacteriales > Nostocaceae > Nostoc > Nostoc flagelliforme_B. The sequence continues at coordinate 15,382 of NZ_JACJSI010000069.1, forward strand.
AAATGCTGATTCAGATACGTTTTAGCGACTGGGATGGCATTTTAAAAACTCCTGTCCCTGATGCTAAATTGCCGACTACCACAGCACTTTGGCATTTTGCTCGCGGCATGGCGATGGCAGCCACAGGCAAACTTGAAGATGCAGCAGGTGAAAGTCGGGCATTACTAGCCGCCAAACAGATGATTTCTACCGAATCAACCATTGGGTTCAGTCCCGCCAGTCGCATTTTAGACATTGCCTCAAAAGTTCTAGATGCCAAAATTGCTAGACAAAAGCACGATTATGAAGCTGCCATTCAATTACTAGAAAAAGCAGTAGTACTAGAAGATGCCCTCGATTACGTGGAACCACCAGATTGGTACTTGCCAACGCGAGAAGCTTTGGGCGCTGTGCTTTTGGCTAAGGGTGACTATAGAGAGGCTGAAAAAGTCTTTGCTGATCTAAAAAAGTATCCCCATAATGGACGTTCTCTATTTGGCTTGCAGGCAAGTTTACAGGCATTGGGCAAAGATGACGCGGCTCAAGTTGTCAAAGCCGAATTGGAAACAGCTTGGAAAAGTGCTGATACACAACTTGCTCTAGCCAAAATGTAAGTGAAGAAGGCAGAAGGGGTGCAAGAGGCAGGGAAAGGGGAAAAGGAAAGGAAAAATTTCATCCCTTTTTCCCACTTCTGCAAGAAGTCTAATATGGCGGGGGCTTCTCTTTTAGAGACGCTACACGAAAAATTTTGAATTTTGAATTGTTATTTGTTGCTTGACTTTGCCTTTCATATTAAAATTTTGGAGTAATGCTTCACGGTTAATGCAGTCAAACGTTCAATTCGGATATTCAAAGATACGCTCCTCTATGCCTGATTTCCTATATCACCCAACAGAATTTATCTTCTGCCACTTCCAACCCTTTTTTACGGTGGGCTGTACTTAGGGTAGGTAGGGGCGGGCGATCGCACTTAAGCGATCGCGTCACTGATTAACTATCTACTGGATGCAGAGAGTTGGCTCGTATGTCATCCTAGATTTATGAGAGTTAATTCAGTGATGTCTTTGGTTTTAGTATTGAAAGGCTTTTTCCTTTTAGTATTTACAGACTTCTCAGAGAAATTAAAATCTCTACACAGTGATGATTTTGGAGAGAATCGATGTCAATTTATGTAGGTAACCTCTCTTATGACGTTACACAAGAAGATTTAAGTGGTATTTTTGCAGAATATGGTACTGTAAAACGAGTTCAAGTACCTACTGACCGCGAAACAGGTCGTCCGCGAGGCTTTGCCTTTGTGGAAATGGGAACTGAAGCTGAAGAAACCGCTGCTATTGAAGCTCTCGACGGCGCTGAGTGGATGGGTCGTGACCTGAAAGTAAATAAGGCTAAACCCAAAGAAGACAGAGGTGATAGAGGTTCCTTTGGTGGTGGTAACAGAGGAGGAGGATACGGCGGCGGCGGCGGTGGACGCAACCGCTACTAATCTTGGAAACAAAAAAATTTACCTAGAGTCTTAAGGTCAGACAAGGAGTCTGTCTTTTTTTTGTAATGTTACCGAAGTAGTGCTGAGTGCCCGTCCTTATTTTAATCCTCTAGATTTTTTATCTATGGAGTTAAATAGCACGGGCTAAACGCCCCGCTACCGCTAACAGCACTCCTGAATGCCTGCACCGCCTTTGATGAAGTCAACTTAGTAGGAGATATAATGACCCAAGTAATTGTAGGCGACAATGAACACATTGAATCAGCCTTACGACGATTTAAGCGAGAAGTTTCCAAGGCTGGAATTTTTCCAGACATGAGAAAGCATCGTCATTTTGAAACACCTCTAGAAAAACGCAAGCGCAAAGAAGTTGCCAAGCATAGGCAGAGTAAGAGAAGTTTTCGTAACTAAGAACTGACATACAGCAGAATTCAGGAATCAGAATTCAGGAGCAAAGCCAAAGACGCTCCGCCTGCGGTCAGAATGGGCTACACCCCGCTGCGCTAACAGAAGTAAAATAGGCTTTATACCTTGCTTTGAGACTTAGCTTGTGTATTTCGCCTTTCTGGAAATCTGCTGTAAATATCAATGAATGCCCTCATAAAATCTATGAGGGTTTTCCTTTTACTTATTTTAAAAATCAGGAAACCTGAAGAAACGCTAAAATCAAGTCAGCCTTTGTATTGTAGCGGTTGTGTTCCACATCACTCAGAGGACGGTTCACTGCATAAATCCTGATTGTCAACGTCCTTATCCTCAACCTTGGGGAAACAAATTTTGCAACAGCTGTGGCGCACCGCTAGAGTTGTTAGACCGCTATGTTCCACTTCAGCCCTTGGGATCGGGAGGATTTGCTCAAATATACACGGTTTGGGATGAAAAAACTCAAACCGAAAAAGTGCTGAAAGTGTTGGTAGAAGATTCACGAAAGGCGCTGGAATTATTTACCCAAGAAGCGGCGGTTTTATCTAGCTTGCAGCATCCAGGTGTCCCCCAAGTCGATGCCGATGGGTATTTTCACGTACAACTGTTTAATCCTAAACCACACCAACTGCCTTGTCTGATAATGGAAAAAATCAATGGGCGGACTTTAGAGGAGATATTAAAAAAGTTTCCTCAAGGGTGTCCAGAGGATTTGGTTTTAAACTGGTTTACCCAAGTTGTACAGATTTTACAGGAATTACATAAACGTCAGATTCTGCACCGGGATATCAAACCTTCTAATTTAATGCTGGGCACTTCTGCGCCATCTGTAACCCCTCCTCAAGGGCAAATAGAGGGCGATCGCTTGGTATTAATTGATTTTGGTGGGGCGAAACAATTTAGTGCCTCTAAACTGCGTTCTCAGTCTAGTTCCACGCGATTATTTTCTTCTGGGTACAGTCCACCAGAACAAGTGACTGGAAGTATTGTCGGGCCAAGTGCCGATTTTTATGCCCTTGGTCGAACGATAATTGAACTACTAACAGGCAAATACCCGCTAGAGTTGGAAGATCAGCAAACGGGGAAATTGCGCTGGCGAACTACGGTAAATGTTAACCCGCAACTAGCAGATTTGCTGGATGAGATGGTGCAGGAGGATGTGCGATCGCGTCCAGCAAATGCAGCTATAATTCAAAAACGTTTGGCGAAGATTTCTCAACCATTACCGCCACCAGGGTTGTTTTCCCAACAGCGAAACAAGATTAAGCAAGCTTCAACCCAAGCTTCCCAGAGATTTACACTGCTAACACAAGCTATCGAACAAATTTTGGCTAACTTTAGCCAAGGTGTAACTAAAACCATTATTTTTATTGCTCAGACAATCATCAAAATTTTCCGAGCTTGTTTGGCGATGATTTGGGCGATAATTCTGAGTAGTATCGGCGCTTGTTTTGGGGCGATCGCTGGTTTTATTTTGGCCTATCGTACCAGCTTGGGGCGTCAGGTTGTGGAATTTATTGGAAGTCAGCTAAACCAATTAGTGCCAAATACTCAACCCATCTTCGGGGCAGATATTTTGGTATTCGTTGCAGCCGGGTGGGGAACCGCTTGGGGACTGACAGCATCCGGGTGTTTTGGTCAACGGCGGCGGTTTTTAGTGGCATCCCTGATGGGTATGATTAGCTATGGCTTCGGCTGGTTGATTTTGCAATTAATCACACCAAAAGATAGTGGTGAGGGTTTAGTGGCAGTGATTTTAGTAGCAGTTTGCCTACTCACCTTGAGCTTAGGACTTCGCAGCCATCATATAGTGTACGCTGTGTTCTCGGCCTTTGGCAGTGCGATCGCCTATGCCATTTTGATTCTTTTGAGGTTAGCACCTCCGATCTTCCAATTTACCAGTCAACCAGGTTGGTCAGAGTTATATTCGCCTCTGACCTTTTTTGGTTCTGTAGGCTTCTTTATCAGCTTCTGGTTAGGAGTAAGTTACTACCTAATTGTCCCTGGATTGCGTCTTCTGGGATGGCGGTGAGGGAGGTAGGGGAGGCAGAGGAAGAATTAATGCCCAATGCCCAAAAACAAGATCCCCCTAGTCGCATTTTTCATCGCGCTAGGGGGATCACATATGTGGTAGTCTATAATTGGTTCGGTATAGTTGCTTACGAACTCGATTCTATAGCTTATATTTCAGTTTGAGTAGTCTTACAATTAGAATTTATAGTATTTTTACACCTTCTTAATGAATGCTTCATCCCTGTTCTTCCTTAGAGCAGCGGTATATGTAACTATGACAGTACGTGATGTGCGTGACTTGTCATTTTTGCAAATATTCAGTAAAAAATATGAAACTTAAGATTGTTGCTACTGTCGCCTTGTTAGCTTGTTTCGGGTTTGCACAGCAGGCTGTTGCATTAAATCAGCTAGACTTGGATCAGTTGAAGGCAACAAGTACCTGTCCTCGGTGTAATTTAAGTGGTGCTGACCTAACTGAACTGAATCTCAGTGGAGCAAATTTACGAGGGGCTGACTTGAGCGGCGCTACATTATCTCAAGCTAATCTTACGAATGCCGATCTCACTGGTGCAAATTTAGAAGGTGCGATTCTGAATACAGTAAATCTTAGTGGTGCTTCTTTAACAGGAGCAAATTTAAAATCAGCATCCCTGGAAAATGCCGATTTATCTTATGCCGGTTTCATCAGCGCCAATTTGGAAGCAGCAAACTTAAAAGATGCCAAATTGCAGTTTACTAATTTTCGGGGGGCTAACTTCCGACTAACAACTCTAGCTAATGGTGTCGTCACCTCCGACAAACCTTATGGCTGGTCATTAGAGCGTCAAAATGCCAGAGAATGTAACGAGTTCAAATCCGAAAATACTTTAGGCACAACCTGCTATTCAAAATAAATTGGAGCATGGGGCATGGGGCATTTCAAACCTTCCGCACCTACAACTTTTTGAAGTATCTGGCGATTGGTAACAGCCCAAAACCCAGCTTTTGATATGTACAACGTGCCGGGGCATGGCCAGGATCGCCTCCAGTCTCGACCATAGCGACGGACATCCCAGCAACTTTCATCCAATCAAGAGTGAATTCAATGAGAGCGGTGCCAATGCCTCGACGTTGATAGTCTGGATCGACGGCGATCATGTAAATTTCTCCCAAGCTGCTCTGTAAGTCGAGTTTCACAGCTATAAAGCCCACGGTTGAACCAGAGTCGATTGCAACCCATACCTTTGTGTCCGCTGCTGCACAAACTCCCTCGACAGCCTTTTGCTGGCTTACACGCCAATCGGTGGGATAGAGTTCCCGGTACACGTCAAGGTCAATCGCTTTCTGAATCGAATCAAAAACCGGAGTCCATGCGCGAAGCGAAAGACGAATGACGGCATCAAGTTGATGGGGGTCGTATGGTTCAATTCGCATTTGAGTAAAGCAACTTAAAGTCAAAGCCTACTCTCATACAATAAAATAACTTTGCAAGAGGTCTAAGTAAGTCGGCACAATAAAAGTAAACTATGTGAAGAAAAGTAAACAAGGTTAAAACCCTCTTTCCCCCTGCTCCCTGCCTTATCCCAACGATAATTATTTACGCCGACCTACTTATTAATTTTTTCCCTGTTTCCCCTGCCTCCTTTGCTTGTTATTAACTATCCTTGTATAGCAAAAGCATTTTGTTTGTTAACAGTTCTTTATCATGGGAAAAAAGCCTATAGATTAATAAAATCGATGCTTACTCGTATTAAAGACTTAGCAACAAAACTAGCGCCTCGTTTAATTGAAATTCGCCGTCACATCCACTCTCACCCTGAACTCAGCGGTCAGGAGTACCAAACAGCGGCTTTTGTAGCTGGTGTTTTGTCTTCCAGTGGTCTGCACGTACAAGAAGGAGTTGGTAAAACGGGCGTTATTGGAGAACTCCAAGGCACTAGCCAAAATGACCGTTTATTGGCAATTCGCACTGATATGGATGCCTTGCCAATTCAAGAGGGCACTAATTTGGAATATGCCTCTCGCGCAGATGGTATTATGCACGCGTGCGGTCACGATGTCCACACCACCGTGGGGTTAGGAACGGCAATGGTGCTGTCCCAAGTGGCTGAGGAGTTGGGTGGAAAAGTGCGATTTTTATTTCAGCCAGCCGAGGAGATTGCTCAAGGGGCAAGCTGGATGGTGAAAGATGGGGCAATGGAAAATGTCTCGGCTTTATTAGGGGTTCATGTTTTCCCTTCTATACCCGCAGGATCTATTGGTGTGCGTTACGGGGCATTAACAGCCGCCGCTGATGATTTAGAAATTCTGATTATGGGAGAATCTGGGCATGGGGCGCGTCCCCATGAGGCGATTGATGCGATTTGGATTGCTTGCCAAGCCATTACTGCGCTGCAACAAGCCATCAGCCGGACACAGAATCCGTTGCGCCCTGTAGTATTGAGCATCGGGAAGATTAATGGTGGCAGAGCGCCGAATATAATTGCTGATAAAGTGCAGTTATTGGGAACCGTGCGATCGCTCCATCCCGAAACCCGTGCCCATCTACCCAACTGGATTGAAAATATTGTAGCTAATGTTTGCCATACCTACGGGGCAAAATATCAAGTCAATTATCGCCAGGGTGTACCTAGCGTCCAAAATGATTACGCCTTGACGCAATTGTTGCAATCAGCCGCAGAAGAAGCTTGGAGTAGCGATCGCGTTCAAGTCTTACCCGAACCTTCCCTTGGTGCTGAAGATTTTTCTATGTATTTAGAACACGTCCCCGGTTCTATGTTTCGCTTGGGTGTAGGCTATAAAGAAAGAATTATTAATCACCCATTACACCATCCCCAATTTGAAGTTGATGAATCTGCAATTATCACCGGGGTGGTAACTATGGCGTATACCGCTTATAAATACTGTCAGCAAAATTCGTAAACAAAAACTCCCAGCAGATAAACGCTGGGAGTTTTTGTTTAACTAACCTTTTTTAGCTAGCGGATATTGAAAGCCCGAAAGCATTCTACGCTTTCGATTCGGTAACAACACCCAGTTTTTCTTGAATTCTGGTCTTAGCGGCTTTGAATTCGGTAGCCAGTTGCTCACTTTGATCGCTGCTCAAGTTGTTACGAATAGCAGCAAACATTGTGCTTTCTTCTTGACGAATGTGGTCGCCAACAGCTTCCATTAGCTTTCTAATTTGATCTTTGAATTCAGATGAAGAAGGGCTGATAGCTTTAATTTGCTCTAAAACGCGCTTCATTTCAGCTTGTTCGTCAAACAGTTCTTGGGTGTCATCTTGACCGTAGAAAGGACGTACTCTTGGATAAACTACTTCCTCTTCAGCTTCAGCGTGAGCAGTTAAATCCTTGTAAATTTGACCGAAGTACTCTTGGATCTTCTGTGGATTGTCGCTTTGCAGTAGTTCGGTGAACAAGGTATTTACCTTGTTGTGATCCAAGCGGATGACATCTTGGATATTCAGATCGCTTTTGTCGCTGGTTTGGGTGACAGCGCTACCTACTACACCACTGACTGCGGCCATAGCGTCTTGAACACGCGCCCAAATTCCTTGATCTGCATCTTGTCCAGTCAATTCACGAACACCTAGAATTTCCAAAACGCCTTTGAGTTGTTCTTGGTGAGCGCGGTTCTCAAAGTTAATTGTATTCAAGGGCCCGATCGCTAGCAACACATCAGCGCCAACTTTTTGAGCAGCTTTGTGAACTATCAAGCCACTCATTACTACTTGATGTTTCAGCAATTCATGCTGAGAGACTTTCTCATACAGGCTTAACTCAGAACCTTTGAACAATTCGCGAGCTTTTTCAATGAATTGTGTAACATTTTGTTTGGGTTCAGCCTGAATGCCATACTGACCAATTACAGTTTCCAGAATGCCAAGATTTTTTTCGTCATCCTTGATGAAATTCCGAATGCGATCAGCAATTTCTGCGTCTAGTCCTTGCGTCAAAAGTGATTGCTCATTTTCGATGACCAACTGTTGGAGGGCTTTAAGACTTGCAAGTTTTACAGCAATAGCATTGCGTTTCGTATCATCTAAAGTAGTTACCATCCGTGTTCTCCTCGGCAAAGTGTTCATAATTCTTACTTGATATAACCTTGACACAGAGACTAGGGAGATTCCATCTTTCTTTTGAGCGATCGCGTTCATAACTCTGGGTAGAGAAACACAAACTTTCGTTACAATTTCTGTTTTTATACTTTTAGATAGATAATATTTAAATCTGCATTATATACCCAGGTGGATAATATTTTAAGTAATAAATACTAACTTTATAAAACATTTGGATATTCTGTACATTGGCGCATGAATAAGCGGGTTTAAGACTCCTATCAAATCTATAATTTTGTAGGAGTCAAAACGCTTTGTGCGAACGTCAGCCTCAACTTTTAGAAACACTACTAAAATTTGGCGATCATGCTTCTCCTCGGATGATCGCTAATACCTGCCCGGCGGTGACGAGTTGCCCTGGTTCACAGAGGACTTCTACAACGGTTCCGGGATCATCCGGTAACAGAGTCATTTCTTGTTTCATTGCTTCCAAAATAATTACACTCGTGTCTTCGGTGATGCGATCGCCCACTTTGATTAATACCTGCCAGACGTTTGCCATCGTTGGGGCGATCAGGGCGTAGCAATCATCGGGAATAGTCGTTACATCTGCGGGTGGGAGATCGGGGGCGATGAGGGTGCTTTCATCTTGGGCTGTTGTCCAGCGATCGCGTTCTTCTCGAAAAGCAATTCGCTGACGGGTTTGGAATGTCGTCGCCTCTTGAGCAATTTCCTGTAAAAACTGTTGATAGTCGCGGAATTTAAACGTGGTTTCTTCAATTTTGAGTTTGAATTTGCCTTCAATAAAATCCTCTTGATGGCGCATTAGTTCTTCGTGAGAAACTGGATAAAAGCGAATTTGATCGAAGAATCGCAACAGCCAAGGTTTGCCATCTTTAAAATCTGTGGTTTGTTTGTAGCGATTCCACATCTGTACGGTGCGTCCGACAAACTGATAGCCACCCGGTCCCTCCATGCCATAAACGCAGAGATATGCACCACCGATGCCGACTGCATTCTCAGGAGTCCAGGTACGGGCGGGATTATATTTTGTGGTGACAAGGCGATGACGGGGATCGAGGGGTACTGCTACTGGCGCACCGAGATAAACATCACCTAAACCCATCACCAAATAACTGGCATTAAAAACAATTTTTTTGACTTCTGCAATGCTGCCCAGTCCATTAATCCGCCGAATAAATTCAATATTGCTAGGACACCAAGGTGCATCTTTTCGCACCGATTGCATATATTTTTGAATGGCGAGTTGAGTTGATTCGTCATCCCAAGACAGTGGTAAATGTACAATACGAGTCGGCACTTCTAAGTTAGAAATATCTGGTAGATGAGATTCGATATTTTGTAATGCAGCAACTAAATTTGATTGGGAAATGACGCGGCTATCGTAGTGAATTTGTAGCGATCGCATTCCCGGCGTTAATTCTAAAATCCCATCAATGGGGTTGGTTTGCAAATAAACCATTAACTCATGTACCCGGAAACGCAACTTCAAATCCAGCACTAAATCTCCGTATTCAATCAGCAAGTATTTATCACTAGCTTGGCGGTAAATAACGGCAATTTGCTGATCATCTGCGGGAATTTCTGCGACAATTGCGCGATTTTCGGAGCCGTCAGCCATTACAACCATCGATTCTCCCACTTGTAGCCTTTGGATTTGCCGATCCAACTGCAATTCTTGGTACAATGCTTGGTCAAAGGTGAGGCGATGGAATTGAATCGTATTCCCTGGTTTTAGTTGCCCAATTTTCCAGAGTTGTGCTGCTGCGATCGCAGCAGGACAGACAAAGCCTCCCAAACTCGGCCCATCCAAACCCAGAATAATCGGCATATCTCCGGTGAAATCAACTGTACCAACGGCATAAGCATTGTCATGAATATTGGAAGGATGTAGCCCCGCTTCACCGCCATCTTTCCGCGCCCAGGTTGGTTTTGGCCCAATCAACCTAATTCCGGTTCGCGCTGAGTTGTAATGCACTTCCCAATGAGTACTGAAAAAAGTCTCAATGTCTTCATCGGTGAAGAAATCCGGCGCACCATGAGGGCCATACAAAACGCCAATTTCCCAATGATTTGAGTAGCTGGGAATCAATTCGGGAGAAATGGGTTGCGGTTCTTGAGACGCAAAGGGATACAATTTGAGGACATCGCCCACCTGTAAGGCTCTGCCGCCATGTCCGCCAAACGCACCCAAGGTAAAAGTTGCTTTACTGCCTAAATAATCGGGTACATCAAACCCGCCTTGCACACTAATATAGGTGCGGAAACCATTACCTTGAATGTTACCTAACCGTAGCGTACTCCCAGCTTTTACCGAAACTGCCGTCCAATAGGGAATCGGTTGTTTATCTAAAGTAGCTTTCATCGGCGCTCCCGTGAGGCAAATCACGGTGTCGCAATTGAAGCGCAAAGCGGGGCCAGATAGGGTACATTCCAACCCGGCTGCTGATTCTGAATTACCTAAAATCCGGTTGCCCAACCGAAACGCTAAAGAATCCATTGGGCCAGAGGGTGGTACGCCGATATTCCAGTAGCCTACCCGTCCCGGATAATCTTGAATGGTGGTCATCGTCCCTGGAACTAGCACATCGATTGTATTCGGGCGATAAGTAAAGCTATTGGTAAATTTTGTGGTAATATTGCCTTCAACAAACGTCGAATCGGCAATAATTTGGCGCAAGTATTCCAAATTGGTTTCAATGCCATCGATGCGAGATTGAGCAAGGGCATTTTGGAGAATAGCGATCGCATCTTCTCTTGAGTGTCCATGCACAATTACCTTTGCCAACAATGGATCGTAAAACGGCGACACTTTTGTGCCAGTAGCAATCCAAGTATCACAGCGAATACCAGAAGCAAATTGCACTTGAGTTAACTCACCCGAACTCGGCTGAAAATTTTTATTGGCATCTTCGGCATAAACCCGCACCTGAATCGAATGTCCTTGCGGTTGATACTGGTAGGATGCCAACTCCAGCGACTCACCTGCCGCCTGACGCACCATCCACTCTACTAAATCCACGCCTGTAATAGCTTCTGTTACGCCATGTTCCACCTGTAAGCGGGTATTCACCTCTAAGAAGTAGAACTGTTGACTATCCACATCGTAGATAAACTCAACCGTACCAGCCGATTGATAGCGAATCTCCTCACCGAGTTTAACGGCAGACTCATACAAGCGCTGCCGGAGAGCATCATTAATATTCGGTGCAGGGGCTTCTTCAATCACTTTTTGATTGCGCCGTTGGGTTGAACAATCGCGTTCACCGAGGGCAACTACGTTCCCTTCACCATCACCAAAAATTTGCACTTCAATGTGTCGCGCCCGTTCGATGTATTTTTCTAAAAATACTCCACTCTGACTAAAGTTATTGCGGCTTAACCGTTGGACATTTTCAAACAAGTCTGCCAAAGTGTCTTCGCCCCGGCACAACTGCATACCAATGCCACCACCTCCCGCCGTACTTTTGATCATCACAGGATAGCCAATTTCTGCTGCTGCCTGTTTGACTTGCTGCAAATTATCTAACAACAAACTACCGGGGACAAGTGGCACTCCCACAGCTTGGGCGATCGCTCTTGCTTCATGTTTAAGTCCAAATCGCCGCAGTTGATCGGGTGTAGGCCCAATAAACACAATTCCTGCTGCCGCACAAGCTTCGGCAAAGTCCACATTCTCACTCAAAAACCCATAGCCGGGATGAATTGCCTCAGCACCAGTCACCTGTGCTGCCGTCAAAATCGCCTCAGTCCGAAGATAACTTTGCGCCGCCGCCGCATCTCCAACACAGACGGCTTCCCCAGCTGCTGCAACATGGGCAGCGTGGGCATCGGCTTGGGAGTAGACTGCAACCGAGGCAATACCGAGGCGATCGAGGGTGCGAATAATTCGGCAAGCAATTTCACCCCGATTAGCAATCAAAACTTTGTTGAACATCAGCGCTAAATCAATTAAGAGACTTCCAGTTAAAAAACATCCCATCAAGAGGCGCAAGACCTTGCGCTCCTACAAATCTACAAATAATTTGGAATAATTTATTCTTTGCTAGTCCCTAAGAACTGAACCAGCAACCAACAAGCATAGGGACTATCCCATTTTTGCAGAAATAGTCTCTACCATTCACCTTTGTTCCTTTATAATTTTGAAAATTCCGAGTTCAAAGGTGCAACTTCCGAGTTCAAAGGTGCAACCTCCGAGTTCAGAGGCTCAACTTCCGAGTTCAGAGGTTCAACTTCCGAGTTCAGAGGCTCAACTTCCGAGTTCAGAGGTTCAACTTCCGAGTTCAGAGGTGCAACCTCCGAGTTCAGAGGCTCAACCTCCGAGTTCAAAGGCTCAACTTCCGAGTTCAGAGGTTCAACTTCCGAGTAAATTTGTAGGGGCACGGCATGCCGTGCCCCTACGGGTGCTGTGGTTGAAACAACAATTCAACCCCTTCAGGGGGTGGAAGCATCAAGCTGCGTCCCAAACAATCAACCTAACTGGCGTAGGATTGTAAGCATTGCATGGGTTGTTGATTTGCGGACAGTTAGAAATCAACACCATCACATCCATCTCTGCCCGTAGGTCGATGATCTTCCCGGCTTCGGAAATCCCATCGACAATTTCCAATGTGCCATCTTCGTTGACAGGAACATTCATGTAGAAATTCACATTGCTGACGAGATCGCGTTTGTTCATCTCGTACTTGCTCAGTTCCAGCAAGTAATTCTCGACACAAGCGTGCAGATGCTTCTTGTGCAGCCCATAGCGCACTGAGTTGCTTTCCATGCTACACGCCCCACCTAGGGTATCGTGTTTGCCACATTGATCGTGAATGACGGTCATCATCACGTTTCCTTCGTTGGAAATCAACTGCGTGCCTGTAGTAATGAAAATATTACCTTGGCGGACAATGGTATCGGGAGCGCTATAACGCTCTGAGGTATCATCAGCGTTGTAAATTAGTGTGTCAACGGCTTGATTGCCTAGTAGATCGATAATCCGCAAAATTTGCCCTTTTTTGATGATCTTAGACCAGGGCTGACGGGCAGCCAACTCCTGATCATAAATTGCTCTTGCTGGATCGAGTTCAATGGGTAATGTTGCGACCATAATGAGATTCCTCTTCTATTTTCAGATGCCAAGAAACAGAGATTGCCAACGGAAACTAACCTACCAACTAATCCTGAGCAAATAAAGCATCAGTGTTAATGAAACCACGAATCACTTCTTCATTTGCAGTGCGACACAGATCGTCCGGTGCTGGTGCAGATGATTTCCAAACGGTGAGCTGAATTGGTTTAGGCTTGTAGACTGTATCGGGGTGCAACACATGGGGACAGTTGGAAATAATTACCAACACATTCATTTCTGCCCGTAAATCAATAAAACTGCCTGGTTTTTCATTGCCTGTGACATATTCCAAGTCTCCATTTGGATGCACTGCGACTCGGCTAAATAAATTAAGGTTAGGCATTAAGTCTTTACGAGTTAAACCACGCTTGCCCAAGGCTTTAAGGAAATTGTTACGGGAGTTATTGTAATCGCTTTCGCCATATTTGTTGTAAGTGCCTTCGCCATATTTGGCAGCATTGCTAGCAGCATTGCTGCAACCACAGATTAAATCGTGATGGCCGGAGGTATCTTCTGTAATAGAGAACAGAATGCGCCCCATGTCAGAGTAAATGACCATGCCTTTTTTGAGGAAGGCGTTGAACTGAATCTTGGCGGTATCTGCTATGTTCAGCCGTTCAATTGGGCTATCGGCGTTATAGCAAATTATGGAAACACCGTAAGATCCTTCCAAATCAGTGACACGCAGTGTATTTCCCCGTTTGATTACGTAATGCCAATACGCGCCACCAGACAGCTTTTCATCGAGCAAAATCAGGCTTGGATCAATTGCCTCTAGATTCGGCAGAGTAGATGCTTGCACCATAAAATCCTCCTGTTACGGTTGTCAGTTGAAAAATTGAAAAAACTACTGACTCAAACAACAAAGCCCAGGAGATTACCAATACAGTCATGCTGTCTGGCTCTCCCGGGCTTTTTTCCCGCCGTGTGACCGACTCGCTCAGAGCCGGCTGCTTCTCTTGGACCAGACATCACATTTTGGTGCGATCGGAACCCTAGAAGCTTATCCTTATTTAGTTGTCAATTTGAGTTTGCGAAACTTTTACAATATTATAAACAGAGGGTTTGGTTATTTAGATTAACATTTTTACGCCACGTTTGCTCATCGTTATTTTTGCAAGGGTACTTAAAGTAATTTGTATCTATGACTGCCTTGGGCAGCTATGGCGATTTGCGTTAGCTGTTGCTGTAAGGAATTCTCAAGAAATAAATATCTAGGACTTATATTATGTTCGACTTAATACTTATGTCATTGCGAGCGTAGCGCGGCAATCCCAAACCTTTGCGATTGCTTCATTCCACTTCGTTGCATTCGCAATGACATATTGTAAGTGATTTGCCGAACATGATATTACGCCCAGGTGAAGAAAAATCGAACCACAGAGGCACAGAGAACACGGAGGAAGAGTTTGAGAGGTATTTTGCGTAAGTTTTGTTATCTAAAAAAACCCGATTAGCAGATTCTTTATTCTAAAAAATCCGTCAATCAGGTCTTTTTGAAAAGGGTATAAAATATCAAACTACCTATTTTTTTTAAGTTCGTGCATACTTCTGACAACCTTTGTTACTAAATTTCTGGGTGTAAATCTGATGCTTTCAGTCAATATTTTATTTCTCATCCCAGGAACGACAACGGTTTTGTTTTTCATTAAGCCCCGATAACCAATTCTAGCGACGGTTTCTGTATCCATCATTCTATTAACGCTAGCAATTTTTGAATCTTCCATTGCAGCAGTTTGTTGGAATTCTGATGCTGTCGGCCCTGGACAAAGAACAGTCACGCTGACACCTGTACCCTCTAATTCATTAGCGATTGCTTCTGAAAATGATAAGACATAGGCTTTTGTCGCAAAATAAACTGCCATTAGAGGCCCTGGTTGAAAAGCGGCGGCTGAGGCCACATTTAATATTTTTCCATAGTTTTGCTCGACCATATCCTTGAGGAACAACTTAGTTAAATGAGTCAGGCTGACCATATTTACCTGAAGCATTTGCAGTTCAATAGTCAGGTCTGTTTCGTTAAATGCTCCATAAGTACCAAAGCCAGCATTATTAACCAGCACATCAATTTTGATGGATGCTTGCTGTAACTCTGTGAAAATCTCTTCTGGAGATGTTGGGATAGATAAATCTTTAACAAAAGTTCTGACATAAATGCCAAATTTTTGCGGAAACTCATCTATAATTTCAGTAAGTTTTTGTTCATTTTTATCTACTAACACAAGATTATAATTATGACGAGCAAAAATTTGGGTTAATTGATACCCAATACCACTAGCTGCTCCTGTAATTAAAGCAGTTCTTTTTTGCCGACTTTCAGATGTTTTATTCATGTGATAAAAATGATTAACTGGAATTAATTAACTTTTATAAAAATAGCTACAGTAATATATAATGTCTGCTGTAGCTATTTTTATGTAGACAATAAATGATACTATTCACCTGAAATGAGTATGCTTCAATCCAGAATATTAGACGCAAATATAAAAATCTGTATCTATATAAACAAGAACAAAAATATTTAATATCGTCATCAATGCCACAACATAATTCCGTTAATATAACTGACGTACAAGCAGCACAAAAGCGCATTTTGGGAATTGCCCACCGCACACCTGTGCTTACTTCTAGAACCTTTAACAATCGCACCAATAGCCAAGTATTTTTTAAGTGCGAAAATTTTCAACGCACGGGGGCATTTAAATTTAGAGGTGCGTACAATGCCCTAGCCCAACTATCGGCAGCCCAAAAACAAACAGGCGTTCTCACCTATTCATCGGGAAATCATGCCCAAGCGATCGCTTTAGCTGGGCAATTACTAAATATTCCCACCACTATTGTCATGCCTGATGATGCACCTGCTGTTAAACAAACTGCTACTCGTGGCTATGGTGCAGAGATAATTTTATACAATCGCCAAGAAACAAATCGGGAAGAATTAGCTCAAAATTTGGCAAGCGATCGCTCTTTGACACTCATTCCCCCTTACGATCATCCTCATGTAGTCGCCGGACAGGGAACAACTGCTTTAGAACTGATCCAAGAAGTTGGTGAGTTGGATTTATTATTAGTTTGTTGTGGCGGTGGCGGCTTACTTTCAGGATGTGCGATCGCAGCCAAAGCAATTTTACCCAATTGTAAAGTAATCGGGGTAGAGCCAGCACTTGCCGACGATGCTACGCGCTCCTTTCACACCAAAACTCTGCAAACAGTCAAAAATCCTAATACCATCGCCGATGGTGCGCGGACTCCCAGCCTTGGTAAAATTACTTTCCCCTTAGTGCTGCATTACGTTGATGATATGGTGACGGTATCTGAAGAAGCGATTCTTCGCACCATGTTTTTCTTATGGGAACGTCTGAAAATTGTCGTTGAACCTACGGGAGTACTTGCAGCAGCAGCCTTACTCGAAGGCGTGGTGACAGCACCAGAGGCGAGAGTTGGTGTCATCATTAGCGGTGGAAATGTAGATTTGGCACAAGTTGGTAAATTGTTTTCTGTGGGATTGAATTGAAAACTTAAACTTGGCAATGTCTACGACGGGTTATTTGGCGTCGCTCTGATTTATTGCCGATACGAATTATTCATAGTGAATGGTGTAGCATGAAAGCATAACCTAACTTAATAGACTTCTTGGAATCTTAAGATGACTTATGGAGTTCAAGCAGAATATTAGAGCAGTAATTCATTGAGGTGAACAGCACGTATACGTAGCAGAATGTCTAGAAGTTTCTGTAGTAACTCAGGTAGAGACTCTGGATGAAGTTGTTCATAACCTTCGTGAAGCAGTCGCTTTGCATTTAGAAGACGAAGATTCAACTCAATTTGGCTTAGTAGATAAACCTTTTTCAAGAGAATTTATCAATAAAAACATAATCTAAGCGCCTAACGCACCATCTTATGAGCCGGTGCATTAGGCTAAAGCCGCAACACACGCTATGCTTTTACTACGCTTTTACTTTGCCATTGCTATTCACACCAACAATCATTGACGGTGGCTCATTACTAACAATTGGCGATTCACCTCGCAATCCCTTGCGGCGTTGGTTTTTAGGAACTCCTCCCGCCATACCATACTCTACACTGCTTTTGCCATATTTAGCCCCAATGCCCATAAGTATGTGTTCTGTCATGTCTGCCAACTGCTGCTCTGTTTCTAACATTTCACGGTATATCTTATCTAAGTTAGAAAGCGCAGTGTTGTAAGTATTTTCTTTATTTCGCATTGTCTCAATTAGGCTTGAGTAGGCAAATAAAGTGAGTCCATTATTCACATCTAAGTTTGGATCAATTGAAGTGATACTGGCTGCACGACGTGCTGCTTTTTCTAGCACTTGGGAAGTTCTTTTTAGTCTAGCCATAAAATTTACCTTTTAATGCGGTTATTTATTTGGTTATCAAAACAGAATTCAGGAGTCAGGAGTCAGAATTCAGTATGAATTCTGTACGACTGGTGGATGAATCTAGGGGTTTAAGACCCCCGCTAAATCTTCTCTTTCAGAGACGCACTTGCGTTCATTTAGCGGTCTACAATGAGTGGCGGGTCTGAATCCCCCACTCATTGATTCTGACTCCTGGATTCTGGCTTCTGGGTTCTTCTTCAACAGTTCTCGAATTCACTGATTTAAGCTTCTTTACTTTAAAAAACTTCCGTATCGATCAGCCTGAGGAAATTCCTGCAAATCTCTATTAACTTTTATTACACTGTAAATTGCTAATAAATCAGTAAATTACGCAAAAAGAACCCAAACCCCAGTTTGAGAACGCAATATTAGCTTTTGTGTACTCAATATACTCAAATGAGAACTCAAACCCCAGTTTGAGAACTCAATATTAGCTTTTGCGTACTAAATATACTTAAACGAGAACTCAAACCCCAATTTGAGAACTCAATATTAGCTTTTGCGTACTAAATATACTTACATGAGAACTCAAACCCCAGCTTGAGAACACAAATCGCTTTATGAGAAGTTTTCAATTTATTACCCCTCGCGGGGATGGAAAAATTGAGCGCAGTTAGCAGTGCAATATCTTCTGTACGAGACGCTACGCGAACGATGGGCTTCTCTACGAGACGCTACGCGAACGCCTACGCATCTGCTACTTTACTATTGCATTGAAAAAGGGTGTTAGTTTCCCCGTTTCTGGATCGAGTGACCCCCGTCTTATTAGACAAGTTTTCATTTATTTAAACTACATTTCTATATGGGAACAATGTTCCCTACTGCGTGGTCTATGTAATTAATAAAGTGCTATAAGTGACATTTATGTTATTTAAGTTGTGTTACCAATGAAGGAGCGATCGCTTATTTAACACGGAAATTTGGCTGAAAAAGCCATAAAATCAAGCTATCTACGAACAAAATTCACGTATGTTAATATTGTTTGGTTTAGGTACGGATATCCAGTATGGTTCCTATAAAGACTATTCTCAAACATTCAGAGCAAGTCAATCGGTTGTTTTCTCATCTCGAATTTGATGGAAAAAAACTCAATCATCAACCGGGTAGTGTATTGGGAAGTACTGCATTGATTGCAGGAACCACTGTTGGGGCTGGGATTCTCGCTCTACCAGCTGTTACCTTGCCGTCTGGTATTGTACCATCCACATCTGGACTGATTGCTGTTTGGCTCTACGCTCTAGTTTCGGGGTTATTGGTTGCAGAAGTTACCTTAAACACGATGCGAACACAAGGGCGTTCGAGTATGGGTTTTTTGGGGGTTGTTGAGAAAATCCTTGGTAAACTAGGAGCGCGAATTGCAGGCGGCGCATATTTATTTATGCACTATGCTCTCTTGGTGGCATACATCACCGAAGGTGGAAAGATTTTAGGTTCGGCGGCCGCAAAAGTCTGGGGGATGCAAGTATTGCCTACATGGGCGGGCACAACAACTTTCACGCTCTTATTTGGTGGCATTATGTATCTAGGGCGAGAAAAGTTTATTGAGAAATTAAACAGCGCCTTTGTCGGAATTGTCATCGTTTCCTTCTTGGGGCTATTGTTTTTGGGAGGAAGGCACATTCAAAGTGCCCAACTAGTATTTCAGGATTGGAGTGCTCTTGGTAGTGCCATTTCAGTCATGGCTGTGGCATTGTTTTTCCAAAACGTTGTGCCGTTGGTTGTAACGCAACTTGAGGGAGATGCCCACAAAATTCGACAGTCCATCTTTATTGGTTCTGTGATTCCTCTAATTATGTTCTTGGCGTGGAATGCCGTAATTTTAGGAAGCGTCAATCCCAATATGCTACATGGTGCATCTGATGGTATGAGTGTTTTTGACCCACTGCAAATTCTCCGAGCAGGTGGCGCAGGGGAATGGTTAGGAGTGCTAATATCCATTTTTTCAGAGTTTGCGATCGTCACATCATTTATTGGATTTGTCTACGGATTGCTGGATTTGTTCAAAGATATTTTCCTACTTGCACAGCGCGGATTTTCTAGCCGTCTACCTCTCTATTCGCTGGTTCTTTTCCCTCCTATGACTCTCGGCACACTCAACCCCAGTATCTTTTTTACTGCCCTAGATTACACCGGAACATTTAGTATTTCAGTTTTAGGTGGAATTATTCCGGCGTTAATGAGTTGGAAGCAACGGCAAGAACAAGAAAACTCAGATAGCATAAATCAACCACTCGTTCCTGGTGGTAAAGTGACACTCATTGTGATAATTGGAGTGGCATTAGCAATGATAGGAAGAGAAATTTTGTCAATTTACACAAAGTAATATCATCAATAAAAATTCTGTACTACAAAAAACTATAATTGTAGCATGAGCATGCTAACCACAATCAAATGAGTGATTCTCGTCTCGTTAAAATCAGCAAATATCTCAGCAAATATCTGCGACACACACCGGATGCAATTGGAATCAAACTTGCTCCTGGTGGTTGGGTTGCTGTTGATGACCTACTTATCGCTTGTGCGACAAACAAATTTCCAATTACTTATCAGGAATTACAGGCGGTAGTTGAATCAAACGAAAAACAACGCTTTTCTTTTGATTCTACAGGTAATCTGATTCGTGCGAACCAAGGGCATAGTGTAAAAGTCGATTTACAATTAGAACCTGTTGTTCCTCCAGATGAACTTTATCACGGTACGGGACACAAATCTGTAGAGTCAATTATGCAAACAGGACTTTGCAAAATGTTACGCCACCATGTCCATTTATCGAAGGATATTGCAACAGCACAAACTGTTGGTGCAAGACATGGAAAAGCAGTAGTTTTTGCTGTAAATACTGGGGCAATGTATCAGGCGGGTTACATATTTTATTGTTCTGCTAATGGTGTTTGGTTAGTCGATCATGTGCCACCTGAATATCTAAAATTTAAACTGGGGACTGAGTAAAAAATCATGAGTAAGATTTGCTTGGGAGCTAAATCCTTATTCAAATCAACATTCCCGCAATACAAGCAGTAATGAATCCTGCTAACAATCCGCCAATCATCGACCTTACACCCATACGAGCTAAGTCATGTTGGCGATTAGGTGCTATCCCTGTAATGCCGCCGATGGTAATGCCAATTGAACCTATATTTGCAAAATTACATAATGCGTAAGTCGCAATAGTTACTGCGCGTTGAGAAATTTTACCACTTTCAATTAATGCCTTCAAATCCAAAAAAGCAATAAACTCATTCAAAATTGTTTTTGTACCCAATAAAGCGCCAACTTGCCGACAATCAGCCCAAGGTACGCCCATTAGCCACGCCACCGGAGCCATAATAAAAGACAAAATCCACTGTAATGAGACAGGACTTACGCAACTGGCACAATGCGAGCGCCAATTACTAGTACATAAGTATTATTTGAATCTGATTCCGAATGCCTTGTATTTGTAATAAAAGCTGGTGTATTGGAAGCAAAGCATGAAATATTCATGAGAAAATAGGTA
>NZ_JACJSI010000690.1 GCF_014698065.1 Nostoc flagelliforme FACHB-838
TGAAGTTGTGCCAAATAAAAAGCTTGTAAGCCAATTTCTCCAATTTCACTTGTATCAAATCCGGTTATGATGTGCCAAATATCATGGGTCTGCCGCCAGCGATTTTCTATGTAGCTGCTGTCAGAATTGCTCTTTATTTCTGGCTCTAGCGTTTTAAAGCTTAACTGTTTCATGTGGCTAGCATAGGTGTAGCCCAAGGAATCTGGAGGATATTGTAGTAGAGCTTCTAAATCATGTGTAGGAGCAATATAGCGTTCTGCCAAGATATCTGCTACTTCTGGAATTGTTTTCATACTTGCAACCGCTAGTTGAAAAGCACAACTATCGAGTAGACTATCGCTCAATTCCCAAACAAGTTTTAGATTACCCTTTTCATCTAACAAAAGCATGACGAAAGCTTTTATCCCTTTGAGTGTCGGAACAATGGATGGCATGATATGACCTGTTAATTATCAAATTGACCACAAACATGAACAATGCTCATTTTTAATATATGAACATTGTTCATGTTTGTCAATGATAATCTTGAAGGATGACAAAAGAACTTCACAAAGCCTCAACCATGCGACGCCAACCCAAGCAGGCACGTAGCCAAGAACGAGTTCATCACATTTTGGATGTGGCAGAGCAGCTTTTTATCGAATTTGGTTATGAGCAAACCACTACAAGAGCTATCGCCACACGTGCAGCCATTCCAGTTGGCTCGTTATACCAATTTTTTCCACACAAAGAGGCACTTGTCCGGGCGCTTGCCAATCGCTATTTTGAACAGGAATATCAAATTTTCGTACAACTTCATACAGAGCTGGCAAAGGCTGATATTGCTACTTACGTTGAGCGCATGGTAAATGCGTTTGAAGATTTTGCACAGCAGAATCCTGGTTATCGAGCAGTATTAGGACAGTTAATCGACTTGATGACCCTTACTGATGCCAGTAAGTTTAACGAATATGACCAACAGATATTAGTTGAACTAGCTGATTTCTTTTCACGGCGAAATCCTCAACTCGATGCCACTCAATCTCGACTGATTGCGACAACCGTAGTCAAAGTCTCTAATGAACTGCTGTGGCTTTCGTTCACGCGTGAGCCACTTGAGCGCAAACAACTAGTGAAGGAAACCAAAACCTTGATTACTGCCTACTTGCAAACATATCAAATTTAACTATCTTGAACATCTCCAATACTTGCTTCCGCCTTTGTGATAGATGCTTTTGCCTCTATGAAACCCAAAAGTTCTTCTTCAAACGCATTCAAATACGGGCGTTTCAACTCCACCAGATGCTTCAGCACAGCACTTGGGGGATCTTTCAAGTTCTCGTTTTCCCGTAATCTACTGATGCGTAGGCATAGCCCGCCGTAGGCATCGCTCAGAGACTGCATCTGCTGACATTCCGGCTCCAGGTAATTCAGTGGTTTCAAGTGGTCAATTTTAACGGTGTACTGCCCATACCAGAAAAAAGATTAGCTAGTAGTATTTATGTAACATGCTAAAACCACATAATACCTTTATTGGCATTGCTTCTTTGTTGCATTACTCTCTAATTTCTGACTCCAGAACCTTCAACAATTTCTCTTCTAAAAAGTCAGTTTTTGTGGAGCTATTGTTAATGAGCGTTGTATTAGCCAATACCAGTTTTCCGTACTCAGTTTCCGGACGGAGGTAGAAGCAAAATAGAACCGTAGCGGGAGTAAACAGCCGCAAATCATAAGTTTCATAAAGAATAGTCTTGGCAATTTCTTTAAATTACTAGTCAATCCTTCGGCTGGAGAAATTGTCTATCTTTCTAAACAATCAGGAGTTTAATTATGAAGCCAGGACA
>NZ_JACJSI010000691.1 GCF_014698065.1 Nostoc flagelliforme FACHB-838
TTGGCTGGTCTGTATGATGGTAATCCCAAGCGCCACACAACCAAACCAACAGCAGAAAAGTTGTTGAATGCTTTCAATGGTATAACAATGTATTTTCATCGAGACGGCAGCTAAATTGTCTCCAGCATCATTATGAAATTAATGGCAAAAAATGCCGAGTCACGATATCAAAGTGCTTGGGGAATCAAGGCAGATTTAGAAGAATGTCTCCACCAGCTAGAAAACACAGGTGGAATGGAAGCGTTCCAATTAGGTAGGCACGATATTTATGATAAGTTTCAGATTTCGCAGAAACTCTATGGACGCAAAACCCAAGTTGAGACGTTATTGGCAGCGTTTGAGCGAATCAGTACAACATCCCCAAACCGCAAGCCTGAAAGTGAGATGATGCTTGTCACAGGCTATTTTGGTATCGGCAAATCAGCCCTAGTACAAGAAATTCATAAACCGATTACTCAAAAGCATGGTTATTTTATAACAGGTAAATTTGATCAGTTTGGGCGTAATATTCCTTACTCTGCAATTGTAAATGCTTTTGGCTCATTAGTGCGACAACTGCTGAGTGAATCAGAAGCTTGTTTACAACAGTGGAGAGAAAACATTCAAGCCGCTTTGGGTGCGAATGGGCAAGTAATTGTTGATGTGATTCCTGAAGTCGAACTTATAATTGGTAAACAGTCAGTAGTCCCAGAAGTTGGAGCAACTGAAGCTCAAAATCGCTTTAATTTGGTGTTTCAAAAGTTTATCCGAGTATTTTGTGCAAAAGAACATCCTTTAGTCATCTTTCTAGACGATTTGCAATGGGTAGACTCGGCAACGCTTAAGTTAATTGAGCTAATGATAAGCGATCGCTCTTCACAATATTTGTTTGTAATTGGAGCGTACCGGGAGGAGGAAGTTAACTCAACTCATCCATTAAGGATGGCGCTTCAGCAGTTAAAAAAAGCAGGAACGACAATTAATCAGATTATTTTAGCGCCACTTGAGTTGTCAGATGTAGCTCAATTAATTGCCGATACATTGCATAGTGATACTGCTTGGCTTCAACCCTTAGCAGAATTGGTAATAAAGAAAACCCTTGGCAATCCCTTCTTTGTCAATGAGTTTCTCAAAACGCTGTATGCAGAAAATCTGTTAACCTTTGATGTTAATCGTCGGATCTGGCAGTGGGATATTGCTCAAATTCAAGATAGAGATATTACCGATAATGTAGTGGAGTTGATGATTGGCAAGCTCAAGCAACTGACACGAGCAACGCAACTTTTATTGAGTTTAGCTGCTTGTGTCGGTGCTAATTTCAGTTTAAACATCCTCGCTAATATCTGTGAAAAATTACCAGATGAAATTTCCCCAGATTTAGTCGAAGCAGTTCATTTGGGGGTTATCTTACCGACATCCGAGTTAAATGCTCAACTATTAATTCCAGATTATAAATTATTGCACGATCGGGTTCAGCAAGCGGTGCAGAGAGTCTCTGTTATAGACCCTCCCTCATCCTGTTTTGCTAGTGTGTCATTATCGACAAACGATGCACAGGTTTTGGCTTCGTCTACCTCAATAAACTTAATCCTTTAGTGTTGGACTAATGCAAGGATTCGTTATTTGAGTATAGCTATTGGAATTTGGGCAATACGTGTAACCGTTCACAGGATAAGAAACNCTACAGTCAAAAATGGGTTACTGAGATGGTAGATTAAGAGGCATGGATGAAAACTGCCTCGCCTACGGAATTGAAATTTCCGACTCAGATTGGGAAAAGACTCCAGCCAGCATCAAACAACTGGTGGAGAAAATGGGGCAGCATATAAAGCAATCAGAA
>NZ_JACJSI010000692.1 GCF_014698065.1 Nostoc flagelliforme FACHB-838
GCTCTAAACTATCAGTAACTATCTCAAAGCTTTATGATTACGTTTTCACGAAGATATCAAAGCTTGCTCTCAAAGCTTTGAACAGTCTGGCTTTGGAGTTTTCGGACAAGTCTAATAGTGCTACTTGCCAAAAATTCAGCCGACAGAAGGTCGCAGAGATAATATTTAACCTAAGTTCGGTATAAGAACTCCGAAACTGCCACCAATGCGCTACAGGAACAATAGTTAAGACAAGTTACTGTATAGCTATACAAGTAGCTAGGTTATTGACAGCACGCCTCTTTGCTGACTTCAACAGGTTTAATATCTCGCACTTGTGAGTCAGCCAAAACTTTGTAAATCTCCCAAGGCGCGCCATCTGGGTCATGCACCCATACTTTATCTTGAAGAGCATAGCAACAAGTCACTTTTTCCTCTGGTTGAGTTAAAAGCCCAAGTTGTTGTAGGCGATCGCTTGCAGTGACTACTTCATCCGTTGTCTCGACCTCCACACCCAAATGATTCAAAGTGCCAGCCGCCTCTGCATTCTCAATTAGTACTAACTTCAGAGGAGGTTGAGCGATCACAAAGTTGGCGTAACCGGGGCGGCGTTTTGCAGGCTCAGTACCAAAAAGCTTGCTATAGAAATCAACCGCAGCATCGAGATTACCAACATTAAGCGCAAGTTGAACACGGGACATGGCAGTTCTCCTTAAGGTCATTTTGGGAACAATAATGCTTTGCAGATGGCACGTCTTGTTAACTTGCACATAATTTCCAAGTTGCGCTATGATTCTGCATTATATATACCTTACCAAAACCCTGATCCTAATCGTCGCTCTCGCCGTAAATACGGTAACAGGCTGAATTATTGTAATATAGCTGACGCATAATGCAGTGCTTCATGCGATCGCTGTAAGCAAGATTTGCAGTACTTATACAGAGGTATAAATAGTTATCAAAGTATAAACTAATTACTGGTAAAAGGTGATAGTAGTAAATTTATATACTCTATTTATGTGAGTAACTTGGTAGAGTATTTTTGTGAAAGTGTGCCAATGTAAGCGATCGCTTCTCCTCTGCCCGATGAACAACCGCCCTCCACAGCCTACGATTGCTCCTTGGGGTAATGGTGTATTTATGTTTGACCAGATTTTGACAACCATTGGTTAACACGCATTCAGCCAAGGGTGTTACATTGAGCTTGGTTTACTGCGTCTAATCCTTGGATAATGCAGCTTTAAAAGTTTTTTGCTCATTTTGCATAAATTACAAAACTTGAACTGAAGAGTATTACATAGCGAACGAATTAGATGTAAAGCAGGGACAAGATTTTAAAAGTCCTTTATTTAATTCCCCCTTTAGAGAAACGCTGCTCTGGTCATGCCCCAGGGCAGTTTTTTTGTAGGTAGGCAAAATACAGTTTGCACCCACTGCCAACAATCGAGTTACACATGCAGCGCGTTGTTTACTCGCTGTAACCGGAATATTGCGATAGAGTCCGTAAAAGCGTTAACCTCAGTGTAGCAAGTATAAACCCTGATCAGCAGTAAAACTCTTAGTACAGGAATTTAAGCAATGGCAAAGATTCAGCAGATTTGGCAACATTGGATTCCTGGACTGCTTGAGAAAACAGTAAAGCGTGGAGAAACAGTGGAGTCGGGAGCAGAAGTTACTAAAGCTGCATTCAATTCATTATGAAACCTTTGTTCAAATGTATCCGCTCGGTAAATCGGGGTAGAAAGAAAAAATCAGAATGTAGATTGGTAGACACGGCGTTATAAAATATGATATATGACGCAAAAATCATCTGCTGGGAACTTAGTATC
>NZ_JACJSI010000693.1 GCF_014698065.1 Nostoc flagelliforme FACHB-838
TTCTTGTAGTTCTGCGATCGCCGCTTGTAAATGCTGGTTTATCATTGTTCGCTGTTAGACAGATATACACCTCCGTATTATCTCATAGCCTTTTTCAGAAATCAAATATGATTCCTATATTTGATTTTTGAATAAAACTCAGTACACCTTAGTTCTCTGTAATCTTCTTGGGTATTGCTTTTTGCCTCTTGCCTGTGTACGCAAACAATTTCAGGAATCAAACCGGATTCCTATAGTTCTGTTGTCGCAATATTAAGAAAGCATAATCTTAACTGCACTACACCTCGTACCCAAAAGCCTTACAAATAATAATGGATTTGCCCTTATCAAGCGTGCCATTTAAATATGAACTTTAATCCATAACTAACAAAAATAGCTGTGTTTCCTTGCACTAATCTATACTCTGATTAACGTGTCATTCAAATTCCTATGAGTTGCGAACATTTAGACAATCTGACTGCGGAAACTCTGATTTCTAAAGCAAACTACCCAGTATTCCGTTGTGAAGAGTGTATCCAAATCAACAGTCGCTGGGTGCATCTCCGTATTTGTCAAAGTTGCGGAAAGATGCTGTGCTGTGATTCTTCCCTTCATCAACATGCCCGACGGCATTACGAGGAAACTGGACATTCAGTGATTAGCTCGCCTGAGTTAGGAGAAGAGTGGTTATGGTGTTTTCTAGACGAGCAGGTAAAGAACTATTAAACTGAGCAATGTACTCCGATCAGTTTCAATTTCAAACTAATAAGATAACAGTTAGATATATCATCATCTTAAAATTTAAAGAGGAGCTTCCTCAACGAGCGCTCGTCAATCTGAGCTTGCTATCCAGCGCCATCAATATCTGGTAGGCGGCCTTCACGCGAGCCGCGATGGGATAGTTTTTGTTTGCCATCATCACGATACCGATGCCCTTGACGGGAACAAAGACAACATAGGCACCGAACCCATTCGTCGAGCCAGTTTTGTTGATCAGCACATTCTGCTGCGGTGACAGAGGCAAAGCAAGTCTGGTCACCTCGTTGACCTTGAGGCTGACTTGCGACGAGTTCCCCGCAAGCAGTCGGTTGAGATTTATTGGATAGGTATACATCTCCCATCCTAGTCCCTGCGTCATGTCGCCGACCTTGAAGTATCCGATGTGCGTTCCGGCAATCGCGCGTTGGAGAGTTTCGTTCAAGTCTGTGCCGTTCATATTTGCCTCGACGAAGTGGATCATGTCGGAGGCAGTTGTCTTCACGCCATAGGCTTCCGAATCCAGAACGCCAGGACTGACTCGGATCGGCTTGTTATCTTTTGAGTAGCCATAAGCGTATTTACCCATCTGGTTTTGCGGAACCTTGAGGTAAGTACGCGTCAAGCCAAGCTTCGGGAAAAGCTTCTTTTCCAATTATTCTCCTCCATAATGGGTCGAATCGCTTCGGTCATGATTTGCTCAAATTGGCTTTGGTCTTTGCTATCGGCAGCTTGGGCGTATGCGCCCAAGAAAAAGCTTGTGGCAGCAATAATTCCAACCTTCAAAACGGAAATCTTTCTCATAACAGATACAGTGAGTCGATTAGGTTTGCCCCCATCTGAAAGTTCCCAATTTATTTATCTAGTAATTCTAATCTTACGGGGCTACAACTAGAGCGACGCTCCTGCATCGTAGCCTCGTTACTGTACGTTCGCTCTAAAAGCAAAACTTAGTGCATCGTCCATCGGTGATAGGTTAAGATAAAGCACATTTTGTCAATCAGTTAAAATACTCAAAATAAGTTAAATGAAAACGATAATCGTGCAGGTGGGAGGGGAAGGAGGCGA
>NZ_JACJSI010000694.1 GCF_014698065.1 Nostoc flagelliforme FACHB-838
ACCTCAGCCAGTCTTCCAGAACGAGAAGGAGCGAAAAAAGTTCTCAACCGAGTTCACAATACAGGCAGTCAGGTAAAACGTTTAAATCTTATTTGGATGGACGGCGGATACCGTGGTGAAGAATTTATGCGTTGGGTGATGGATATGTTTCGCTGGATTGTGGAAATTGTGCTTCGACCATTGGAAAAGAAAGGTTTTGTCCATTTACCAAAGCGCTGGGTTGTTGAGCGAACTTTTGGTTGGCTTAACTGGTGTCGACGTTTAAGTAAAGATTATGAACGACTACCAGAAACCTCTGAGACTTTTATTTACATTGCGATGATCCGGATTATGGTCAGGCGACTGGCATAATTTTTAACTCGCTTCGACTTTTAAAACATCCTCTTAGATAAAGGTGATCGCCTAGTCGAGGTCTTGGGCATAGTTAATTCAAAGGCGAGGTCAGATTTCATCTTAAGTCTCAACTTCCACTAAAGATAACAACATCTTGCAGCGAATGGCACTACACTTAACACTCTGTTTGTCGAGAGCGAGGTTTTGCATGAGTCTTTATACCCTGAGTATTTGAGCCTTTAAATATTTTTGCGATACTTTTGTAACATTATTCTAATTTTAGGTGTACGCTTAGTAACAGCATACTACAATGGTCAAACAATGCTTGATGCTTTTGTATAAAAACAGGAGATTGTGGTATATAGTCCACTTAGAATATCAGGTATGCATCGCCCTTAGTGCAGTAGAAAAAGTGAAAAGTCTGACGATCACAGCAGTTATATTAACATGGATTAGTGGAGTCAATTGTCTTCCTAGCTATGGTATCTTATCAAATATCAAGCCTTCAAGAATAGAAACCCAATTAATTGCTCAAGGTAATCATCAACAGTTCATCCGCAGAGTTAAAACTATTTTAAATACTGATTTTTATCTAAAGTATGGACAGATAGCTTACCTCCCTAATGAAAATATTGAAATCAAATTTTCAAAAATTATAGAGGATTCTAGGTGCCCTGCTAAAGTAACTTGTATTTGGCAAGGGCAAGTTATCGTTGAATTAGACATTATAAAAAATGGTAAAAAGGTTTCAACATTAATGCTAACCCTGATATCAGTCAATGATGTTTCACCAATTCAATTTTTAGGTAAATATACAGTGACATTGAAAGAGGTTTTGTCTTATCCAAAGAACGGAACTAATATTTTAAGCGAAGACTATATTGCTAAAATCGTTGTTGCTAAAAGGCTTCCAATCAATAAAATCCCCACTCCGTAAAACTTACAATCATTGTATAGTAGTCCGATTTGATTTAAGCCTTGATAAAAATCCAGGGCTTTATTTTATATGCCGTTTACTAAATGCCAGCTAAAAAAAGTTTGCCAGCGCTTTCCATACACATAATCAACGTTGAATCACTTTGAGCTACCTACTACTGCTGTTAAAATTTGTCTTAGGAGGAGCTTTTTTAATAATGCGCTGGTAACTGTAGTATCAATACTTGTCGGATTTTGGAGGAAAAGGGAAAGGAAAACCCCTTAAACTTACCCTAGATGAATTCCTAATTGGCATTTTGTACTTCTTCAATTGGCACAGACCGGACTAATTCGCGGATTACATCGGTTGCTGGTCTACCAGTAATTGAACAATATTTTTCCAGCTTCTCTGCTTCACTTGATGTGAGATTGATTGTAAGTCGTTTAGCAGCCCATTTTTTATTCATAATATTGCTCCAAAAGTTAACAAGGTATGGCAGTTAACCACCCCAATAACCTGCTAATTTCAAGACTACT
>NZ_JACJSI010000695.1 GCF_014698065.1 Nostoc flagelliforme FACHB-838
TTGCTTCCAATACACCAGCTTTTATTACAAATACAAGGCATTCGGAATCAGATTCAAATAATACTTATGTACTAGTAATTGGCGCTCGCATTGTGCCAGTTGCGTAAGTCCTGATATTGTCAAATTGAATTATTGATGGATTTGTATGCGCTTACCAATGATTATTAGTGCCGGGCTGTTACTATCTTTAGGTTTGAGCCTACCAGTAATGTCCCAAAGTTCCATAGAAATAGCACAATCGCCAGCGAGTCAGAACTTGAATTTAAGGCGATTAAAATTTAATCGCAATTTATGGAATCAGCAAAATATTCCCAACTATCGCTATACGTTTAGCAACGGTTGCTTTTGTATACCCGAAGCTAGAGGGCCAGTAGTCATTGAAGTACGTAACGGTCAAACAACTTCCATCACTTCTGTAGCGACTGGTCAACCAGTTGATTCACGATACTTCCAACAATACAAAACAATTCCCCAGCTTTTTAATGTAATTCAGGATGCTATTAATCGCAAAGCTTCCAGCTTGTCTGTGCAATATGCGCCTCAATTCGGCTACCCAACCCAAATTGATATCGATTACAACAGTCAGATAGCCGATGAAGAAGTGTATCTAAGAATTGAGAATTTTGAGAAAATTAAGTAAAAATTAAACTGCTTCCTTGAGCGTTTTTTCAGAATGTCTTTTGGATTCCTAAAATTAGCACGTTTTATCATAGGTATCAATTCGTGTCATTCCTCACTAAATAGTTAACAGACAATGACAGGTAGGAAGAGATAAATGGCAGATTTGTTTTTTTCCGAGTATGTAGAAGGCAGCAGTAGGTGACAAATTAAATGGTATCAAGTATGCCGAAAACCTTAAAATTCGGTAAGTTATTTCTGCCCTGAAACCTTATAAACAGGGGTTTGAGAACTGAAGTTACTGAAAAAAATTGATTTAGGTAGATAAAATCTATGGCAGATATCATTGGAACCAACGGTGATGATATCCTACGGGGTAATTATGATGAAGCGAATACGATTAACGGTCTTGCAGGCAACGATACCATATATACTGAGCGTGGCAACGACACCTTAACTGGTGGAGGCGGCAATGATAAATTTGTTAAATACTACAACGCCTACGACAATACTACTGCTGTCATCACCGATTTTGGTGGCGTAGGTAAAGGGACAAACCCGACAGCAACAGTAATTGCGGAAGTGGACACCTTAGAATTCCAGGGCGATGGTTCCACCGCCCGAAATTTGCTGTTGACCCAGAAAGGCAACAATCTAGAAATCAGTTTTGAAGACGATGCTAATACAACGAGGGTTTTTGGTGTCCCAGTTATCCTGCAAAACTTTGCCTTGGAAAACTTGAATAACCTGAGCAAATCTACAGGAGCCACTGTAGACTTAGGCAATATCCTGTTTTCTGACCAAACTAACACCACAGATAGGTTGGATGTCTTCAATGCCAATTCCACCCAAAGTAAGCTGTTCCACATTTAGTTTGCAATAGCAGCATTACCTTTATTTTTAATTTTTCTTCCCCATCTAATTATTAACTCTCCCTGATTTAACAACCTATTTAATAAGTTTTTCAGTTCCTCTACTGATTTAAATAGGCGATGAGATATGTATTCTTTCGCCGAATGCCATACAAGTTCGGCTAAATTCAAATCTGGGCTATACTCAGGCAGAAAATATAGTTGAATATTTGGTAAGTTTTTTTCAATCTCTGCCAATATAGTTTTCTTTTTATGGTAACTAGCGTTATCTAGAATTATCAAGATTT
>NZ_JACJSI010000696.1 GCF_014698065.1 Nostoc flagelliforme FACHB-838
TTCTTGTAGTTCTGCGATCGCCGCTTGTAAATGCTGGTTTATCATTGTTCGCTGTTAGACAGATATACACCTCCGTATTATCTCATAGCCTTTTTCAGAAATCAAATATGATTCCTATATAAAAATATCTTTATGCAGATGACATTATTCCCATCTTTGTATATGTCATTTGTATATATCCTGATACTAAATGTAATTTATTTTACTAAAATGCAAAGTAGAAGCCCCATTTAGGGATGTTACTTTTATTTTCTTGTTCTTGGTTAATACTGATTGTTTTTATCAGGTGCAAGATATGAGTCTCCCCCCTCACCGCCATCCACTCCCCACTGAAAACATAAAAGCCCCCGCCTCCCACAGCGCACCACCAAAAACTCCCCTGGTTCCCAGTAGTCCTTCACTGCTTCGGGTTGCCATTGGCGGGAGATAAGATTGTAAACTTGTCCTGGAGTTCCGTTCGCCACATCTGCGATCGCCTCAATGTTCTTCCAGCCGGGAGGAAGATAGTCGTAGCTCTTGAACCCACCAAGCAGTTCGGGCATAGTCAAATGCGGGCGTAATAGATTTGACTTTGAGAAGGATACTCTCATTGTGAGTACCCAAAGATTCAACAGTAGATTATTCCGTTGTAAAGAGCATGATTTAGGCAACTACACCTTTAGCATTGCTGGCTTGTGGTGTGATTGACTCAGTAGTATTATAAGTATAAGATTTTTGATGCGTATATCAGTAGTAGTTAAGGTATCGGGCTGACCGATACCCTTACTTAACTGCATGGGTGTAACTAGAGAATCATTTTGCATCCCATTTGTAAAGATTTGGTCAAATCAAAGCACCTAATTTCGTAAGCTTTAATTATTAATTATACTTATGAGCGGCAAATAGTTTCATACTCTTTAACAAAGAATTGTACCTGTCTCAAAACTAAATGGATCATAGACGAAGAAGTTTTCCAAGATGAAATTAGAGAATCTGCCCAGCAGTCTAATAATTCAATTCCAACTAATTCGGAATTATTATCCCAACTAAATCTAAGTAAGTAATCATCATGCCCCGGTGTTCGGCACTGAATGAATTTTTCAGCAATAGTGCCAGAAGTGAACCCGTTATCAGTAAGAATTTTAGTGAGAATTTCAGCGTGTATGCTATCCATTAACGTGCCTCAAATATTATTATCTAGAGTGTCGTCAGAGAAATTACTGAAAAGGACGATTTGTTGATAGCTATAATGTTTCCACTTTCACTCCCAGCAATGCATTACCTGATGTGCCTTGCCAGCAAGATAGTTCATCCCTAGATTAGTTTGTCGATGGTGCTATGTCTACTGTGAATCTACTTCAATTAGCTTTATCCCACCTTCAACTTTCATCCGTATGCAAACGGAACTAGCACCGTCAAAGCCCTTTCTTTTTCAATCTGCAAGCGACGATCAAAGTGCTAAACAGAAGCGCTCCAGTAACAGAAGAAGGTTCTGGAACAGGCTCAGACTCGACAAAACGCACACGGATATCTTCATCAACAACTGTCAAGACACTTTCTTGACTAAACTGTTGAAGGTAAGCTTCAATAATTTGGTTAATAGAAGTTTCGTTATCCAGAGTATCTTCAAAGATAAAGCTGATAACCTTTGAGGGTTCTTCAATAATGATTCCGGTACTGTCTTGAAATTGCCCACTGGCATCAAAAATTGTTAGACCATTTGGGAAACGAGGGGTAATCACACTATCAACAAACGTTTGAAACTCGCTTTCGGATACCTCTTGACC
>NZ_JACJSI010000697.1 GCF_014698065.1 Nostoc flagelliforme FACHB-838
CATCCGCCAATTCCTAAGTGCAACTCACGACTCACGTCAGGTGGTTGTAGACAGCCACGCCCGTTACTTTGGTGCAGCGTTGAACGATCAGCTTGTTCCGCAGGGCAACTCGCTCATCGGCTCGACCCGTTTCCAGGACTGGCTCAACCGCTCTATCGCTTAAAGATCAGCAATGAGAATTCAATGTTGACATCGGTTGAGTTGAGGGCACAAAGCCCAACATCCCGCAACTGCTGAGTTTTGCAACGCTCAACTCAACCGACACCTGTCTGATTCGCTATCGACTTGATTCAGCATGAGAGCACATCGAACGGATTTTTGTTCACCAATTCGTGTTCACGTTTGTATCCACGCAAAGAAAATCCAAATGTTTACTAGATTTCTTCACGGATTTGCATTCGCAGCACTCTCTATATTCGCAGCTTTTTCCGTATTCACAGCACTCCCCGTATTCCCAGCTTCAGCCGATGTGTTGGGTGAAAAGGTAACGTTGGTCTTCGATCGTGCTCTTCCCAATGTGCCCGGCAAGAGCATGAAAGTCCAGCTGGTCGAATATGCGCCAGGTGTCTCATCGATCCCTCACACCCATCCAGACTCGGCTTTCATTTATGCAACAGTCCTGGAAGGTGCGATTCGTAGCAAAATCAATGATAATCCGGTGCAGGTGTATCACGCTGGTGAGAACTTTTTTGAATTACCTGGCGATCATCATCGTGTCAGCGCCAATGCCAGTGATACTGAACCCGCACGCCTGCTAGCAGTGCTTATCGCCAATACCAATGAACAGAACCTGGTCATAAACGACAAAGAGTAAGACACGAATGGCACGCTTGTTAAGCGCAAAGCCATTGTATAGCTGGGTGAAAGGGTGTGGGGTTGCAGGTATTGGGGTATGGGGAATTAAGAGATGTTGAACTCCTTGAGGCAACCAAACTTTAATTGTTTTAAAACTACACCCCGCACCCCACGCCCCATACCCAAAAGCCCTATAAATAATAGGTTTGCCGTTATCTTAGTGCCATTCGGGTATAGGTCATCTACAGTGCGTTCAAGCAATAACGACTAGAAACAGACTACTAGCAACAGCTTGCGAGCACAAACCCATAACTAGTAGCAACGCTAATAAAGTGGCATGGGTGGAAATATCTACAACAACATGAAATCAACACGCTAATAAAAACCAGAATAACCGCCACTCAAAACCTTGAGACAACAAATCATCCCCCAATACCTTTGCCACTCTTGTAGTTCATCGCTCTGGGTTTCCTCTTGCCTATAGGGACTACTTTCGATTGCTTGGGTGCTTGTGGCGGACGGCATTGCTCACAGTAGAGCGGTCGCACACCAAAGGTTTCTCGTTGTGTGGGTTGTTCGCATTGCTTACACACGAAGTTAAAAACGCGAGTATGAATTTCCCGCTTGTGCGCTCTGACGGTGTACTCTCGGACATCGATTGTTTTGCTGGACATTGATCAGTTTTTTAAGTTGCTATTTATAAATATAGTTTCTTGTTTTTGACTAATAGTATAGCCAGAGCATCATCTTCATGATTAAAACAAGGATAATTGCCCTGGGGAAATATTACCTTTACGTCCGCGATGATACTAGAGCGGGAAATCAATCTAATTAATTAAGATACTCCTTAATATCACTTTTTTGACGGCGAAGAATAGAGAGCGCTTTATGCTCAAGCTGACGGATTCGTTCTCGACTCAAGTTTAAGCGATCGCCAACTTGAGTTAAGCTCAG
>NZ_JACJSI010000698.1 GCF_014698065.1 Nostoc flagelliforme FACHB-838
TAATTCCACTCAGTTTGCGGCTTTGAATACCAATTCTGGTTTTATTATTGCCCAAGACATCATATTTGCATAGTCGAGTCTAGAGTTGAAGTGGATGAAGACCACAGCTGGGCACGACTTTTCAACTGAGAATTTGGGCGTTGCATAAATGCGGGATGAATCAGTTAAACACAGGTATTTCTCTATACTTCAAGTAATGAAGTAATAATCTAATTGAATATTTAAGCATATCTACTGATTTGGAATAGCACAATGTTTTTCGATGTAGGCGTGCCAGATAATGACGTAAACGTGTATTTTCACCTTCTACTCTAGTCATATATGTTTTACTGACGATATGATCTCCTGGCTCAATAAAACTGGGGTAGACTTTCCATCCATCGGTAACATAAAAATAGCACTGCCAGCAGCAAACAATGTCCCACAAAGGTTTAAATGTTTCAGCACTGTGATCTCCTAAAACCCAAGCTAAAATTCCTTGACGGAAGTGATTTACTGCTGTCCATAGCCAAATTTTGTTTTTTTTGACCCGATGAAAGTCTCTAATTCATCTAGTTCTCCTACTTCTGGAATCTCGTTAATTGGCGGGGCATCTGGCAGTTTTTCACCAATTTGTTTCAGCCAATAAATTACAGTTGTGTGATGAACACCTTTGGAGCGCTCAATAGCTCGGAATCTCTCACCATTAACATATGCTTTTAAGCATTCAATTTTGATCTGGTCTGAGTATCCTTTTGGTGGGTTGTATACATCTATAAATTGACGACCACATCTGACACAAATGTGATTTTGTTTACCTCTTCGCTTACCATTTTTTCTAATCTCCGTAGACTCACAGTATGGACATTGCACAGTAGGTTACCTCAATTCATCCCTCTATTATGCAACGCCAGAATTTGAATTGTTTTGGTGTGCAATCTGTTAATGTTGGGGTCATGCTTTATCGCGATCGCAAGTGAAAGAAAACAAGTGTTACTTTTGCAAGACACAAAGTAAAATTAACAACTTTTAAACGCGGCAGACCACCCAAGCGAATTAAGGTACTGGCTGCTGACAAAGGTTATGATTTGCGATCACTTGCAGCAGAACCCCCCAAGGAGAACGCCCAAGAATGTCTACGGTTGATGGGCATGGCTTTGAAGAATCTAGCCAGCGCAATGAACAACACTCAGGCGCTTGAAGCTGCTGCGATAATTTTGGGGAGTGAACCGACACCATCTGCGATCGCATATCGAGCCGAACAACTGGAAATGCTACCCCAGGCGGTTAGTGACATTCGAGGGGTACTTGCTAAACCAGGGTGTAGCTGGGAGGAGTTTTGGGATGTTGCCCAAGAGTACGAGGTTATTAAATCAGACTATTGGGCAGAATTGACCACCCAAGAGACTGATTTAATTACTGCTCTCGAAAACGCATCCTCTCAACCAAACACTATTGGCATTGGCTCTATCGTTGCCCATGCCGACCCATACCGTACTTTGTATGTTGAAAGGGGCGAGGTGGTAGAAGAATTAAGAGATGAGGTGATAGTTGCCTGGGATCACTGGAAGGAGCAATCGAAAAAGACTGACAGGTATTTCCGAGATGAATTGCGCTTTTGGAAGGGCGAGAAGCAGTAAATAAAGCAATACGGTTCAGTTAAGGCTCAAAGTCATGTAAATTAGGCATTGTTCCGAAGAATGGAAATTAAGTGTCGTGCATCTGAGGGATTTTTCATTGGTGTCTCCTGAGATACAAAATACTGAC
>NZ_JACJSI010000699.1 GCF_014698065.1 Nostoc flagelliforme FACHB-838
GTAGTGTTTTGCAACTGTTATCTAGCCGCCTCAATTATTAGTGAACACCTTTGCAGACTACACTTTCAGGCTGTTATTTGGCTATTCTGTTTGTGAAATGAGCGAACCGACCGTTAATTGGTAAATTTATTGCAGTTTAGCAGTTAAGCGTTGATTTTTATTTATCCATTAAGTCAAGTCAACAATCAACACATCCACGAGACTAAAGCTAAGAGCAGCTTAATGATTGAAGAGTGTTTGGATGGGGCAAAAATTTAAATATTAGGAAACCAGGTTTATCTAGAATCCGGTTTCTACACCCCATATTCAGCAGTCCGCAATCCTAACTCCACAAGAATTTTCCAGCCAAGGTGAATAATCCGATCAATGATCGCAGTAGTTGTATTCTCGCCGGCATTCTTCCCAATTAAGATATCGTTTGAGCGCAGAAAGACTTTTTCACTGGGATAAACAATAGTGCTTAGAAAGATTTTCAACTAAAATACCCATTCTTCTTTGCTTCCAACTTAGTATATATTTAATCTTGCGGGGCTACAAAAAGGACTAGGATGCAGATAGAATAAGCCTCATAGCTCTCTCACCTTGCTGGTAGTATTTACGTTTATTAGGATTTAATGTCAATAATTCGGCGACTAATTCATAAGAATTTTCCATAAAATTGACCCAGTTAGACCCATATAATCCAATATAAAAACTGCTATGACGGCGAACTGTACGCGCAGATTCTTTGATTCGACCGACATATTTTTGAACACCCATACGTTTAACTTTTTGACCAGATATAGTTGCAGCGGTATAGGCAAGTGAGATTAATAATATTAGGGAAATTAGTCGTTGGACTGATACATTAGTATCTTCCAAATTATAGCCACCACTCTTAAAATCTCTAAACATTTCTTCAATATCAAAGCGTTGTTTATAAGCTCTAATAACTGAATCTAAATCATCTAAATTGGTAAGGATAAACCAACCCTCCTCCGGCGCAACTCCCAAACGTTTACGTTTCCATTTAGCAGCGAGATTAAAGCTAACAAACCCAAGGGATTTTGTATATTTAATGCCTTGGTAAAAGAAAGAAAGGCCAGGCGCTAAACCTAAATCTCTTAATTGCAGCCAAATTTCCGGTTCTATTTCTATAAATGCATCTTTTTTTAAGCGTAAACAGAAATATACTTTCTGCTCTGTCAGCCAGTTAGCCAGTTTTATTGAACAAAATTCACGGTCTCCTAACACTACAGTTTTATAATTATTAAAAAGTGGCAATGCTTTTTTGAATACTGCTTCTTGTTCATCAAAATTGCTTGAACCTAATTTGTCTAATAGCTTAAAATATATTGGGATAGACCTTTTATCCCAAACCACACTAATCATTAACAGATTAATACACCCCCAATTAGTCCGGTCAATTACTAAATAAATAACTCCATTTAAGGGAAAATATATCTCTAACCAGTTTTTAATAATTGGGAACCAAATTTCTTCAATATTTATGTAATTTAAAGACAAAAACCGTTGAATTTTGTTTTTTCTACTTTCAAAAAATAGTAATCGACCACGGGGCGATCGCAAATTACAAGAAAGTAAAACCCATTGACATCAAAGAGTTAGAGTTCAAAAGAAGCAGACAGCAGACTAATTCAATTTGGGAAATCAAACTGTATAAATTCGTGGGTTTTAAGCAGCATAATTGAGCAGCAACTTTACTCGGCAGGAACTTGTGGAAGTAAAGAAGGAGTTGGTTG
>NZ_JACJSI010000007.1 GCF_014698065.1 Nostoc flagelliforme FACHB-838
AGTAGGGTTGACATACACGCAACTAACTACACCAATACCTTTGAGGACACCATGCTCATTACCACTATATTGTCTCCTGACTATTTCTATTTCTTCAGAATACTTTTTATCTAAAACGCTATCATCAAATATTATGTAACCATTGGTATCAGGCTCAACTACCTCTTTCACGTTATCCCAGAGTAATCGAGGTGTTAACTTTTCTCTCTTTAAATAGTAGTTAATTGCATCATGGCTAATAGTCTCCAAATGCTCTGCCAAATTGGTCATCGTATAATTAATTTGACTACTTAATAAGTATTGGCAGTAATTAAGCTTAGTAAATCTCATTCCCGTAAGCAACATTTATCTCATACAACCTCTACCTATTTTCTCATGAATATTTCATGCTTTGCTTCCAATACACCAGCTTTTATTACAAATACAAGGCATTCGGAATCAGATTCAAATAATACTTATGTACTAGTAATTGGCGATCGCATTGTGCCAGTTGCGTAAGTCCTGGTATACAAAAACAGTTTTCAGACATTCTCTAATCGACAGGTATATTCGTCTTGATTTTTTGCTGTTTTATCCATCCACCCAAATCATTGCCAATATCATTTAAAAGTTTTTCAGCATATTTATAACGCTCTATCTTAATTAAGTTAAATTCTAAAAGTAGGCGAGTTTGATAGCGCAAAATATCTAGTACAACACGGCATAAATAAGCCACCCATTCCAAATCAACAAAACGTTTATACGTATTCATTTTGACTTTTGACTTTTGACTTCCGCCTTGCGGTACTAGCTTACTATTCAATAATTCTAAATGGGTTAATTTCTGTTTAGCATATCGTGCTATAGCAATCCTATCTGATTTCTGAAAATTCGCAGTGTCCAGATCCCCGACTTCTTTAAGAAGTCGGGGATCTAACTTTTCACGAATGATTTAGGATTGCTATATGATCAAAATATCTAATGAATCGTATAGTTCTGTAATAATCCGATTTTCTAGCAAAAATTTATGATCTCTAGGAAGCCGATTTAAAATTGGCACATACCACTTGATTAAATCGTAAGTTTTTTGTTTTATTGGTAAATCACTCATTCATACAAAATTTTAAAAAAATTGATCGCGCAGAGTGCGAGACATTAAGAAGGGTAAAGAAATAAAGAGCAAAGTGCTAAAGGGCAATAGTGTAAAGGGCTACTAAGTCCTGCCACGAACCAACACAACCCGAAAACCCACGCGGTCGTTACGAAAGTCACGCGCGAAATAGAAGCGATACGCCGAGCGGCAATCCCTAGGAAGGCTGCTCCACGAACCACCACGCAGCAGCCGATTTCGATTATCATTATCAATCATAACAGCGCTTGGTAGGGGGTTAAATTCTGGCTTATATTCACTAATCCCTATCAGCAGTGCGAGCTTTCTCATGTTAGCTGTTTGACTTATTGTTTAAAAAATCTTGCGCTTTCTGTAGAGCAAATTCAAATTCTTCTCGACTGCTGGCTTCGATGTTGAGTTCTCTGCCATCAGGCGCTTTCACCCCGATTTTAATTGGTTTGTTGCCGAAGCGATCGCCTAGAAAATTAAACAAAGTTTTAATATTAGCGGCGTTAACTTGTGCATTTAACAACCCCAACAAAAAACCTCCGAAAGCCTTTGTACCCTTGGGTGCGTTTTCTACTGCAACTAAATCTGCATCTTCTACCCCATCTACTTCTCTTAGCTGAGGTAATAAATTCTCTACTTCTGTTTGCAATTCCTCATCGTCTAAACCCAGTTCAGCTAGAGAAATCGTCACCTGAACGTTAGATATTGCTGCCATGATGAATCGCTTAAGTATTTTTTGGGTCTTTTTTAATGATTCTATCGGTAATTCTGGCTAATTTAGTAAATATCCGGGGAGCGATGCCTGCGGCGGGCTAGGCCTACGCATTTGTTATTTCGAGGTTCGCATTTGTTACTTCAGGGTTCTCATTTGTTACTTCAGGGTTCTCATTTGTTAATTCAGGGTTCGCATTTGTTACTTCGTGGTTCGCATTTGCTATTTCGGCGATGCCTGCGGCGGGCTACGCCAATGCATTTGTTACGTAAGCGTGTCCATAACGCACCTTACGAAACTACTAGAAGAGTTGAAACCTATGCTGGTCATACTTGTGTATACACCCAATACGGTTCGGATAAGCATTTTTCTACTTTCTTTGTGGTCTGGGGAAAGGGTAAGGGGTAAAGGGTAAACAGTAAAGTAAAGGATGTATTCAAAACCTTTCCCCTTTTTCCTTTCCCCTTTAACCGAACCGTATTGTATTTACACCGTAGCCTTTTAGGAGAGAGATTTAGAGAGAGGTTTTCCAGATACCGTGAAAAGTCAGACGCACTCTACAGAACTAAAGTATCTGAAGCTAGGGATATGAAATTGCGATCGCTATATGTTCCTATTAATTCTGATGCTATTGCGATCGCTACATAAAATCGGCAGGGTACGTGAAATAATTGGGGATAATTTAGTTTTTGCAAGTCCTTAAGTAGATGATGGAGATAGTTGACCAGTTGGGGATATCTTCGGTAAGCTAACTGTAACTTTAGTTCCTTGCCCCACTTCACTAGACAAGGAAATATTGCCACCATGTAACTCCACACAAGCTTTAGCGATCGCTAACCCTAAACCTGTACCAGGAATTGTGTCAACGTTACTTCCACGACTGAAAGATTGAAATAAATTTTCTTGATCTGCGATCGGGATACCAATTCCCTGATCTTTGATATAAAAGATTACTTCTGATTCTTTGCCAACGAGGTGGAATTCTACAGTACCTCCATCTGGTGAGTACTTAATTGCGTTGGACATTAAGTTAATAAAAATCTGCTGCAAAAGTCCGCGATCGCCCCAAAAGTCTTGGTTATTTCCTGTAATTTTAAAAATTAATTCGTGGCGATCGCCTGCTGTTTCTCGCTCTTGTTCTATGAGGTCAGAAAAAAATTGTAGCAAATCTAATGCAATTGGTTTAAACTCGGGTTTTTCTAGTTCCAATTGGTTAACCAAAAGCATATTATCCACGAGTTTGGACATATACCTTGTTTTCTGTTCAATGATTCCCAAAAACCTCTGTTGTTTAGATTCGTCTAGTTGCTGGCTATGTTTTACCAAAGTTGATGCAGCAGCAAGAATGGAAGTTAGCGGCGTTCGATACTCATGAGAAACCGTTGCAATGATTTGAGATTTAAATATATTTAATTGCTTTTCTTTGGCAAGAGCTGCTTGAGTTTGGGCTAGCAATTCCGCCTGTTGGATAGCGATCGCTAGTTGCACCGAAACTTCATTGAGCATCTCTACATCATCAGTTTGCCACTGTCGCTCCCCAGAATTATGGTGAGCAATCAATAAACCCCAAAGTTTGGGGGTTGGGTTTCCATTGTTACTCAGATTAATGGGAACCACCAGATTTGCCTTAGTATTAAATTGCTCTTTTAGGCTGACACAATTACACAAGCCAAGCTCATAGATATAAGGAATTGGGGATTGGGAAAAATCTTCCCTAGTTATCAGTACTCTGTCTCCTTGTCTTTTCGTGCCATTGTCCCCAGCCTCAATGCGATCGCACACTGCTACAGTGCAGAATGGCTCAACTGATGAGGCAACTATTTTACCATCTGTATTTGGGGCGAACTGATATACCATCACGCGATCGCACTTCAGAAGTTGCTGTACCTCGGCTACAGCTGTATTCAAAATTTGCTCTAAGTTTAGAGACTGGCGAATTCGTAAAGCAGTCGTGGCAATTAGGCGTTGGCGCTCTTGGGTTTTGATGAGTTGGGCTTGCAAGGACGATTGTCTAATGGCATTACGGACTGCTAGTTGCAGTACATCTTGTGTCAGATGTTGCTTGACTAAATAATCCAAAGCACCCCGTTTCATTACTTGCACAGCGATCTCTTCATCACCCCGCCCTGTCAACATAATCACCGGGACAGAAGTATTAAATATCTCCTGTTGCATCTGATCGAAGAGTTCTAACCCACTCATATCAGGTAGGCAAAAATCCAGCAGAATCACATCGCAAGGTACTTTTTGGCACAAAGCAAGTCCTTCTTCTGCACAGTCTGCCTCCAAAATCTGGTAGGACTGGTGGGGATCTTTCAAAAGATATCGACGATAAATTTTCCGATCTGCGGCACTATCATCGATGATAAGTAGCGTCCGTATGTCCAACATAAGGTTGTGAGGATCGGGGAGCCATATAGATCCCTTTTATCCAGATTGGGTTTTTATTGCATAATTCTAAAAATAATATAAAATTAAGTATAAAGAAAATCTAAATTATTTAGTAAATCTAAAGCAATAAAAACAGTTAAATAAGGTAGTAAAAACAGAAAGATGGGGAAAACACATCTACCAGAGACAAGCAGACACAGTGACTCAAAGCGGAAATGTCGCTGTGCCCTCTGAGCCGTCTCTTTTATTATCCTAATATCCCTACTGCCTGATTAACAAAATATAAACAAATTAATCCAACACGGGTGGCGTATTGGCCTCAAGCCAGTAATCCACAAATGCCTGAATCGTCTTTTTTAATTCCTGAGCATCCATCGGCTTTACCAAATATCCATTTGCACCCTTTTGGTAGCACAATTCAATATCCTTGGGGTTAGATGATGTGGTGAAAACAACGATGGGGATTCCTTTGAAACTCTTGTCTTGCTTGAGCCGATCTAAAATATCGCGGCCATCAATACCTGGCAAATTCAGATCGAGCAAGATTACAGAAGGTCGTAATGCTACTTTAGAGTTGGGTGGGTCTTCGCCTTTACTGTAGGCATCATTCCCTTGTTGAGAGAGAAACTCTAAAACCTCATCTCCATTAGTACAGCGATGTATGGGGTTCTGGACGGACATACGCTGCATCAGACGTTGCAGCATCCGAAAATCTT
Organism: Nostoc flagelliforme FACHB-838; assembly: GCF_014698065.1. Taxonomy (GTDB): domain Bacteria; phylum Cyanobacteriota; class Cyanobacteriia; order Cyanobacteriales; family Nostocaceae; genus Nostoc; species Nostoc flagelliforme_B. The sequence continues at coordinate 4,919 of NZ_JACJSI010000007.1, forward strand.
CATTGCTGTCCTCAACAACAAGCAGAGGTTCATGAAGTTTTTTTATCATTCGTGGTATTAAAAGAACTTAACAAAAATACATATTTAGCCACTATCTTAAACTATTCCAGCGTAAAATAGAACATTGAGCCAACGCCGACGGTAGATTCAACCCAAATTTTACCGTTATGAAGTTCAACAATCTTCTTAACAATCGCTAGTCCTGCACCGGCTCCACCACCATACTTTTGCTGAGAGTGGAGCCGCTTAAATAATCTAAAGATGGTTGCTAGGTGATGCTGTGGAATTCCAATACCATTATCGCGGATGTAAAAAGTGATTGGAGATTGAGAATTGGGGAAGGTGGGGCCCCCTCTGGGGATAAGGGGTAATGGGGATTGGGTATGGGTCAATAGTTCTTCTCCCCCTGCTCCCCCTGCTCCCCCTGCTCCCCCTGCCCCCTGCTCCTTGCTCCCCTGCCCCCCTGCCTCTTCTTGAGAAAGGTAGCCAATTTCCACCCATTGCTCTGCCTTATCGTTATATTTGAAGGCATTGCCAAGCAGATTACTGAAGACTTCATTAACGAGAATTCGGTCACACAAAACTGTTGGTAAAGGCCGAGGAATGCGAATATCCACAAACTGAGAGTCTTGGCGACTAGCACGAAAAACGTCAATTACTTGGTTGAGTAATTTGTTGAGGTCAGTTGCTTGCAAGCGCAGTTGCGCTTGTCCTAACTGCGAGAGTCGCAGTAGAGCATTAATCAGAGTTTCCATCCGTACAGATAAGGATACTACTGTTTGCAAGCACTCAATTCCGTCATCATCTAATACTTGGGCATAGTCTTCTAACAGCACTGTCGAAAAGTTATAAATGCCCCGTAAAGGTTCCTTGAGGTCATGAGAAGCGGCGTAGGCAAAGGATGCTAGTTCTTGGTTGCTGCGCTCTAATTCCAGGTTGATTTTAGCTAATTCATCCGCCTTCGATAGTACAATACCAATGATCGCATTCCTCAGAGCGATCGCACTGTCAAGTTCACAAGCTTTCCAAGGTAGAGAAGTCAATCTAACTGTTTCTTGCCATTGTTCAAAGGATTTTCGCGGAGATAGGGTGATGCTACCATCTGCCTGGGTTTGAATGGATTCATTGGGATTACCTGCCCAGTGTACTGTTTGGATAACTTCGGGGCGAAACCAAAGGATGTAATAGCGCCGGACTTTAGAAATCCGCAGTAGTAACAAGCCACTAGCTGTATCTTTAAATATGAGCGCCTCTGGGTAAAGCTTGGGCAGAGAATCAGTAGAAAACAAGTTATCAGTAACTTGGATATCCGCCCATTCAATTAACGCCCGAACTTCATGAATATTCGGTGTTGTCCCTACAAGGGTAATTTCATTATCCAGACAAACCGCCGCTCCTGAAGCACTAACAAGATCGAGCAACCGGATTTCAGGTTTGATTAAGGCATCGATAAAATTATCTGCTTGGGAAATGGACTCTAGAAACTCAGACTGTAGCGATTTGAGTTTTACCTTATAATCCCATTCCGAGTGACTAATTTTGTGCGCTAATTCTGAAGACACAATCTGTCCTAAAAATTCGCACATCTTGCGGACTTCGTAAGAAATATACTTCGGTGTTTGATGATGACAGGATATTAATCCCCAAAGCTTCTGCTCTTGAACCAGGGAAATCACCAAAAGAGCCTTCACGCCCATATTTTGATGATATTGAGTACAACACCAATCAAAACTCCGTAGCAGACAGTAGCTTAAGTCAAGCTGCTGATGTGTTGTTGGATTTTCGGTTGGAACTAGTTTGACAGGTTCGGCGGTCAAATCGGGGAGAAATCGGAGAAAGCAGCGCGTGTATAACTCCCTAGCCTGGGCTGGAATATCTGTAGCAGGATAGTGGAGTCCTAGATAAGGTGATAAATCTTCTCGTTTAACTTCTGCAACAACAGAACCCGCTTCGGATTGGTCAAATTGATAGACCATTACCCGATCAAAACCGATGATTTTTTGGACTTCTTCAGCTACCGAATGCAAAAATTCTATCAGGTTTGATGTGTTTTGCATTTTAGCGATCGCTTCACTCGCAAAACTATGAAAGTTTAAGAAACTCACCTCAAATTCCGAGTCAGTTGGTTCTAGCTCCAGAATCACAGCTTCTTCTGTACGATGAGCAATAGCATCAAAGTATATTTCCCCATACAAAGTATTTATTAGTACTTTAAACGCATTAGCGCTGCCAACCTTTTTTACTAAGCACTGCTTGACAATTTCCACTGGCTGGGGTTCAAGTAAATAGCTCAAAGGTTGACCGAGCAAATCTTCTGGAGCTTTGCACAAATACACTTGGGTATTATTGCTAACTTGTAGGATCTCTAGCTGAGTACTGAGTGCCAGGAGAATGCCATGAGGTTGAATAGAGCCAGGTATGTGAATAGGTTTGCGATCGTGGTTAGTCAGGGCAGTAGTTTGGGCTGTAGTATATTCAGACTGGCTCATAACTGAACTTATGTAAAGCTGACTTTTACCATAGCGCAATTAAACGTCACATTTCTTTAAAGTATATGCCGAGAAGTATGAGTGCGATCGCATATCATCTGTGCTTGGTTACATTTTTTAGCTCTTTGCAAAAAATTGGGCGGATATGTTAACTTTCGTTCCTCAACACAACCTACACTGTTAAAAAAAAACCCCTGGAGTTCCCAGAGGTTTTAGGTTCCTGATTTAGTTTCTATTTATTACTCCAATTCGTCCTCAGTCATTTCCCGATAGCAAAGGAAATTATTTGAACAACCAGATACCTGACTTCTCGAAGAAGTCGAGAATCTAATACCAATTTGAAAAAAGAATGCGACAGATGGGTAGGGGCACAACATTGTTGTGCCCTTACAAATAATTGATGTGTCGCAAACATTATTTGAATTGGTATAAGCCTTACGATTTGACTTGTATAAACGTATTCCGAATGGGCTGCTGCCTCTAGTCAAGCCACTGGAGGGGGAACCTCCGAGAATCGGTTCCCAGCCTCCAGGCTGGGAACCAGTTAGGGCAAGGGCTGTGTCTTAACTTAGTGCTATTCTATTCAGTGTGTACCTATGTACGCTATTAATTTTTTGTCTGTGGTCGTGAACCAGGAATTGTTACATCTATTGGTGTCACCTTTGCCGCTAGCTGCGTCAATGGTGGTTGAATGGCGGCTTGATTCCCCACTACTAGAGTCACAATTTTTTCTGGTTTGAGGTATTCTCGTGCTACGCGTTGGACATCGGCTGCTGTGGTGGCGGCGACGGCTTTTTGATAGCGAAAGAGAAAATCAGCAGGATAGCCGTAATATTCGTATCGCATCAACCGTGATAAGGTTTGGCTGGGGTCTTGAAAGTTGAATACAAAGGAGTTAAGTGTAGATTCTTTTGCAAAAGCGAGTTCTTTTGCAGTCACTTTTTGAGTTTGAATGCGCTTAATTTCACTTTGTAAGGCCTTGACAAACTGGACGGTAGCATCAGATCGTGTTTGTCCACCAGCAATGAACATCCCAGGATAATCGAAACGAGGACTCCACTGGCCATAGACAGAGTAAGCTAAACCTTGGCGCGATCGCACTTCATTAAATAAGCGTCCACCAAATCCACTTAAAACCCCATTCAATACATCCAGCGCCGGATAATCAGGACTATCAAAGCGTCCGCCTAAATGCCCGATAAGTACACTACTTTGGGTTAGTTGTGGCTGATTTACAAAAAATACTCCACCTGTATTAGCTGCGGAAACCTTTGGTAATGTGGGTTTGGCAATACCTGGGTTACGGTTCCAATTGCCAAACTTAGCTTGAATGAGCGATCGCATTTTCTTAGCATCAAAATCCCCCACAATCCCCAAAATCATATTATTGGGGTGGAAATATTGCTGATAAAACTTGAGCAAATCCTCACGTTCAACCTGATCCACCGTCGCATACTCTATCGTGCGAGAGTATGGACTATCTTTCCCATAGATCAACTTCTTAAATTCTCGACTAGCAATACTATCTGGATCATCATTGCGACGGGCAATGCCACCCTTAGCTTGTGTCTTAGCCAAGTCTAGCTTTTCTTGAGCAAATACTGGCGATCGCAGCACCTCAGCAAATAGCCCAAACACTGTTTCTAAATCTTCACTGAGCGCGTCAAAGCTAGCACTACCAAAAGTTTCAGCAATACTAACTTCCACAGATGCCGCGCGTTGTTCCAATATCTCGTTGAGTTCATCAGGGGAATGCTGCTTAGTTCCTCCAGTTCGCATCACCGTGCCTGTAAAACCAGCCAACCCAACTTTCTCCAACGGTTCCAAGCGATTTCCTGTCCGCACAAAGGCCGTACCATTCACCAACGGTAACTCGTGATCTTCCATTAAATAAACAACTAAGCCGTTTTGCAGCACAAACCGCTCATACTTGGGTAACTTGATTTCAGGTAGCGGTGGTAGCTGTAATTCCGTGTAATGCTTTGCCTCAGCCGTCGCCGCTAAAGAAAAATTACAAGTTAAAAGTAAACACGCAAAAACAGCAACCAAAGCATAAATCAGACCCTTCCTCTTTTGAATTTTCAACGCTATCTGCGTTTTACCTTTCACCTGATACCTCTGCATATCTTTCTTCCTTTGCGTCCTTTGCGGTTCGTTTTTCATCCTTCTTTCGACAACAACTTACCAATTGTGCGATTCTCAGCCGTAAACGTCTGCTTTGCCACTCGCTGAATATCAGCCGTTGTCACCGCCGAAATATCATCCAACTGCTTAAACAAATTCCGCCAAGAGCCAGTTTTCACTTCATATTCCAACAATTGTTGAGCCATCCCCATATTGGAATCGAGAGTACGTAACAAACCCGCCCTTGCTTGAGTTTTCACCCGTTCCAAATCAACCGCCGCTACAGGCTCAGTTTTTAATTTGTCAATTTCTTGGCGCAAAGCCACCCCCAATTCATCAACTGTATGGCCAGGAGCCGTGAGAGCATAGAATAACATCAGGTTTGGGTACTTATCTCCCGGAAAACCGCTGAAACCTTGGGCACTTAGCGCCAAACGCTGCTTCTCTACCAAAGACTTATACAGCCGAGATGTGCGTCCATCACTTAATAAACTACCAATGATTTCATAGACTGCATTATCTGGATGAGTAATTGCCGGACGATGATAACCTTCTAAATACCAGGGTTGAGAAGGTAGCTGTAAAGTAACTTCCCGTGTTTGTTTCTGTGGCGGTTCCACCGCGATTTGTTCAACAGCTTTGGTTTTTGCTTGATAACGGCCAAAATAAGTTTGCGCCAGCTTTTTCACCTCAGCCGGGTTAACATCTCCGACAATAGCGATCGTTAAATTACTTGGTACGTAATGAGTATCAAAAAACTTTTGGACATCTTCTGGTGTCAGATTGCGGATATCTTGGTCATAACCAATTACTGGACGCCTGTAGGGATGGACTTTGTAAGCAGTATCGATAAATTTTTCCACCATTATTCCAATGGGTGAATTTTCCACCCGCATCCGCCGCTCCTCTAAAATTACATCTCTTTCTTTATAAAACTCACGACGAATTACAGGATCGAGAAACCGTTCCGACTCCAGCGACATCCAAAGTTCCAGCTTATTGGCAGGAAAGCTGTACAAATAACGGGTGGCTTCAGTTGAAGTATTGGCATTTAAACCCACACCTCCTGCTTGTTCGACAATTTGCCCTAATTCGTTTTGTTTGACTAGCTTGGCTGCTTGCGATTCCACTCGCTTAAACTCAGCTTCTAACCGAGCAACCTCATCTTTTTTGCCATCGGCTTTTGCTGCTTGAATTTGGGCATCTAACCGTTCTAAGGTTTCTAATAAAGGTTTTTCTGCCTTGTAGTCTTCTGTACCAATGCGCGTTGTGCCTTTAAACGCCAAATGTTCCAGAAAGTGAGCTACACCAGTTTTGCCATCTGGCTCATCTACTCCACCGACATCCGCATAAGTAAGGAAAGAAACGACAGGTGCTTGATGTCGTTCCAAGACAATAAATTTTAAACCATTTTCGAGGCGAAACTCCGTTAACTGCTTGATTACTCGATCCAGGTAAGGTTGAATCGAACTTTGAACTGACGGGGTTTGAGTTTTCGCTTCTTGAGGAGGTGCTGTCTGAGTTTGAGCCAGAGCGACTTCTGGCAGCAATCCCCAGTAAAGAATGAGCGAAGTCAACAAAGTGACAAACAACCGCCGTAATGTGACAGATGTTTGATCTGACCAATCCAAAATCGTTCGACTGAGCAAAGTCGAAATCCTCAATCTCAAATTCCAAATTGACCGACTGATATGGTTCATAAGCGAGAATTAAGATAAAGTTACATTACCTAAAAAACAGGATACTCAGCAAAAGAACGTTAATCTTGTATTAAGTTCTCAGTGACTTTTTGTACTGAACGTTAGACAATAATGCTACAAGTGCTGTTCTGGATATTTAACCATAACTATTATGCGAGTTTTTAATTCTTCCCCGCCTTCAGAGGCTCAGACACGCACCCGGATTTTACAAGCAGCACAACGGTTGTTTGCCTCTCAGGGATTTGACGGCACTACCACCCGCGATTTGGCACAAGCCGCAGGTGTAGCTGAAGGCACTCTCTTCCGTCATTTTCCGAATAAAAAAGCGATTTTGGTGGAAGTAGCTACGAATGGCTGGGTAGAGATTCTCACAGATTTGCTGACAGAATTAAGTGAAATGGGCAGCTATAAAGCCGTAGCTCAGGTGATGCGCCGCCGGATGTGGAATTTCCAAAAAAATGCCCATTTAATGCGCGTTTGTTTTATGGAGGTGCAGTTTCACCCCGATTTACGCGATCGCATCCAGTTAGAAGTCATTACCAAAATGACAGATGTGGGCGAAGCATTTTTTCAAACAGCAATGGATAAAGGCATTTATCGCCAAACTGATGCCAAGCTGGTTGCTAAAGTTTTTTTAGGGATGTTTGCGATCGCAGGTTTTTCCAACAACACCATTATTGAGCCTGATGCTTCTCCCCAACAAATGCAGGAAATGGCAGAAGGACTTGCTGATATCTTCCTTAATGGTGTCTTGGTTAAAGAGTGAGGAGTGATGAGTTATGAGTTATGAATTTTAACTCCAAACTCCAAACTCCTAAATAATAATTGTTTTCGCTTGCTGACTCCACTGTTGTACTAGCTCAATTGCTGGACACAAATCACGCCGTTGCATTGTTGCTACCTGTAATCGCATAATTTGTCGGTGTAATCTGTGAGTAGGAGTTTCAGCTAACTGTGCGACAGAACCAATACCCGCATGCAGCAATAAACCACAATATTGTATCCCGACGCTAGGAATACGCGCCAAGTCAGCTAAGGTCATCCATTTATTTACATACTGAAGATGAATCTGTAGTTTATTTGCTAACGCTAGTCTTTGCTCTAAAGTCTTTCCTTGTTTGACTAGTGTTACTGTACTAGTAATGCCACAATTGTGCAGTTGGGATTGTTCTTCGTGGCTAAGTCCAGGTAATTGCTCGATTGGCCAGTCACGAGATTGCATGAGGATTCTACTATCTTTGTGTTTAGCAGACATTTTTAAAATTAAAATATTAGGCTTCTTTGAATATTGTGACACCCGCTTCTTCACAAAAGTAGACTTTTGCGGTTTAGTATTTGCATTGCCTAACAATTTCCTAATAGAGGAATAATCTTAATCGCCTTCCCTCACCTCTGACGTTAAAATACGTGTAAAATATCTCAAATTTTGCTTGTCTCCCTCCGGTAGATTGCAGGAAGTTTATGACCCCGATTCCCAAAAGCGCAGCCCAGTTATATGAAACAGATTTTTTTGCATGGACAGAAAAAACTGTGCAACTCATTCGTGCTGGACAATTTGGACAAGTAGATTGGGATGCTGTAATTGAGGAGATTGAAAGCTTGGGACGCTCAGATCGGCGGGAGTTGAAAAGCCGTTTGGAAGTATTATTACACCATTTACTCAAGTGGCAATATCAGTCTGGTTTGCGGAGTGGCTCTTGGCAAAATACCATTGATGAGCAACGCAACAAAATTCTAGATTTGCTGCAAGAGAGTCCCAGCCTCAATTCCTATCCAGAAGAAGTTTTAGCCCAGTGCTATCATCGGGGATTAAAAGCTGCTAGTAATGAAACTCAACTACCAATAGATACGTTTCCAGTGGAGTGTCCTTATTCCATTGCTCAAGTTTTTGATGTTGAGTTTTTGCCGGATGCGATTGATTTTTAATCTTAGCTTAATGGGGTAATTAACTCACCTCGCATCACAGTTACTGCTTGTCCGCCAAGAAGGACGCGATCGCCCCCATCATAATCTACTTTCACCACCCCACCGCGACTTGATGCTTGATAAGCCAATAACTCATCTTTGTGCAAGCGATCGCGCCAGAATGGAGCAAGACAACAATGAGCCGCCCCAGTCACTGGGTCTTCATTAACACCTAATCCTGGTGCAAAGAAACGTGAGACGAAATCATATTCGGAATCAGAATTGGCGGTGCTGGTGACGATTAAACCACTAATAGACAACGTTTTTAGGAGTTGGAAATTAGGCTGTACTTGCCGTAGCAATTCTTCAGATTCTAATTCCACTAAATAGCCTAACGAATTCTGCAATACAGATTTGTATGGTACACCCAAAACTTGGCTAAGTTCTGGAGGAGCGATCGCGGCTTGGGAGTGATTCACAGGAAAATCTAATTCAATCCACTTACCTTGCAATTTAGCAATCAACACTCCAGTTTTGGTATAAAAACGCGCCACTTCATTCGCTGACAGATGTCCCTCTGACCAGAGTACATGAGCGCTAGCTAAAGTTGCATGACCACAAAGCGGCACTTCTAGCATCGGCGTAAACCAACGCAGATTGAAGCCATCATCCTGTCTAACGAGAAAAGCCGTTTCAGATAAATTCATCTCTTGAGCTACATTCTGCATCCAGCCATCGTCTTGGTGAGCAGGCAAAACACAAACAGCAGCAGGATTACCTGCAAAAGGTGTATTGGTAAAAGCATCAACCTGAGTAATGGTTTGTCCCATTAAAGTTACCCTGAAAGTTAGACAGCAATATTATATTTATCAAGAATCTGTAAAAAATTTATGCCGACTATTGCCATTATTGGGAAGCGGCGTATTGTTGGTAGAGTAGCACAGATAGAGGTTTGCCTTTACCCTGTGTTCTTTTAATCATTTGATTTATTAAAAACTTCTAAAATCTGTCGGCAAATCTGTTTCAACTTCTCCTCAATTTCACTAGAAGGTGAAGATGCGCCGACAATACTCCAATTTTCCACCGTAGAAAGTCGCCATGCTTCGCCGCGATGATCAAATCCAGCTATCTCCACGCCGATCGCACGGCGTGAATTACTGATGGGATCTTGATAAAATCGGATTTGAATTAAGATACTACGACTACGCCAAGATTTGCTGATACCAGGAAAGTGAAAGCCAATATCTATAGAGTCTGGATCGACTAACTCCCTGGTTTCCGGGTCATTCTTCCAGGGCTTAAGATCAGATTTGGCATCAGGAAACTCGAATTTGAACAAATTAACCACCGTAGCAATGTTGCTGGCGAGTTCAAGGTTCGTTGCCTGTTCAGCTGCATTCACTAAAAAACACTCCTATATTGCGTCGGCATCTTGGGGATGTGAAGACAGAACAACCGCCAGAAGGCTTATCCTATTGGTGTTTCAGCTTATCAAGACCTTTGAAATTTAGCAACACCAGATTATATTTCCCTAACAATCATTGTTACTAAACAAATGCCAAAAATCGCTTCTTGTTGAGACTGGTTAACACCTATTAAGTAATTGTACTTAAAAATTCCTCAAAAGCAGATGAAATTCTGCTCTTTGGAAAAAATATCAAGATTTTCTGCAAAATCCTTGGCTGACAAGGATGATAAATTGCGCTAGCGATCTAAAATGACACTGTTAATCGGTAAACACAAAGCAATTAAGTTCAATGTATGGCCCGTCAACGCTCGATTTTTTCGTTTTTTCTAGTATTATTGGCCACATTCCTCATTAGTTGTGGTGGCCCTAATGTCGCGGTAGCACCTCCGACTTACACAGCAGTACAACTTGAAAAAATTCAGGCATACCTTCCTGAAATTCAGGCTGTGCGCGATCGCTCACAAGAGTTGAAAACTTTGATCCAAAGAGGTGATTGGATCAATGTACGTAACTTTATACATGGCCCGATAACAGAAGCAAGGCTAAACCTGACTTATGTCACTCCCAACCTTCTACCCAAAGACCAATCCACAGCACGTCAAATAACGCGAGATTTGTTTAACGACCTGGTTAAACTTGACAAAGCTACTAGTGCTAGCAATCCTCAAGTTGCCTTGAGTAAAGCCCAAGCTGCTTTCGCAGATATTGACAAATTCCTCGAACTGCTTCCTAAGACCAGCAGTCAACCAGAAGCAAGTTAAGCGCAAGGTATATGGGCAGAGGGAGATAAAGAGGAGTTCACTTGCTCCCCCTGCCTCCTCTGCCTCCCCTGCTTATCCGAACCGTATTGCCCCATCTTCGCTTCAAAATAGCAATGAGTCATGTAGTTATTATTGGTTGTGGTGTAGTTGGGGCTGCGATCGCATACCAACTTAGTCTAGTAAAAGGGCTGAAAATTACAGTTTGCGATCGGCAAGCACCAGCACAAGATTCCACAGGCGCTGCACTTGGCGTTTTGATGGGCGCAATCAGCCAAAAAATCAAAGGCAAGGCTTGGCAGATGCGACAAACTAGCATCCAACGCTATGAAACCTTGATTCCTGAACTAGAAGCTTTAACAGGTCGCAAAATTCCTTTTAATCGTCAGGGAATTCTCATGCTTTTGTCTGATTCCTCCCCTTCTCTAGAGGGGATTTCAGCATGGGAAAAACTAATAGAAATTCGCCACTCTCAAGGCTGGCATTTAGAAATATGGGACACGGCTAAACTCCAAAATATCTGTCCTCAAATTAATCACGAAAAAATTACTGGCGCTGTCTATTCTCCGCAAGATCGCCAGATCGATCCAACAGCCCTGACGTTAGCTTTAGTTGAGGCTGCCCAGCAAAATGGGGTAAATTTCAAATTTGGCGTGACTGTTTTGGATGCCCCAACCTCAACACCTGAATCTTCTTCCCAATTTTGCCATCAACTTGAGACTACAGAAGGAAAAATAGCTGCTGATTGGTTTGTAATTGCAGCAGGGCTAGGTTCAACACCACTGACGGCAAAATTAAATCAGATGGTTGATATCCGCCCTGTGCTTGGGCAAGCGTTGCAGATGCGTGTGGGGCATCGATTAGGCAATCCTGACTTCCAGCCAGCGATAACGGGTAACGATGTCCATATTGTTCCTGTGGGCAGTGGAGATTATTGGGTAGGTGCAACAGTGGAATTTCCCATTAATGGTAATGAGATTCCGCCAAATCAAGAACTGCTGGAATCTGTTAGAGAACAAGCGATCGCATTTTGCCCAGAATTAGCCACAGCAACTATTCTCTGCACTTGGTCGGGGTTACGTCCCCGCCCGGAAGGACGACCAGCCCCAGTTATTGGCAAGTTACCAGGGTTTAGTAACGTCCTCTTGGCTACCGGACACTATCGCAACGGCGTTTTACTAGCACCCGCCACAGCTTATGCGATTCGTGAGATGATTACTTCTCAGGGAATGGGGGGATGAGGGAACAGGGGGAGCAGGGGGAGCAGAAGAAAATAATAATTCCTGACAAATGACAAATGACAAATGACAAATCATAGGAATATAGCGTGTCAATAACAGAACATAAAATCAATGTAGATTCACTGGAATGGTTTTATCGGGAATGTTTACCAATCGGCAGAAGTGACTTAGCGCCTGTGTTGTTGCTACACGGCTTAGTTTCACAAAGTTATAGTTGGCGTCATATTATACCTGCTTTGGCGAATCAAGGTACAAGAGCGATCGCTCCAGATTGGATTGGTTACGGCTTTTCTGCAAAACCAGAAAAACGAGATTTTGCTTACACTCCCGATGCTTTTATTACAGCTTTAGAAGGATTTATTAAAGCGCTAGAACTTGAACATTTTTCTTTAGTTGTACAAGGCTTTTTAGGTTCTGTAGGGTTACAATATGCCTTGCGTCATCCAGAACAAATTGCCAATTTAGTTATTTTAAATACCCCAATTTCAACTGCTGCCAAATTACCCTGGAAAATTAAACAAATGGGTTTACCTTTGGCAGGTGAAGTCATGACCCAAGATCCCCTATTAGTTGACCGAACGCTAGAAAGTGGAAGCCGTTATCGCATAGATGATAAAGATTTAGATATTTATCGAAAACCATTCTTGAAAAGTTCTTCATCTGGTCGGAGTCTCTTGTCAAGTATTCGCAATTTACAGCTTGATTCAGCCATGACAGAAATACAATCTGGCTTTAAAGAATGGCAACAACCAATTCTGATTCAATGGGGTATGATTGACCCTTGGCTACCTGTAGACATTGCCGAAACCTTTGCTAATTCCGCACCAAATAGCGAATTAATAAAACTTAATAACGTCGGGCATTATCCTCAAGAACACTACCACGAGGCGATTTTAGAAGACCTTTTACCCTTTGTGCGTCGTAAAGATGCTCATTGACAATATACTTCTAGCAAAAATCGATATTATAAAAATGAACCCACAAATAACATAGATAAATTATAAATATTTATCTGTGTTAGAAAATGAATTCTGAATTTTTGCTAGATTGATAAATGTTATTCCCGCCTACATTTGTGAACTTTTTATTACCACTAAAAATGCGTCACAACCACAAGTAAAGGAGATTATAATTCATGGCTTATTCATGGTTTAAAGCCTTTCATATTGTCGGATTTGTAGTTTGGTTTGCTGGTTTGTTCTACCTAGTACGTCTTTTTATCTATCACGTTGAAGCTGAACAAGAGCCTGAACCAGCGCGAACGATACTGAAAAATCAGTATCAAATTATGGAAAAGCGGCTTTATTATATCATCACTAACCCAGGAATGTTTGTGACGATCGCAATGGCCATCGGTTTAGTAACCACTGAACCGGATGTTCTAAAAGAAGGCTGGTTACATATCAAACTGCTGTTTGTTGCTATTTTAATTGGCTATCATCATTACTGCGCTCGGCTAATGAAGAAATTAGCAGTAGATGAATGTGGCTGGAATAGTCAGCAATTACGTGCTTTAAATGAAGCACCCACAGTTATGTTAGTAGCGATCGTATTGCTGGCTGTGTTTAAAAATAATCTACCTACAGATATCGCTGCCTGGGCTATTTTCGGCATGATTATTTTGATGGCAGTAACTATTCAACTTTACGCCAAAAAACGCAGGCAAGATAAAGAGAAGTTAACAGGACAGATAGGGCAACCACAACAAAGTTAGACAAAGTAAGGTAGCACAGATGTGCTACCTTACTAAACCTTGCATCATAACAAGCGCTAGCAATTAATCATTACCTCATTTTGGAAACGTTTTCAGTAAATCATCTCCAGGAATCACGCTAGTGTAAAAAGTATATTTGCGATTAGCTACATAACGGCGGTCTTGTTTAATAATCGCCATAAACTCTTTATGTCCCTGGCGAGTCCGTCCCACTAAACAACCCGCACTAGCAAGGCGAATATCATTTCGGGGAAAGTCAAAGCCGTAGTGTTGATTCACATAAAAATTATTACCTGTATCCAGTTTGTCGCCAGTCCGTTTAAAATCTTTGTTGAAATCTCTACAAACAGTTATATCTCCAACTTGCACTAATGCTTCATGAGGCTCTGCTGTACCGTGGGTACCAACAGCCCAAGCTTTGTATTGCCCAAACTGAATTCTAGCTGCTCCTTTGGGATTCATCGGATTATAAGTGTAGTGCTTCCCTGGTTCTGTAGTTGCTTCCCAGTGATCCAAGATTTTGGGAACACCATTTACTACTTCAATAACAATCCGCCGATCATTAAATTCATTGGGTGTATCATTGTTGAGATTCCAGTCTGCATTTACACCCTCTACATAAACAATGTTGTATTCTTTTGGATTGGTGAATACCTGATAATCTTTGGATAGCATGTATTTCACAATCTTACTGGCAATGTCATTACCAAGTTTTAAGGGAGGTTTAGGAAGATCATCTATTTTGGTTTCAATTAGTTTCTTGGCTGTAACTGCTCCTAAAAAGCCATTCTCTTCAGTCTTTGTTAATTCTTGAAATTTTTTCAGAGCTATCACAGTAACAGGCCCAAACTTACCATCGGCTGGAGGTTCTAGCAAACCTAAGCCGATTAACAATATCTGAATCTGACGAGCTAAGTCTATATCCTCAGCGATCGCATCGAATGCCCATTTTTCCTCTTTTCCCAAAAAATCTTGTAGTTTCATATTGCACCTGTTTCGTTTACCTATAGGTAAGTATAAACATCATGAAAACGATTGATGATGTTTGAAACTATACGCTCATCCAAAAAGTTCTGCCAAAATTTTTATATTACTTTATGATTTAATATTGCATAACTACTTTATAACAGTAATTTTGCTGAAAGCAAGCTTGATTATAATACTTAACTTTTAACAAATCGTAGTAACACAACATAAGTAGCCCTTGACCAAGGCACTTCTTGGATAATTCATAGATCATTAGCTGCAAGCTGGTTTCCTAGTGCAATATGTAAACTTGGTTTTTGGCAGTTTGAGGAATTATTCGAGAGTTAGAGATAGACAAGTTGCTGTTGTCATTATCTTAAGTTCAGTATGATTACTAACCTGCCAAAATTTTATTGTTTATATCTTCTGCTGAGATAAATCCATCAAATTTGCCAGCTTGTAAACTATTCGCGCTCCAACATTACCATCCCACTCAGCATCACCAACTTCGCAGATATCAAAGCCAATAATTTTTCTTCCACTATTGACCAATTCCCGGAACAGACAAAAAGTTTGCTCTAATTCCAACCCACCTGGAACAGGAGTACCTGTACTCGAACAGAGTTTTGGATCTAGACCATCTACATCAAAGCTAATGTAAACATACTCAGGCAGAGAACTAATAATTTCTCGGCATAAATCAATCCAAGTTGTTCCAGAGTAAAGCTTTTGCTTAATAGCTGGGTCGTAATAAGCAATAATACGACTATCAGATTGGTCAATCATTTGTACTTCATCATGACTAATATCACGTAAACCCACTTGCACTAGCTTAGAAATTTGCGGTATTTTCATCGCATTAAACATAATAGACGCATGAGAAAACTCAAATCCCTCATAAGCATCGCGTAAATCCGCGTGGGCATCAATGTGTAAAATGCCATAGTTTGCGTAGTTAGCTGCTAATGCTTGGAAATAACCTAAAGGCGAACTGTGGTCTCCACCAAGAACGGCGACTCGCTTACCATCATTAATTGCTTGCTGACAATTTTCAAACAGCCATTTATTAACTTGTTGACCAGCCTGATTAATTTCCGTCAAGACAGGTGTTAAATCTGGTGTATCTGAGAGTTGTTTCCCTTGGGCTAATCGCTCGATAATCTGTGCTGCCAAAGTGCGGTAGTATGTGTTTTTCTCTAAAATATCTTGGGGAATTTCCACCATGAAAATTCCCTGCTTCCAACCATCAGGGTTATCAAAATCAAACAAATCTAGTTGAGTCGAAGCATCGAGAATTC
The DNA here is from genome assembly GCF_014698065.1 of Nostoc flagelliforme FACHB-838. Taxonomy (GTDB): domain Bacteria; phylum Cyanobacteriota; class Cyanobacteriia; order Cyanobacteriales; family Nostocaceae; genus Nostoc; species Nostoc flagelliforme_B. The sequence continues at coordinate 20,582 of NZ_JACJSI010000007.1, forward strand.
GCTGTGGGCCATTAGCAGTACCAGCACCATAGGAAACAGTAACTTCCCACGGCACACCAAAGACAATCAGGTTTGCAGACTCGTAATCGCAAGGTAAACCTAAGAGGTTGCCATTTATTTCACCTACGCCGCTGGGATTGTAGTCTTGTAGTTGATTACTCATGAAGTATCTTCTTGATTTACGTGTGTAGACAGCACGCCGCCTAGTGGACATCTGCATTGTAATCAAAATTTTTCACAGGTGTTAAACCACGGTTAGCTGATAAAAGTCATCAGTTCTCTTTTAAGGTAATCGCTGCAAGCGATCGCCAAGCAAATATAAAATAAATAAAACACCTGTTGTTCTCACCACTTGCAAACGGGTTATAAATTTTGCCTCGAATTAGCAAAAAGGGGGATGGAGAATGGGGGAGATGAGGTGAATGAATGAGTCCTCAGTCCCCAACCTCTATTTATTTGTATTTAACTAATGACTGATCCACCCTCAAAAATCGGGCAATTCCAGCTAAAGCTCCGATCATCAGCTTTTGCAAAAATACTGGTGGGCCAACGATGATAGTATCTGCTTTCTTAATCAGCAAGGCAAATTGCAAAATATTTGTAGGCATTCCTTCCTTGTCTACCTTTTTCCGGATTCTGAATTTGCTCCCTATTTGAGTCTGTGGTGAAAGTTGCGTCAGCAGAGTGAGTGTGTAGTTTGGCAGATATCATTTTCAAAAATTCCTTTCGCGTTGTTGATACTCTCAAGGTATGCTGTCTGCGGAATCTGGAATTGACATCTTGCGCCAAGGAATTGACCGAACACGCCAATGTTAGAAAACTACGCCTGAATGCTTTATGAAAGAGGCAACTTTCTCAGTATCCATTGTTCGAGACATTGTTCAATATGCAGCAACATCTGGCATTGATGCTAAGAAGTTGTGTACTGCTGCGGGAATTGAACTAGCGCTGATAGAAATGCCCGATCAGCAGATTACCGGAGCGCCCTTGAGAGCCTTGTGGCGTGAAGTAGTTAAATTGACAGGTGACGAAAACTTTGGCTTGCACTTGGGGGAAGCTTTTAATGCCGCTGCGATCGGCATTGTCGGCTATGTGCTGTTGAATTGTAATACATTCGATCAAGTTTTAGAAAAACTCTCTCGTTACACCCGTTTATTCAGCCAAGGTGTTTATATTAATTTCACAGTATTTGAAGGGCAGGTATTGTGTGATTGTGAAATCGTAGACTACTTAAAAAACTACTTATTAGAAGAACCTCGGCATCCCATTGAGAGTACCTTTGCTGCCTTGATGACAGTAACAAAAATGCTCACAGGTAAGCAACTCTATCCTCAAACAGTTTGGTTTCAACACCCACGTCCAAATGATATTTCTGAACATGAGCGGATCTTTCGCTCAAGCATACGTTTTTTTGCACCGACAAATCGAATGATTTTGGATGCCAATTGTTTACATTGGCCAGTTTTATCAGCTAACCCCAGTCTCTTGTCTATCTTTGAACAATATGCAAAAGCTATGTTACATGAGTTAAGTCAAGAAAATACTTATAGCAACCTTGTTGTTCAGACAATTTCTCAACAGTTAAAAGGAGAAGTTCCTACACTCAAGATCATTGCCCACAATCTAGCTATCAGCGTTCGTAATTTGCAGAGAGAATTGCAAACAGAAGGTACTTCATACCAACAACTCTTGGATGCGACACGCAAAGAATTAGCGCTACGACACCTTAAAAAAACAGATGCCTCAATACATGATGTGGCTTTTTTGCTCGGCTTTTCTGAACCAAGTGCATTCCACCGCGCCTTCAAGCGATGGACAGGAAAAACCCCACAAGCGTATAGGGGGTAAAATTACAAGTTACGAATTACTCAACCCGTTTAACTTCAAATCCCCGTAACCCTTCTGGTACTTCATATTCAACCACAACGTCTTTAACCACAGCATCAGGTGGCCCAGAGTGACACCAGCGAACCATGTCATCTACAACCTCTCGCGCCCCTTCAAAAACTGCCTCTACTCGACTTTCAGGGAGATTCCGCACCCAACCGGTTAATCCTAACTGCCTAGCTGTATCCACGGTGGCGTAGCGATAGCCCACACCTTGGACTCGACCAGAAATTAATACACGGGCGCGGATGATATTTGATAATGGTGTGGAATTCTGCATAGACTAGTCTAATCTTTACGATTTCCAGTCTACCTAGTTTGTGTATACACAAGCTGTTTTTAATTTTTAATTTTGACTTGCTTATGTCTAACCTACCACCACTCAATACAGAAACAATTTGGGCAATTCTTGAGGAAAAAGTTGATGATGCCACAGTTAACCAGTTGCTATGGCATTATTTAGGCTATCGCTATGATTCCTCAACTGCACAATGGGACACAAGTCAAGTTGCACCAGAATGGCAAAATGAGTACCCACAACCACCAGATTTTATTGAATCTCGCCCTGCAACAGTTAAGTTGACTCGTTCCATTCCCGTTGAAAATAAACAAATGCTAAAACAAAAACTCGGCTTCAAAGGTTACAAAATTGGTGAATTTGGGCCTCGCCAAACTCGTAGGGCAACGGCAGCGAATTGGTTATTAAGTTATTTGCAACAAACTAATACCAATTCTGTGTAAAACTGCACAAAATCAAGCTTGAAACAAGGGACTTAAACCCCTTGTATTAAAGGTTATTTGATAATTGTTTCGCTGTGACTTTAGGCACTTTTAGATCCCGCCTAACCCATGCCAGTCGCTCCACTTGGAGAGACCCCTTGGCGCTAGCCTCTCCCCTTGGGAGAAGACCGCGCTGGCTCCCCTTAAAAAAAGGGGGAACCGAAATCAAAGTCCCCCAATTTATCGGGGGATTTAGGGGGATCTAAAACTTTTGATACCGACAATAGGACTTTTCAAACATTATACAAATTTCTTGCAAAACAAAAATAATCTATTTTACAGTAAAGCCGTATTTTAGTCAACAAATAAATAGTATCAAAAGCTAAGAACCAAAAAAATACATATAAGTTTTATAAAATATTTATTAATTCATCCTGAAGATAGAAGCACTCCTGAGCTAATTCTTTCTCTAGAGCGATTTGCAAATTCAATTGAGCGTCAGAGAATATTTCTATCAACCCTTGGTATTACAAACACTTCTATGGCAAAGCCAATTGAATTTAATTTATTTGCACCTTACAACAAAGGAGCTGCATTAATTGGTTCTTTTTCTGATTGGCAAGAAATTCCAATGGAAAAAGGTGATGATGGTTATTTCCGTACAAGTGTTGAACTAGAAGACGGCGTTTATAAATATAAATTCCGTATCCAGTCAAATTCATGGTTTTTTGAACCAGAACAATGGGTTGATGTTACAGACCCTTATGCAACTGATATAGATGAACTGAGTGGAAAAGATGATGGTGTTATCCGCATCAAAGATGGCGAAAGAATTACCGATACATACCTTTGGCAACATGATGATAAACCTTTACCTGCTGACCACGAATTAGTAATTTATGAATTGCATGTCGGTGATTTTTCTGGTGGCGAGGATGATCCTTATGCACGAGGCAAGTACAAACACGTCATTGAAAAGTTAGATTATCTATGCGAACTAGGAATCAACGCTATTGAGTTGATGCCACTTAAAGAATATCCTGGCGATTATAGTTGGGGTTATAATCCCCGCCACTTCTTTGCAACAGAATCTAGTTATGGTTCGACTGCTGATTTGAAAAAACTGATTGATGAGTGTCATGGCAGAGGTATTCGTGTAATTCTTGACGGTATTTATAACCACTCAGAAGCATCTGCTCCTTTAACACAAATTGACCACGATTATTGGTATCATCACGATCCTCGTGACCCTGATAATAACTGGGGGCCTGAGTTTAATTATGAACATTATGATGAGAAATTAGATATTCATCCAGCGTGGAAATTTATTGGTGAGACAATCCGTTTTTGGATTGAGGAATATCATCTTGATGGTATCCGGTACGATGCAGCACGGCAAATTGCTAACTACGATTTCATGCACTGGATTGTTCAGGAAGCCAAAAAAACTGCTGGCGCGAAGCCTTTTTATAACGTTGCTGAACACATTCCTGAAACTACCAGCATTACCAATGTAGATGGGCCAATGGATGGTTGCTGGCATGATAGTTTTTATCACTGCATTCTAGAACACATTTGCGGTGATACATTTGATTTAGAACGTCTCAAAGACGTTATTGACTGCAAGCGTCAAGGCTTCTTGGGTGCCACCAATGTAGTAAATTACCTCACCAACCACGACCATAACCATGTCATGGTAGAACTGGGGAACCGTGAGATTTTTAACGAAGAAGCCTTTAGGCGGGTTAAATTAGGAGTAGCCATTCTAATGACTGCTGTTGGTGTACCTTTGATTTGGATGGGAGAGGAATTTGGTGAGTATAAACCTAAGCAACCTGAATCATCGAAAATCGATTGGACGCTGTTAGGTAACGATCTAAATCGTAGTTTATTTGAATCCTACAAAGGCTTAACCAACCTGCGTAAAAGTAATCATGCTCTTTACACAGAAAATATTGATTTTATCCACGAAAATGCAGAAACAAAAGTATTAGCTTATACTCGTTGGAATGGTGAAGGTTCTCGTGTAGTCGTAATAGCAAATTTCTCAGAAAACTTCCTAGCTGGCTATCATGTTCCTAATTTTCCTAGCCCTGGTACATGGCACGAGTGGACAGGTAATTATGATGTCGAAGCTGGTGACGATGGTATTATAGCTGACTTGGGGCCATACGAAGCTAAAGTATTTGTATGGCAGTAATGATATACACAACCACTGAATCAGTATTGCAATAGCAAACAAAAGGGGAAAATATTTTCCCCTTTCTCAGTTATTAGATTATTCACTTACCGTCTATTCAAAAATTTGTCAAGTAAAAAATAAGCTATTTTAAAAGTTCATGGGTTTGTGTTACACTTTTGAGTTGAAGTGCGTATATAAAATTGCCAGAGCATCCCCATGCCTAACCAATTATTTAATAGTAATATCGACAACGCTAACATTGAGAACGATCGCATTTTATTAACTCCCAATGAAGTCAAATCAAAATTACCTTTAACAAAATTAGCCGAACAAAAAGTTTTAGCATATAGGCAAGAAATAGAAAATATCCTGGATTTTCAGGATCGCAGAAAATTTATAGTAGTTGGCCCATGCTCAATCCACGACCCAAAAGCAGCACTCGAATATTCTGAACGGTTGAAAATATTGGCTGAACGAGTCCAGGATAACCTGCTGCTAATTATGCGAGTGTACTTTGAAAAACCAAGAACAACCGTAGGCTGGAAAGGGCTAATTAATGATCCAGATATGGATGATTCTTTCCATGTAGAGAATGGTTTATTAATTGCACGGGAGCTATTATTAAAAATTACAGAGTTGGGATTACCTGCTGGTACAGAAGCATTAGATCCAATCATACCTCAATACATTAGTGAACTAATTACGTGGTCTGCCATTGGCGCACGCACAACCGAATCACAAACTCACCGCGAAATGGCAAGTGGGCTTTCGATGCCTGTAGGTTTTAAAAACGGTACTGATGGCAATATTCAAGTAGCTTTGAATGCCTTACAATCGGCTATAAACCCGCATAATTTTATAGGAATTAATCAAAACGGACAGGTCAGTGTCTTTCAAACTAAAGGTAATCCCTACGGTCACGTAATTCTAAGGGGCGGTAGTCAGCCTAACTTTGATCCAGCAAATGTCAAACTGGTAGAAGAGAAATTAAAACAGGCAGATTTACCACCAAGAATTGTTATTGACTGTAGCCACGGCAATACCAATAAAGATTACAAATTACAAGGTGCTGTCTTAGAAAATATTATTCAGCAAATAGTTGATGGTAATACATCAATAGTTGGCATGATGCTGGAATCACATTTGTTTGAAGGTGGTCAACCAATTACTGGTAAACAAGAAGATTTAAAATATGGTATTTCTGTAACTGATAAATGTATTAGCTGGGAAGAAACCGAAAAAATTATTTTGGCTGCTCACGAAAAACTTAAATAAAGACCAAAAAGGGTAGCACAACTAGCTGTGCTACCCAGATGCCTCTAAGACTCTAAGTTAAGTGGTTTCGTTGAACCAAGAATCTCCATCCCTTTATGCCGGATAATGCCAAGCCAGCAAATATCCTAAGCCTGTAATGCCTTAAACCACTTATTCAAAACTGTACTGATGGTTTTCTTAATCTGGTGGTTACGGCTCCATTTCTGGAATGCCATTTCATACTCTTCGCCTTTGATTTGAAAGGTATTCCAGCCATCAAACCCTAGTGGCAATCCGCAGAATAGTAAAATATAGAGCGACCAAGAAATTCCGCCACCAGTGATTAAATCAAGCAGTATAAAAAAGCCATTAAAAATTGTATAATTCCCTAGATGCTTCTGAAATTTTCTAATGCGGTAGGCATCAAAAGCTTTTCGCTGTTGGACTTGACCTTGTTGTGCTAGCCAATCGCGTTCCGCTAATTTTAAAGACTCAGGTGCAATTTCTAACTCAGCAGCAATTTCTAATATTTGCTCATAAGAAAATTCTGTGTCTTTGTCATCAGCTTGGCGTGCGATCGCTAAGTGGAGAATTTGTTGGACATCTTCTTGGCTATACGAGCGGATGCTTTGAGGTTCAAACGCCGTCATAATTATTTCTCTTATATTACTTTTAATAGAAATTTGCTGCTCGATAGATTTTAAGCAGCTACGCTAGTACTATTTCCATTATTCCTACATTAGCAAATCTAGATGGTGTCCTGCATACAATGTATTGGATTTTTAACTTTGAGTAAAACCTGTTAATCCTCCTCCACTTTTGCTTGTCGATAGGTATAAATATCTTGAATAACTTGCACCCAACCGTTAGCGACAGATTCGAGGATGCGATCGCCTTTTTCTTTCGTTGCGGTTGTGGGGTCGCCAATCACCCCAGTTTTACTGATATCTTGTGTCACCCAAGCCACAGGTAATTTACCCTCCCAACTTAGTAAACTACTTTCTGACTGTTCTGGGGGGTACTCTGCAACAGCCTTTTCTAACTTCACTTGTTCTGGCAAAATTGATAACATAATGCTAGTTTCAGCATCTCCAGCGTGCATTCCTAACGCCGCTTCTTTCGGAGTCAATAAATCTTTAGTAATATTAGGCACGCGCCAAGTAAACAACGGGAATACCAAAAAGTCATCATACTTAACATGCAAATCTCGCGCCGCCATTTGCATAACTTGGGGTTGTCCGCCGTGGGAGTTCATTAATACCAGTTTTCTAAACCCAGCACGGTAAATACTTTCTCCCACTTCCATAATGATTGCCGTCAGAGTTGCCGTGCTTAGGGTAATCGTACCGGGAAAGTGCCAGTGTTCGTTAGATTTGCCATAATAAAGGTTTGGTAAAGCATAAGCGGGAATACTGGCATCCAGCTTTTCCATTGCTTTTCCCAGCACCCCCACACCGATCGCAGCATCTACAATCAACGGTAGATGAGGCCCATGTTGTTCAATTGCCCCTACTGGCTGGATGATTACCACATTTTCCTTATCTGGCATTGATTGGATATCTGTCCAGGTGAGGTAGGGAAAAAAGCGTTCTGGTGGAATGAAACTGTGCATATTACTTAAATTTATATTTTAGGGCATGGGGCATTGGTTTTTTCTCCCTCATCTCCCCCACTACCCTTAATATAAAGACTCTCCAAGCATCCCGATATTATCAGATGCAGCAGAGCATAATCACGGAAGAACAAGCATTAACAAGGATGTAACTCAATGGTTGAAGAAAATGGATCGATTCGCACCCTATCAGTTGATATTGGCGGTAGTGGCGTTAAGGCTATGGTTTTAGATATTACGGGTAATCCTGTAACTGAAAGAGTGCGTTTAGATACACCTCAACCTGCTACGCCAGAGGTTGTAATTAATGCAATTGTTGTGTTAGCTGCGGCTCAAGGTGAATTTCATCGCGTTTCGGTAGGTTTTCCTGGCGTGGTGCGGTGTGGAGTGACAGAAACAGCAGTAAACTTACATCCAGATTGGATCGGATTTGATTTGGAAACAGCATTATTAAAACAATTAAACAAGCCTGTACGGGTGATTAATGATGCAGATATGCAGGGGTTTGGGGCGATCGCAGGTAAAGGTGTAGAATTGGTGATTACTCTGGGTACGGGGTTTGGTTCGGCTTTGTTTGTGGATGGTAAGCTGGTGCCAAATATGGAAATGGGGCATCATCCGTTTCGTAAAGGAGAAACTTTTGAGCAGCAGTTACGGCGTGCAGAGTTAGAAAAAATTGGTGACAAAAGATGGAATAAGCGTTTAGAAAAAGCGATCGCATCTTTGCAACATCTTTTCAATTATGATTACCTTTACATTGGCGGTGGTGAAGCAGTGAAAGTGAATTTACAGCTACCGTTAAATGTAAAACTCATTCCCAATATCACTGGTTTATTAGGCGGTATTGCTTTATGGCGAGATGAAAAAAGGTAAAAAGTTTTATAGTATCCAAAACTGGGCGTACTAAATAATGTCTCTGAAGAGCTACGCCTACGCGCTTTTTATTAAGGTGCATCCCTTCTGAAAATTTCCAAATGAGATAAATTAACAATGAATGAAATTGGCCTGATGATGACGGGCGTGTTAACAATCAGACAAGGCTCTGGGGTCAATTTGCCACAGCAGCAATTATTTCAGATGGAAAATGACGAAAACCAGTCAAAACAGAGTCAGTTAGAGATAACTGCTCAAGTTACACCGCCTGAATTTATGCAGACAGATGGAATTTATCAAACTTATCCCTCAGCGATCGCAGTAGAGAAAGAACATATACTCAAAAAAATCAGTAAAAAAAATCAGTTCCTAGTTTCTTCTAACTTAGATCAGCCTAAAAAGTATTCTCCATCTAAAGGCAAAGTCCGTGTAAAGGCTACAGGAAAGTTACAGAAGTTTAGTAGCCAACCACCTCTGCCGACTCTTTATTTCGGCGGCTCTGGTGTTGCTGTCAGAATCTTACAAAGGCTGTTAGTGTCTAATGGTTATGCCGTTAGAGTCGATGGCGTTTTTGGCGCTTTGACAGAAACTGCTGTCAAAGCCTTTCAAAATCAGCAGAATTTAGGTGCGGATGGAATAGTTGGTCAACGAACCTGGCGGGCGTTGACAATTTAGTCATTTGTCCATTGTCCTTAGTCTTTAGCTAATGACAAATGACGCCACGTGCTTAACTTGGGGAGACCCCAAGACCGCAGTGGCTCACAAATGACAAATGACAAACTAACGGTGCTTATGCTGCTCTAATAGTTGTTGCGCTCTTGGCTTGTAAATTAAATAAAACAAAGCCTCAAGATAACGCAATAAATCTTCCCGATTCTCCTTCGAGGTAAAGTTCCAGAAGCCATAAATCCGTGCTAATGATAACAGCTTGCTAGTGTGAATTTTCCAAGTATAGGTGCTGTAAACTCGGTCAATTCCTCGCTCAGAAATTTCATTCCAATAGTTAGGATTTTGTTCGCATTTAGTGATAAAATCCACAATTTTTGTGGCTGTCTCATCTAAATTCGTTGGGTTAATCAAAAAGCCATTAACCTTGTCTTGAATAATCTCCAACGGCCCACCAAACTGTGTGGCAAAAGTCGGTAATCCTGAAACCATCGACTCTAAAATTGTCAAACCAAAAGCTTCAAATAAAGCTGGTTGTACAAAAATTCCCTGATGATCGGCAATGACTCGGTAAATTTCACCAGAATCGGTTTTAGTCAGACGCACACCTAGCCAACGAATCTTGCCGTGAAGATTGTACTCCTCAATGATTTGGTAGAGTTTAATAATTTCGTCACGTTCTTCATTGTCGCCTGATTCTTCGACGCGCAATTTACCCGCCACCAAAATTAAGTTGCAATGCTCCTGTAATTCTTTACTTCGACCATAACATTCAGCTAAACCTGTGAGGTTTTTGATGTGGTCAAGACGCGCCATTGAGAAGAGAGGGCGCTTGTTAGGATCGTCGAGTTTACCAAAGATTTGCGTGGGGTCTTCCAGAGTAAAGAGTGTTTCTGCAAGGCGTTGGCGATCGCTCTCTACTCGGTCTTTAGTTCGGGTGTAGGGGAAGTAATTATTTTCGTTTACTCCAGGCGGTACGACATTAAACTTGGGACTAAATAATTCAATGCCATTTGTCACATGATATAACTCCGGCATGGTAAAGCACTTATAAGACTCGTACTGTCCCACACTATCCGGTGTTCCGACAATTTCTTGGTAGGTGCTGCTGACAACAAAATTGGCGGCATTCATTGCAATCAAGTCAGCGGTGAATTGCAATGAAAAATGATATTTCTCCTCTAATTCTTGCCAGTAGAGGTTACTGAACAGGTATTTAGATTTTTCTAAAGCATGGGCAACATTGCATTGGGTAACTTTCAAGCGTCGCGCCAGCAAGAATGCTATTAAATTCCCATCAGTATAGTTTCCAACTATTAAGTCAGGTGTGCCTTGAAATTCTGCCCGTAGTTCTCTTTCTGAATCAATGGCGAAAGTTTCTAGATAAGGCCAAAACTCAAACCGGGAAATCCAGTTTTGAGTCATGTTAGGATTAAATTCCCGTAAAGGCACTCGCAAAATCCAGGCATTTTCAGTACCGTGGACTTTTTCTAGCCGTTGATTACAAAGGGTGCCATCACTATTAGGAATCAAGCGGCTGAGAATAATTACCTTTGGCTCAACATTTAATTTCTCTAAACCCGCAAGCAGGACATCTTCTTGTAGCTGCTTCTCTAGGCTCTTTGCTTGGTCAAGGACGTAAACTACCTGACCGCCGGTATCGGGACGCCCTAAAACGCCCTCTTGCCCAAACCAACCGTGAGCTGACACCAAGACGATTCTAAAAATCATCGGGACACGAGAAATGAAGGCTTCTAGAGTCTGAGGATCGGCAGAATCAATCAATTCATCGAGAATATTTAAAGTTTCCCGCACTCGCCCTGCGGTATTACCCCAACCCGGTTCAAAACCCATTGACTGCAATTGGAAGCGGAATTGCTCGTAGGGTTCATCTTCGGGACGATTATTAACAAAACCGATCGCTTTCTTAACTTGCTCAGAAAGTTGCTGCTGTGATTGAATGCGATCGTTAAGCAGCAGTTGCACACCGTTGTATTGGTGCAGCCGCAGGAAATTCAATAAGCTGTCCAGCAATTGTTTGGAGTCTTGAAAGATTTGGCTGGATAGATAGCGGTTGAGAAATTGTACTCCCTTACCAATATTTTTGGGGTCGCGGATGACTGGGGTGTAGTCATAAAACGGGCCGAAGTCCAATTCTAGCAGGTCGCCCTCGTTGGGATGATATTTGTTCACCAAGCGATCGCGCAGATCCAGCAAATCCTGCACTGTCATCGGCTCAATGCTCAAGTCTGATGTCAACCAATAAACTTCTTGGCTGGCAATCTTAGAACGGATAATGAAACAGAAGCTTGATTCCTCCTGAATAATTTCTTGAGTGTAGTAAATCAGTTTACCTAACTCAGAGGAAGTGTAAAATTCCTCTGGTTTTTGGGACTTTGAGCAATACTCACTATATACATTAAGGATGTCATTCCGCAGCAAATACTTCTTTTCTTGTTGGCGTAATTCACTAAGAAAGGAACGCAAATCACTTTTTTCTTCACTATCTAAGACTGCTTGAAGCAATTCAGACATGGCAACTCCACTAGATAACGATGTTTGCATTGTTGACTTTTAAGGCGAGACAATAAACCTCCACCTTTTGTGAAATCAGATATAAACACGAAATAACACAGATAAATTATATTTATCTGTGTACCTACAAGTATCAACTTTTCAGCAGGTACTTAAACCGTGTTCTTTACTTAAAGTATCTATGACTCAGTATTTTTTGCTCTAACTAAAGGAATACAATTTTTATTTCTTTTGATAGATGTTAGTAAATAACTACATGATTATATCTAGGGCACAATATTTTACGCCCTTAACTGTTTGAGTTAAGCCTTACTATATCATTTATTGACGTGTATCCGATTATTTGCATCATGATAATGTCAAGATTTAGCTTTAAAGCTCTGTAAGACCTGCAAATCAATACTTTTGTTAATTCTTCCAGAGGGCTAATATTCATTTTGATAGTGGGTGTAGATGATTTATTCGGCAGCTTTGATTGAACAATAAGATCCCCGACTTCTTTGAGAAGTCGGGGATCTTAGTCTCTCGATTTTCACAACTCATTTAGGATTGCTATATTCTATTAATGTGGGTAGCAAATCATTGTATTGCTATTATCTATCGGTCAGAGTTTGACACAAAACTTAATAGTTATGCTTTAAGTAAAACTATGAAGCTAAACTCCAATGAATTAAAATCAATTTTTGTTCCAAAATAGACTAATTTTTGTTCGCCCTAGTTACAATTTAAGCAAAAGTTGTTTAAGTGGGGGCGATTTATATGCTTACTAATATACATAACTCAACAGCTTCTGACCACAGTATTAGCAACATTCTGATTATATCTATGCTTGCCTTCTGTGGGCTGACTTTTATCATTCTTCTAGGCATTTTCTGACAATTAAATATATGTGTGTTTAAAAACTTTTGAGGTTAAGATTCCCAGCTTCTTAAAGAAGTCGGGAATCTTAATTGCACAGATAGCATTGCCTGAAAAAGCGATTGAATTTAGTAACAACTAGAGGATTTTTCTTGAGCAGTACAATATAAATAAGTAGGTCGGCGTAAAGAATTATCGTTGGGATAAAGCAGGGGGCAGGGGAAAAAGGGTTTAAGCCTTGTTTACTTTTTTTCATACAGTTTGCTTTTATTCTGCCGACTTACTTATTGGTAGCTTTTAGATACATTTTTTATTAACTAAATAGATTTACTTATATTGCTCAATTTAGTTCCATAAGTTAATCTGATGAATAGTGGCTTTACGACCCCTCCAAGTCCATGAACTCATAAATGGCAGATCCTTGGTAAAGTAGTGGTTATGAATCTACAAAACCACCACCCATATTCTATAGGAACTTATGATCACTATTAAATTATGTAGGGCGAACGATGGGAATTGAACCCACGAATGGTGGTACCACAAACCACTGCCTTAACCACTTGGCTACGCTCGCCATTCAACAATTTGAATTATAGCAATAATTTGGCGAGGGATCAAGAGTTTTTTTTCAAGGAACGGATTAAGTTGATTTAGAGTCTCTGAAATCTGACGATTACAAGGAATTTTACTTGGCAAACATGAAACCATTGACCATCATCGCATATACTGGAGCAGCAGCAGGACTCGCCGCCTTGGGTGTGGCAATGGCGAAGACCAATCCCAGTCAAGTTGAGTATGAAGAATATGCAGTGCAACGGTTGACAAAATACTTAAAAACCGATGTATGTAAAAAAACTACCAATTTTATAGAAAATTTAATCCGTTTTAATTGTGATAAGTTGGTTGACTCGGCTAACCCGCAAATCCAAGAAATTATTGCCAGGACTACAGAAAGGCAAAATTATATTATTTTTAGTATTTACCGTACAGATTTAAAAATAAACTCTTGGATACCTTCTTACAAATTTGAAACGGTGGGAGCTTTTGATCAATTTTATACTTACACTGCTGAAAAAGAATAAGGCAGACGGCAGGGGGAGCAGGGGAAGCAGAAGTTGATAGTCGTCTTGGATGTAGGAATTGAGTAATTGAATTTTTGGAGTTACCTATAAAAGTGATTAAAAATACTTCTATTTAGTAATTGATAATAGTTTCAATAATCACAAGAGTACCTATTACACCAGCTTGATATTAAGTAAGATAGATAATTAGTCACTGAGAGTTTAGGCTTTGCCGATGTCATCTGCGTATCTGCTAGTATCTCACGGAAGTCGCGATCGCCGCCCAGAAATTGCTATGCAGCAACTAGCAAAGCTGGTACATAACAAATTGTCAGAAAACCATAACCCATCAAATAGCGAACATTTGGTTGGTATAGCTGCTTTGGAAATGAATCCTCAGCCTTTACACGAGCAGATTCAACAATTTGCTAACAGCGCTTTTGGCGATGGCGGGCTACGCCTACCCACACTCTCTCAAAATGAGAATCGCCTAAAAATTGTACCGCTATTTCTGCTGCCGGGAGTGCATGTAATGACAGATATTCCTGCCGAGGTAGCACTAGCACAACAGGCTGCTGGTCAAGATATCATCATTGAGGTGCAACCATATTTAGGCTCTCACCCCAATTTAGAGAAATTGCTAGCAAAGCAAACAGCCGCTATAAAAACAGAAGCTTGGATTTTATTAGCTCATGGTAGTCGTCGTCCAGGTTCTCAAGAAACTGTGGAAGCAATGGCGGCGAGTTTGGGAGCAGTGACTGCTTATTGGGCTAACCCTCCAAGTTTAGAATCACGGGTGAAAGAGTTGGTAGATGCTGGTTATAAAGAAATTGCAATCTTGCCATACTTTTTATTCGCTGGTGGAATAACCGATGCGATCGCAGCCTCAATAGAGGAGCTAAAATTACAATTTTCTGCGGTGAATTTCCAATTGGCACAGCCACTGGGAGCAAGTGCAGAATTAGCCGAGCTAATTTGGAATTTAACAGATAGATGAACCGCACAGAAAAACAGGAGAACAAGTATTTGGGAAAGGTTTATTTAGTCGGTGCGGGGCCAGGAGATCCAGGGCTGATTACCCTGAAGGCAAAAGGTTTATTAGAATGTGCAGATGTAGTTATCTATGATGCCTTAGTGAGTCCGCCAATTTTGGCAATGATTAATCCCCAAGCGGAGCAAATTAACGCTGGTAAGCGCAGAGGAAAACATTCGCTGTTCCAGGAAGAAACAACTCAATTGCTGATTGAGAAAGCGCAGGATCATGCAATTGTGGTGCGGTTAAAGGGTGGTGATCCTTTTATTTTTGGTCGCGGTGGCGAAGAGATGGAAGAATTAGTCAACGCAGGAATATCAACGGAGGTTGTGCCCGGTATCACTTCGGGAATTGCAGCCGCAGCATATTCAGGTATTCCTTTGACTCATCGGCTGTATAGTTCATCAGTTACATTTGTGACAGGTCACGAGGCGGCAGGTAAGTATAGACCGAAAGTGGATTGGAGTGCGATCGCTCACGGTTCCGAAACCATTGTTATTTATATGGGAATTCACAATCTGCCTTATATTGTGGAGCAATTAAGTATAGCTGGGTTAAATTTAGAAACGCCTATTGCTTTGGTGCGCTGGGGTACGCGACCAGAACAAGAAGAATTGATTGGTACTTTAGAGACAATTGTTAAACAGGTAGAAGAAACTGGATTTGGTGCGCCTGCGATCGCAGTCATCGGACAAGTAGTAAATATGCACAGTATTTTGTCTGGTTGTCGTCCAGTTTGATGGTTGGTGCAAAGCTTGTTGTTTTAGATTTATAAATAGAGATTTTCGTTTGAATGAGGTACATGGGTAGGGTAGCACAGCTGTGCTACCCTACTTTGTTCATCTGTAGTTAATTGTTTTTTCTGTACCTCACGTAGGGGCACGGCATGTTCCCTACACCTTGCGATATAATTTTGTACCTTACCTGTGCGGCAACCGCTATAGAACCCATTTGAGATCTATACAGGAGGGCAATCGAATTTGGCTGAACTACGAGCTAAGTTACAAATTTTATAGATTGATCGTCAGGATTTTTTTCTTGCTTTTTTTGTCACTCAACACGACTGTATTGTAGGGTAATGTATCCGTTCCCAGCGGAATTGGCAGCCTAAAACTGGGGCTTTTTTGATCGAGTTCGCCTAAATCAATGCTTTTCGTTATATCGCCATCTGTTGCCAGATAAGCGGTAAGTTCGCCTTTATAATCTTCAATTAAAAAGTCTTTAAAGAAAACGACTTCCCCACCCTCAGGATCTATACCAAGGATGACCGTACCGCTGAAAGTTGCGCCTTTTCGTTCTTCATCAACCGTTGCCATTGTGATTTCCGAGGGGTCTTGACCGGACATATCTGCCATAAACTTTTTCCTGGGCGAATTCTCAACAATTGAAAATGATTTTACAAGAGCGCTATGGGCGATCGCAAAACTCTCAGGACGTATTTCTGCATCGGTCTTGCAAATGTATAGCCAAGTTACTTCTGCTTATACGCCTAATTGGAAGATTGAGTAGGGATGAGTAGGGGCCCAAAGCGATCACGAAGCGTTGCTGCAAAGCAGATCGCATCGCAGAAACCTGATAGAGGGGAGACGTTGAGAAGTTTCCGGATAACTTGATCCGACCTTGCCTCGGCAGTAGAGTGCCCTTATCTGTGAACTGACAGGTTTATGGAGTCCAAGGATATATAGAACCCATTTGATATCTATGCCTGAGCTAACCGCTTAAGCATGAGTCTGATAAAACATAGATTGAGCTTGGCAGTCGCATGAGGCAATGTTCACTCAAAGTTCTTGACCAAACTCTTACATCGTTCCATGTTGAGTAGGGCGGTAAATATGCAGAGTAAATCACACCAGTTACACCCATTCTTGAGTTGATAGAAGATACCATCTAAGATTTGTCGCTTTGTCCACTTTGGTGGTTTGGTTTGCTTTTTCTGCGGCAATAGTGGTTCAATGATTGCCCACTCTTTGTCGGTTAAGCTGCTGGAGTACGGCATTTATTTCTCATTTTACCCGTTCTTCCAAGATCCCAAATGGGTTCTATAAGCAATCCTGAATTATTTTTGAGAAACAAGATCGCCTACTTTTTATCAGAATACAGCTAGCCAATAGGGCTTTATTAAAAGAGCATATATAACTATTTTCACAGTTATGTAATTACAGATTCGCTATAGTTAACAGACAACGGCTAAATGGAGTTAAAGAGATGGAAATTAAGCCAATTGACCCATCACTAGCACTCATGGAAATTCCCCCTGGCTATCTCAACATTATGGGTTACGTTGATCAGTCAGAAGTTAATGGCCCAGGTTGTCGTGCAGTCATTTGGGTACAAGGTTGTCTTCGTGAGTGTCCTGGTTGCTTTAATACTAACTCTTGGTCATTTGAGGCTAACCAATTAATTGCTGTTGATACACTTGCCGAGAATATTCTCAGCAATCCCCGTAACACAGGTGTAACGTTTTCTGGTGGAGAACCGTTTTGGCAAGCAACTGCACTAGCATCTTTAGCCCGTCGGGTAAAAGCTGCTGGGTTAAATGTTATGTCTTTTACTGGATTCACACTCAAACAGCTACAGTCTCAATCAGCGCCGCCAGGTTCCCAAGAATTATTAGAACAACTCGATATTTTGGTTGACGGGCCTTTTGTAGAATCTCTAGCAATTAACTCTCCCGACTCTCCAGTTTCTTCTAGCAATCAACGGGTTCGTGTATTAAACCCGGCTTTTCAAGAGCAGATTACTTGGGCTAGCGACCAAATTGAGGTTCATATTCTCAAAGATGGTAGCCGCATTGTTACTGGCTATCAAGGTGGACTAGAACTAACGTAGGTACTAGGGCGCTGGGCGAGAGGAGGGAGTTAAAACTTAAAAATTGAGCTTCTAAGGGTCAACTTTCACCTTCTGAAGGTCAACGTTGAGCTTCTGAAGGTCAACTTCCACCTTCTAAGGGTCAACTTTCATCTTCTGAAGGTCAACTTCCACCTTCTGAGGGTCAACTTTCATCTTCTGAAGGTCAACTTCCACCTTCTGAAGGTCAACTTCCACCTTCTGAAGGTCAACTTCCACCTTCTGAGGGTCAACGTTGAGCTTCTGAGGGTCAAATTTTTGCATTCCTGCTCGCTCATCAAAGAAAAGCTATGTTTAAATGCAGCTTTCTTTGGGACGGATTATAGTGAATGAAAATACTAGACCGGAATTTGACTAGACCATTTCAGACAATTTTTACTGAACACCGCGTATTTTGGGCTGTTTTACTCATTAGTACAGCACTGGTAGTAACGCTAGTGCTGTCGCTTTCTCAAGGAGCAGTACCCTTAAGTATGTCGGAATTTTGGCAAGCCATACTCCGCCAAGGCGATCCGGTTAAACAGACAATTCTCTGGGATTTGCGTCTCCCGCGCATCACTGCTGCTCTGCTTGTCGGTGCAGCCTTGGGAATGTCAGGGGCACTGCTGCAAGGAATGTTACGCAATAGTCTTGCCGATCCGTTTATTTTAGGTATTTCTGCGGGTGCAGGATTAATTGTGATTCTGATGATCGTGTGGCAAATATTCCCGATCGCAATTCCTTTAGCAGCGTGGATGGGAGCTATTTTGACTTCAGCGCTCGTTATTTTGCTCGGTCGTGCGGGGTCGGAAATTTCAGTTGAACGCTTGATTTTAGGGGGAGTGGCAGTAAGTTCTTTATTTGGTGCTGTACAAAGTACATTGCTGCTTTTGGCTGAAGACGGTCAAATTCAAATTGCGCTCAGTTGGCTGGTTGGTAGTCTCAATGGACGGGGCTGGCAAGAAATTGCTACGACTGGCCCTTACATCATCGTTGCATTGATCGGGGGATGCTTGCTGGCGCGATCGGTAAATGTGCTGGCTTTGGGAGATGATTTAGCTGTAGGTTTAGGGGTTTCGTTGACGCGATCGCGCCTATTAATTGGTGGTATCGCCACTCTGTTAGCCGCAGGCGCAGTCAGCATCAGTGGCTTGATTGGATTTGTTGGTCTTGTTGTCCCTCACGGTGTCCGCCTGATTGTTGGTACGGATCATCGCTTTGTTTTACCACTTTCCGCCCTTGCCGGTGCATGGTTACTTACTTTTGCAGATTTACTCTCCAGACTAGGAGCAGTAGAATTACCAGTTGGTTCGGTTACTGCCTTGTTGGGTTCACCACTATTTATCTGGTTACTTTATCGTCGCTCTGCTGGGTTTAATAAATTTTGAGCTAATAAACTGGGGCTAAAGCAAGTATTTTTCATCTATTTGAGCCACAATTCACTGTTGCTCCTGCCCCCTGCCTCCTGCCCCCTTCATTGACTTGCGTTGATCCCAATTACCCCTATGATTATTAAGGCGATCGACACAAGTTTGATGAATGTGGCAGATTCACGAAACCAAATAATCCCAATAATAGCTACTAAAATAGTTCCCAATCCAGCCCAGACAGAATAAGCCACACTGACCTCAAGTCTTTTTAGAGCAAAGGTCAAAAAAGTAAAACAAAGTCCATAGAAGACAAATATTAATACTGAAGGAACTATTTTAGTAAATCCCTGCGATAATTTCATGCAAGTTGTGCCTGAAACCTCAAAGAGGATTGCTAATATAAGGTAAATCCAACTTATTGACATATTATTTGTAAGTGGTTTGTTGAGAGCAACCAACGAGCGGCACACCACGCCATATTAATAGAAGAAACAGTCCTGAAGCCACTCAATAACAGATAAATTTATAAGGGTAAGTGTCCCAACAGTTAAAACTGAATGTGCAGTGGTACAGTTTAGCCTGATTTTAGGGCTTTATGGCTATGAAATTGGTGAAGCATTGGGGCAACGCCTGCTGTACTATTATTGTGGTTTCGTCCTACTAATGGTATAAGAGATGACGGCTCAATTTGAATACAGCACTCTTGCCCATCCACAGGATATTCCGCAGCTTGGGACTATCTTTGAGCAGTGTTTTATCAGCGCTCTTGGTGGTGAGGAAGTTTACATCAAGCAGGTTGGCGTAGAAAATTTTCGCATTATTCGTCAGTCAGAGCAATTAATTGGTGGATTGGCAACTCTGGATATGGGCCAGTGGTGGGGTGGTGAGCGTGTACCAATGACAGGAATTGCCGCAGTGGGTATTGCTCCAGAGTATCGCGGTTCCGGAGCTGCGATCGCTCTCATGCAGCAGACGCTCAAGGAACTTTATGCTAAAGGTATACCGCTCTCTGCTCTTTATCCAGCTGTGCAAAGTTTGTATCGAAAAGTTGGGTATGAGCAAGGCGGTAGTTGGTGTAATTGGGAAGTTCCTACTAAGAATATCCAAGTGCGAGAGCAACCCCTACCTTTGCAACCAATAGTGAATATCAATCATCAAGTTTTTCATCAACTATATCAACAGCAAGCGAGACAAACGCATGGATATTTAGACCGACATCCCGCAATCTGGGAGCGCTTAATTCAACCAGATGAAAAGGAAACATTTTACGCATATTTTATCAGTACAAAAGAGAAACCCGAAGGTTATATCCTCTTTAGTCAACATTCAACAGAAGATGGCGCAATCCTACGAATCAAAGATTGGGTAATTCTCACAGCTGCGGCTGCACAAACATTCTGGTCTTTTCTTACCAGTCATCGCTCCCAAATTGACCAAGTGCGATGGAGAAGTTCTGTAAGCGATTCCTTGACATTGCTGCTACCAGAGCAAACAGCCAAGCTCAAGCATACAATGCGTTGGATGCTGCGGGTAGTAGATGTAGTCAAAGCGCTGGAAATGCGGGGTTATCCATCGGGAATTGAAACTGAATTGCACCTAGATATTCAAGATAATTTGCTAGATGCAAACAATGGTAAATTCATCCTTTCTGTTGCCAATGGACGCGGTAAAGTTACAAAAGGTGGAAAAGGTGAGTTGCAGCTAGATATCCGAGAACTAGCACCACTATATACAAGTTTGTTTGCTCCCTACCATTTGCAAATAGCCGGAAAACTGCATGGGACAGAAACAGCTATTTCAGCAGCCACGCAAATATTTGCAGGTAGTTCTCCTTGGATGGCTGATTTCTTTTGATAGGGGTTCAACGAAAGAAACTCCCCCTGCGTTGAATTTTAGTTCATGTCTGTCGCTCTGAGACTCCCAGAGGGAAGGTTTTGCGTTGACCGACCAGCAGCTTACTACCCCAATAAAAAAGCTTGGCTGTTTTTAACTTAGGTTTAATAGTAATTTATTTATTGGGAATCTCTAAGTTGGAAACATAATTAATCCTTGGCTCGTCGTTCCGCTAGATTAACAATTTCTGTTGTTACCACCTCACATCACGAATAAAACTGTCAATGATTTACTTTTAATAAGTAATGATGATTTTTTGTGCATATCTAATGCCAAACATCATCCCCAAAAATAACTCAACAGTATTTATGAATTTTTTCTCCGGAAGTTCAGTATAATCATCAGAAAAG
Source organism: Nostoc flagelliforme FACHB-838 (assembly GCF_014698065.1). Classification (GTDB taxonomy): domain Bacteria; phylum Cyanobacteriota; class Cyanobacteriia; order Cyanobacteriales; family Nostocaceae; genus Nostoc; species Nostoc flagelliforme_B. The sequence goes on from NZ_JACJSI010000007.1 coordinate 41,702, forward strand.
AATCTAAGGTAAAGTTGATTAGTTGCTCCTTTTTTGACTTGCACACCCACAATCACAACATGAAATCACATTTACTTGCGATCGGTTTAAGCAGTTTGCTTCTAGTTGCAGGACAAGCTAAAGCTTCACGACTACAGTCTTGGTACTTTGACTCTAAGCAAAACCAATTACACCTAACTACAACTTCTGGAATCCAACCAAAAGCCTTTGTATTAGATAATCCTAACCGATTGGTCATTGACTTACCTGGAACTAATTTTAATTCTGATAGCGTCAAACAAAGTTTTGGTAATGCAGTTAAAGAAATTCGCATTGGAAAATCAGACAATAAAACCATTCGTTTTGTCGTAGAATTAGCTCGCGGTTATCATATTAATTCCCAAAATATATCAATTAAAGGAGATTCTCGTTCTCACTGGATTGTAAAGTTCAACTCATTTGACCGCCAAAATAAGCCCATTCCTGGCGAAAATAGAGAAAATATTACTATTAAATCCACAGATGCATCTACATTTGCTGGTGTTGTGAATCTTGGAAAAGAAATGGTTGGCATCAGTTCTCAAATTCGCGCATTGTTAGCAACTTATAAATCATTGAATCCAGGAATATTTTTCTTAGATTTAGATACAGGTAACTATATTGATATTAATGGTGAAAAAAGATTTGCTGCTGCTAGTACAATCAAATTTCCCTTGTTAGTAGCTCTTTTCCAAGAAATAGATGCTGGGAGAATTAAACTAACAGATAAATTAGTGATGCGGCGCGATTTAAGGGTTGGTGAAGCTGGAACTATGAAATACAAACCCGTTGGAACTAAATTTAGCGTCCTCCAAACTGCTACCTTAATGATGACTATTAGCGATAATACCGCAACAAATATGGTTCTTGATCGCTTGGGTGGTGCAGCGAAAGTTAACCAACGCTTTCGTAACTGGGGATTGCCAAATACAGCAGTTCGGCGTCTACTTCCAGACCTCGCTGGCAAAAATACAACTAGTTCTAAAGATTTGGTCAGATTAGCGGCACTAGTTTCTAATAATCGTTTGCTATCTCCAAACAGCCGCAATCGAGTTTTAGGCATCATGCGCCGTGTTAAAACCAATACTTTGCTACCAGCTGGTATTGGTAAAGGAGCTACGATCGCCCACAAAACTGGTACATTGAGATTTATTATTGGTGATGCGGGTATTATTGAGATGCCCAATGGAAAAAGCTATTTAGCAGGTGTTTTGGTGCAAAGACCAAACCACGATCGCAAAGCTGGAGATTTTGTCCGTGAAGTTTCTCGTAGAGTTTATAATTACCTAAACCAAACCACTGTTAGCAATATAGAACCGCATAGCGATACCTCCGGCGGGCTACGCCTACATACTCGTTAGTCAAGCGATCGTAATCGTAAATTTAGGGGCGTACATCTGTACGCCCCTACGATCTTTATCAGATATTTTGTCAAATGAGGATTAACTCAAGAAATTTGGAGTGCCTTTATCACCATTCTTACCAACAGCAGGAATTTCTAGTAGGCTATCTGTAGCTTTACCAGTGCCGTCATTAATAACGTAGTTAGAATTACCCGGATGTCCATTGGGGACAAACAGTTGTGGATGGTCAAAGGGCGCTTTCTGATACCGAACTCGCTCATCCGTTAGCCCTTTTAAAAAGGCGACCAATTCTTGTTTTTCTTTTGATGACAGATTTAACGGGGGGAGAGCGCCAAAATCACCACCTCGATTGTAAAAATCAATTACTTGCTCTAGGGTCGCTTGGCCTCCATTGTGGAAGTAGGGAGCAGTAAGTTCCACATTACGAAGTCCAGGTGTTTTGAAGGCTCCGTTTGCAACCACAGCTTCAGTGGAATTCAAAGGTGGAGTAAGGATGGGTGGGTTTTCACCAAGGAGATCCTTAAATTTACCCAGTTGAGCCAATCGTGCTTCTGAAAGCGGATTACCTTGACCGTTAATCTGCAAACCGTCATTAGCACCCAAACCTGGGTCGTCTGTGGGCCGTCTGACACCGATATTAAAGAAGCCAGTATCTTCAGGAGATTTTAGTCCGAATGGCACACGCTTGATTCGTCCGTTTTGAGTCACGCTGCTCACTGAAGCAGATGTTAATTCTAATCCACTGTGGCAACCAATACACAGAGCTTTGCCCTCAAACAGTCCTTTACCTTGTTGCTGCTGCTTGGTTAGGGCGCTGGTGTTTCCTTCCAAGAAGCGATCGTAAGGCGTATCATAGGAAATGAGTGTAGCCTCGTACAACTGAACTGCAAGCCCAAAGAATAGTGAGAAGTTATATTCTAAAAGTGAATACTCATCGGTTTTGGAAGAGTTATCAGGCTTCTTGACAAAAGTCCGTACACCTTCAGCATCAATTTGGATGAGTTGATTAGACTTCCACCACTCAGGCTTGAAGGCATCTTTAATCATTTGCTCGTAGGTTCTATCTTTGAGTCCAGGTTTGGGCGACCTACTATCTGCACCTAAAACGCTGTCTTGTGGATGCACAACCTGTTTACCTAGTGGTCTGAGGGAAAATAACTTTTTCGCAAGTTTTCGGGGGAGTTTTTTACCCTTACCAACGCCGAGAGATTTTTTATCAATTCGCCCGAACTTATCACCAATTTCTTGAAAAGTGCGACCATTAGCCGACAACTCAAAGGAACTGAGTGGCGGGGCCAGCGCTTGGGATGCCAAAGACGAATTATTCAGGCTGATTTTCACAAATTTTGGATTATTTGGGGTTTCTGCCTTGACGACAGCGGCGTTAGGATCTCTTAAACCGAAGGGATTCACCCCATTAAAGATGTTTTGTGCTTTTCCATCCCAGAAGTTGCGGAAGTTGAATGCTGCATTAATTACGGTTGGCGTATTACGCGGTTGGACGCGCCGCACATTAATGCCTCCCACGTTAAAGACTTGATCTAGCTCGTTTTTTACTTCGTCTTCTGCACTACCGGGTTTGACATCAATAAACTTAGTATTGAAGACCCCCTGAGAGGAACTGACATCGTTATTGTCAGATACAACAGTCGTAGGATTATTTGGGTCTGACAGCTTGTGGAAGGGAAAATCTTCTTTTTTTAGCTGGTAGTTTGGTAGTCCGCCTACATTAAAAATTGTATCTGGATTCTCTGTACCATCAGGGTTAATCCGCAAAAGACTAGGAGCGATTTGATTTTTGGATCGATTATCGGCTCCGGCATGGAAGTGACAACTAGCACATGAGGACTTTCCGTCGCTCCCAACCTGCATATCCCAGAAAAGAGCTTTTCCTAACTTGATTGCGGCTACTTTATCTTTTACGAAGTCTTTAAGATTATCAGGCTCTGGAACCGATATACTCTTGAGCGAAACTGGAGGCGACCCCCTAACCTGCGCTGATACAGTATTTCCAGCTATTACTGCTACCAGAATAATGGCAGCAATCGTTATAGTTCTGGAAAATCTTGATTTCAAATAGTTAAGCTTGCCATATTTCAATCTCCACTCTTGCCGCTTTATTTTTGTCACCAAAGATTTGAGCAAAAATCGACCTCTTGAAGTCAGCAGCAAGTAACTTGATAAAGCAATAGTCAAGACTACTAAGCTGATTATGGGTATAATCCCCATAGTTGTTTTATAGAATAACACTGTGACTGAGTATACATTTATCAGGAAGTCTTAAATTTAATATTCATGTAAAATTAACACGCAATTTACAAATTTTACGTGAAAGAAGAAAAAACACCCTCTATTGGCTACAAATATTAAATTTAGTCGAGTAAATCTATTATTTTATATTGAATGTGCATTAAATAGGCTATTAAGATATCTTATCAACAAGAGTTTGATAAAATGTTAGATAAACAAATTAGATATGTTTGAAATTATTATCAGCCCTACTTTGAGTAGGATATTTCAATGTCACTACATCAAAGTTCTGGTCGGTGGCGCTTAGGACTAGCGTTATCGCTATTGACGGTCTTATTATGGGGAATTTTACCTATTGCTCTGGCGGTAACTCTACAAGTACTTGATGTCTATACAGTTATTTGGTTTCGCTTTTTGGTATCATTTATCCTGCTTGCTGTGTACTTAGGAATACGTGGTAAATTACCAAAGCTAGAACAATTGCGTTCTGCGTCTTGGAAGTTATTAGCGATCGCTACATTTTTTTTAGGGATTAATTACTTTTTGTTCATGCAAGGTTTAGCACTAACATCGCCTGCTAACGCCGAAGTTCTCATTCAATTATCTACCCTTTTATTAGGTTTCGGAGGGTTAGTGATTTTTAAAGAACGTTATCGGCTGTCTCAATGGATTGGTGTAAGTGTAATGATTTGCGGTTATGTTTTATTTTTTCGGGAACAACTAACAAATTTAATTACAGCGCATGGCACATATATACTAGGTAGTGTCTTGATTGCGTTAGGAGCAATGGCATGGGCTATTTATGCTTTGGCACAAAAACAGTTATTACAATCTTTATCTTCACCTAGCATTATGCTGGTTATTTACGGGGGATGTGCTTTATTATTCACTCCTTTAGCCAGAATACAATCACTTTTTATACTTGATAGTTTTCATTTAGGAGTGTTGGTTTTCTGTGCTTTGAATACTTTAATCGCTTACGGCGCTTTTGCTGAATCGCTAGAACATTGGGAAGCATCACGAGTGAGTGCGGTAATAGCTTTAGCTCCTATTGTGACATTAATATTAGTTGCAGTTTTATCAGTAATTGCACCTTCTTGGACGCCACCAGAACACTTCACTTATTTAGCAATATTAGGAGCCGGTTTAGTAGTCACAGGTTCAGTAGCGATCGCTTTGGGAAAAGCTAATTAACAAAAGTAAGTTTCCGGATTTTTACGGGATTTTCCATCTACTAAATTTGTCCTATCTTCAAAGCTACAACATAAACACTGAGGTAGAGTATTTTTTATTTGTTATGATTTAATAGTGAAGGCAAACTACTGAAGTTAACCGGATACTTTACTCATCTGTGTAACTCTGTAGTCTTTGATTATTGACTTTATAGCCGAAAAATTCTTGAAAAAGAATTCAAAAATCAGAATTCAGGAGTCAGAATAAATTATTAGGGCATTGGGAATCACTACTTTTTTTGGCTACTAAATCTCAGATTTGGTAGACATTTTAAACCCCTTTATACCCATTATTTTAAGCAACCTACATTCGCAAGTCATACATAATTCGTCCTGAATTGTAACTCCTGACTCCTAAATTCTGTTTTGATAAAATTGAGGCTAATAACTTTAAGTAAACCAAGCAGGGTGTCCGAATAACTACCAAAGCCAACACCTGAGAAAACCAGACCACCGAAACCGTTGAGCGATGAATAGTTTGTTTGGTAATTGGGCCAGCACCCTCAGAAAAAATTCTTTATTGCTGGTTCTTTCAATGGTGCTGCCAACATTTGGAATTAGTAATTCTATCTTGGCAGCAGAGCGGATTTATGCATCTTATTCAGCTTTGGAGCTTTCCATTTCAGTAGCCACTTTAGAAAACTACGCCAAAACAGGTGTAATTAACGAAGACTTGGCAGCCTATCAGCAATATCTGCCTCTACAACAGCTTCAAGAATTACGGCAGATTTTACTTAACCGTGTGAAAGTTAGTCCAGTAGTAGTTTCGCAACTTCTCTACACATCGCAAGGAGAATTTTTGTTGCATCGGTTGGCGCAAGTGATTCAAACCAATCAGCCAGAACCAGGATTTGCTGCTTTGCGTTCGGCACTAATTTCAGCTTCTGCTGAATCGGGAGGCTTGACACTTTTGAATGTGTTACGTAAATATCCCACCAGCAGCATTCGCCTTGATGTCGCAGAGACTTTAGAAATAGCTACGGAATTGGAGAAACTTGTTAACCAAACCCATCGGGCGATCGCAGCAGTTTCCCAACAGTCTAAAATAGAAGCTGCTACCATTTCCCAAGCAAATTTTTCACAATTGCCCGATTTACAGGTTCCGGGAAAGTTTAAGTCGCAAAAATACACGCTGAAGCTTTTCGACTCAATGCGCAATCGGCTTTTATTGACTGATGTTTACATTCCCAATGTCCAGAACGCTGCACCCGTAATTGTGATTTCTCACGGCTTGGGTTTAGATAGTAGCAACTTTCAGTATTTAGCCACGCACCTATCTTCTTACGGATTTGCCGTTGTCGTTCCCAATCATCCTGGTAGCGATGCTAAACAATTGCGTTCTCTACTAAATAAACAGGCCATTGAAGTAGCAGAACCAAGTGAATTTCAAGACCGACCTTTAGATGTAACATATATATTGAATCAACTGGAAAAAGGTAATCAATCTGATTCACGGTTTAAAGGTCGGTTAAATCTGCAAAAAGTCGGAGTATTTGGTCAATCTTTGGGAGGCTACACAGCCTTAGCCTTAGCAGGCGCTAAAATCAACTTTCAGCAGCTAAAACAAGACTGTCAACCAGCAGCACTGCAAAAAAGCTGGAATATGTCTTTACTGCTCCAGTGTCGCGCTTTAGAATTGAGCATCAGCAAGTCTGGCAAAGATTATAACCTGCGGGATGAGAGAGTGAAAGCTGCGATCGCAGTTAATCCCATTACTAGTTCGATTTTCGGCAAAGCTGGCTTAAGTCAAATCAAAACTCCAGTGATGATTGTCAGCAGTAGTGATGATACAATTGCACCAGCTTTATCCGAGCAAATTTTACCTTTCTCCTGGTTGGCGAATTCCCAAAAATATCTCGTTATGCTTGTAGGTGGCACACACTTTTCCACCATTGGCAACGGCAACCCTGCAAATCAACAAGTAGCGTTACCTGCCGATATGATTGGCGATGCTTCTCAAGCGCGTCGTTACATGAATGTTTTGAGTTTACCTTTCTTCCAAACATACATTGTAGGAAGGCCGCAATACACTCCCTATCTGAACGCCACCTACACTCAAAGTATTTCTAGTAAGTCTCTTGGTTTGAGTCTCGTCAAATCATTGAATACAACTGAATTGGCACAATTGCTGGATATTAAAGGAGCCAAACCCACAAAAAAAAACTCCCCAACACCATAGTTAGCTTCGGATTTTGGATGTTGGATATTGGTGTTGCATTGCTGCATGTGATGATTTTTATTTGAACGAAGTGAGTAATCAATAGACTTCTTGCAGAAGTGGGGGAAAGGGGAAGGGTTAAAAGGGAAAGGGATGGAATTTCCCTTTAAGAGACTTGTAAAAAATAAATTATCCCAAATTATTTCTAGATTTGTAGGGGAGCAAGGCCTTGCGCCCCTACTTTTGAGGCCAGCGCCAATTGTAGCGATTCCATTCGTAGATGCCTTGAATTTCATACTCAGCGCCGTTGAAGAAGCGGACGACGCAATTAGTAGAGGAATCGTTGCGTAGGCGTAGCCCGTCGTAGACATCGCTAATTTCCTCGACCTTAATCACCATACAGGGAAACCATTCGCGCTTACAAGGCCCATCCTCTTGTACCCATTCCCATAAGGCATTAGAAACTTCAATGCGATCGCCTACTCTCAGCTTTAGTGCATCTTCAAAATAAGAATATTTATCAAAATGATATGATTCAACACGATTCAGCCACTGTAAACCATAGCGTTGCCGAATAAATTGTACTGTTCCAGAGTCGTTTCCTAGTAGCCAGTCGTTGAGTAATTGCACTTTCCAAGTGCGGTTATTTTGTTCTTCATCCTTAACAAATTGTAAAAATGCTTCTAACTCCTCTGAGGTAAGTTCGTCTAAAGGGTTAGCAATATTTGACATCCCAGAGGTAGAATTTCCCTGAATTTGTTCGATCACTTGCAGTAATATCTGTTTCTGCGTGTCAGTGAGAGGACAGCTTGCTGCATCACAATCATTAAAGGCTGCGAACATAGCTACTTCAATCTCATCTGGAGTCATAAGATAATCGCAATTAAGGGTTTATTTCCCTAATTATTGCAAATGTTAAATTAAAGTCTCCAATCCCCCTGTAGGTAAATATAAACATGAAGGGGCTAGAGAAGAGGGAGTAGGGCTATGTTGTAAGCTGAGGTTATAAGTTAAATAATTATTAGATGAAGTCACGGGGTCTTTTATGCAGTTGCGCTCACTCACGGTCGTTTTTATTTCCTGTCTTATCACCTTTCTATCGTGGGCGATCGCTCCCCCAGTTATAGCCCTGACACAGATTAAACTATTTGATGTATCTTATAAAGATTGTCCACCAGAACTAGCACAAGGGGCTGTTATCAGTAGTGGAAGCGCGGCAGCCAGTTGCTTTATTGTCATTGGCAAAGCAGAAAATGGCACGAATAAAACAGTCTATGACGCAGATATTTTTGGGCGCATCTATGATGCCAATAATGACTCGGTAATGCAAAACCGCACTCGCTTAGGCTCTATTAGCGAGGTGCCACCAGGCATTAGCGATTTTGAATTGAGGATTTCTGTACCTTCTAATCAGCCTACTCCGTTGAAGCTAAAGCAATTCAAGGCTGCGGGTTTTAGCGGTCAAGTGCGTAGATAATATCATGTTCGGTAAACTACCTTTCATTTCTGAATAACCCCACCTCACTTGCTATTGGGGTTGTGAGTGGTGTTTTAGGATATGTAGGTAGCTATATAAATCAATAATTTAGACGCAACAAAAATTGTAGAAACGCCAATTGTAAAAGCGTTTCTACAAAAGCTTTTATTAGGGCAGAAATCAAAATCCCTGTACGAATGGCAGACGAGTTAGGGTTCTGAGAAACTCTCCAGCTAAGTTGAGTGCTAAGAAAGCTAAAATCGGCGAAAAATCCATGCCACCCAATGGGGGAATAATTGAACGAAATAGATTCAGATAAGGATCGGTTATCTGGGCTAAAGCGGCAAATGGCTGGTTATACCAGCTTATTGTCGGGAACCAGGTCAACAAAACCCGGATAATTAGCAAATAGCTATAAAAGGTGACAAAGGTGACTAGTGTCGTAATCAGTAAACTCATGGATAGCTTTGTTTCCTACTAAGTGTCAAACGCGGTCTTATCTTTTAATTTTAATTTAGTCCATGTCATGGTGTTTAGCGGATTACCGAATTACCACACTTGACACTTTCACCACGCCTGAATAAACTTCAGGAGTCTTTAGTGAGGGAGCGGTCATTGCTTGCTTGGGGTGAACCGCTATTAACATTTCCTAGTTGATTTCGCACTTCATCAATTGTGGCATTTAGCTGGGCAATTTTATCTTCTAGCGATCGCCGCGCCGTTTCTATGCTGTTGCTCTCACTTTCTGAGGCTTTCATCTGACGGCGCTTTGCTGCTATTTTCTTAGCTTCAGCTTGGCTATCTGTCAGTTCTATCTCGTCTTCTGCTAGCAATTGAGGATCGCGTCGAGAAGCAATCAGTGCCCCTATGACACCGCCAAATACGCCACCAACAAATGCCCCTGCTATAAAACCACTGCCAAAACCATCTCGCTGACTCATATCTTTACCGCCTTCAACAAACCTTGCAACTTTTACAGTAAGTAGTACAGTAGTTATGCTATTTGCCTGCCCTAGCTGCATACTAGCTTAAGTCCCAAAGATGCGATCGCCTGCATCTCCCAATCCCGGTACAATATATCCCTTGCTGTTCAGCTTTTCATCAATAGTAGCAGTGTAAATTATTAAACCTGGATAAGCTTCACTCAGTTTTTGCAAAGCTGGTGGAGCCGCTACTACACAAACAATCCGTGTTAGGGCTGGATCAGCACCCCGTTGTGTCAATTCTGCCATTGCCGCCATGATTGACCCTCCAGTTGCCAACATTGGATCGGTAATTAACACTCGTGTTTGGGGGTCAAATTTTTCTGGTAACTTGTTCAGATAACAATGAGGTTGCAGTGTCTCTTCGTCTCGCGCTAAACCCAGGTGGTAAATCGATGCTAAAGGCAGCAAAGTCTGCGCTCCCTCTAATAATCCTAATCCAGCCCGCAGAATTGGAACTACTGCCACAGGCACCTGCGGATCAATCACCGTTGCTGGACAAGTATCTAAAGGACTTTGCACCGCTATTTCTTGCGTTGGCAACCAGTCTCGTGCAGCTTCATAAGTCAGCCATCTTCCCAACTCAGTCATGGCACTACGAAACAATACTGAAGGTGTGCCCGCATCACGGGCAACTGCCAGCCAGTGTTTGATTAAGGGATGGGGTGGAACGTAAACGCGCAATTGTAGCGTCATAGCCAGAAATAGGCGCCTTTTTATTGTACAAGAACTGAAACACCATAATACTCTTTCCTGTATCCGGCTGACAGCTAAGAAATTAGTAGTCTCAAATTTATTGATAATTTTTTTCATTAATAGTTGACATTAATTCTCAATCAAGGCTATATTCTTATAAAGTGTTCTCCTCTCTTTTAAGGATCGGCAGACGGGATTAGCCAGCAGTAGCAGGTTCGTCCCTCTTTTTTTTTTGATTGGTCATTGGTCATTAGTTAAATTAAATATTGATTGACTCTAGACAAAGGACAAATACTTCTCTACGAGAGGCTACGCGTTAGCAGAGCTTTAGCGATACGCTCAGTACAAAGGACAAATGACAAATGACAAATGACGTAATCGTGATTGGGTCTGGGATTGGCGGATTAGTAACAGCGACCCAGTTAGCGGCGAAGGGAGCGAAAGTGTTGGTACTGGAACGTTATTTGATTCCAGGTAGTAGCGCTGGTTATTTTGAACGCCAAGGCTATCGATTCGATGTTGGTGCGTCAATGATTTTTGGACTGGGACAAAACGGTACTACTAACTTACTCACACGCGCATTATCAGCCGTAAATGTCAGCCAAGAAGCGATCGCAGATCCGGTACAAATTCACTATCATTTACCCCAAGGTTTAGACCTGAAGGTTGACCGGGTTTATGAAAAATTTTTGCAAAATCTTATTGCTCATTTTCCCCATGAAGAACAGGGGATTCGTCGCTTTTATGACGAATGTCAAAAAGTATTCAAGTGCCTCAACAGCATGGATTTGCTGTCGCTGGAAGAACCTCGGTATCTACTGCGGGTATTTTTCCAGCATCCTTTGGCGTGTCTCGGTTTAGCTAAGTATCTGCCCCAAAATGCTGGGGATGTGGCACGGCGCTACATCAAAGACCTGCAATTATTGAAATTTATCGATATGGAATGTTATTGCTGGTCGGTAGTTCCATCAGACATGACACCAATGATTAATGCTGGGATGGTCTTTTCTGACAGACATTATGGCGGAGTTAACTATCCTAAAGGCGGAGTGGGACAAATTGCCCAAAAACTGGTGGAAGGTCTAGAGAAGGCTGGAGGTAAGATTCAGTACCAAGCTAGAGTTACCAAAATTCTTACAGAACGGGGAAAAGCGGTAGGTGTGCAACTAGCTAATGGTAAAGTGTATCGGGGTAAACGCATAATTTCTAATGCTACACGCTGGGATACATTTGAACGATTATTACCAGTAGAAGAAATGCCACGTAATGAGAAAAAGTGGCAACAAAATTATCAAAAATCTCCCAGTTTCTTGAGTTTGCACATCGGGGTAAAGGAATCAGTTTTACCTGCGGGGACAGAGTGCCACCATATTTTGCTGGAAGATTGGCAAAAGATGACAGCAGCAGAAGGCACAGTTTTTGTTTCGATTCCCACATTGCTTGACCCAGATTTAGCACCAAATGGATATCACATAATTCATGCCTTCACACCTCACTGGATTGATGATTGGCAAAAACTTTCTCCGAGTGAGTACGAAGCGAAGAAAGAAGAGGCGGCTTGGCGAATTATTGACCGCCTAGAGAAAATTTTTCCCGGTTTAAATGCCGCATTGGATTATTTAGAAGTAGGGACACCGCGCACTCATCGCCGCTTTTTGGGTCGTGAAGATGGCACTTATGGGCCAATTCCCCGACGCAAGTTGCGGGGGTTATTAAGTATGCCCTTTAATCGCACAGCTATTCCAGGACTTTATTGTGTAGGAGATAGTACCTTTCCTGGTCAAGGGTTGAATGCAGTCGCTTTTTCGGGGTTTGCTTGTGCCCACCGTATTGCCGTAGATTTAGGATTATGATTACAGGAACAGCCGCCGCAAAAAACCTAGTAAACGGATAGCCAAATCTATGTTTACCTGAGTTTTACGTGCAGTGTCGATTTCCTCTAATATTTTCTGCATCTGTGCCAGATTATTTTGATTTATGCCGATGATACTAACATTTATAATTGCTGCTCTTACCTTATTGAGAGTAAGTTGGCATTCGCTAACTGCTAACTTAAACTTGTTTACTTTTTCCCAGTTCTTTTGTTTTTGCGCGTTTAAAAGTTCAAATTGAAGCTGAGACAGAATATCTTGTAATTTTTCTTCTGTATTATTGAGGTGTTGTAAATCAATTTTATTGTCAGGAACTTCTTTAAGCTGAGAAATTATTTCTGCAAAAGTATTTAGAATCTTATTGGTGGCCATAATGTATATATTTTAACAACAGTTTATTTAAGCATTTGTTCCTTCTCTTCCTTTGCGATCGTTAAAAAAATACCTTGGTAAAGAGTTAAGTCTTAACTCAAGCATATATTTACATATTCACTTAAGTTATGAACATCATCCATTCCTAGTTGCACCCTAAACATTATTGACATAAGTGAGAATTTGGTGGTTGCATCTGCCTATCTCTAAAAGATATTTCTTTCATGAATTCTTTCAGCACTTCATCTGTGTTAATTTCTCTTTCAATAATGTTAATTCTTGCAAGCGTCGAATTGTAATCATTACCAGTGAAACTTGTAAGCTAATCGTCATTCATTTTTCCAGACTGATTCACTTGTAGTAAGGGCTTCAGCCCTGGTGTTATGCAACTTAAATGCTCATTAGCTTAGCTACCCCAACAATCTGAGTAACTCTAGCAGCAATAACTTCAAAATTAAGATTAGGGTAGTCATCAATAAGTTGTGAAAGTTTTCGGCCAGTGTCAGCTGCTGCCAAAAGCTTATAAATCGATTCATTCAAACTTTGTTGTTCAGAAAAATTAACTTTTCGCCAATCATTTATCTGTTCAGCAACTTGACGTTTAATTTCTTGCGCTTCTGGTTGTGAGGATATATTTAATTTCCTATACTCTTCGCTAAGATGTTTTAGCTTGGAACTGATTATTACCCGTTTCCAATCCATTGGTCTTGGTGGTTTTTCTTGAATTCTTTTGGCTAAAAGTAGCATTTTTACTGTTAGACATCTTGCTGGCTGGGCAGTTTTAGCAACTATCCTTTTACTCTCATAATCAATTCTTTCCAGCTTGTTAAATACCTCAACTGCTGTATCATATTCTGCTTTCAAAGCGTCGAGTGTTTGATCAACATCTGAGGACTGGTTATTTATCTGGCTTTCTCCGGTGATAATTCTATTTACTTCTTTAATAATTCCGAATTCAATACTGGCATCAGTTAGTAATTGATCAACAACTAAATCGTCATCTATAGGTATATTATTCAGTTGATAAATTTTCTTTACCGATGTAATAGCATCAGCTGCTCGATCGCGAAAATTCTCAGCAGTTACTCGTAGGATTGCTCTCTTTTCAGGTGTACAACCGCTGATAGTGAAACTCATAGTACAGGCTAATATACAAAATTTCCATCTGCTGAATTTGTGAATAGGGGAAACTCTCATAAACATATTTACCTGTACCCAAACATAGTTAATACTTATTTAGCAAAATTAAATAATCCCTATGGAAATAATTAAAAAGCTAAATGCGTCCTAATTAAATCATTTTCTTCCATAAACTAGAATTTTCAAATATACTACTTACTAACCGTAGAGTATCACGCAATTCTCATATACTGGTTAAATTAAACACTTGTTGTAACAGATGCTTGTTCGTATAAGCATATAATTTACAAAACTTTTTATAATTGTGTTTTAATGGTGGGCAGTTTTTGCTTTTCAAGAATCTTACTCACACACACAAAGCGATCAACATTGTAAAATTTAGCTGGCTTCTACCTAGTTTCTTAAGCTTGCTCCTGTTTGGCTCCACTGTTAAAGCGCTGCGATCGCTATAGCGTTTCTCGCTTACGTAAGGTACACCCGTAGGGGCACGGAATGTTCCCTACACTTTGCGATATTATTTTGTACCGCATCTGAATGGGAACCGCTATAAGCCCCTAGAGTAATTAGATAATTGTGATTTTACTTGCAGCTTTATTTGCTTTTTCCCTTGCCTCTTGAACATTCACACCCTTCGCCAAAGCTACACCCATTCGCCGATATGGGTGAGCATTAGGTTTACCAAATAATCTAATATCTACATCTTTTTCTGACAAAGCATCGGCTACACCATCAAAAGCAATAGAATCAGATTTTTCGGAAGCTAAGATTACCGCACTAGCTGATGATCCTAGCTGTTCTATATGAGGAATTGGCAAACCTAAAATAGCTCTTAAATGTAATTCAAATTCATTGAGATTTTGTGAGATTAATGTCACCATTCCCGTATCGTGAGGTCTAGGAGAAAGTTCCGAAAAAATCGCTTCATCTTTGGTAATGAAAAATTCAACACCAAAAATCCCGGCTCCTCCTAAAGCATCAGTAACTTTTATGGCTATTTCTTGAGCTTTTAATATTTTATCTTCAGAAATTTCTGCGGGTTGCCACGACTCTTGATAATCGCCTCTTTCTTGACGATGACCAATAGGAGAACAGAAAATTGTCGGTGCATTCCACTGTTTAATTGTTAGTAAAGTTATTTCGATTTCAAAGTTAATAAATTCTTCGACGATGACCTTTTGACTGTCTCCTCTAGAATTAGCGATCGCATAATTCCAAGCTTTCTCAACTTCACTCTTTTCCTGCACTACAGACTGACCTTTACCAGAGGATGACATCACAGGTTTAACAACATTAGGGAACCCAATTTCATCAGAAACTTTAATCAATTCTTCTAGAGTTGTTGCATAACCATATTTAGCTGTTCTGATGCCCAATTCTTGATGTGCCAGTTCCCGAATTCTGTCACGATTCATTGTATAGTTAGTAGCAGCCGCAGTCGGTATAACTGTAATCCCTCGCTGTTCAAATTCGATCAGTTTTTCTGTTCTGATAGCTTCAATTTCTGGTATAATTATATTTGGCTTATGTTTTGTGACTACAGCTTCTAAATCATCAGCACTGAGCATAGAAATAACTTCATAAGCATCAGCAACTTGCATAGCTGGAGCATTAGCATAGCGGTCAACGGCAATCACATAATTACCAAGACGTTGAGCCGCGATCGCAAATTCTTTGCCTAGCTCTCCTGAACCAAGCAACATCAATTTTTGGGGCAACTTAATACTCATTAACTTATCCAGGTCAATCTCAATTTAATAATCTTATAATTTTGTGTGTTTTAATTATCATTTATTTAAGAATTAAATCTAGCTCCGCGTAGTTGTAAATCTTGACGTTGCAGCTGAGTTAAACCAGTACCTACGCCAAGATGACATTTATCTACTAAAGTCTCTAACCAAATAGTCTCATTCAAAGTTGCACCTCGTAAATCTGCATTTATCAAATCGGCTTTCGTAAAATTTGCAAATAATAGGTCTGCATTTACTAAACTGGTACTTTGCAGATTTGCTCCAGATAAATTTCCCCGAATGAAGTTTACCTCATCTAAAATTAAACCAGATAAATCTGCTCCAATAAGATTAGGAAACTTTACCTGATTGGGATATTCAAAAAACCGCATGATACAGATTATATTTGCTTCATTTAGTCGCATTTTGGTTAAAAAATCATAACGAGCGATGCCCATTTGCTTAAGAATTTGTAGACGCTGTGGGGGAGTTTGTTCTAAAAACTGAATAGCTGTATGGCGTAAGTCTTGAGTTGGCAAATTTAGCATTATTGTCAAATTGTAATGATACTTATGCTAATGAAAAGTTTAACCTTAATGCAAGAACCCCGACTTCTCAAACAAATCGGGGTTCTAAGAGATAATTACTTACCTAGTACAGCGCGGCGGAAATAAACAACCCATTCCAAATCAACAAAATGCCTATGTTGTATTCATTTTGACTTTTGACTTTTGACACTTCTCTGCGAGACGCTACGCGTTAAGCGTAGCTATGCCGCAGGCTTTACGACTTCGCTCAGTGTTAACTTTTGACTTCCGCCTTGCGGCACTAGCGTCTTGCTAACAGTGCCTCCGTTGCAGATTCGCCTGCTAATTTCACCTGTTTTGTTAACTGGAAGTTTAACAACGCTAGAACACTCAACTCAGCTAGAAATGCCATAAAAATCGTTGTTCCTCCAGAGTGTTGTATTGCAGCCCAAGGAAAAGTTGAAAACAGCCATACAGTAGGATACTTCCACGAGGATATGCCAAGAAATCCTAGAATCATTGGTGGTAAGAACGATACCACGCCTATAGTACCTATTGCCCAGAAAGAACGTTTGGGAGTTTTCTGCAAAAGTATTAATTGGGCAATTGTAGCATAAATCATGATTATGCTGACAGACAAAGCTACACCTAAAAGTACTTTCAACCCGCCAATATTACTATTTAGCCAATTGTCTGTATAGAAAACAGATGTAATTAAAATCCAGACTAGCAAAGGGATAATAACAATTGCCAGATTAATAGCGATCGCCACAAGTGCAGGGCTTTTTTCAGCCCAAATTAAATCCTGCCAAACACTCTTGCGGCTAGAAACTTCCTGATGTCGATATCTTGCCCAATCTTGTACATCTTGACGATGAGGGGAAAGAATAGCAATCAAACTGAAAATTAACCCCAAGTTGTATATTGCCAGAAAAATTAAATTTGGCTCAAACTGTCCGTAAAATTTGGAACTATTTTGCCAATTTTGTAAGCTAAATCCCCAGATCATCACCTGGCAAAAAGCTACTAATAAATAACTTTGTCCCTTGCTGATAATTGAAGCTTGAGGATTACGAAAGCAACGTTTTAGAGCTTGTAATATTCCATAACTGTACACTCCTAAGTTTAACAAATGGAAACTAACAAGACTAACAACATTTTTTCCTAATGGTAAAAAGAAAAACTCCAAGTTTTTCACTTGAGAGCCATTATATACACGTGTCAAGTTAGGGAAAAGATAATTGATTGTATCCCAAGGGGCGAAAAGCCTTAACCAAGCAGTTGAATTATTTAAATCGCTGCTAGAATCCGATGCAAATTGTATTGTTATGAACAAGAAAAGCAAAACTGCACCGCTACCTAACCAAGGTTGAAAACCGCTAAACCAACGGCTTACTAAACCAAATGCTAACGCGGTGCTGTAGAAGAAAATACAGCTAGCTGCAAGAATTGCGTAGTAACTCAAAATGTAACTAAAGGTAATTCCGGCAGAATTTCCAGCCCACAAGTGTAAAGGAATTGCTGCTAAGACAACGAGATAAATTAAACTCGGAACCCCTACCAACTTCCCAGTCAATATACTTGTTTCTGATTGAGGACTGAGACGGATAAAATTCAGCGTGCCGCGAGTTTCTTCTTTAACTAAATCATTGATGAGCAAATAAGTTCCTGCAACTAAGAGGGTAAATACAAAAATTACACTCAAAAAGAGGAATATATATTCCCAGTGATCTCGCCACCACAACTGCCAATCAATTTCATTTGCCGGACAAAAGTTCTTTGAGAGGAAATAATTAAAATCATCAATTTTAGTTTGATTTGATTGCTGGTAAAGCTGGTTTTGCCGCGGTTCATATAATTGGCGCAAACGACAGTATGTAGCAGTTAGCGAGTATTCATCATTAGGAAACTCGCGTAATTGATATAGAAAAACTACCATTTGTAGAAGTAGAGATGTAGCAACTGCGATCGCGACATTAAAAAATTTCAGCCGTCCTTTGAGTTCTCGGAATAGTTGCGGATTCCAATCGCCGATTTTGTCTACTAAATTGACCATCATAGGAAAAAGTTCTCCAAAAATGGGGAGTGATATTTATTGACGAATCAAGATGCTTGTTTGTGACCTAATTTTAAGAAAATAGTTTCTAAGTCTTCTTGTGTGCAGTGAAAATCAGTCAGGGGAATCCCTGCTTTAATGAGCGATCGCAACAACTCAGCACTATCTTCATCTTTGCCCGAAAAATTCACCCGGACGCTGTTTTTCCCTGATATCACCTCCCACTCTTCTACTAAATGATGATGTTTTAATTCCCTTAATAGTGCTTCTAGGTTCCCCAGAGTTGATATCACAATTTGCTGATGGGCAAGACGTTGATAAAGTTGCTGTAAAGAGGTACTTTCTACCAAAAAGCCAAGTTCCATAATTCCCACAGAAGTACAGAGTTCAGCTAAATCACTGAGAACGTGGGAAGAAATGATTACAGTCATCCCAGCTTCTTGCAAAGCCTTGATGATTTCACGAAAGTGCATCCTAGCAATAGGATCAAGCCCAGAAACAGGTTCATCTAGGAGTAGTAAAATCGGTTCGTGGATTATGGTTCGCGCTAAACTTAAGCGCTGTTTCATTCCCCTCGACAGGGTAGAAATGCGACTATTGCGTTTATTACCAAGTTGGATTAGTTCTAAAACTTCATGTAAACGTTGAGTGCGGCGTGGTTCTCGCAAACGATAGAGACGTGCAAAATAATCTAGGTAATCCCAGACTGTCAAATCCTCATATAGTGGGTAGTCATCGGGTAAGTAGCCAAGACGACGCTTAAGTTTGGAATTACTCTTGTCACGGAGTAAGCGATCGCCATTAATGTAAATCTCACCCGTAGTTGGTTCCTCAGCAGTTGCCAACATTCGGATGAGAGTTGTTTTACCTGCGCCATTGGGGCCAATCAGTCCATATACTTCCCCCGCCTGTATTTCTAAATCAACATCATTGACAGCAACGTGCCGATCAAATTGCTTAGTTAGTCCACGGGTGCAAATTGCTAATTCTTTTACCATCGCGGCTGGGGTGCGGCTTGTGATTAACAGTTAACCTAACCTTTTTCTACAACTTCTGTCAGACTTGTTTCGGAAATTGAAACTGGCTTTATCTAAAGCTGCTTTAAGCCATAGGCATTATTTACACTACTTTATCAAAGCTTTAAATAATACCAAATATTAAGTTTTGCTACGGGGAATACTAAAGCTAGAAATCTCTAGGTCTTCTTAGTTAATCAGGTAAAAGCTGTATGGATTTTGAATCGATTATGAAAATGCCTGTTATCGGGCAAACTATTGCTAGTGCTATTGAAGGTGGTAACAAGTGGGGGCAAACTTATGTGAACGATTCGCGCTGGATTGGTGATAGAGATAATATGGCAAATAATGTCATCTACCAATGAACACTTTGGTCAGTGGGCAATGGTATTAGTAATGGCCTTTTGGGAATAGCCGGGATACCAAGTGATGTTGTAATTACACTGTATTCCCAAGTAAAGCTAACATCCGCTCTTTTCACAATTTACGGCATTGACATAACAAGCGATTCTACACAACCCTTAGTCTTAGCTGCTGCTGCTGGAGTTAGTGTATCTGAACTTGCAAATAAATTGGGAACTAAGGCAGCACAACAGGCTATTCAAAAAGCTTTGATGTCTGTCCCTGGTAAAACTTTTACTGAGATAAATAAAGCTTTAGGAATTAAGTTAATTTCCAAAGCAGGCGAAAAAACTTTACTGAACGTAGCAAAGATAGTACCTTTTATAGGCTCTGCGGTCGGTGGTACGGTCAATGGGGTAATGATGAATGCTTGTGGACATTCAGTGATTGCCTTCATCAAGGTTTGGAACAGATCATAAGGTAGGATAACGTAGCGATTATCTAAATTATCAAGTCTAGGCGATCGCTACCACATAAAACTTTTCTACTTTTCGCCCTTCTCCTGCTGTTCTCGTCGCTCCTCAATGCGAGCAAAGATTTCATCAATAGTGGGATTTCCTAAGATTTGATCCCTGTCTCGTGTGTAATCTCCACTACCTATTTCAAATTGCTGCATAAATCTTGCCATTCCAGCAGGGCCAAGAGCCTTTGTTAAGGCTTCTATTCCCAGTCGCCTAATCTCAGCTTGAGTCAACTTAGTCACGTCTAGCATTTATTACCTCCGATACCCACCGCAATGGGTTTTCTACTCTTACTTGTAGCATGGCGCTGTATTTTGCTCCTAAGCGCAACATTCTGTCATCAGTTGTTAAAAAGATATCGGCATTTCCGACTTCTGCACAAGCAATATGAGATGCATCAAAGGTTTTTAATCCGAGAGCAACAACTTCTCTAGCACGGGACTTAACCTGTTCTTTAGCCATAATTTTAGTGCTTGCTAAAGCAGCCCAAGCCATCATTTGTCGTTTTCTTTCTCCGTCTGGTGTCTGTTCCAACTCATCATCTATAACTTCACTTCCCAGTAATTGCCATTCACCACTCTGACAACGAGCTAAAATCAGCCGTACCGCTTCAGCTTCTAAAAAAATCCGTTCTTGTGTCTGGTCATCGAAAGGGCGATTCAGACAACAAACATCTAAATAAATTAAAAACTCCATCGGTACATTTTGCTAGGTATGATATTTAATCTGCAAGCATTTACCCAGTAATCACCAGCTATGACCCAAAACTACCGCATTACCCTACTCCCCGGCGATGGCATTGGCCCTGAAATTATGGCAGTGGCGGTAGACGTGCTGAAAGTCGTAGGGAAGCAATTTGATCTGAAGTTTGAATTCCAAGAAGCCCTCATCGGTGGTGCAGCAATTGACGCTACAGGGGAACCTCTACCATCTGCCACTCTAGATACTTGCCGTAACAGTGATGCTGTATTACTCGCAGCCATTGGTGGTTATAAGTGGGATTCCTTGCCATCCAATTTACGCCCAGAAGCAGGTTTGTTGGGGCTACGTGCAGGTTTGGGATTATTTGCCAATTTGCGCCCAGCGAAAATTTTGCCCCAGCTAATAGATGCCTCGACTTTGAAACGTGAAATTGTGGAAGGCGTGGATATTATGGTGGTGCGTGAACTAACTGGCGGGATTTACTTCGGGAAACCCAAAGGAATTTTTGCGACAGAAACTGGTGAAAAACGCGGTGTAAATACAATGGTTTACACCGAATCGGAAATTGAACGCATTGGGCGGGTGGCGTTTGAAGCGGCAAAAAAACGCGGTGGAAAACTTTGTTCGGTGGATAAAGCCAACGTATTAGAAGTATCTCAGTTGTGGCGCGATCGCATCACCCAACTTAGTACCGAATATCCAGATATCGAACTCTCTCATTTATATGTAGATAATGCTGCTATGCAGTTAGTACGCGCTCCCAAGCAATTCGACACCATTGTTACAGGCAATTTGTTTGGTGATATTCTCTCTGATGCTGCTGCCATGCTCACAGGTAGTATTGGGATGTTACCCTCAGCTAGTTTGGGTGCTTCTGGGCCTGGTGTGTTTGAACCAGTTCATGGTTCCGCCCCAGATATTGCCGGACTTGATAAAGCTAACCCTCTGGCACAGGTTTTGAGTGCGGCGATGATGTTGCGCTACGGTTTAGACCAACCAAAAGCAGCAGATAACATCGAACAAGCCGTATTGCAAGTTTTAGAACAAGGCGATCGCACCGGGGATATAATTTCCCCTGGAAAAAACCTTTTAGGTTGCCGCGCTATGGGCGATGCACTGATTTTAGCTCTTGAAGGAAAATAATTAAAAATGCAACTTGGGCAATTTGGCAACCTTTGCTATAAGTTTCGGGTAGACTAAAGGGAAATCTAGCAATCTAATAACAGTCGATAGTGTACGCATTACGACAAGGTCAAGTAAATTTTACAGCCCCAAAGAACCAATCGCCTTTGATTGATCCCGCCCTAATCAGAGCCGCCGGGCAGATATACTATATTCACTGTGAAGTACATCCCGAAATAGCTGGGAAATCTTCTGGTGTAGCAATTAATCGTGTGACTCATCGAGGTAAGGTTATTTTTACTAACCAACCAGTTCTTTTACCTCAAGAGTGTTTTGTGCCCTTAAGTCAAATTGAATCGCACATGTATTAGTCATTGGTCATTAGTCATTAGTCATTGGTCATTAGTTCTCGACAAAGGACAAAAGATAAACGACAAATGACACAGGACAAATGACAAAGGACAAATTACTGTATGGACATTTTGTTCGCCGTTCCGGCGAGTGTAATGGTCTTTGCTTTGGGTGCATCTGTTGGCAGTTTTATCAACGTTATTGTTTATCGGCTACCTGCTAGGTTGTCAATTCTTTGGCCGCCTTCTCGTTGTCCGAAATGCTTAAACCAGCTAAAAGCTTACGACAATGTACCAGTGTTCGGCTGGATTGCCTTAAAAGGGCGGTGTCGATATTGCAAAAGCAAAATTTCTGTCCGTTATCCTGTGGTAGAAGGGGTAACGGGCATAATTTTTTTACTGGTTTTTTTGGTATTTCAAGTTTCGACTTTAACAATAGGCTATTGGGCTTTTTGTAGTTGGTTATTGGCGCTATCGCTTATCGACCTAGATACAATGACTTTACCCAATCCACTTACTCAGTCGGGTTTAGTGGTGGGGATTTTGTTTCAAATGGTAGTTGGTTTTTTACCAGAGGCTAGTTCCGTGGCATTGGTAAATCACCTGATGACGGCGATCGCCAGCGCAGTATTAGGCTTATGGCTGTTTGATGCGATCGCCCTATTAGGTTCAATTGCCTTTGGTAAAGCTGCAATGGGTGCAGGTGATGCGAAGTTAGCAGCCATGATGGGAGCTTGGTTAGGCTGGAAATATTTGCTCTTAGCTACTTTTATCGCTTGTGCGCTGGGAGCGTTAATTGGTAGTGGCGTTATTGTGCATACTCGTAGAGAAGCTGTAAGGCAAGCAGCATCACGAGAAACATTAGGACAAAAGATGCCTTTTGGCCCTTTCCTGGCTTTAGGATCTGTTGTTACCCTATTTAGTGGGGAAGCCATTTTATCTAACTATTTGCGGTTATTTTTTCCAGCATCTTGAATTACAGTGGAAAATAAGGGGCAAAGGGACAAGGAGAATAACCCATGCCCAATCCCCTTACATAAAAAATATTTATAATTCGTGACTGTAACCAACATTACCCCATCTGCCCTTCACATTTTGCTAATATTCAGCTTGTGACTTGTATTACCCTCTTAACGACGATTAACCGTTGGCAAGCGCAACTAATGCAACAGATGCTGATTGTTCAGAACCCAGCAATACAAAAATTGATTGGGGTAGGAGGGGGAAAGCATCTTATTTGGAGGTTGGTATTCTCATGGCTTTGTCAGTACGTCTATATAATTAAGTCTGCTGAAAAAAAGAGCAAGAGACTTGTATTGGTATAAGTATTTTCGTTAAGCTGGCAACCAAAGATGAAAATTAAGGTCTGAATAGCTTAAAAACTTAGTTTGA
Source organism: Nostoc flagelliforme FACHB-838 (assembly GCF_014698065.1). Lineage (GTDB taxonomy): Bacteria > Cyanobacteriota > Cyanobacteriia > Cyanobacteriales > Nostocaceae > Nostoc > Nostoc flagelliforme_B. The sequence goes on from NZ_JACJSI010000007.1 coordinate 65,018, forward strand.
CGATGTAGTCATTAATGACCTAGTACGGTCTTATCCCAAAGGGAGAGGCTAGCGCCAAGGGGTTTCCCCTATAACTAACTAGCGTTAACGAGTCTTTTTCTATCGGAGGCGCTACACGGACAAGCGTCACCCAAAGGGATCGTTAGTAAAGACAAATGATTAATGGCTAAAAACAACCCAATACGGATTGACATGTTTTCGACCTCATACCCACTTAAAATAAAATAAAAAATGGCTAACAACGAAGAATCGCGTGGTTTAAAGTCTCTATTTGATTGGTTTGCCAATCGACGGAAATCAGGATCTACCAGCCTCGAACGCCAAGAACGTGAAATTGCTGATGGGCTATGGCATAAATGCTCCAAGTGCAGTGTGTTGACATATACAAAAGACCTGAAAGCCAATCAGATGGTTTGTGCCGAATGTGGTCATCACAATCGGGTCGATAGCGATGAGCGCATCCGTCAATTGATAGATAACAATACTTGGAAACCGCTAGACGAGCATTTGCGTCCAAGCGATCCCCTAGAATTTCGCGATCGCAAACTCTACAGCGATCGCTTGCGGGAAATGCAAGAGACAATTGGCTTAATAGACGCGGTTAAAACTGGTTTAGGCCAAATCAATGGTTTGCCCATTGCCCTTGGGGTTATGGACTTCCGTTTTATGGGTGGTAGCATGGGTTCGGTCGTGGGGGAAAAACTCACCCGCATGATTGAGCAAGCCACTCAACGGCGATATCCTGTAGTTATCGTCTGTACCTCTGGTGGCGCTAGGATGCAAGAAGGAATGCTTTCTTTGATGCAAATGGCGAAAATCTCCGCAGCCCTACAGCGCCATAAAGACGCGCGACTATTATATATTCCCGTTTTGACCAATCCCACAACGGGCGGCGTTACCGCTAGTTTTGCAATGTTGGGCGATATCATCTTAGCAGAACCCAAGGCAACCATTGGTTTTGCAGGTCGGCGAGTGATTGAGCAAACCCTACGGGAAAAACTACCCGAAAATTTTCAAACTGCTGAAGATTTGCTCCAGCACGGTTTTGTTGATGATATCATACCTCGTACTCAATTAAAGAATACCCTAGCCCAGCTGATTGCCCTACACCAGCCTGTACTAACAACACCTCACATGGTCTTGTGGGAAACAATGTCTTTAACTTCTACCGCCGCAGAATAAAGCAGAGGGAGCAGGGGGAGCAGGGGAAGACAAGGGAGAATAATACCGTTATCCTCCTTATCTCTCTCATCCTCTGCTCGGCTCTTGAAGAAACATGAGTGGAACAATGGCTGCTAGTCGCAATAGACCAGATAGAGCAAATAAGCCTAGCAAGCCTCCGAATTGAGAAAATTGCACGATGAAGCTGCCTATAATTGTGCCTAAAGCACCACTCCCTCCAGCAACGGCAGCTGCGATCGCAAAATAGATAGACTGATTTTTAATTGGTGCAATGCTTAATTGTATATTGTTGCTGCACAAATCAATCGCCGCCCAAGTACCTCCGAGCAAGATGTGTAACAGTGGCAACCATAACCAGATGCCAAGGCGATTAACACTAATCCCCAGCCACAGGAGTGGTGTGACTGCAACCAAAATCCCAATACAGATGAGGATGGGACGATTGCCTATCTTATCTGCTAATTTTCCCCACAGAATAAGCATCAGCAAATTTGCCCCCGCCTGAAGGCTGTTGTAGATAGTCACATAGCTCACATCCAAATCCAGAGTGTCCAGCATATAGAGGTTAAAAAAAGGAGCGCTGAGGTTAACAGCAAGCGCCCAAAAACTGAAATACAGCAGAAATATTAAAAAGTTAGAGTTTTTCCAAATGCTGTTAGTTACCTGGTCTTGTGGCGGATGAATTGATTGAACTACTTCAGAAGCTTTATCTTTTGCAACCTCTGATTGAATCTCGCTTGTTGCAGATGACTTGCCATAATAAGTATTTTGCAATTGCGGATTCATATCCACCTGGAAATACTGACACCCCAATCCCACAATCCCAAATACAATGCCTACCAGTAAAACTACCCCATAACCTTGTAGAGATCCCCCATACCAATGTGATACAACTAGACCGGCCATTGGTACGCAAACCAAATTAGTTAGACTAGCGGCACTATTGCGTGTTCCAAAATACCTGCCTCGTAATCGCCGGGGAACGATCATTGCTACCCAACTTAGCCACGATGCGCTTCCTAGTCCTCCCAAAAGATTGCTGAATAAAACAATCAAGAGTGTCAATATCACTAACTGATGAGTATTAATTACTCCCCAACTAACGCTGGCAATACCAATTACTAAAATCAGCCAAAGCAGCCGACCAATTCCGTGTGTCCGAAGCGAATATTGAAAGCGGCTGGTGCAGCGTTCAGACAAGTAAGCACCTAACGGCTGAATAAGATTGACCAACATGGGGATAGACGATAGCATCCCAAATACCACTGGACTAGCGCCCAATTCCACCAAGAAATTGCAGAGTAAAATTCCGCCAGTTCCAAGGGAATAAACTGCTGCTAAGACAGAATCCGCAGTGGAAGCTTTTAAACTAGTGCGAATAGTATCCTTGGGAATTCGAGAGTTTGGAGAGATTGGTGGTGGAGGTGAGGCAATCTGGGGAAATTCCAGAATCAGTGGCGCAGTTGTTTCAATCTGAACAGAATCCATAATCTATGTTTATGGGTGAAGTATCTGGGGATAAATTTGATTCCAAAGTAACTCAGTATGCTTTAATTAGCATTGCTGATAATTTTTCGTTATTTTAGCTTGCAATTTTCAACAAAAATTTTAATAAGTAAAATAATACTGTTTAACGATAGGAGGTAGAAGTAACAAGAGAGACTGTTATCTGCCTGCGATCGATAAAAGATTATTTAATTTTTTTGGGATTGGTGATAGCGATCGCTATTAGTAACAGGTGTTATCTATGCTACACCGTGGCGGGTAGGTCAGTATCTAACTGCGGTAGTTCACCGATAGGGACTTTCCACGGCAATGTGAGAGTCGATTGCATTGCAAAGGTTGTGAACTCTCTGCACTACGGCACGAATAGCTACGCTTTTGCCCTCAATTCCCAAGGAAAAGTAATCGTGCATCCTAACTCGGCGTTAATGTCAACCGTAGAAAAACCTGCACCCAGCCTGTTGTTGGCGATCGCAATTTAAATGCGATCGCCCAGAGGATGGGAAATATCCAGGTTAAGAGTCAGATCGGTCAAGGGAGTAGCTTCCAGTTTGAGTTGGAGATTCCCGAAGCGATTGACTAGGTACAATCTGCGATCGCAGCATTAGAGAAACAAATCATTGGCTTTCAGGGTAGCCCCTACACCATGCTAATAGTTGACGATCGCTGGGAGAATCGCACAGTAATTATTCAATCTATGCAAGCTGGTACAGATTGCGTTACAGAAATTGTGTCATATTTAAACAACTTTTCACGACATAGAGAAACTGATAAAAAACTAGCTAACTTGCATCAAGGGTTAGAAAGTACATTACTCATTCTTGGACATCGGTTTAAATATAATGCTCATTCCCCAGCTATTGAATTAGGCTATTTAAACCCCAACTAATAAATAGATTACACTTATAGAGGCACAATATGATACTGTGCCCCTACTTACATTTCAAAACTATTATATGTAACAAGTCCTTCATCTAAAAATTGCTGTAACTATCGAATATTAACCTCTTGTAGGGAATTTACTCCCTGAAGATATTCAATTTTAGTAGCTGAGTTTTTAGGGACGAATGAATTTGTTCTTTTTGCAGAAGCTACCTTTTGATTGTCAGACAGTAAGCGTTGTTTTTGAGTATACTCATTCAATTTGACTTGAGCTTGAGCATAAACTAAAGTATCGCTGGGAATGTTTCGCAGAAATTTTACAGCTCGATTAAAATCGCCAATAGATGCTTTCTTATAGGCTTTCTGTAAAAAATAAGCTGCTCTGATCTGCCGCTTTCGATTGTACTCAGCTAACTTATCTTGAACTAAAGCACCAGCATGACTTTCTTTAGGGATTTGACGCAGATATTTTAATGCAGTAGAAAAATCTCTGATGTCGGCACTTTCGTAAGCTTTTGCTAATAAATATTGCGTTTGTGCTTCAATGTTAACGGATGCTTGCTGAACTAGTTTATTTGTTTTAGATTGCCAATATGAAATCTTTGGAACTTTAGTGGCAGCATCAAGAACATATGACCATTTGCTATTAGCAAAAGCTGTTTCAGCTATTTGGTATTGCTGTGCAGCTACTTGCCATTGCTCTTGCCATTCTTCAATTTTGGCTTGCGCTTCTGGATAAACATTACTGTGGGAAGGAATTGATTTAACGATTGCGATCGCTTCTTCTAAATCCCCTGCTTGATATTCTTTTGTTGCTTTATATAAAGTATCTGTTTCTGAGTATGCAGGTGCAGTATTAACTAAAGAATATACACCAAAGCCCATCACTAAAGAATTAGCTGCTAGTCCTACTTTCATTCCTGTTAATAACGAAGATGAATTTCCAGATGTAGGATTTTTCGCTACTTCTAAGGGAAATTGAAAATCTGCTTCTAATATTTGTGATGGCTGAGTTTCCCATACCATTTGTTTGAGTACTCGCAGTACTTCACCCACAGACTGAAAGCGGTCTTGGTAATTGTAGCGGATCATTTGGCTGAGAACAGCAGCTAGATAATCATTAACTGGCGTGTTTTCAAAACGCCAAAAAATTTCTTTAGTATGAGGATCAGTTTTTAATTGTAGTGGTTCTAACCCAGTTAAAGCCTGGATAGCAATCATACCCAAAGCATAAATATCACTGTTGGGCTGTGTTTGACCAATAAATTGTTCTGGTGGTATGTAACCCAATGAAGTGACGGGGATTCGATAAATGGGCAATTCCGCACATATCCCAAAATCGATAGACTGAATTGAGCCAAAATCAATCAAAACTAACTTGTGTAGGGCTTCAGCGTTGCCGTAGGCATCGCTAGTACGTCTAATCAAGTTTTCCGGTTTAATATCGCAATGGATCACACCTTGAGAGTGAACAAATTCTAAAATACCTAAGACATCTATCAGAAATTCTACAACTTCCCTTTCACTCCATAGACAGCCCCATTGTTGATCAATAGGCAATTCCGCAGTTAGCGCATGTCCTTCAATACACTCTTGCACTAAGTAAAATCGCTCGTTTTCTTCAAAGCAGGCGATGAACTCAGGAATTTGCTGATGGCTTCCCAAAAGCTTAAGGGTTTGGGTTTCAGTCTGAAACAGTAACCTCAATATATCCAAGTCGCTGCATTCGGAACTGCTAACTTTAATCTGTTTAACAACGCATTTGGGATTCTTTGGATAATCTACGTCTACAGCAATGTATGTTTGACCAAATAGCCCTGCACTGAGGCTTTGGACAATTTTGTAACGCCCTTGTAGTAATTTACCGATTATGTGGTTGGTCATGACCTGGTTACTCAGTAAGTCCTTTTATTTAGTTTTTCTGACATTCCCTCCTGTTTCCGGAATGCTTGAAAAATAGATTTACTGAACTTAACTACTTGAATGTAAACTCGATTTATTTCAGTAATTTTACTTAAAAAAGTAGTATTTTAATTTATCAAACAGAATTCAGGAGTCAGGAGTCAGAATTCAGCAATGTTTTCTGTACGACTGGCGGATGAATAATCGGCGTTGTTGCACCACCAAATTTTCAATTTGGTGGTGCAAAAATTCAGTCGCGGGTCTGAATCCCCGACTGATAGCGCAGCGTTAGCGACGCAGGAGCGTCTTGATTCTGACTTCTGAATTCTTCTTCAACAAAATTTATTCTTGTTCCTCGATCGCTTCAGATTTATCTTGTAACGGCTTGACTACTCGGGCGATCGCTTCTTGAATAAAAGCTTTAATAAACTCATCTCTGCGGTTAATTTGAAACTGTCGCTGTACAACTTCCGTCATTCCACCATCACCCCAATCTTGATCGTGACGAAAATATTCAATAAAACTCTTACCAGCAATTCGCGTTAAATAAGCTGCTGTTACGCCTTGAATCGCCTTACCAACAATAAAGGTGGCAACATTAAGCTGCAAAGCTGTAGATAATAATTGAATTGCTCCCTTAACAATGCCCAAACTAGCGATAGTTTTCGCTAAAGAAAGGGCTAACTCTCTTCCCCGTTCCATATTCAATTCACAGCCGTAGACTCTGCCAATTTCCACAACCATTTGAGCGTTGACGGCGGCTGTTGCCAATAAATCTACAACTGGTATAGGCGTAACTGACACCACACCAGCACCAATCCACTGAAACCGTTCTACAATTTTGTCAGCTTGACGGCGACGCTGCCCATCGATGAGTTTTCGTGCTTCGTCTCCCAATCGCAGAGATTGCAAAAGAATATTATCTGCCACCAAATCTTCACCTTCGGCGCGTAAAACAGCAGCTGTGCGCCGCAGCAAGGGAACAATATCTGGTTCTGGCTGGAAGGTTTCGCCAGTTTCTAATTGTGCAGGTTGAGGATTAGCAGCGATCGCTACTACATCATTAGTAGCAATAAATCCCCGTACTCGTTGGCGTAATCTAGCGAGGATGGATTCTTTATCTTCATCTGTATATAAATCAGTCTTGTTAAGCACCAAAAGCGATCGCTTACCAATTTCTGCCAACCCCCGTAGCGGCTCATATTCTGAACGCCGTAAATCATTATCTACCACAAACAACAGTAAATCTGCTTCCGTCGCCAGTTCTCGCGCCATTTGTTCTCGTTCCGTTCCCGCCACCCCTGCTTCTAAAATCCCCGGCGTATCTGTAATTAAAATCTTGCGTTCTAATCCCTTCAACCGCAGACAATAAGTTTCCCCAACCTGGGTTGTACCCATTGGTGCATCCACTTGACCGACCATGCGTCCCATAATCGCATTTACCAGGGAAGTTTTACCAGCACTCCCCGTACCAAATACCACTACTTGAATTTCACCCCGTGCTAAGTTTGCTTCAATCTCCCGCGATCGACTTAATAAAGCTTGGCGTGCTACTTCATCTTGAATTTGCCCTACCTGTTGTCGCACAGCCTGGAGAGTTGTAGAAGCAGCGTCAGATTTAGCAGCCGGAATTTGTGCCGCAGTCACTCGCTTCGGGTTGCGGCGCGATCGCTTTTCCCCAGATTGAATCACCAATACATAATAGACAAAAGCTGCAACCAAGGCTGCAATGAGGAAAATCAGCAATAACAGCAACAAATTGCCTAGCAACGGCGAATAGGATAATTGCCAATAGAGGCGTGATAGGGAATCAATCAGCCATAGGGCTAGCCCCAAAATGACGATCAGACCAACAATCAGCGTTACTATGCGTGACAGAGGCATGGCTGGGAAAGATTAGTAAGTATTTAGTAGGCAGATGCTTCTAATCTTAATAGTTTCGGCATTTTTTACCAGAGTAGAAAGGAGGAATAGGGGGCAGGGGGCGGGGCAATACGGTTCGGATAAGCAGGGGAGGCAGGGGAGGCAGGGGGTGCAGGGGGTGCAGGGGAGGCAGGGGAGGAAAGAGAGTTATTTATTTTTCTCTCCCCCTGCTCAAGAACTGCTCGCCTCAACAGATAACTTTGTTAACCCAACCGCGCGAACGCAGAGCGTCCCGCAGGGTACGTAGGGGCGCAAACCTACGCGCCCCTTCATTTTTTGCGTCTTTAAAAAATTGCCAAAATGTAAGAATGCAATTACCAATATTTCAAGGAATTCTAATATGCAGACTATTACCGAAAAGTCAACAAATAAGTCTTGGGCGAGTGGGATCGCAGAACCAGCAAAAGAATTTCCCCTTACCCAACTGTCAATTATTTCTGGCAAAGTTCCAGATGGCTTGCGTGGCACACTTTACCGCAATGGCCCCGCACGGCTCGAACGTGGTGGCGATGTCTGCGACGGGCTACGCCAACGCGTGGGACACTGGTTTGATGGAGATGGGGCAATTCTTGGTGTCCATTTCACAGATGCAGGAGTTACCGGAGTTTATCGCTATGTGCAAACAGCAGAATATCAAGCTGAAACTCAAGCGGATAAGTTTCTTTATGGTGCCTATGGGACGCATCCGGCAGGGCCAATCTGGAAGCGCTGGGGTCAACAGATCAAGAATGCAGCGAATACCTCTGTCTTGGCTTTACCTGATAAACTGTTGGCTTTATGGGAAGCAACTAATCCTTATGCCCTTGATTTGCAAACTTTAGAAACGAAGGGATTGGATGATTTAGGTGCTTTGGATAACGGATTACCTTATTCTGCTCATTACAAGCGTGATTCAAAAACAGGCGAGATTTTTAACTTTGGAATCAGTATCGGAAGTTCTGTAAAGTTGAATCTCTACAAAAGCGATGCCACAGGCAAAATTATCCAAAAAACTGCTTTTAAGCTAAATCGCTATTCTATAATGCATGATTTTGTTTTAACTCAAAGATATTTGGTGTTTTTCATGCCACCGATACGGATGAAAACACTGTCAGTTCTGCTTGGTGTAACTACTTTTAGTGAATCTCTGTTGTGGGAACCTCAGCTAGGAACCCAGGTGTTAATCTTTGACCGGGAAAACTTATCTTTAGTTAGTCGTGGTGAAACCGATCCTTGGTTTAATTGGCATTTTGGTAATGGCTATGAAGATGAAGAAGGTTCTGTGATTCTGGATGTGGTGCGATATGCAGATTTTCACCAAACTAATGAGTATCTGAGAGAATTTGCAAGTGGTGAGACGCACACAGTTTCTAGAGGAACATTGTGGCAAGTGCGCCTCAATCCTCAAACTGGTAAAGTCACAGCAATGCAGGAATTTGTCAACCGCAAGTGTGAATTTCCCGTAGTGCAGCGATCGCAAGTTGGGCAACCTTGGCGCTATACTTACATCTCATTAATGCCGCAAAGAGGGGATCTAGACAAAGAACCATTTGGTGCGATCGCTCGCTTCGACTACAAAACCGAAACCCTCACCGAAGCAGACTTAGGAGAAAACCGCTATGGTTCAGAACCCATTCACGCGCAAGATGTCCACAACTCTCAGCAAGGCTGGGTGTTAACCGTTGTATACGATGGTAATTCTCATACTAGCGAACTTTGGGTATTTGATAGCGATCGCCTGGATGCAGAACCCGTTTGCAAATTAGGATTACCTAGCGTCATTCCCCACAGCTTTCACGGCACTTGGAACCCAGCATAACAATTCGATTGGGAATTGGGGACTGGGGACTGCCTAAAAGGAAAGGTAAGAGAGGAATTTTCCCCCTGCTCCCCCTGCTCCCCCTGCCTCCCCTGCTCTCTCATCTCCCTTATGCTAAGTGTAAAAACGTAGTATCCTACATATTGGTATTCAAAAATAAGCCCAGAATTATGAGCAGAAACCCCATAGCATTACTACTTAGCGGAGTAATTGTCAGCTTCGGACTGTCATCATTGCTAGCTCAAGCACAACAACAGGTTTCTGATGCTCAAGTCGCGGCAATGGTAGAGGCGCTACGACTAGCTGCACCGCAGACCGGCATCGCAAATGATGGACTTTATAGTGAATGGCAAGTTAAACCAGAAACCTTAAAAGGCTGGTCGAAACATTGTCTCAAAAAAGAACTAACACCAACGCAGTTTGAAAATAGTCCTGCAACTGCACGCCAAGTTGTATCGTGCATCACGCGCCGTGAGTTAAACAAGCAATTTCTCGCCACCAGTAATAATGAAACCGCCGCTGTGCGTGGTGTTGGTTGTTGGTGGATGACTGGCAGCTATACAGGCTGCGACAGCGGATTTACTGCTACATATCTTCAAAAAGTTGTCGGTTTTTACCAGCAGCAGCGTTCAAAACCAGCAACTACTCCATAGATATCACCAAATTAATCGCTGCAATGTGGCAATACAACAAATATAAGTGAAAAAAATGTGGAGACGTAAAACTACTATTACTTTACAAGGGTTCTAGATAACGCATATTTAATTTCTGGAAATGTCTATTTGATTGTGTGAAAGAACACCGTACAACTTGAAAAGGCTGATTCCCTACTCTCTACTCCCCGCCTACACAAATAAGTTCAGAAATCAAATCGGATTGCCATAACAAAGGATTGTTTGAACTTTATCAATCCTGTTAGAATACATTGATGTCAAAAAAGCAACATTTCTTAAACAAAAAAATCGGTTGGTCTTTGGATGAGCGAGATCCAAAGTTCATAGAATCTCTAATGCCCCTATTTAGCTTTTTGTATCAATACTATTTCCAAGTTAAAACTAGTGGCTGGGATAATATTCCACCGCAACAAAAAGTCCTATTTGTTGGTTCGCATAATGGGGGACTCGCAGCGCCTGATATGGCAATGATGATGTACGACTGGTTCCGACAATTTGGTGTAGAGAAACCCATTTATGGTTTGATGCATCCCAAAGCTTGGCAGGTTAGCCAGCCACTAGCACAATTGGCCGCCAAGGCTGGAGCAATCATCGCTCATCCAAAAATGGCTTATACTGCCTTGCGCTCTGGAGCGAGTGTACTAGTTTATCCCGGTGGAGCCGAAGATGTCTTTCGACCAAATTATTTACGTAATAAAATATACCTTGCGGGACGGCAAGGATTTATCAAGCTAGCGTTACGAGAAAATGTGCCGATTGTGCCTGTGATTTCCTGGGGCGCTCACGATACGCTGATTGTACTCACTGACTGCTACAAAATCGTGCATCAACTCCACGAGTGGGGGATGCCTTGGCTGTTGGGGATTGATCCAGAAGTTTTTCCAATCTATCTGGGACTGCCTTGGGGATTAGCAATTGGGCCGTTACCCAACATTCCCTTACCAGTGCCTATATACACACGGGTTTGTCCACCAATTATATTCGAACGCTACGGTCGAGAGGCAGCCAGCGATCGCTACTATGTCAATGAATGTTATGAATTAGTTGTTAGTCAGATGCAGCAAGAGTTAGATAACTTAATAAAGCTAACTGCTAATACCAATTTTTTATAAAGATACATACGTATAATTAGTCTGCGTACTGCAAAGCAGAAGCCCTTCACCCAGTTGTCCACTCTTAGGGGTTAGAAGTTTAATCTCTAATATCATGTTCGGCAAATCACTTATAATATGTCATTGCGAATGCAACGAAGTGGAATGAAGCAATCGCAAAGGTTTGGGATTGCCGCGCTACGCTCGCAATGACATAAGTATTAAGTCGAACATGATATAACTCCTAACTGTTCTCCTAGCCGCCGCTGACTGGTGGAATCAGCACGACTTCATCCCCATCTTGTAGTGGGGTATCTGGTTCGACAAATATCAGATTAATCCCAAAACGGGTGAGATCACGCCATTGAGAGAGTTCAGGATGTTCAGCTATGAGGCGATCGCATACTGCTTTGACTGGCATACTATTGGGAAATTCCAGCACCAGTTCTGAAACCCTAAAGGCTTCTTGATAAGCAGCGAACAACTTAACGGTAATAGTGATTGCAGATGTAGACATACAAAATACTTTGGCAGTACCAGCAAGTAGTTTAATACTTGATAAGCACCCTTAACTCTTGAGAATAATTATATATTACTAAATACATAATTTCATAGTTATGTCCAGCTAATTAGTTATGATTCTTACACTCATTGCATCCCAAACGTCGGTTGCTTCTTTGGGGATTCCGAAGTAATAATTATCTTCCCTATCTCTGTTCGCGCAGGGTAGCCATTGGCTATCCTCGGCGCAGATATTCTTAGTAAATAGCTTTTAACTATTCAGCATTAAGGATTTTTGGTACTTTGAAAAATTCACCTTCCTGTTCAGGCGCACTGTTGAGAATGCTTTGTCGGTCAGGATAGGGTTGCAATTCATCCTCTCGTGTGATATTGCTGACATCAATTGGCCGTGTTGTTGGGGGTACATTACTGACATCAAGTTCATTCAGCTGTTCGATATAGTCCAGAATACTTCCCAACTGGGTAGTGAATTGTTTTTCTTCTTCTGGAGTCAATTCTAAACGAGCAAGATTAGCTACTTTATGAACTTGTTCTTGGTCAATCATCTTTTTTTAGTTAGGAGTTACGAGAAACGCGATTAATCGCGTCTGTACAGAAGTTAGGAGTTAGGAGTGATAAATCACAATTCCTAACTCTTCACTTTTAGAAGAATACGTCAATTTGCGATCGCCCGGTAGTTTTCAGCCAGTTTTGGGCTTCGATGTAGTTATTGGGAGCCATGCGAATAGCTCGAATCCAATAGTCTGCTGCTTGGTCAAAAAGTGCTTCACCAGCCTCGTTATCTCCAGCTTCTTTTTCCTTTTCGCCTTGGTAGTGGTAAATCACGGCGATGTTGTTCAAGGCTTGGGGTAAGCGTGGATTTAACTCAACTGCCTGATGATATAGTTCTAAAGCCTTATCGTGGTCGCCGTTGCTGGCATAGATTAGTCCCATATTGTAGAGGATATAGCCGCGATCATTGGTATCTTCCTCTAAAGTTAGCGCTTCTTCATAGTATTCCAATGCTTCAGCATATTCCCCATCTGCTTGGGCTGACATACCATCTCGATAATAAACAAACGCTTCTTTAGCTTTTTTGTTGGTTGGCAGGATCTTTAAGATAATATCCGCCATTACTGTAAAGGACTTGTCAATAAAATTATCGTTTTTTTGCGTTCTTGGCATAGTTGTCTCTGGGGATTGGGGATTGGGGACTGGGGAAGGTGGGGCCCCCTCTGGGGATAAGGGGTAATGGGGATTGGGGATTAGGGACTGGGGATTGGGAACTGGTGGACAATAATTAATAGTTTTTCTTCCCCTGCTCCCTCTGCTTCCCTTGCTCCCTCATCCCCACATCTAATTCACTCAATAGCTAATTTAACTGATTTACGGGGGCATTCTTCTCACTGAGGGGTATGATACATTCCAAACTATTATGCCGAGAATTATTTACCAGAGTACTAACTGGATAAGCAGTCATTGCTGATGCTGGATAAGGACGCAATAGCTGCTGTAAGGTTTGGGGCGTTTCCACTTGAGAATCTAGCCATAAATCGTAATCTTGTGGCTCCAGAATCACTGGCATCCGCTCGTGGATAGGTTGGAGTAATTCGTTAGCTGCCGTTGTCAAAATTGTACAAGAGATTATTTCTTCGTTACTAGGCGATCGCCATTTCTCCCATAATCCTGCAAAGCCGAAGGGTTGCTCATCTTGAAGGCGAAAATAAAACGGTTGCTTTTTGCCTTGTTGCCGTTGCCACTCATAAAAGCCATCAGCTACTACTAAACAGCGCCGATGCTTAAAAGCCGAACGAAAAGAGGGTTTTTCAGAAACAGTTTCTGCCCTAGCGTTAATCAGTTTTGCCCCCATCCCTGCATCTTTTGCCCATGACGGAATTAAGCCCCAATGCAACTGCTTTAATTCACGCTTTTTATTTTCGGGATTTTGTAACACTGTTACCACCATTTGGGTAGGTGCAATGTTATATTGGGCGGCTAAATCTGGAACCGATTCGACATGGAAAACTTGAGATAATGCTTCTACCGACTGGTTTAAAGTAAATCTTCCACACATACTTTTATTCTCGACCATTGACTAAATAAAATATCTCAATCTAGAAATAAAAAAATATTTTTTTATTTTCTCAGATAATTTCCTGTAGTCCGTTAGATGCTAAATATATAAAAAATATCCGGTTTTGGGAATTTTTTTTGGTAGAATATTGTATTTTGAACCTTCACTTATCAACATATTCCTAACTGTATTTTAACATGGAACTACTACATTTGTACGATTTTTTACCTTCTGGTAATGGTTATAAGATACGTCTTTTATTAACACAACTAGGTATGCCTTTTGAAAGAATAGAGCTTAACATCTTGAAAGGCGAGACTAGAACACCAGAATTTTTAAGTAAAAATCCCAACGGTAAAATACCTGTTTTGGAAATCGAGCCAGGAAAATATTTGGCAGAATCAAATGCCATATTGGTTTATCTGAGCGAAGGTACAGAGTTTTTCCCTTATGATCGCTTTTTACGAGCGCAGGTGCTGCAATGGTTATGTTTTGAACAATATAGTCATGAGCCTTTTATTGCCACATCAAGATTTTTGATTTCTATTTTAGGTAAAACTGAAGAATATAGTGAAACTATCAAGGAAAAACGTGAACATGGTTATGCAGCACTTAACTTGATGGAAAAACATTTAATGTCTCACACTTTTTTTGTGGGAGAGCGTTACACGATTGCTGATATCGCCTTGTTCGCTTATACTCATGTAGCTGATGAAGGTGGGTTCGATTTGACACAATTTCCTGCTATTCAAGCTTGGATAGAAAGAGTCAAATCTCAACCAAGTTATATAAATATTACACAAGCATAAAATTTGGTTTTATGAGTTTCTCTCTCTGTTTTTTTGGCTTTAGTAGAAGATGTACTGGGTGGCATACAGCCTCTGTCAAAAAGGTGCTATTAAGCAGCAACTAAGTATCTATGTTAACTTCTATTAGCTTTTGACGAGAAGACAAACCTGATTTAATTCTAATATGAGATTTGGGCACATCAAATTTCTCTGCTAGTAGTTTAATTAACTCTTCATTAGCCTTACCATCAACTGGCGGCGATTTTAAATACACAATTAAGCTGCCATCAGATTGTTCGTCAATTTTTTGCTGTTTTGAATTAGGTTTAACTTTAACTTTTTTGTGCATAACCTATTCTTTGTAATTGTCGTAGCCACAACCAGCCTAAAACACAACCCAATATATAATGAGGAAAATCCCACCAAACAAAAGTAGTACCAAGTAACAATTTACCTATTAAGGTGGCACGAATTTGCTCTAATAGTGGCGGATGCCAAAGTTGCAAAAATTCTAGTATACAAGTGATAACAAAAACCCATATAGGAATTTGAACTACAGCCGCCCGACTTCTGAAAAACCAAAATGCGAACAGACACCAAAATATTTCATAAAATACAGCGGCTCCGTAGTCATTAAACCAGTGATGGGCAGGCCCATTGTAATACTTAAACAAAAAGCCCATCGGTATAACGATGAGCGCAGAAAGAATAATAAATATTGTCTGGTTAGGGTTTTGACGCATTTTCTGAAACTTTAGAGACTAAACAAAATTTTAGCCTCTACATACCTGTTTCTCAATAATTCGTAATATTGAATGTTAACAATAAAGAATTCAGGAGTTAGGAGCCAGAATCTAGAATTCAATTCTGTGCGACTAGTGGATAGCGCAGATCCGCTCCTGAATTCTTGCTTAATTACGAATTATTTGGTTATGGATATCTTCTGCTACCAGCACCCACTACACCAATTTTATGGCGATAAGAGAGTTCAGCACCAAACCAGCCAGAAACACTAGTCAGTGTCCCAACAACGAGCGAAATTAACAGTCCCCAAGGTACTATTCGGGACTCAATGTCGCCCAAACGCAGGAGAAAGTTAACAAGTGATAAAACCAGGATAGAAACGTTAAGTATCAAATGTACCCAACCTGCGGTGCGCTTGCGAACTCGTTCAATTTTCAAAAAGTCGCTCAGACCAGTTGCTGCTGCGATTAAGCCTAAACCTAATCCGAGTCCGATTAACCAGAATGAAGCCCTAGCCCAAAAGAAATCACGAGTTAACCAGTATCCGACATCGCTTCCCAAGGCGGCGGCTAAAAAGGCGATAGGAAAGATTACAGTCAGGGGATGTAGGGGATGTCCTGCGATCGCAACTGTGCTAGGTACGCCAGTATCACGATACTCACTATCGTTACTTTCAATAATCGGTGGAATATTTGGGAAAGGTGTTGAACTAGTTTGCGTTGTGTCTGTAGTTTCCATTATTAGTAATCCTGAATTTATTGGTGTGCTATTTATTTTTAAGCTGAAGGAATTTTTTCAACATAAGCTTCAGCTTGCAGGGTTAATTTGCCTACTTCTACTTTTAGTTGCTTAACTTGCAAACTCATTCCTTCTAAATCAAAGTTACTCAGATTCAGAATTTCGCTAGTTTCATCTATTAAAGCTTTTGTCAACTCTGGCGATATCTCCTCACTTTCGCCATACTCCACATTTTCCAGAGCAACAGTTTTTCCATTGCTGCTGATTTTGGGAACTGCGGAAAAAGCAACTTGCTGATTTTCACCAGTTTCTACTAATTTCATGCTGGCATTTAGTGCTATTTTCCCATTACCAGGTAGTCGGAAGTCTACGTGTTGAGGATCAATAGTTCTGAGTTGCCCGTTAATATGTATTTTTTGGCTTTGCAGTTGCGATCGCACATATTCAGAGTTAAAGGCACGATTGATATCAGCTTCGGTTAATACAACCTGTGCCTGAGCTTCAGTAGGTTTAGTGAGTTCAATTTTGCCAAAAGCCACACTCAGGGGATTAATTGCCACACTAGTCATTTGCATTTGCAATTCCTCCATACGGAGGTCTTTTTGCATTACCAAGCCTTCACCATCAATAGTGACTGCATCGACTTCTCCCTGAACCAGTTTTAAGGGATCTGTTTTGATATTTACATCTAAATTTTCTACTTCATCTAACTGGCTAGATAATCCTACTTCTGCCGCTTTATTTAGCGCCTGCTCTCCTAATCCAGGACTTTCTGGCATTATTAAATTAACTCCTAGTTTAAATAGCATATTCTCTAAAAGAGTTTAAGAAATTATCATCATACTTTTATCTATCTGACGAGGGAATGTAAATTTAATTTCCGTCTGTCTAAAAGTAGAAATAGATTATTTATAGTAATTAAAAGTTTTGTTTTTGTATCTAGCTTTATTTAATGTGTAAATGCACAATAGCTTGTCGCCAGATATCACTCAAAAGAAAGATTTAATCTTATATAGAGTTTAGTAGTTGTATTACAATGCGCTTGGGTTAGCGATAAAAACCTTAACCTACGTAGTTTGGCGTAATCCAATATCAACTTTTGCTAATCGTTAATAAAAAAATTTGTAGCCTATTGCTATAGAATCGAATTTTGTTTTGGTGTATTGTCAGACCAAATTGGTATAAAGTGCATCAGCATAACCAGCTTTAAGCATCGCTTTTAGAATAATTTTTTCAAAGGTAATATCTTCTGCGCCTATAGCAGCTTGTTATAAAATTGACATAAACCCTTTATTTTGTGGAGTTATCCTGACTCCTAAATCATTTTATACAATGCTATCAGAACGTTTTACCACAGCCCTCACCTATGCCACCCAACTGCATGCCAACCAAGTTAGGAAAGGTTCGGGTGTGCCTTACATTGCCCATCTATTAGGTGTTACAAGTATTGCCTTAGAATATGGGGCAAATGAGGATGAAGCGATCGCAGCCCTATTACACGATGCGATCGAAGATCAAGGTGGCGCTGTAACACGCGAGGAAATTCGCCGCCGCTTTGGTGACAATGTAACAGCAATTGTAGATGGTTGTACTGATGCTGATACAACTCCAAAACCCCCTTGGCGAGAACGCAAAGAGGCATACATTGCTCATATTCCTACTGCTTCTCCATCAGTTCTGCTTGTGTCATTAGCAGATAAACTTTACAACGCCCAGTCTATCCTCAAAGACTATCGCATTTTGGGCGAATCAGTTTGGGAACGTTTTCAGGGGCGTAAAGAAGGAACTCTTTGGTATTATCGGGCGCTTGTGGATGCTTTTAGGAAGACAGGAACCACTATAATCATTGACGAATTAGAACGGGTTGTTGCACAAATTGACGTGTTAGCATCTAAATAAAAAATAAAGATATGTTTTCTAAAACGGATGCTCCCATTGAATCTAGCAGGTTCTACTTTAATTACTCAGAAGTAGATAACAGTTTCATGGAAACTAGACTTATAACTTTTTTACAAGCACGATATAATCGTGTGTCTCAATGTGTCTCACGAAAAAATCTTAGCTTTTAGGTTCTTTCTTTAGATAAAAAATCTTTCTCCGGTAGACAGGTGTACCTAAATTATTATGACTGTTATGTTACTAATATGACGATAGTAAGACAAAACGCCTTAAATAGAACCGTAAGTTCTTCAGTAACTTCTCCAGAAAGTTCGGCAGAAAAAGCTATTGAAGCAGAGCGTATGCACGATGTTCTACTTTTACTGCAAAACTTGATTAACAGTGAAGAAGCCACTGTGAAACTAATTTTGAATTGTCTCTATGATGTTGGTTCAGTCAATTTAATTAACCAAAAGATTCGTTTGAAGCCCTTAAATAGGGTAATGAAATTAATCGCGCGAATGTCCAAACCAGTTTTTAGAACTTTGGCTTTCAATTGGTTTAAGAAAAACTGTCCTCAACTGATTACTAATTGGCTACTTACACAGGTGAGTTTTAAAGTTACCCAAATACCTGTTGAAGTTGCAGAACTTGAACAAGTTGCAGAACTTCAACCATATCCTGTACCACAGAGAGAAAATCTGAACCAAGAGGTTAAAAATCTGCGCTCTCAAGTCAGATTGCTAGCTGGGATTTCGATAATAGCGATCGCTGCTTTAGGAATAACAGCTACTAGGTTAAACTGAAACCCATAAATAGCACCGTTATCAAATCTAATAGATATAGCAAGCTATTTTTGGCGTAAAATTCACTTGGGTTATAAAAATCCTCCCGTCTAGAATCTGAATCATTTTTCTCCATTAGCTGTTTTGGGAAATATTTGTTTATCTAATTCCAAGTAGTTTAACTCGTTGTATTGCCAGGGCATTTAGATCACTGGCTCAAGATATATGCTAATTCGTACTATGACTTTGCCCAAGCCTACCTTGGAGGATATAGAAATACATCTGCTCTTGGAAGGTGTGTATCAGTACTATGGTTATGACTTTCGCAATTATGCTCTTTCCTCACTCAAGCGCCGCATTCAAAACTTCATGCAACTAGAGGGGTTAACAAATGTTTCGGCATTGCAAGAGCGGTTACTTCATAACCGTGCTTATTTGGAACGGTTTTTGCTTGCTCTGACGGTGAATGTAACATCAATGTTTCGTGATCCCAGCTTTTATAATAATTTTAGAAATCAAGTTATTCCTATTTTGCAAACCTATCCATTTATTCGCATTTGGCATGCTGGATGCTCGACTGGTGAAGAAGTTTACTCAATGGCAATTTTATTGCAAGAAGAAGGACTTTACCATCGTTGCCGTATATATGCCACTGATACAAATGAGAAGGTATTACAAAATGCTAAAAGTGGAATTTTCTCTTTAAAATTGATGCAGGAATATACCCAGCTTTATCTAAAAGCTGGCGGTAAGAAATCTTTCTCAGAATATTATACAGCAGCTTACGATCATGCTATTTTTCGAGCATCCCTAAGAGAAAATATTGTTTTTGCCCAGCATAATTTAGCCACTGATAGTTCTTTTAATGAGTTTAATGTCATCCTTTGTCGTAACGTCCTCATATATTTTAATCAGGTACTTCAAAAGCGGGTACACGAATTGTTCTATAATAGCCTCTGTAACTTTGGTATCTTAGGTTTAGGACGACAAGAATCTATCAGGTTTACCCCTTATGAGCCGTATTATGAGGAGATAGTCAAAGGTGAGAAAATATATAAGAAAATTTCAGGTGGCTAAAATCACAGCCAAATATTGATCCCCCCTAACCCCCCTTAAAAAGGGGGGAACCGGAATCAAAGTCCCCCTTTATAAGCGGGATTTAGGGGGATCTAAAAAGATTTGATACATCACTAAGAACTTTTCAAACATCTAATGCCCGATAGCTCAAATTTTATTCTTAAAATTGCGCTCACTGTCAAAAGACAGTCTGTCAAACATTTTTAATTGTGTTGAGAAAACAGATACAGTGATTGCTTAAGGTAAATTACACATTGAAGTCTTAAAGGAGATTGTCGATGCAACTTCTCGAATGTCCTCCTGTTGCAGTCATTGCTGGAGAAAATGCGGTTCATGTTTCTCAACTACCTTCTACGTGGCAAGATATTGCTAGAGGAAGCACGAGTGTCGGACTTTCCCATCCCCAAAACTATGTTGAGATGGCACAGTTGTTCTTATACAAATTAGAACATGGTGATGTTGACTTATTTAGCGATCGCCCCCAACTAGCCCACTTAATACCATCATTTTCCCAGCTATTTACACAACTGGCATGGGAAACCCTAGAATTTTTTGGGCAAGACTTTCTCAAACACAGTTATCCGAACTTTGCAGAGATTCTTCGTGATTTGGAATCAAAAGGGACAGAGTATGCTAACGAAGTAAAAGTAGCCCGTATTGGCATAGATTTGTTCGACGAGTTTGGTTATGAACTACCAGCAAGTTTCTATCATGTGCATCTAGCACCAATTTACCGCGATCATGTTTTTGAAGAACGCGCCTTGCGATTTGATCAGCGCGATATCGAACATAAGCGTTCTTGGGATGCCATACTCCATGCAGGTAAGGTATTTGCTATTCAAATGAAGGTACAAAGTATTGCTTCCAAATACGGTTTTACTTATCAACACGGTTGTGGTTGCAACTCTCATCTATCTTCTATTGATGTATCTCGTGGGGCGTTTGAATATGAATTGAGTCCCGAAAAGCGTCAGCGATGGATTCGCAGTTTCATTTGGACTGCTTGGTATGAGTATGCCTTCTTTGTGATCGTACCTAATACGAGTTATTTGGTGTGAGTATCGGTGGGGGCTATTAAATCAATTCGCAATTACGTTTATTAACGGGGATTTTTGCAAGATGTTGGGGAAAGGTTAAAGGGAAAGGGAAAATTCCATTTTTTTCCCCTTTCCCCTTTACCCCAATACGGTTCAGTTAATGCTAAAACTCTGTTGTCCAAGCCAATTTTTTAACGAACCACCAAGGCGCAGAGGACGCAGAGAGAAGAAAGAGAAGGAAAAAATTGCTTAACTGAACTGTATTGCCCTTTACCCCACTTCTGCAAGAAGTTTACACTTATGGTTTTACCTTTTAAGAAATCGGTTCAAAAACCATTTGAGGAACTAAGACTTCATCTTCTAATTGTCCAATACCCAAAAAGCGAGTCTCTTCTTCATAAACTCGCACTATCCCAGCAATATCATAATTGAGAGAAACTCGCTGACCTTGACACCATTTTTGAGCAGATGTTGCTGGTAAACTCACAGATGACAAATGTTGTAAGGCGATATCAGGGACAATAGGTTGAAATGTCTCACCTTCGAGTTTAGTTTCTAAGTCGGTCAAAGTGAGACTATCTGTTAAATCGAAGCCACTACTTTGGGTGCGAATCAAAGCCGCAAGAGTGCCACCAGTTTCTAAGATTGCACCTAAGTCACGAGCGATCGCTCTAATATATGTACCAGAACCACAGGCGATCGCCACATCCAATTCTGGAAAATCCCCTTCTCTCCAGTCCAAAACTTCTGTGTGAAAAATTTCCACTGTCCGCACTGGAACTTCCACTATTTCACCTTTACGTGCTAAGTCATAGAGGCGTTTACCATCCACTTGAATTGCACTGTAACTTGGTGGTATTTGCTCAATCTTACCTGCAAATTGTGCCAGCGCAGTTTTCACCTGCGCCAAACTCAATCTACGACAAGCTTGAGAATGAATGATTTCACCTTCTAAATCATCCGTTGTGGTACGCACACCCAGGCGAATCGTAGCCTTGTAAGCTTTGTTTTCTGGCAGATATTGTAATAATCTTGTAGCCTTACCAAGTGCGATCGGTAAGACTCCCGTAGCTGCTGGATCTAAGGTTCCCGCATGTCCTACACGCTTGAGGCGCAATAATTTTCGCACCCGTGCTACGCAGTCGTGGGAAGTCCAGCCAAATGGTTTGTTTAAGTTGAGAAAACCTTGAAATAACACAAAATCAATACTTACAGCTTCTAAACTCTATTAAATACTTATTTAATGCTTTGAGCATTAATATTTAGTAATCAAGGCTTGTTTAAGCACTAATTTATACAAAATTATCAATATTAAAACATATTTTATAGCGGTTCCCACTCAGATGCGGTACAAAATTATATCGCAATACCAATTTATGAAAATCCTGATACATATAGATTTCTTGTAAAGGCATGGTATGTTCCCTACGGGTATACTCAGCCACAATCTAAAGTTGATTTCGCGCTTTGAGTTGTAGATATCGCTCAACTAACTGATCGGCAATTTGATTTGCTGGTGCATCTAGTACCAATACACCTTTTTGTTTTAGTTGGGCATAAGCTACTTGTCGCTGCATTAATAAATCTAGTGCCACTGCACGGGTATAAGCACCTGGAACATCATCTGTGAAGGTGTTTGCAAGACGATCAACTTGCGGATCTCGCAGAGTCACGCAAAATGGGAGATAGCGGGGTGCTAGTTTGGAGAGTGCGGCTAGAAGTTCTGTAGAGGCAGTAACGTCAATTAAATCGGTAATTACTACTACAAGCGCCCTCCGAGTTTGTCGCTGCACAACATTTGTCACCGCACCCAAATAATCAGATTCCAATAAAACTGGTTGAATTGGAGTTAGGCGATCAATTAGCTGATTCAAATGATGTTGACCGCGTTCTGAGGGAATCCACGTATGTATCTGGCGGTCAAATACACCAACACCCACGCGATCGCCTCGATGTAAACCTGCCAATGCTAAGGATAAAGTTGCATTCAAACCCCAGTCAAATCGCTGCAAACCCTGCACTTTTGCTGTCATCAACCGTCCACGATCAAGTAAAATCAGTAATGTTTGTTCCTGTTCTGGTTCTAGAACCCTCACCAGTGGCGTTGCATTACCATAAGCACCAACCCGACGGGCGGTAGCTTTCCAATCAATAAACCGCAAATCATCACCAGTGCGATAGTTTCGTAGTTCGGCAAACTCTGTACCGATACCAGTTTGGCGAGATTGGCGCATTGATCCTGATGATTGCAGTGTCAGACGAATTGTGAGCGATCGCAATCCCACTAAATCAGGATAAACTTTCACTGGCAAACTTTGGGGAATTTGCCAATCATCCCAAGCTAATGCCCAAAGTCCTAACTGTCGCACTTGAATGTTCCCCCAAGGAAACTCCCCCCGTTGTGTTGGGTGGACAGTATACGTCAATTCTTCAGTGCTGTTACTGGGAACAATGGCGCTCAATGTAGGTTCAGACACGCCAAACCCTGTTGGGCAATAATCGCTGATTTCAATTTGGGCGTTGGTATTTCGTGATGTCACCTTCAGCACCACAGGATTATCCCGCCCAATGGATAATCGTGATGGTAATTCGCGGATAATTTGCACACGATAACGCCGCACCCGTAAACCATCTACAACCATTAGTCCGAGAATGATGGCATCAAATACCACGGTGATGATGATGGTTGTTCTAATGGTGAGAAATAAGGATAGGATCGGGGCGAGTGCTATACCCAAAACTAATAATAAATAAACCCGTCTGGAAGGAACCATTTTTTAGAGCGAGAAGTTAGGAGTTAAATATAAGGGCGATCGCATTTGCTATTTTGGTAGTTGCATTGGGCTAACGATACAATAAACTCTATAGATTTATTAGTGCCTTAATAACACATAATTATTAATTTGTACATTATGAATAGCAAAACTAGATTTTTGACTTTTGTCACGGTAATGCTGACAGTTTCTTCTGTTACCGTCAGTACAGTTATAGCAAAGGCGAAACTAACAAATCAGTCAAAATTGTTTATCAACGGCATCGGCGCAGTACAAGTTGGCATGACTGTTTCCCAAGCGGCAAAGGCTGCTGGTATTAAGCTAGTGGGTGATTCACCAAATAACAATTGCTATTATGTTATGCCACAAAATGAACCCAAAAATCTTTCCTTCATGGTGACAGGAGGTCGTATTTCTAGAGTAGATGTGCGACAAAATAATCAAATTACTACCCTTAAAGGTGCAAAGATTGGCGACACCGAAGCGCAAATTAAATCTCTTTACCCAGGACAAATTCAAGTCACACCTCATAAATACGTCCAAAACGGACATTACCTAACTTTCATCCCAAAAGATCGTGCTGATCGCAACTATCGTGTTGTCTTCGAGACTGATGGTAAGCTTGTGACTGAGTTCAGAGCAGGTAAATTGCCAGAAATCGAATATGTTGAAGGCTGTTCTTAATTTAACTATTTAGCGCCTAATAGACATCTAGCGAAAACGAATGTAAGAGGTTGTGTGAAAAGTAGTTAGGTGTTATTTTAGGCACTTCTTGCCTGCCCTGCTTTTTAAGGGGGGTTGGGGGGTATCAAAAGCTTGCGGACAATGGTCAGAAGAACTTGTGTATACACCTTAGCCGACTTGGAGAGGGAAGGTTTTAGGTAGCGAAAACAGGAATAGGTCTTTTGATTGGACTAATTAAGCGGACACTTAGCCGCGATTTCCAATCGCCTGGTATTTCTTCCAGAAGTGGATGCTTTCTTGCTGAATCTATTGAGGTTTGTAAATAATTTGTATTTTCATAAGGAATATTCCTTTAGACTGAATTGCAGCAGAAAAATGTGGGAATAAACACAAATGCATTCGTTAAATATATTTTGTCACGAATTTGTAGTTGCTGTTTCTTTTGTAGCTTGCATTATTGGACTAGTGTTAGTGTGGGACACTAAGCAGCATAGAAATGATATGGAAGAAACAGAGCGGGTTCTGTTTAGAATGAGCTTTAGTTACTGGCTAGTTTACTGTGTAGCTTTTGGCATCGAGAAAATGGTTTTACCCGACTGGGAATCCATACTCATGACTTTGAGAATAACTACGGCTCTGTCATATTTCTTAACTTTTTCTTGCATCGTTAGTCTGCCGCTACACAAATTTGCAGTACATCGGGTTGAGGAATAGTTATTGAGAATTGGGCATTGGGCAAGTGGGCATGGTTAGCATCTCATAGCGATCGCTAATGCCGTTTCTAGCTGATCCTGGAGTAAAGTCGTCAAAATAAAGACTTCTTGTACCGTCTTTCCTTGCCGGGCGATGACTTTATAGCCGCCGCGAATCGGTACTGAGACGCGCAGTTGCATTTTTGGACAGTGACCTTTTGCCCGCCCAATGACTCCCGGTGTCACGGTTTGAATACCATCGTGCTGACAAAGACGTTCCAAAATAGGAATAAGACCAGAAAGGTGTGTTGAGTGATTCCAAACCAGTCTGGCAGCTTTTTGTGAAGCCGTGCGGAGGGAATCTGCGGGAGGTTTGCCCATGATGATTAAGCTGCTTCTAGAGGTGCCATTGTCAAACCTGCTCGGCGCAGTTGCTGGTGATAGAGTTCCGCAGGTTCTTGGGGCCCGACCCAGACGATCGCTTGACCTTCATAGTGTACCTGATTAGTAAGATCCCAAGCGCGATCGCCACTCATCCCGGGAATATATTTCATCAAACATTCAGACACGTGTTGGAATGTATTAAAATCATCGTTTAATACAATCACTTTGTAATTCGGATAAGTCTTACGGATAACTTGATTAGACCGTTCAGGAGCTATAGTTGGTGCTGTGGACATCCCGTAAACATCTGCTGAAAGTGTCATAACCATAAACCAATTGGTCAAGATAATTTTACAAAACTACACTACAAATAATTAGTTTAGTTCATTGTTTAGTAGTCTGTTGTCATTTGTCCGTTGTCATTTGTCCGTTGTCCTTAACCAATGACCAATGATATCGTATCCGGCTAAAGACTTATCATTTATACAGCAGTTCTTGCTGGGGGAAGAGGCTTTTGAGATTTTTGCACAGATTCGGTAATCATAAATGATTAACCGGACTTGATATGACCAATGACAAATGACAAATGACAAATGACAATCTATTTCCAATTATCCCAGTTTTCGTTAAAAATAGATGTATCTGGGAAAGCGGTAGGGTTGCCATTTTGTTGCAAAAGCCGTTTGAGTGCTTCCAATTGAGGCTCTTGTTTGGGTAAGTCATCGACTAATTGGTAGGGTGCGATCGCATTTTTAATCGCAAAATTAGCAACTGTTCCCGCAGCTGCGCCAGATGACCATTCAAAGGAGTGTACTCGATAGGCGGCAGCAGCAATATGACTAGTAGCAATACTTTTGCCACCTACCAGCAAGTTGTCAATTTTCTGGGGAATCATTGCCCTAAGAGCAATTTGGAAGGGATAAGCAAGACCAGCACCACGTCTTTCACCTGGACGTTCTGTGTTACCAGGGGCTTCTGGAGGACTATTTACCATGCAAGGATGGAAATCTATCGCGTAGTGACCAATACCCACAGCATCGGGGAAAATGGTAGAACGAGTCCGTCGCATTGCTTTATCTGGTGGAACTTTACCCTCAATTACTGATACTGCTTCCAAACCTGCAACTGCCGCTCGTAGCCTACGATACATATCTGCTGGTAGAGTATTGCGGT
Organism: Nostoc flagelliforme FACHB-838; assembly: GCF_014698065.1. Lineage (GTDB taxonomy): Bacteria > Cyanobacteriota > Cyanobacteriia > Cyanobacteriales > Nostocaceae > Nostoc > Nostoc flagelliforme_B. The sequence continues at coordinate 91,302 of NZ_JACJSI010000007.1, forward strand.
AGTACTCATCATTATAATCTCGCCGAGAAATATCAATTTCCCAGATACCAAAACCTGCGGATTGCCCCCAACTAGGGCGGCCAATGATGCGCCGTCCTTCTCGCATATAGGGATATTTTGATAAACCATGCACTGTCCCCATTGGCGAATTTAAACCGGAAACAAAGCGGTTATTTGTTTGCTGCTGCTTAACACCGTCTCCTAATTGAGAATCGGTAGTCCCAGCTACCAACCAGTAGTAGAAAGATAGAGCATTTTCCTCAGCGTTACGGAGAGTTTCTGTTCGCAGTCCTCCGCTCCAACCCCCTGGTTTTAACTGCTCAGTAGCTTGTAATTGTTGACGAGTGTAAATCAGGTTATCTCTTGCTGTTCCGGGGCGGTAGTCGTTACCCCAAGTCCAGTTTTGCATGGAAATATCCCCTGGTGTAGCCGCAGTAAAACTTACACCGCCAAATTTTGTTGGTTTTCCTTTGTTTGGACTCCAAATGCGCCGATAGGTGAAAACCAGATCAAAGTTAGCCAGTCGCGTTAATTCATAGCTAAAATATGGCGCATATTGTGAATAAAATGGAGGCATCGTCTGCGGTTGTGGTTCCTTGGTTGCCTCCATTGCAAAGGTGTAGGTAAAACCTTGAGTGCAATATGGGTCGTTGTTAGTGCTGGAAGAAGATGGTTCTAGGTAAGAACGAGCATCAATACCTAATCGGTAGGGAACATCAGCAAGGGCGATAATTTCCCCGGTTTCGCTAGCGTCTATAACGTACCATTTAGAAGCATCCCCTTTCGTTGCCTTGGGGGTGAAACTGAGAATAGTTTTGGTAAACCGAGATGAGTTTTCGTAGCTATAAGAATCTTCAATACTTTGAGATAAAGTAAAAGTATTGAGAGGTGGTGCGCCTTTTGCTGGTTGATGCTGGATTGCGATCGCACTATTAATTATTTTGCCATCAGCAGCAATTTCCAAATCCTTAATTACTGTGTTGGGAAACCATTCCAGCTTTCCTTTGCCCTGCTTTTCGGCATCTTTAAGCATCTGGGCCAAAATGGTGTGAGCATCACGCGGAAGAAAGCAGGAATCACTTACCCAACAGTCACCCGGATTAAGTTCACCGTATTTGCGCCCAATGCGGTTTCGCAATTCCAGATAGCCACGAGAATAGAATTTGAGAGCTCGCTGAGTTGGGCGTTCGTCTAACGCAGATGTCCCTTGAGAAGAAATTTGTCCTCCCAGCCAGTCAGTAATTTCTGTGAGACAAACCGTTCGTCCTGCTAGCAACCCCTCGTAAGCTGCGGCTACGCCAGAGAGTCCACCTCCTGCAACTAAAATCTCGCAGTTAACGCTTTTGTCTGGGGTTCTCGGTGGTGTAGCATTTGCAGAATCAAATGCAACCAAACTAGATATTAAATTGAAACTGATCAGCGATGTCAAACTAAAAGCTACTTTGTTTCTACGCTTCATGGTTAAAAAAACCGCTCCAAATCCTGTGTCACCTTGTAGACGTTAGCATTCAGCAAATGGTCATTACAAGCTTATTAAATTGGGCATTGAGGACTGAATTATTCTCAATACACAATACTTAATCAGTTCAAATATTTTTTCTCTGTGTTCTCTGTGCCTCTGCGGTTAAATAAACTACTTTTTAACCACAGAGATATAAAGAAAAATAGTATATTCTTTTTCAACTTAGACAAAATCCCCCATAACCTGAAAAAATAAGGTTATGGGGGATAACTCAGGGTAATGTTAGCTTTCGGAAGTTTCTTGAGAGAACTTTTTATGAATAGTTCTTGTGGACTCCCCATCAGCAGCTACTGTTATGAGATAGTCCATTGAACCATCTGAAAAGGGTAGACGTAGGTGGAAAGTACCATCGGGTTTGATTTTGACGTTATGACCACCAATATTTACAGTTGTATTTGGTTGGGTTGCTCCGTGAATAATCAACTCAGCATCAGCCACAAACCAAAAATCTCCTTGGGGACGACTGAAGACACGAACGATCGCAGAACGGGCAATGAGTAACCAACCATCGCCATCAGCAAGATAGCCAATTTCAACCATGTAATCGCGATCGCTGACGGGAATGGCCACAAAGCGATCGCGTGCTACTTCTTCAGATTCATACTGCTGTACAAGCTGCGGACTTTGGTAACTCAAGTCAATCCCAGTCACATCATACAGCCGCACTACCAATTGGGAGCCACCTTGTTGGCGCAGCGCTTCGGTCTGAGCCTTGGAGATATGCCAAGATACATAAGCCCACTTGGGAGTACGGGGTGTGAGTACAATACTGCTCTCTTCTTGAGCGATCTCTTCTTGAACGATCTCTTCTTGGATGATCTCTTCTTGAACGATCTCTTCTTGAACGATCTCTTCTTGGACGATCTCTTCTTGAACGATCTCTTCTTGAACGATCTCTTCTTGAACGATCTCTTCTTGGACGATCTCTTCTTGGGTATCTACCAAGCCAATAGCTGTTTGGCTTATTAACGCTACATTTTCAACAGTGGTATCTGTTGTGGAATCTGGAGGCACTGGACTGAAGACACGAACAATTGGGGAACGGGCGATAAATAACCAGCTATCGCCATCAGCGACATAGCCAATTTCAGCTATGTAGTCGCGATCGCTGATGGGAATTTCCACAAAGCGATCATGTGCTGTCTCATCACATTCATACTGCTGGACAAACTGAGGATTTTCATAACTCAGGTCTATCCCAGTTACATCATAAAGCCGCACTACCAATTGAGAGCCGCCCTGTTGTTGCAGTTCTGCTTTCTTGATTTCAGAAATTTCCCAAGAGGCTTCAGCCCATTGGTAAGTGCGGGGTGTGAGGACAATACTGTTCTGTTCTTCACCGATCTCTTCTTGGGCATCTACCAAGTCAATATCTGTTTTATCTGCGATTGCCACATCATCAACTACGGGATCTGGATTCACAGGACTGAAGACACGAACAATTGGGGAACGAGCGATGAATAACCAGCCATCGCCATCAGCGACATAGCCGATTTCAGCTACGTAGTCGCGATCGGTAACGGGAATTTCCACAAAGCGATCGTGTGCTGTCTCCTCACATTCATAGTACTGAACCAGGTGAGGACTTTGATAACTCAAGTCAATCCCAGTTACATCATAAATCCACACTACCAATTGAGAGCCACCTTGTTTCCGTAGCGCTGCTTTCTTTGCTTCAGAAATCTCCCAAGAAACATGAGCCGATGTATAAGTCTGGGGGATGAGAACAATATTGCTCTCGTCATCTGCATCTACCAAACCAATAGCTGTCTCGGCTGCAATTGCCTCATTGTCAACCGGAGTATCAATTTGTGCTGCCAAGGTAGCCCAAGCTGCCATCCCTGCGCCTGCTGCTACCGCAGCACCAGTAAAATCTGTGGATTCAGCAACATTTTCCTCAACAGTCGGCTCTGCTGGAGATTCTGCCTCTGGCAAATCGAGAGTGGGTTCGGCTGCGTCCGCTACCACATTCAATTCATCTTCTGGTAATTCTGGTAAATCAAACAGTGAAGGTATTTGTGCCACTGACGGTTCAACATCGGCTGCTACTTCGCCAGACTCTGCTAAGGGCAATTCATCTATTGAAGCTGTATCTTCAGTTGAAGTGATACTCTCTAACCAGTTCAATTCTGCCTGAAGTTCTTCATCTACCTGATCTTCATTAACTTCTGTGTCCCAAAATCCAAAGTTTGATGTGACTTCTGGCACATCTGGCAAGTCCGGTATTGGGGCTGTCACATCAGATGAAGGTAGCTCTACATCAGAATCAGATAACTCTTCGGAAATATTAGTCAGGTGAGGATATGAAGTATTTACTACAGCCGCTGGGGCTTCTATGTCCCATGCAACTTCATCAGACTCAGGAGTGCTTGCCTGCGTATAATTATTTAGCTCGACTGTCTCATCGATTGTGTCTGTTTCTGTTTCTTTGTTGGTAAAGGTAGACCAGGTAGCTGCCCCAATGCCCGTTGCTAGAGCCGTACCATTGGTTAAAGCTGCGGCTCCTAAGTTGTTATTTTCTGAGCCATTAGCTACGCCCGATGTTGAGCCTTCATAAAGGTTAGACGTACCATTAGTTGTCTCTTGAGTAGCATTCGCGGTCAGATCAGATTGGGTTTGAGCATAGATGTTGAAAGGAATGCGATCGGGGGTTTCTTGCTCTTGGGAATGCAGCACTGCCTGCTCCTCAAGCATTACTCCATTAACGGAGGGATCAGTACTGCCATTCAGCGCTGCCTGTTTTCCATCCTCTGTGTTAGGTAGATGAGGATTTGGTTCTGGTAAGTTGTCTGTTTTTTCAGTGAGGGATGGGCGTTTTCCTAAAACCCACCATAGTAAAGCTCCAGCTACAGTTATAAAAAAGACAGGTAGGAGCAACCACAATGGTGTCTCTCTGTTGACAATTGGGCTATTTTGTGCAGTGGCAGGAGCAGCGACAAAGGGCTGTTCGCCAAATACAGAATTAGTGGCATTAGGAGAAGGCGCAGCTGCTGTTGTCTGATCACTGGGGGAAGGTGTGACAGTAGGTTGTGATACGCTAACTGCGATCGCCTCTGCTTCAGCAGTTCTAGCTTGTTCTATAGCTTGCTGCCCTTGGGGTGCCAGGGTAAAGCCAAGAAAATCGGTCGTGGTTAAGCTGGGATTTTTTTTGTAAACGTAAACTAAAGGTTGCGAAAAAGGATATTTAGCATCATCTGGCAAGGCTTGATGTAATTGTAGAACTCGCACACCTTTCAATTTTGACACCTGATTAGCTAACACATAGCTGATGCCGTCTTTGCCCAATTGTTTGATGATTTCTGCGGTGTTATCCTCAGTTAGTTGGGTAGCATTAGCCCCTGTCGCAAATTCAGCAGTCTTGAAGGCTGGATAAGCACGAAAAGTATCCCGAGTTTCACTCGTGTTAGGGTGGTCGATTAACCGAATTTTCCCTGAAGGCCCTCCCAGTTGTGACCAATTTGTAACTTGTCCCCGGAAAATACGGGCGAATTGCTTACTAGTCAAACTGCCTTTGAAAGGATTGTCTGCACCAACCACGATCGCAATCTTCTCACGGTGCAAGCGAACTTGTTCTAGTCCTTGAGCTTTTTCGGCTGGTGTCAACCCACGCCCCATTGCTACTATGTCGATTTTGCCATCTAGCAAATCTTTTAGTGCGGTATTAGTACCGTTAGCAGCAACTTCAACCTTTGTGCCGACAAACTGTTTTTCAAAACTTTCTTTCAGGCTTTGGTTGATAGCACCCAAGCTACTAGAACCGTCAATTCGCACTGTTGATCCATTCTGCACTGTTTTCGGCAGTGAAAAAGAGGGAATTTCAGGTTTAGATTGTGCCAGCATGGGTTCTGACACTAGTAAACTCGCTGCCATAGGGGTTGTAGCTAAGGCAAGCCATAATACCAATCTAACTATCGAAGTATCTTTTTTTTCTTGTTGCCACATAGGCCCCTTAATTAAAGTAAAAAATAGAAAGCCTACAAATCCTAAATCGCGATCTTTTTAGGAATTATGGAGGAGACGCGCTAATTATACATCTGAGTTCTCTTTACTTCTAAGTTCCTTTTACGCACTTGCATTGTTTTATACTTTGGTATAGTTTGTATAGCATGATAATTTATACTCTAACTGCCAGAGTCTGTTTACTATAAAATGTTCTAATTTATATTGCAACTTATACTAAGTTAGTAGCTTATGGTGGTTCTCAATTGTATGGAATACAGACCTAACAAGAACAGCCCCAACGCGATAAGAGTTGGGGAATAAGTCTCAAACCCTACCGTCAAGACTGTTTTACTTGTGTTAGCGTAGCAGGGCGTAGCCCATTCTGATCTGTGAATTCTGAATTATGCTGTAGTTTAGTACATTTTTATGCAATTTTCAGTAGTACTGAGTTCTGAGCTAGTGCTGAATACTGAGTATCCTGCTGTCTTAACTGAGTACTCATTTGAGATAACAATGGCAATCTGGCTTATCAATCAGTGACTCAACCAAGGCATTTAGGGCAGTAGCAGCTAAAGCGCCACCTCCCAAAGTGCCTTCAACTGTAATATAAGGTATCTTTTGTAGCATCAGTTGCCGCTTGGCTGCGGGAGCATGGCTAAAGCCAATGGGCATTCCAATTACTAATGCAGGCTGAATTTTCTGGTTGGCAATCGCCTCACAAACTTCTACAAGTACTGAGGGAGCATAACCAACTACCAGCACACAACCCTGGCTTACTTGCTGCAATTTTTCTCGCCATTCTCGATGCTGCCAAAAGGCAACTTCTGCTTCTGTGGCGGTGGTGATATGGGGATTATCAATCAAGGTTTGAATGTGGCATCCCAAGTGAGATAATCGGGTTTGATCCAAAGCAGCAGCAACCGTTTGGGTATCGACAACAATTTGACAGCTTGAAGATAAAGCTTCTCGACTAGCTGCGATCGCATCTCGACTCAATTTGATAAAGGACACTAAACTGACATCGCCACAAGCCAAAACCAACTGAGAAATTAAGTGTTGTTCAATTTCCGAACGGTGAGATAAATCAGGTAATAAGCGTTGTAGCGATTCTGAAAAAGCTTCCGAGTGGGTATGAATTTGGGCATCCAAGCCACTCCAGAGATTTTCCAATCCCCCCAATCCAGCTTGAGTTTCCACATCAAGTAACTTGAGTTGTGCCAAAACTTCCGCCTGCATAATTTGACAATGGCGATCGCGCCCCAATAATCCTTCTAATGCTGATGCAGTTTGTCGCAGTTGAGAAATTTGTTGCATCACCGCGCGATATTGCTGCTGGAGTTGTCCCATGAGGTTAACCGTTGTATCGGCTTCTGGTTCCACTTCCAAAATATTGCGGATATGGTTTAGCTGAAACCCTTGCTGCTTGAGTGCTACAATCCTTTGCAACCTGAGAACATCTTTTTTGGTGTAGAGACGGTAATTGCTAGGCGATCGCACTGGTTGCGGTAACAGTCCCAATTGATGATAATGGCGTACCATCCGTGGAGTTAAACCGCTGCCAACTGCATCAGTGAGTTCTTTAATAGTTAAGCAACCAGCATTCATGATTTACTATCGAGTCAAAATCCATCTCGAAATTTACCAAGCCGCGAAAGTTATTAATATATATTCGCTTTAGCATAGCTTTTTTTCTCCTAGTGCAATTTTAAAGCTAACAGTTAAATCGTCTCATTTACCCACATCCAGCTTTTGAAAAACGCTCCCAGAACATAGATAAAAATTCAACTCTGCGTACCTCAGCGCCCCTCTGCGTTTCAAAATTATTATAAACCTTGACATTAACATTAATGTCAAGGTTTAGCCTAAGAGAGTCCCTGTTAATTCACCTCTCATGCTCTACCCCCAACGTTTTAACCAATTCACTAGAGAACACGCAGATACTGTAGCAGCCCTTTTGTGTGGCTTGCTGCTATTTTTTGGATGGTTCGCCTTGCATCTCGGTTGGTTGGGATTGGCGTTGCTGCTGCTACCTGCTGCTTATGTAATTGGTGGTTACGAAAGTGCGCGGGAAGGATTAACTACACTATTCAAAGAAAAGGAACTTGATGTAGATTTGCTGATGATTGTCGCCGCTATTGGTGCTGCTAGCCTCGGCTTATGGCGAAGAGAATATCATCTAATTATTGATGGGGCAATTTTGATTCTCATCTTTGCCATCAGTGGCGCACTAGAAGGCTATGCAATGGCGCGAACTGAACGGAGTATCAGGAGTTTGATGAGTTTGACACCAGATACAGCAAGGGTTTTGCTTCAGGGAAGGGAAGAAGAAATTCCTATCAGTCAGCTAAAAGTCGGTGATGAAATTGTCGTCAAACCTGGAGAACTAATTCCTACTGATGGGATAATTTTATCTGGTTACAGTACTCTCAATCAAGCTGCAATCACGGGCGAGTCTTTACCTGTAGAGAAAACGGTAGGCGAAGAAGTATTCGCTGGAACACTTAACGGTTATGGTGCATTACAGATTAAGGTACACAAACCAGCCCAAAGTAGTTTAATTCAGCGTGTGATTCGCTTGGTAGAACAGGCGCAGACAGAAGCACCACCTTCGCAAGAGTTTATTGATCGCTTTGAGAAAGGATATGCCAAAATCATTGTAGTCGCTGGGATATTATTGGCAATTTTACCGCCATTCCTCTGGGGCTGGGATTGGGAAACAACAATTTATCGCGCCCTTACTTTCCTTGTGGTGGCTTCTCCCTGTGCGCTGATGGCTGCAATTATGCCCACCCTGCTTTCAGGAATCGCTAATGGTGCAAGACAAGGGATTTTGTTTAAGAATGGGGCGCAGTTAGAGAAAATTGGCAAAGTCCGAGCGATCGCATTTGATAAAACTGGTACTCTGACAACAGGACAGGTACAGGTATTCCAGGTCATTTCAGTTAGTGAATACACCAAACAAGATGTATTAAAAGCCGCAGCTAGCGTGGAATCTTATTCAGAACATCCCATCGGTAAGGCAATTGTGCAGGCGGCTGGTGATTTGGATTTAGTTGGTGCAATCCAAGTGCAAGCCATACCTGGACAGGGAATCGTGGGAATTGCTCAAGAACAACAGGTAATTGTAGGAAATGCTGTTTTTGTGCAAAAGTATGTCACAAATTTACCTGAAGAATTGCGAGAAATGGCTCAATCTTTAGAGCAAGAAGGTAAAACTGTTGTTTGGGTAGCACAGGGAAATATAGCAGAGGTGATGGGTGTAATTGCGATCGCAGATGAAGTAAGATCGCAAGCAGCCACAACTATTACCCGATTAAAGAAATTGGGAGTTGAACAAATTGTCATGTTAACCGGGGATAATCAGGAAACTGCTCACAGTGTCGCCAAAGCAGTCGGAATTGATCGGGTATATGCCCAACTTCTACCAGAAGATAAGCTGGATGTTATTCGCCGTCTACAGCAACAATATCAAACAGTTGCAATGGTAGGCGATGGAATTAATGATGCACCAGCCCTAGCCCAAGCATCTGTGGGTATAGCGATGGGAGTATCCGGTAGTGATGTGGCATTGGAAACCGCAGATATAGTACTGATGGCAGATAGGTTAGAAAAAATTGCTGTAGCGATACATTTAGGCAGGCGATCGCAAGCCATAGTCAAACAAAATATAGTCGTAGCGTTAGGTTTCATTATGTTGCTTTTAGTGGGCAACTTTCTCGGAAATATTAACCTACCCATCGGTGTTATTGGCCATGAAGGTTCCACAGTGTTAGTCACCCTGAGTGGACTAAGATTGCTGAAATAAGACAAGACGAAAAATAACCGAATAATTACGAATTGTCATAACAAGAGCTTGAGTGCTGGGGAGTGTCAAAGAATCTGGTAATGTGATGGATATGGCTTTTGACGACTGATAACATCGATCGCTGTCTTCAACCAATCAATATAAGTCTCTTCTCTTCGGATCACCAACTCCAGCACAAGCCTTTGCATCACCTGCTCACGGTTGGCAGATTCATCACCGAGTGATGGCAAATCGATGGTTTCACATTCAGCAAGCTTTTTGCTTCGAGCCGCCAATTGTTGCTCCAGTAAATGAATGATGGTTTCATTTGCTAACTGATCTGCAAAATGCAACTGGACTAGCATTGGTTCTCGTACAGTCGGTAAGGGCTGATGAATCCCTAGCCATCGGGCGAATTCAGCTTTTCCAGACTGCGTTACACTGTAGACTTTCCGGTTGGGGCGATCGTGCTGAATCTCAATGGTACAGGTAATCCAGCCCTGCTCAACTAGCTTATCGAGAGTTCTGTAAATTTGTGCTTGATCTGCTGGCCACAAATGGGCAATGCATTGATCAAAGCAGCTCGTTTTCAGGTCGTAGCCGGTCATTTCTTGCTGCTGAAGAAGACCTAGAATTACATACGCTAACGACATTAAGACGGTTTTCCCATAATTGATATTTTCTCGATAGGTTCTACACTATGTACTTCTTATAATTTTATGTTAATATAAGATTAATCTAATATAAGATATAACAATTATAAAAATATTATGTTTATCATAATCTTTCTTAGCAAGCAAACCAAATACATAAAAAACTCCATCCCTTGTAGATCGAGTTCTTGGGTATGGTAAATGGGGCATTGGGAATGGGGAAGAGTTAGCAATTCCCGATGCCCAATATCTAAAAATTATTTAAGCCATTGAAGACTATTGTAACGAGAGGATGGATAACATTGACTTCTAACATACTTCTACAAAGAATACGTCAACATCAATATCTGCGTGATTTACGAAATAAATTACTCCACCTTCACAAGATGTTGCTGGAGACAGAACGCATTGCCTACGAACAGATTAGTGGACGAGTATCAAGCGGAGAACTCCTTCAGCTCGTCATCGCTCATGAACAATTTGCTTGGCTACATCGCATTTCTGAAGTAGTTGTGCAAGTTGATGAAATGCTCGAAGCAGATGAACCGATATTGATGGATGATTTCCAAAAGTTAATTGATGATGTCCGCACGCTTATTGTACCGTTAGAGACGGGTAATACCTTCGAGAGAAAATATTACAACGCTCTCCAGCGCGAACCTGGGGCTGTGTTGGCACATGCGGAGATATCCAGATTTCTCATGTCTAAGGTTTAAAGATGAGGAATTTGTGAGCGATCGCTCATCAAAGCTACCATTAGACATCCGCAGAAATTAATGCTCTTAAATTAAAGAGTTTAAGACCCTACGTCTACACGTAGTAGGGGCGCACATCTGTGCGCCCCTATTGGAATGTTGATAAATGTTTGTCACAATTGTTGCTTCCACACATAACTTTTTAAAGGTAATTCCTAGTTTTAAAGGGGCGATTTGCTGGTATACATCGCTAATGCCGGGAGAAACTAAGCTAAGGGTAGAATCAGGGCGGAAGGTCATAACAGCTAAGAGGGAAAATTATAGATGCAAAAAAAATATTCTAAATCATGGTTGGATAATGATACAGTAGCTGCCTGGATTTTTCTCACACCAGCACTAATTTTACTAGGCGTTTTTATCATTTGGCCGATCGCCTATTTGTTCTACCTCAGTTTCACCGGCGGTAGTTTTACTTTAAAAGGTACTTATTGGATAGGCTTAAAAAACTATTGGCGCTTGCTACTCGACCCCGACTTTTGGCAAGTTCTGGGTAACACCTTTTATTTTACTGTTGCCACCATCATTCCCAGTTTAGTTATCTCTTTGGGATTGGCAGTGTTATTAAACCGCTCCATTCCCTTGCGGGGCATCTTGCGAAGTGCCTATTTTCTGCCTTCAATTATCTCACTTGTGGCAGCCGGTTTGGGATTTCGCTGGCTGTTTCAAACATCAGGCCCAGTTAACGGACTTTTAGATTTTTTTGGCATTCCAAACATACCCTGGCTAGGAGACACATTTTGGGCAATGCCAGTAATTATTTTAATGAGTATTTGGAAACAACTGGGTTTCAATATGGTAGTTTTTTTAGCAGGGTTGCAAGCAATTCCTCCCAGTCGTTATGAAGCAGCAGATTTAGATGGAGCAAATGCTTGGCAACAATTTTGGTATATTACTCTCCCTGGATTGCGCCCGACTGTGATATTTGCAGTCATCACTACCGCGATTTTTACATTGCGGAGTTTTGAGCAAGTTTTTGTGATGACTGGCGGTGGGCCACTAAATTCGACTAATTTGCTGGTTTACTACATTTACCAAGAGGCTTTTGGTCAATTTGATTTTGGTTATGCCGCCGCCGCCGCGACGGTGTTACTAGCAGTGACGGTAGTATTGGTTTATTTGCAACTGCAAACTTGGGGAGAGGAGTAGAGGGGGCAGGGGAGGCCGGGGGAGCAAGGGAGGCAGAGGAGAATTTTGGAGCTGAATCACCGTGTAAATATGCAATGCTAAAAAATTTAGTGCATTCAGTTAGAAACAGCTAAAGTTTTTACTTTTTTTTATATAGGCTGCGATATTCCCAAGGATTCACAAATTTAGCATCGCTCCAAACACCAAGCCGTTGTTCCTTGGCTTTAGCTTCGGCTTGTTGAACTAAATCTTTACTAGGACACTTGTTTAAATAGGGACGATACACTTTTGCTAAACCTTCTTGCAACAATACCTGTTGTACAAAAGTGCCATTTTTTAAACGGACTTCGGCAATTTTGCGTCCATACCGATCGCTATCGGTGATATTCAAAGTCACGCGATCGCCTCCTTGTTGTACCAGTTGTTGTACCCGTTCTTGAGCTTTCACACCCCAAGTAAATTGGTTGCGATCGCTAGTGCGTTTCCTCTGCTTTTCTTTATTAGAATGAGCGATTTCTGGTGCATCTACACAAGCAAAACGCACGGTAGTATTTTTGCCACTGGTATCTTTCACTACTAAAGTATCACCATCACTAACTCGCTCAACTGGTTCTCCAGAAGTAGCAATAAAGCGGTCGCAGCCTATCAAACCTAAAATCAGGATAGTTGCACAAAGCCAAAATCGCACTGATTTAGTTAATTTCTCCATCCAAAGTTACCAAATTACCTGGGATGATAGTAGCAAAATGCAAAGATATATTTGTTAACCTTTGATATACTGCCACAGGCAATTCCAAATGATAAGAGCCTCTGGCGGCAAACTATAGAAAATGCAGATTAGTATAAGAATTGTAACCTTCCAATTGTCGGCGGGAATTTCTGATGAACTTCTTGACTCACGTTCTGCATTTAGCTGGTTCAGGTGCTTTTGCCTATTACTCTGCTGCTCAAATTCGTGATTCTAAAACCCGCCCTAACATCCTTGCGGGGTTTCAGTTGGCGGAATCTGGCTCTGTGCCGTTTTTATCTGCACTTAGCGATCGCGCAGCTGCTGAAGGCGATACATGGCTAGCCGAAAAGCTAGCAAAACATGCATCAGATGAAACTAGGCATGGTAAAATTTTTGCCCACGCCTTACAACAGTTGAATAAACAAGTTATAGATTTCAAGGCTCAACCCCAAACTACATCTACAAAAAAATCACAGCCGCGTAGTCCCTTTTTCGCAGCATTCTTTGAAGGCTACACCCAAGAACAGCTAAAACCAGCTGTCATTGACTGGGATGTATTTATGGCTAGCACATACATTCTGGAGTTAGATGCTAGTAAAGACTTTGCGCGAATGGCGAAAGCATTACCTGATAACGAGTCAACCGCTCGTAACTTGAAGTTAGGAATGCTTTGTATTGCCCAAGATGAAACTGGACATGCTGCTTATCTCTACGAAGCAATGATGCGACGGATGTCTGCGACTGAAGTGCAAAAACTCGTAGATATGTGGCGAACCCGCAAGGTAAACGCCTTGTTGGCAATGGTTGGCGGTATTCTCCAGCGTAATGGTGAAACGCGATCGCTAGTCCAAGATAGTGCGCCCTCGGAAATCGATTCTGAGTTGGTAGCTACGTCATAATTAAAAATTGAATTGAGAACATTCAACATTTAGCTTAAAAGGCAGGAGGTCTGTCTCTTGCCTTTTTCAAATTCGCAAAACTAACTATGAAAGCTGAAGCAGAAAATAATCGCAGGCTGACTTGTGAAGTAGAAACTACCTTAAAGGTAATTGGCGGACGCTGGAAAGTTTTGATTATTAGAGAATTAATGACTGGCGTAAAACGGTTTGGTGAGTTGCAACGAGCTTTGCCTGGAGTTACGCAAAAGATGCTTACCCAGCAACTCAGAGAGATGGAGGAAGACGGTATTATTCATCGAGAAGTTTATCCCCAAATTCCGCCCAAGGTGGAATATTCTCTGACGCCTTTAGGAGAAACTTTACAACCAATTCTCTATGCTATGCATGAATGGGCTGTGCAACGGTTAGCTTTAAAAAATCACCATCAGTATTAAGCATGGTTAATAAATAACAATTGCTAACTTTTAATTTTAGCTAGCAAGATTTCTCCGAATTACGAATTACTTTATTCGTTGTTTTTTAAATATTCAATCGCTGCCTCTAATTTTGAGGGGTAACTTTCAGCAAACCTTTCAAACCAAAGTCCTTCGGAAGAAAGTGGATCTACTTTGGCTAACCATTCTTTTGCGTCCACTTTCAAAGCCTCTAATTGTTCGGCTTTAAGTTGTTCTTGTCGAATTTTTTCCTGTTCTAATTCTTGTTGTCTTTTTAATTCAATAGCAGCATCCTCTTCGGCAAAATCAGCCTGAACTTCTGCCAAAAGCTTATCCATGAAAGATGCCGATTTTGGCGATGATGAAATAAACGATTTGGCTGTGCCTGATTTTGGCTGCTGTTGTGGTTGTACTTCTTTGTATTCAGTTTGGAGTTCAGCTAGTAGCTTATCAATGGAATCCATTTTGGCAATTCCTAATAAATGGTATAGCACCGCAAGCGGAAGTCAAAAGTTAACATTGAACGAAGTCGTTCGCGTAGCGTCTCGCAGAGAAGTGTCAAAAGTCAAAAATTTTGTATATCAGGGCTTTTGCAAGTTTTAAAATGGTAGCTTGATTTACGCCGAACAGTACTAGTCGTTAATGGCATTTAGTAGCACTTCCGATAGACTCAAATCTTCCATATCTTCCATAGTAACGGTGTCACAAATATCAAACTTAGCACCAGCACTTTGGAGTTCATCGTCTAAGACTTTGAGAAAGCGGGTAGCTTGTGGATCTGTACCGACTTGAATAAAAGAAATAGCTAATTCTTCATCTCGATCAATGCGGCGAGAAGCTTCAATAATTACCTTCATTACTGCTTTGCGATCGTCCGGTTCACCATCAGTAACCACTAAAATTGTTTCACCATTTGGCTTGGTTTGACTGGCTGCTTTGCGTTGAAGGTAATCATCAGTTGCATGTTTTAATACACCTGCTAAGTCAGTTGTACCAGAGGGGTCATTTTCTTGGAAAATTTGCGCTACCTTGCTGGATGTCACATTTTCGTATCGCTTAAATTTACCAGAAAATACATAAATAGTGATGCCGTCTGGGTCAAATTGCTCACACTTACTAGCTAAAGCTAAAGTAGATTCCTGTGCTACAACCCATCTAGTTCTACCACCCTTTTGATCTTTGGTTGCCATGCTGCCGCTTTTGTCGATAATCAAGGTGTAATCACGATTTTCTAGCATTATTCAATTCTCCAATTAAGAGTTAAGAGTTACTGGACTATGGTCGAATCAATACATTAGTCAGTGATTGCGTTCGTCAATACATCTACAAGGCTCATTTCTTCTAAGTCGTCTAAAGTGACGGTATCGCAAATATCAAATTTAGCGCCGACACCTTGCAACTGGTCATCTAAAGCTTTGAGAAACTTAGTTGCTTGGGGATCTGAACCCACTTGAATGATCGAAATTCCTAATTCTTCATCACGTTCCATCTGGCGAGTAGCATGAATGATTACTTCAAATACAGCTTTGCGATCGTCTGGTTCACCATCGGTAATGACTAAAATTGTCTCGCCGTTTGGCTTGCTTTTACCGGCTGCTTTGCGTTGAAAATAGTTATTGAGGGCATCCTGGAGTACAGCAGCTAAATTTGTTGTTCCAGAAGGGTCATTTTCGAGAAATATCTGGGCTACTTTGGCTGAGGTGACATCATCGTAGCGTTTAAATCTACCGGAAAATAAGTAAACGGTGATGCCATCAGGGTCAAACTGTTCGGCCTTTCTTGCTAAAGCGAGTGTAGACTCTTGGGCAATTTCCCATCTACTTCTACCACCCACTTGGTCGGGTGTAGACATACTACCGCTTTTGTCAATGATTAATGTGTAGTCGCGATCGCTCATCATAATTTTCCTCTAATTGTTACCCTGTGGTTCTAGTCTAGCTATGAATTTGACGATACCGTAAGTATTTTTAGGTTTCGTATCAATTGATTATGCTACTCATTTGCTACTTAAAACGGCTATGCTTTACCTAGTTTTTGCGCTAATATCCGAAATACTGCGTTCCCTTTTAGGGTTGCCGAAGGCATCGCCATCCATTAGTGGCTGGCTTTCGCAGTAGCCTTTCATCTTCTCGGCTACCAGATATGGTTAAGGGCAAGTATTAATGAATCCCAGACTGTACGCGCCACAGAAGAGCATAGATACCATCAAGTGCAAGTAAATCCTCGTGCTTACCCTGCTCCACAATATCGATCACATAAATACAATGACTATGACGAATTTTAGAAAGACGATGAGCGATCGCAATTGTCGTCCGATCTTGGGTAATCATCGCTAGGGATTTCTGGATAGCCGCTTCCGTTTCATTATCCACCGCAGAGGTAGCCTCATCCAGAATCATAACTGGCGGGTGACAAGGTATTTATAAAGGTCATCAATGATAGCATGAGCCGCAAGCAAATTTCCACCTCGCCAAGTCATGTAATCTATGAAGTAAACATGATTTTGTTGAACGGCTCGAAGCTTTTTCCAAAGAGGGTTTTGCTTGAGTTTATTAAGAAACTTTTGAGAATCAGCTTTTCGGTTTAAAAATTTGAAAAATTAATGGATAAGTAATCCCATCTACTACACCATAAGCATTAACTAACACTATTTCATTTCCGGTTTTGCCTAAATTCCCTACATACTGACGAGTTACATAGTCTGTAGATTTTCCCTTTTTCTTATCTCCTGTTTCGTCAATACACAAAATCATTTCTCTTTCTCTAATAAACATTTTTGTTAGCCATAACCTCATTTCTCGCACCGCCTTGACATCCCACTGTGCATCTCTGGTAAAAATGATGTAGTGACTGACCGTTTGTTTTTAAGTCCTACTATTTTGGCTATCTCCGGCAAAGATTTCTGTAAGATTTTTGATAGCATTCCCAAGTGTAAAAACTTGAATGCATCAAAATATCTCACATCCTCAAATAATGAATAATAGTGTTGACAATAGTTATCTATGAAGGCAACTGTGCTTACTGCCTGTCTACGTGGCGTAACCATCCTTATTACTTACTGTTTCTGGTTTTCTTCCTGATTATACTTTCCTCGTAGTAACAAAAGAGGGTTTAAATTGCATTTAAGAGTAATTACTGAGGTTGATCCTATGTAAAGTACTTAGAATAACAAAGTACAACAAGTTTAAAAGGGTGCAAAGATTAATTCTCTAATATAGTGTTCACTTGGTAAGGATAACGAGCGAGAGTGATTAACTTACAGTTATTTGATAACTCCTTACCATATCAACAGTTTGCAATTGAAGATAACTATTCAAGCACTAATTAACTGAACTTTTAGATTTTATTTATTAATAGCAAAAAATAACGAGCAAAAGTATGAAATCTAACCAGCCCTTATTTTTCCAAGCTTCTTTTCTAGAAAATAGCTCTATTTTAGTATTCATTGACTCACAAGTACAAGATTATCAAGACCTTAGAAATGGTATAAAAGCAGGTGCAGAAATCTATATTTTGCATCCAGAAGTTGATGGAGTCGAGCAAATTACACAAACTTTGTCTCAGCACCAGTATGTTGAGAGTATACATATCATCTCACACGGAGCGCCGGGAACACTTTATTTAGGGAATGCGGAACTAAGCCTAGAAACTTTAGGACATTACACCCAAGAACTTCAAACTTGGTTCAATTCAACTTCTAACTACCACACTCCTGCACTTATTCTTTATGGTTGTAATGTTGGTGCGGATGCCGGAACTCAGTTTTTAGAGAAACTGCACAACATTAGTCAAGCTACTATATACGCTTCTAGTACTGCTGTTGGTAACTCAAACTTAGGTAGTAACTGGGATTTAGATGTTCGCTACGGCAAAGATATTTCACATTTTCCTGGTTTAACATTTCAACCTGAAGTGTTAGTAACTTATGCTGGAGTATTTGGAACGGGTGGCGATAAATATTACACCTATTATGATTCAAAAGAAGGCACTAAAGGAACGGTTGCTTTTACAGATATCAGTTCTACTGGCATCTTCCAGAGTACAATAGCTAGAGACCAGCAAACTCAAACTCCGATTACTCTGCCTTTTGCCTTTAATTTCTACGGCAATAATTTCAATCAAATAATTATTGGTGAAAATGGAGGGATTTCATTTAATGGAAACGCTCAATTTAGGAATAACGCTATTATTCCATCTACTAGTTCTGGCGTACCAGTAAATAGCATTTTCCCTTTTTGGGATGATTTAGATGCACAAATAACTGCTACTGACCGCACAGGAAAAATTTACACAAAATCAGAATCTAATCGTTTTATTGTACAGTGGACTAACTTCAAAGCTGAAAATAATAATAATATAACCTTTCAAGTTGTATTATACAAAGACAGCAATAATATTGATTTTATTTATTCAACGGCAACACCAAATGATGGAAGTACTGCCAGCATTGGTTTAAACAAGGGTACATTAGAAGATAGCAAACCACTTGGTGTAGCATATTCAGTCAATGCATCTACCCTTAATGGTGTTAGTTCTATCCGTTTTTTAACTGAACCTCAATTAAAAGTCAATACTCTAGCAGTGAAAGAAGGGGAGACAATCACTCTCTCTTCTAGTAACTTTAATGCGACAGATGTTGATAATAGCATTGACCTTAGTAAAATTACATATACCATTAGCAATCTTCAAAATGGTGAATTTCGGCTAAATGGTATCCCTAAAACTACATTTACCCAGCAAGATATCAACAGCGGAGTAGTTCAATTTGTTCACAATGGTAGTGAAAATGCTCCATCTTTTAATATAACTCTTAGCGATGGCTACAACACTTCTAGTCAAAAAACTCCGACTATTAGCTTTACTAACATTAATAATAATCCTGAGCTAAAAGATACAATTTCTTCTGTTATTTTAAACGAAAATGCACTTAATATTGCTGCATCTATTATAAATAGCAACATTACTCTTACGGATGTAGATTCCTCTGACTTTAATGCAGGTAATCTCACAGTTAACTATAGCAGTGGTAGTGGAGCAGAAGACCAACTTTCAGTTAATAGTGGTAATGGTATTACTTTAAGTAGTGGGAATGTTAGCTATAACGGAACTGTTTTCGGCAATATTGACACTACTAATAATGGTGTTAGTGGCAAAGGCTTAGTTATTAGATTTACTAACGTTAATGCTACTTTATCTGCTGTTAAAGCTTTGATTCAAAATCTTACCTATCAAAATATTTCTAATACACCTAACCCTAGCCGCACTATTTCGATTATAGTCAATGATGGTGATGGTGGAACTAGCACTGCTGTATCTAAAGTTATTAATGTTACTGCCGAAAATGATGCACCCGTGAACACTGTTCCAGGAACGCAAACTATCAATGAAGATGAAATTCTAACATTTACAGCAGCCAATTTGATATCGATAAGTGACCCAGATGCTGGTAATAATCCTATTAAAGTCACGCTTGTAGCGAGCAAAGGTACTCTTAGCCTCAATGGTATTAGCGGGTTAGATTTTTCTGGTGGTGCAGGGGATGGTACTGATGATGCTACGCTTGAATTTAAAGGCATTATCACAGATATTAATAAAGCCTTAAATGGCATGAACTTTAAGCCAATTGCTAACTCTAATGGCCCTGCTTCAGTTCGTATATTAACAGATGACTTAGGCAATAGTGGTGCTAGTCTTACTACTCCCAGCGACAAGACTATTAGCATTAATATCAATGCCATTAATGATGCACCTGTAAATACCGTACCAAGTGTGCAAACTGTCAAGGAAGATACTAATTTAATATTTAACAGCGCTAATAATAATCTAATTCGAGTTGATGATGTAGATGTAAATGAGAATCCTACAGGAGTTCTACAAGTCACCCTCTCTGTAGAGAAAGGGTTTTTAACTCTAGCCTCAATAACTGGCATTACTTTTGCTTCTGGTAATAGCAATATTAACCCTAGTATAACTTTTAGCGGAAAGCTAGCTGATATTAATAATGCTCTCAATGGTTTGATTTATCGTGACAACATAAATGTAAATGGTGCCGATACGCTCAAAATTATTACAGATGACTTAGGTAATGTTGGTGATGGTGGTAATAAGAAAGATGAAAAATTAATCAACATTAATATAGATGCTGTTAACGATCCTCCTGTTAATACAGTACCTGGTTCCCAAAGCGTTGAAGAGGATAAAGATTTAATCTTCAGCACAGCTAATGGTAAGGCAATTACTATCAGCGATGTTGATGTTAATGAAGGTACTGGAAAATTAGAAGTTACTTTATCTGTAACTAAGGGTACTTTAACACTAGCAGACACTACAGGCATAGATTTTATACCAGATAGTAGCAACGGTAAACCTAGTATTTCTTTTACAGGAACACAGAGTGCAATTAATAAAGCACTAGACGGTTTAGCTTATCGAGGAAATTTAAACTACAACGGCACTGATACCTTAAGTATTGTTACTAGCGACTTAGGAAACAAAGGTGAAGGAAATATTCTTCAAGATGCGAGTAAAACAGTACAAATTAATATTACTGCTGTTAATGATGCCCCAGTCAATACATTCCCTGGGCCACAAAACATAGAGGAAGACAAGGATTTAGTCTTTAAGAGTAGCACTCAAAATGCAATTAGCGTCAGCGATATTGATTTTGCAGTAAATGCAAACGAGATCCAAGTAATCCTTTCTGTCACACAAGGAAAACTAACTTTAGGACAAACAACAGGACTAACTCTTCAACAAGGCAATGACAGTAAATCAATTATCTTAAAGGGTACACAAACAAATATTAATAACGCTTTAGAAGGTTTAACTTATCGAGGAAATCAAGATTTTAATGGTGACGATATCCTAAAAATTCTCACTAGTGACTTGGGTAATACTGGTTCTCCTGGAGAACTGAAGAAAGAAGATACTGTCCAAATAAAAGTTACAGCTATCAATGATGCTCCTGAAATTACTATTCCTGTTAATCAGAAAATAGACGAAGATACAGATTTAGCTTTAAATGGTATTAACTCTATTCAAGTTAAAGATGTAGATGCAGCCGAAAGTACTGATGAAGTCGAAGTTAAGCTTTCGGTTACTAAGGGGACTTTAACTTTAAAAGATTTAACTCGTCTAACTTTGGATGCCACCAATGGTAATGGTAAATCGAATGTCATCTTCCGAGGTAAAATCGCCGATGTTAACATTGCCCTTAATAGTCTTGTTTATCGCGGCAACCTCAACGCGAACGGCATCGATATATTAACAATTACTACTAGTGACTTAGGAAATACTGGAACTGGTGGCATTTTAACTGATACGAAAAAGGAAGAAATTACTATCACTCCAGTTAATGACGCTCCTATAAATAACATACCTCAGAACCAAAAGGTTGACGAAAATAAAACGTTAATTTTCAGCGCTCAAAAAGGTAACGCTATCAGCATCAGTGATGTAGATGTTAATGAAGGAACAGGTGAGGTTGAAGTAACACTCGCTGTTAGCAAAGGTGTTTTGACTTTAGAGCAGGTTGCCGGAATAACTTTCAAAGCTGGAGATGGTAAATCTAACGCGACAATGACTTTGATAGGAAAAGTAGCAGATATCAACAAAGCTTTAGAAGGAATTGTTTATCAAGGTAATAAAAATTATAGTGGTCAGGATAGTTTAACCATTACCACTAGTGACTTAAGCAACTTTGGTACGGATATCCTAATCGATACAGATATAATTAGTATTAGTGTTATTCCTGACACCGATAATGACGGTGTTAGTAATTCCGTTGAAGAAGAAGTTGCTCTTGAAATTGCCAAACAGAACCCTACTGATAGTAATTTCAAAAGTTTGAGCCAAAAAGCTGCTTCTGACCCAGGAGTAGTTGCCCTATTTGGTCAAGATGGCACCAAAAAACCAATAATCATAGCGATTAACGAACAAGACCAAAAACAACTTGGTGGAACTTCTCAAACACTAGCTTTAGTAATTAATATAGCGACTCAACGCTTTAATGATGCTGTACCAGACTCTATCACTGCTTTTGATAGCAAAGACCTCAAAAAATCATCTCTAACAAAATTGGTGTCTGCGTTAGATGTCATCAATTTTGAAGTGATGTCTAACCCGGTAATTAGTGAGGATACTTTACAGCAAAAAATTAAAGAGGGCATTAAACAAAAACCTGTGAGGGTAGAGATTAAACTACCTGATGGACCTGATGATTTACCTGTAAATACTATTCTAATTCGTAAATCTGACGGCACCCTTTATGATTTCCGCCGACTATTTAATCCGAATCGCGGAGAGTCCGATGATGATGCACTAACAGGCGCAGTACTCCAAGACCGAAACCTTGATGGCAAAGCTGACTGGGCTGTAGTTTATCTTCAAGATGGCAAATGGGGTGACGAAGATGATCTTGTTAATGCTAAAATTGCTAATTCTTTGGTTGCCGCTAACTGGGATTTAGGAGCCAGCCGTATGAAGGTTCGTCCAATTCAGGATGGATTAAACTTTTACGGCAACCGTAGCTATGTTCAATTTACTCTTGATCGTTTTTCTGGACTTGAAGCTTCGGAAGTTGGAATGGCACGCGTTCGCTTCGATTCGGATGGGCAAATTATTGAGGTAAACGGCAAATCTGTCAAATCGACCGAAGAAGCCAAACAAACTATTATTCAACGCGGTGAAACCCTTTTTAGTAGCTTAAGCAATAAAAATCGCAACCCAGATATTGGCATTCAGACTCGCACTGTTGCTTTTGAAGAAGGAGAACAAGCAGTCTTTTTTGTAATTCAAAACGGAACGAAAGACGAATTACTATTTAAAGGTCTGAATTCCAATTCTGTGCAGTTTTCGCTTCCCACACTTAATAATGGTG
Source organism: Nostoc flagelliforme FACHB-838 (assembly GCF_014698065.1). Classification (GTDB taxonomy): domain Bacteria; phylum Cyanobacteriota; class Cyanobacteriia; order Cyanobacteriales; family Nostocaceae; genus Nostoc; species Nostoc flagelliforme_B. Next base: position 114,024 of record NZ_JACJSI010000007.1, read on the forward strand.
GAGCAATAATGACTGCCAGCAGTGACAAATTTGGGCAAACAGCCAAGTTATCACTAGCCGGGTTGTTCAATCTTAGTGCAAAGTTTTTGACTGCCGAAGAAGCACGCTCTCAATTAGGATTATTAGCAATAAGTCAAAGTCAAGCACAATCAAATACCATTGATGAATTAATTGATCTCAAATCTTCTGCCGCTTTTGATGGCAAACAAGTGAAATTAAATTTATCACTTCAAAGAGAAGCTGCAAATAACAACTCTGCTTACTTATACCGAGTTGATGATGCTAAAGGCTCAATTCGAGACCCACTTACTGGTATGTTACTTGACCCAACATCTGGTTTGAGCGTTGAACAAAAGCAGCGTTATCTGGAACTAATAACAACAGACCGCCTAGTTCAAGGCACAGAGATACAAGCATCTAATCTTCAGACTCAAGAAATTTCTGTTAATTTAACAGGTGGTGAATACTACCTACCATTCTTAGTTTCTGATGGTACCCTTTCGAGCATTAATAAAGATTTCAGTCGTATCCTCACATCACATTTAGGTATCAATAGTGATGGTGTAGACCATATTGGCAGCTTGGGTAATAACAAATTTGGTTTCGAGGACTTAGTTGGTGGTGGTGATCGCGATTATAATGACATGATTTTATCGATTCGGCAAGTGCAAATTATTGGTTAATTAATTCATTAAGCCCACATTATGCAGGTTGGTTATACCCATCGGTGAGAAGTTTAGACAAAGCGCATTTTGCTAACCAGTTAAAATACTCAAAATAACCTAAATAAAAATGATAATCATGCGCGAGGTAGGGGATCATTATTCAGCAAATTCTCAACACATCCCAGTTTCCATCAGTTAGTTTTACGCTAAAAGTGTTGATAACCCTTTTCATAATGAGAATTGCTGTACAGAACCAAATACATCTCTCATTTTTGGGAGCGAAAAGGGTTTATCACTATAAGCAATTGTCCCCAAACCTAACTTTGGCACACTGCGGCTGCAACTCCGTCCGACTTAGCGCTTTCCAGGCGATCGCTCGTTATGTATTATGGATGATGGTAGGATAAACGTGTTTTAGATAGCAAATAATGTTATTAGTTATGAGTTAAGAAACAATTTTCAATTCAACACTCATAACTGAAAACTCCTAACTTTATACTGTGTTAGACCGACCTGCATCTGAACTATCCAAGCCTTGCAAGCGTTTACCCGATCAGCGCTGGCAGATTTACCCACAAAAACCAGAATTTGCTCAAAAATTGGCGGTTTTGACAAATATTTCACCCATTGTCAGCCAGCTGTTGATTAATCGGGGTATGGAAACACCAGAACAGGTACAAGCATTTTTAAATCCAGAGTCCTTAGTTTTGCCTTCGCCATTAGAAGATTTCCCAGATTTGGCGATTAGTTTGGAGTTGTTGCAAAATGCGATCGCCTCTCAAACAAAAATTGCTATTTGTGGTGACTACGATGCTGATGGAATGACTAGCACTGCTCTACTTTTGCGTAGTCTCCGCACTTTAGGCGCACAAGTAGATTATGCTATTCCCAGCCGGATGCACGAAGGCTACGGTATTAATAAACGCATCGTTGAAGAGTTTCACAGCGAGGGTGTGGGATTAATTCTGACTGTAGATAATGGCATCTCTGCGTTTGAACCAGTTGCTAGGGCTAGAGAACTTGGTATTGCAGTGATTATCACCGATCACCACGACATTCCCCAAAAATTACCACCAGCTAACGCTATCCTCAACCCCAAACTAATAGCTGAATCCTCACCTTATCGGGGTGTTGCTGGTGTTGGTGTTGCCTACATTTTGGCAGTGTCTCTAGCACAACAGCTAGGGGAGACTAAGGGCTTGATTCAGCCGATGCTAGCACTGTTTACACTGGGAACGATCGCAGATTTAGCCCCCTTAACTGGTGTGAATCGCCGTTGGGTGAAACGCGGTTTACAGCATTTACCTAAATCCAACTTAGCTGGGGTACAGGCGTTAATTCAGGTAGGCGGTGTGCAGGCGAGGGGTGAGGGAGCAGGGGAGCAGGGGAGCAGGGGAGCAGGGGAGAAAATCCCCAATCCCAAATCCCTCAAACCTGAAGATATCGGTTTTCGCCTGGGGCCGCGAATTAATGCTATTGGTCGGATTGGTAATCCCCAGACTGTGATTGAATTGCTGACTACGGATGATATGGGAGTGGCGCTGGAACTCGCAATGCAGTGCGAACAAGTCAACGCCTCTCGCCAGGAGATGTGTCAGCAAATTGAACAAGAAGCGATCGCTTATGTGGAGACGGAATTTGTGGCATCTCTACAGCAGGATCGTGTATTAATTGTTGTTCAACCCAATTGGCATCATGGCGTTATTGGTATTGTCGCCTCCCGATTGGTAGAACGCTACGGCGTTCCCGTGTTCATCGGTACTTATGAGGATGAGGCACATATACGCGGTTCAGCACGCTCAATTCCAGAGTTTCATGTATTTGAAGCTTTGGAATATTGTCACGATTTACTAGGCAAATTTGGTGGACACAAAGCAGCCGGAGGATTCTCTCTACTAGCAGAGAATTTAGAGATGGTGCGATCGCGTTTGATTGAGTTTGCTAACCAATGTCTTGAACCGCAGCATCTCAAGCCTCTACTCAAAATTGATGCCGAAGTTAACCTCAATCACATCAATCAGCAGCTTTATCAACAGCTTAATACTCTACACCCCTGCGGTATGGACAACCCCGATCCAGTTTTCTGGACACCGAATGTTCAAGTGGTTGAGCAAAAAATCGTTGGCAAGGGCCATATTAAATTGACAATCGCTCAAACTGTTGATAATCAGGAATACAAAATCAAAGCGATCGCCTGGCGTTGGGGTGACTATTTTCGCTTACCACCGCGAGTGGATGTCGCTTACAAACTGCGAGAAAATTATTTTAACGGTAACATCACCATTGAGCTGGAGTTAATAGGTGTTAGATTGCCAATTCAGCTTCAACAATTTTTTGTTTCGCCACCTACCCCGTCAATTACCACCTTTGAGTACAATCAGAGACAGTATACTTGTGGTTTCTATAAAAATGGCATTGAAGCAGAATTAAGAATTAAAAATACTGAAGGCAAGGTTTTAGCCATGCAGCCAGGAAATCTGATTGGTTTACTGGGCACTAATCGTCAAAATGCCAAAGAAGTTGATATCTCTCAGCCACACTATGACAGTATTATTCAAGCTGCGCTTCGGGCGTTATCAGTTAAAAGTTAGGAATTCTTAATTAACTTATCACTTATGATTGTAAAACTGTGAGTGCTGATTTATGAGTTATGAGTTATGAGTTGAGAATAAAATTTAATTCCTCACTCCTCACTCCTAACTCTTAATCAGCACTCATAAATCTTATAAGTTGCCGTTGCGAAATGCCAGCAAAAAGATTACCGCTGGCCCAGCAATGACGATTAGCGCCACGGAAAGTAATTGGAAAATAACTTCCCAATTGATGCTGGTAAAAGCGTTAAACAAGTCAGAGACAGCGTCAAACATTTTTCCTTTTCTCCTCTCGATTGCTTTAAAAAATTCAATAACTTAATTACAAAACCCGCAATCGATCATATCTGGCTATGGACTGTTAGATTTAATTTACTTAACAAAATTATAAGAAAAGACATAAAAACGTAAAATAGGGGCATAGGGCAATAATCAATAGTTCTTCTTACCTTACTTCCCCTGCTCCCTCATCTCCCCAATCCTCAAATCCCCAATCCCCCAACCGAAAATGTCAACTTGGCAATGTGTAAAGCAATGTGGAGCCTGCTGTAATCTTGATCCAGCAGAACGTCCAGATTTGGATGAGTATCTCTCACCGCCAGAACTAGAACTCTACCTCAGCATGGTAGGCGAAGGCGGATGGTGCGTTAACTTCGACCATACTACGCGAGAATGCCGCATCTACTCAGAGCGTCCTCGCTTCTGCCGTGTCGAATCAGAAGTGTTTCAAGATATGTATGGAGTTGAACCAGAAGAAGTTAATGATTTTGCTATCGACTGCTGTCGCCAGCAAATAGAGGCAGTATATGGCGATCGCAGTCTGGAAATACTACGCTTCAATCAAGCTGTTGGGCTGTGACATTCCCAGTCCTCGTTTTAGTATCTAGAATTGCAATTTATTACAACAATCTGAGAATATGATAGAAATATGAAAACAACCTCGCAACCAAACTATTGCCTGTGAAACTTGATTCTGCTTCTTTGGGCATTTCTGGCATATCTCAGACTGAGATCGAGCTAGAACTGAAAGACAGCAACGATTTTAACTTAGCTCCTGCGATCACTCCATCAGTTCAGCCTGTAGTTGCCGATAGTCCTCAAAAGCAGCAATCAGCGCTAGTAGTTTTTGGTACAACTTTTGTAACTATTTTTCTGGCAGAAATTGGAGATAAAACTCAGCTATCCACCCTATTAATGAGTGCAGAATCTCATTCGCCTTGGGTGGTGTTTATCGGATCGGCGGCGGCGCTGATAACCACCAGCTTATTAGGCGTACTTTTAGGTAGTTGGATAGCCAACCGACTCAGCCCAAAAACTGTAGAAAAATCAGCAGGTATGATGTTGTTGGTGATTTCCCTAATGCTGTTTTGGGATGTATTTACTAGTCATTAGTCATTCTCCCCCTGCCTCCCCTGCCTCCCCTGCTTCCCCATCTCCTCCACTCCCCACTCCCCCTTAATAATATGGATTGGCATCTTTTAGGACTGAGCTTTATTACAGTTTTTTTATCAGAATTGGGTGACAAAAGTCAGCTAGCGGCGATCGCACTTTCAGGGCGTTGTAATTCTCCGCGTGCAGTATTTTTTGGTGCAGCAGGTGCATTGCTGTTGACAAGCCTGTTGGGATCATTGGCAGGGGGTGCAGTAGCTGAATTATTACCTACGCGCGTGTTAAAAGCGATCGCTGCTGTGGGATTTGCGATACTTGCTGCACGCCTTCTGTTATTTAAGAATGAGCCATCGGCAGATTCTGAACAAATACCTTAAACAAGAATCCAGGAATCAGAATTATTCTTTGTGGGCGATTAGAATCCGCCAATGTTTTAAACTAATAGTTCTGAATTCTTCTTTACATAGTTTCCCAACCAGTTCCTTTGTAGCCGTATTGAAAAATTTCTGGATGCAGAATTTCGGCCAAAATTTCTAGAGAATCTACCAGTCGGGGCCCTGGACGATTGAAGTAGGAATTGCCATCAGTGATGTAGACCCTACCAGTTTCCGTAGCGTGCAGTTTTTGCCACTCTGGACGTTGAGTTAACAAATTGGCTTCTTGGCGAGTACGATTTAAATCAAAGCCACAAGGCATAAAAACAATTACATCAGGATCAGTTGTTACTAGTGTTTCCCACGGCAAAATTGGAGAAGGCTGACCTGTAGTGCAAAATAGAGACTGTCCTCCTGCTAAGTTAACCAATTCAGGAATCCAATTCGCAGCAACCATCAAAGGATCAGTCCACTCGATACAAACGACAGTAGGCACTTCATTTAAAGAAAGTCCTTGGATTTTTTGCTGACAAATTTTGACGCGAGCTTCTAAATTTTCTAAGACTTTTAGTGAGTCTACACCAAATATATTGCTGACTCGCTCAATGTCAGTCCACACATCCTCGAGAATATTGGGTTGTAAAGAAATAATTTGGGGTTTACTGTCAATGAGTGTGGCAACTGCCTTTTCGACTTCGTGTAAACTGACAGCACAAACATCGCACTGGTCTTGAGTGAGAATGTGGGTAGGCTGCAACTGCTCTAAAACATCTGTTTTGATTTCATAAATACTAAGAGCAGATTGCAATAAATTGTTCACTTCATCGTTAATTTGGCTGCTGGAGGCATTAGAGTTTAAACGTGCTTGGGTACAAATGGGGCGATTTTGGATTTCTGGAGGGTAATCGCATTCGTGCGATCGCCCCACAATAGCATTAACCAACCCTAGCGTCGCTAAAATCTCTGTTCCACCGGGAATTAAAGAAACAATTCTCACATCACTTTCTGTCATCGCTCCACCTCCGTAAAAGCTGCCTTTACCTTAATTTTGGCAGAATTTGAGTCATTAGGTATCTTTCTCTAGGAGAATTAAGGGTGTTTTGCTAGTCACCACTAAGCAAGAAATTTTACTGGGCATTGGGGGCTGGGGACTAGGGATTAAAGATTAAGAATTAAGTATTAAGGACTAATAAAAATTTTCTCAGTCCCCAGACCTAAATTCAAAATATTATACTAATTAATAGTATCTTTAGTTCATAGTGGAATTACTTGAGAGTAAAACTATTTGAAATGCTAATTATCCCCTGGCAAAAACCATAAGTATGAAGTAACAAAAGTAATTAGTAAAATCTTGCTTGGAACGAGTTAGCCAGAATTATAAGATTTGATTAGAAAAATTATACTTTCCGGTTCTGAAAAACCATGTCTCGTAGTTGTAGTTATACAAAGGCAGTTCTACTTTTTGCGTATAGCTGTAAGGCAAAATTATTTCTTCTTGAGGGCAACTAATGCAGGTGGTTTCAGCTAGAGATATTACAGAGTACAACCCGACCCAAGATGCTTTAAAAAGCAGAGAAAATAGTCGGCGAAAACAAAGCCAGACGCTAGTACAGCTAGCAAGAAGCAAGACATTTCAGCAAGGTAATCTCAATGCGGCGTTGAGGGAAATCACAGAAACTACTGCTGGGACGCTCTTAGTAGAGCGAGTTGGCGTATGGTTATATAATGAAGAACGTTCCAAAATTGAATGCATAAATTTGTATGATGTGAGGACTAAAAAGCATACTTTTGGTAACTCGCTTTCAAAAACAGATTTTCCTGCTTATTTCCAGGCTTTACAAGAGGAACGTACCATTGCAGCAGATGATGCCGTAAATGATACTAGAACCCAAGAATTATCTGAATCTTATCTTTCAGTTATGGGCATTACGTCCCTATTGGATGCACCAATTTGGGTAGAGGGTCGTTTGGTAGGTGTAGTGTGTCACGAACACGTAGGCAAAGGTCGCCAATGGACTTTAGAAGAAGAGACTTTTGCTGGTTCGATTGCAGATTTTGTGACGCTGGCTATAGAAGCGAACGAGCGAAACGTCGTACAGGAAGCACTGCGACAGAGTGAAGCGCAATTCCGGGCGATTTTTGAGCGTTCCTCTATCGGCATTGGACTGATAGATATGAAAGCACAGATAGTCGATACGAATCTGGCACTATACGAGATTTTAGGATATCGCCGGGAAGAACTATACGGCAAGTGCTTTACCGATTACATTTCCACACAAAGGGGGGATTTAAAACTTTACAAACAACTAATTTCAGGAATCCGCACAGACTTAAAAACAACTTCGAGTGATGGGTTGCAACCCTCCAAACATCAGGAGCAGCTTGTCCAAAGACATCGTATTGAGATGGAAAGACGCTGCATACATCAAAATGGTAGCTTAATTTGGACTCATATTTCTGTTTCTGTTATACCAGGCAGCAATGGTGAACCTGAGTTTTTTCTAGCGATGATTGAGGACATTACTGAACGCAAGCAAACAGAGTTGAAACTGCGTGCTTCTCAAGAGGCAGCAGAAGCCGCTAATCAAGCAAAAAGTGAATTTTTAGCAACCATGAGCCATGAGTTGCGGACACCTCTCAATGCGATTATGGGTTTGTCGCAATTGCTGGAACAAGAAATAGTTGGCTCTCTCAATGAAAAGCAGAACGAATATGTAAATTCTATATATAGTAGTGGTGAACATCTGCTGACACTGATTAATGATATTCTTGATTTATCTAAGGTAGAAGCAGGGAAAGAGGAACTGTTACTCTTACCTTTAGCAGTGTCAGATTTATGTAATTATGCCATTTGGACAGTGCGCGATCGCGCCTTAGAAAAGGGATTGCAACTCACACATGAAATTGAGCAAGAAGCGGATATTTGCATTGCTGATGAACGGCGCATCAAGCAAATGTTACTTAATCTACTCACCAATGCCATTAAATTCACTTCCGTCGGTCAGGTATCGTTAGTAGTCAAAAAACTACCCCAAGGGATAACGTTTACAGTTTCAGATACTGGAATTGGTATAGACTCAAATCAGTTTCAATTTTTATTTGAACCATTTAAACAACTTGATAGTCGGTTAAATCGGCAGTACGAAGGCACTGGTTTGGGTTTAGCTTTAACACGCAAATTAGCGCGTTTGCACGGTGGAGATGTTACGGTGACATCGACTTTGGGAAAAGGTAGTCAGTTCACTCTGTTTTTACCAAATTTAGTGCAACCGGAAGATGAGAGAAATGAAGAAGAAAATTTTACCTTGTTCTCTTCTTCTCCAGTCATTTCCAAAAATAAAACCATTCTGCTTGTGGAAGGAAATCAAAATACTGCCACAGTATTGCAAGATTATCTTTACACAATTGGCTACCAAGTCAAATGGATAGATAATGGAAATGACTTTTTAAAACAGGCGCAAAACCTCCAACCAGATTTAGTTTTATTTGATTTCCAGTTAATCAAGGATGTTAAAATCTTGAATTTGCTGAATATCCTTAAACAAGAGCCTGATTGGGAAGATTTGCCAATTGTAATTATAACCTCTAGTGAACCTTTAGAAGAGGAAATTTCCCAGTTGACGGGTACTGTTAATGACTACCTCATTAAGCCATTTCGGATAGCGCAGCTAGAGTCGATACTGATGCGATATTTGAGTTAATTTTTCATAAAACTGCATTTTTTATAGCTAATTAATAAAAAACATACTATATATTTTTATTTTGACTGTGAGAACTTTTTCCTCATTGTCACATGGATAATGCTGGCTTCTTCAAATCTTTCTCCTTCTTCTAGAAAATCCAATTTTTTGTATAAATCTTTCACATATTCTTGAGCATGAATCACTACTTCTGGAATATTTTTGTTAGCTATCACTAGTAGGGCATTTTCCATAATCTTTTTACCAATACCCTTCCCTCTAGCTGTAGACAAAACAGCAAGCCTTTCTATTTTGGCAGTTTTATCATCTAAATATCTAATTCTAGTAGTACCCACAGCTTCCCCATTTAAATAAGCAATTAAATGATCGGATATTTCATCATTGCCATCAAATTCTAAAGCGGAATCTACACCTTGTTCTTCCTGAAAAACTGATATTCTAATTGCTTTAATGGCAGTAAAATCTTCAGGAAATTTAACAATTTTTATAGTTAAGTTAATCATAAATTAATACTATTTAGTTAAAGATTGTTGATGGTATTTTATGGGTATAGAGAGATTACATTGCAACGTCTCTACACCCATAAAAAGGTAGGCAATGCCTACCCTAGACGATTTAATCTGCACCTTCAATTGGTGCAAAACCTTGACGCTGAATATTTTCTGTCACCGCGCGTGGTTCCAAAAATTGCAGTAGGTAATCAGGGCCACCTGCTTTTGAACCTACTCCAGAAAGTTTGAATCCACCAAAGGGTTGCCGTCCAACGATCGCTCCGGTAATATTGCGGTTGATGTACAAATTACCGACTTCAAACTCTGTCTGCGCCTGCTGAATATGGGAAGGTGTTCGAGAATAAAGTCCACCAGTTAAAGCGTAATTAGTACCATTGGCGACTGCTAACGCTTCCTGGAAATCTTTCACCCGAATTACTGCCAGCACAGGGCCAAAAATTTCTTGCTGGGAAATTACCGCGTTTGGCGATACTTCGCTAAAAATGACTGGGCCGATAAAATATCCTTGTTCGGGTGCTGGTAATTCTAATGCTACTTCTGCTTCTGCCTTACCCTTCTCAATATACTCGCGGATGCGATCGCGGGCATTAGCATCAATCACTGGCCCAACTTGTGTACTTGGTAACTCTGCTTCCCCAATGTTCAAGGATTTTGTCGCTTCTACCAATCGCTGCACAAAGGCATCATAAATCGGTTGCAGTACAATCACCCTGGAGGCGGCAGAACATTTTTGACCGCTGTAACCAAATGCCGACTGCACTACCCCCACAACGGCTTGGTCTAAATCAGCACTTTCATCGACAATAATGGCATTTTTGCCACCCATTTCCGCAATCACCCGTTTCATGTGCTTTTGTCCGGGTTTCAAAGTTGCCGCTTCTGCGTAAATTCGACAACCGACTTCTTGGGAACCCGTAAAGGCAATTACATGAGTATCTGGATGATTTACCAAATAAGCGCCGACTTGGGAACCCTTGCCAGGTACGTATTGAAATACACCTTTGGGGAAACCAGCCTCGATTAAGATTTCTGTGAGTTTTGCCGTAATTACAGAAGATGTTTCTGCCGGTTTAAGGAGAGTACAATTGCCTGAAACCAAAGCTGCGACAGTCATTCCACAAGCGATCGCTAGCGGGAAATTCCAGGGAGAAATTACTACAACAATACCGCGTGGTTGGTAAATATAACGGTTAGTTTCGCCTGGAATGTCGTAATTAAAACCTTCGTCTAACCGTTCTATCTCATCAGCGTAGTACCGACAGAAATCTATCGCTTCCGAAACCTCTCCATCAGCTTCCTTAAGTGGTTTCCCAACTTCCAAAACCATCCAAGCCGATAATTCAGCGCGGCGGAGTTCCATCAAATCACCCGCTTTCCGCAAAATATCAGCGCGTTGTTTAGCTGGTGTTTTCCTCCATCCAGGAAATGCCGCTTTAGCAGCTTGCATTGCCTGTTCCGCCTGTTCAACACTGATCAATCCAACTTTACCAACTACCTCACTGAAATTAGAAGGATTGAGAGAATCGACAAATTCCGGCGTATTAACATATTCGCCATTAATCAACGGCAAATAAGTTTTACCCAATTGTTGGCGAACCCTTTGGAAAGCCTGCGCCGTCTTCGTTCTCACCTCTTCCTCAGCATAATCAGTATCAGCAGCACCGAGAAAATGAGAGTGAGGAGTTAAAGAGTTCTTTTCATCTTTGACAATCGGCGGCGCTAGTAACTCTTCAATCGGTCTATTTTCGAGATTTTGCCGTAAAAAAGAACTATTAGCGGTATTTTCCAACAACCGCCGAATTAAATACGCCATCCCCGGCAACAATTCACCGTAAGGGCAGTAAACTCTGACTCGATAACCCTTGTCAACCAATGCCTTGGCAACTTTATCACCCATACCGTAAAGGACTTGTAATTCAAAGCGACGGCGGGGGACATTTAAACTTTCAGCTATGGCAATGGCGCGAGAGTGCGATCGCACATTATGGCTACCAATGGCAGAATACACATAATCATGATTTTCTAGCAATAACTGAGTGATGGTTTCAAAATTAGCATCAGTTGCTGCTTTGTCGTTGTAAACTGGCTGTGGCCAATGCTTTTGCGCTGCTTTGATAGTTTCCTGATCCCAATATGCGCCTTTCACCAAGCGGATTGTTAGAGGATAACCGCGCTGTTTCAACCAAGAAATTACGTCTTTGACATCTTGTTCGCTATCACGCAGATATGCTTGGATGGTTATACCAATATCTGTGCGTTGCCGAAATTCTTCTAGTAACAGTTTTTTCAGGATGCTGAGAGTTATATCTTTGTAGGCATACTGTTCCATATCAAAATGGACAGCTGCGCCTAATTCTTTAGCACGACGTAAGAGAATACGAATGCGATCGCTAACTCGCTCCTCACTACCCTTAGCATCTAATGGGTCAAATTGCGAATAAAACGCCGTTAACTTCACAGAAACCTGAACTTTTGGGATGGTTTCGCCATCAGCCTCATCAATAGCTGGGATAGCTGGCCAATTCTTCGATGCTTCCACCAATTGTTGCATTAATTCTAGATAGCGTTCTAGATAAGATTGCGCTTCGGCTTCGGTAATCACCGCTTCACCAAGTAAATCGATGGTGAAAGCCATTTTCTCTTTTCGCAGTCGTTCAACTGTTTTGATGACTTGTTTAATATTTTCCCCAGAAATATATTTATGAGCAAGAGTCTCAACGGCTGTACCAACAGTTGTAGCAGCAACTTGCCCTGGCATCGAGTCGGGATTAGCAAAGTTTAGCATTCCCTTCAAAGCTGCCGGTAATTCTACACTTTCATCTCCTAAATATTCTTGTAAATGTGAGGCAATTTCTGATTTACTGTGTAAAGCAGGTAGGGTATCTATAAAGCGAAATAATTGCACCCGTAACCCAGGATTACTCATTGCCCAAGCTAGTAATTTATCATCCCAGCGCATTTGATCCCGCAGGGAAGAAAAAAACGAACGATTTTCCTGGGTTGCTGCTAGAAGTTGTTTAGCAATTTCTTGGGTTTTAGCTTCGTAGGTGCTTGTTTGTACTTGTAATACCACTGATAATAAACTCCGTTAATCAAAATAGGGCTTTTTGTATAAAGCCTGTGTCTTCTATTTTGACGCTTTCATTTAGCTGTCACCATATTTAGGTAAGAAACAAGGGGACAAGGGGAAGAATAATAAACCTCTTGCAAAAGTAACTTTTGCAAGAGGTGGGAAAAGGGGAAAGGTTAAAGGGAAAGGTTTTTTCTTATTCCTTTCCCTTTTTCCCCTCTGCCTCTTGCCAATTCCCAATGCTCAATTCAATAACAAGTGTTATCCTTTTGTTGATCTATTTCTAACTTGATTTACGGATGTTGCAACATAAGAGACTGGCTCAGTCATACTAAAGGTGTGGATAATACTATATTTATGCCCACAAAAAATCTTACGCATATCTTATTTTCTGACTGGCAACACACACTCCAACCCTTTGGTGTTGAGCAAGTAGTGGCTGAGAAAGCTTTTAATCCCTTGGTTGCAGCTTACTCTACTCCTGGTCGCTATTACCATACGCTACAACACATTGATCGCGTCCTTAGCACAATTCAGATTTTGCAAGGCTACACCAACAACCTAGCTGCTGTTCAACTAGCTGCCTGGTTTCATGATGTAGTATATGATTCTCAAGCTCAAGATAATGAAGAACGAAGTGCAGACTATGCTTTTGAATTCTTAAATAACTTGGGTATTCCAGACAGTACCATAACTACTGTCACGCGTCTGATTCTGAATACTAAAAACCATCAAGCTGCGGTGGATGACTATGATAGCCAAGTCCTACTTGATGCAGATTTAGCGGTTTTGGCTACTAACCAAGTGCTGTATGGAGAATATACCCATGCTATTCGCCAGGAATATAGCTGGATGGCAGAGAAAGATTATATCACAGGTCGTCAGCAGATTTTAGAACGATTTTTACAGCGATCGCGTATCTACTTTACGCCTTTAATGTCAGAATTCGCCGAACCATCTGCCCGTGGCAATATCCAGGGAGAAATTCAGTCTTTATTATCTGGTTAGTTTTATCGCCGTTAGTAGCATGAAATTTTTCTATATGAATTATGAGTAGCCTAGTGAAAGTGGGTGCAAATATTCTAAAACCCTTGATTTGGCTTTGATTTGATTTTTGCAAGCACGCATTTATTCATCTTTGACCGTCCGAAAATTATCGCTCCTAACAATCCCCGAAGTGAATAACTCATTATTAATCGCCCTAACCCTATTAACATTTACAGCCGCATCACCAGTCAGCATTGCTGGTACTGTCCAAGGTTCAACCCATGCGAAAATGTCTTCATTTAACCTTAGTTCCCAAAAATGGCAAAACCGCGTTTTACTAGTGTTTGCACCATCTGTTAATAACCATAACTATCAGCAACAGATGCAGTTATTTGACCAGCACCAAAACGGTTTTATAGACCGGGATTTAGTTCTTGTTCAAGTTTTGCCGAATCAAAGTTATGCCAACGGACAGTTAATAGATGATTCTTCTGCTGCCAATTTGCGAAATCGCTTTGGAGTTGATAAAGAAAATTTTCGCGTTATTCTGGTGGGCAAAGATGGTGGTGTTAAGCGCCAAGACACTACACCAGTCAAAGCGACAGCAATTTTTGAGCAAATTGACGCTATGCCCATGCGCCAACAAGAAATGCAAGAGCGAGGCAGAAAGTAGCTATAAAAATCTTAGAGTCAAAGTTACACCATTGGAGCGATCGCTCTTGGTTATGATGCACCTGTAGGTAATTAACTGCTCGGCTTGGGGTCTTGATAGCCATTGGGGAGGTGATTCCGCGATTCCTAAGTCTAAACCTTTGAAGCGGCAGAATCTTATAAATACTCACCCGAAATGACCGAAAATAATTGAGTCCTATTTAAAACAAGAGGAGTAAATTTATTATGTCTCATCTGCTAACAGCGTTTCGTCAGCGACTATTGTGGAATGTCACTTTTGTAATACTCCTAACTTTGATTAGTAGTTTAATACTTCCTGGGGCTACTTGGGCAGCCTCTTCTAGTTTGGGAGTTGATAATGGTCATCTTAGTTCTTGTCCTCCTTCCCCTAACTGTGTTGTCAGTCAAAATGCTGACTCCAAGCACGCTATCGACCCGATTGCTTATCATGTAGACCGCGATGCAGCTAGAGAAACCTTACTAAAAGTTCTCACTGTTGTTCCTCGCACAGAGGTTATAGAACAGACTCCTAATTACATCCATGCTCTTTCTAAAAGCCGCATCTTTAAATTTGTTGATGATGTGGAGTTTTATTTACCTTCCAATGAGTCAGTAATTCATCTGCGGTCGGCATCTCGCGTGGGAGATTCGGATCTTGGTGTCAACCGCAGGCGTGTTGAACAAATTCGTTTGGCGCTGCGCGATCTAAATATTTGATTCCCTTAGTTAACGCCTGCCAGCACCACGATGAGGCACTTTAGTTTCCTGTAGCTTTCTTTTCGGTGCAAACACTTCTTGATGTTGTTGCTGCTGAATTTTATCTTGTGCAAACTTTACACGGGTGCGAACTCCGAGATCAACATCTGTATCGAGCATCTGCTGAAGTTGATTTGTAATCCGCGACGCTTGATCGGGTAAAGTGTCTGCTATGGCGATCGCTACTGTTTCTAAACTCGTCACTGCTGCATAGCGCACTACCCACTCTGAATCTTGAGAAATTAGTAATAGCGCCTCTAATACCTGAGTCTGAACAGATTCTAGTTTCTCTGGTGGTAGTTGATGCCAGCGCAAAGTGCCTAATCCTCTGGCAGCGGCCCGCCGCACACTTAAGGAAAAATCGGTTTTTGCTGCTTCGAACAAGGTATCTAGTGCCCGGACATCACCTATTCCTGCTAAGGCACGAATAGCCCAAGCTCTAGCACCGTAATTGTAGTTATCAATCAGTTCTAACAATGGCGGTACTGCGGGTTCCCCGATCGCAATCAGCCCATCTACGGCCGCCACCGCCGCCCCCGGATTGTTGTAGCCCAAAGCTGCAATCAAAGTGGGAACAGATTCTTCTATACCAGCTGCTGCTAACTGCTGAACTGCGTCTAATAGGCGCTCCGAGGAGTCTGCTTCTTCCACAGCACGGATCAATATTTGAGCAAGGTCGCTGTTATTCATAATAATTTTTCATGGGTAATTAGCCATCAGCCAATTGTAGCTTAAGTTATCCGTAGTTGACATCATACACAAACCCCTAGCCCAGATTGTGCAGTCGGGTTGGGGGTTTATAAGTAATAAACATTTGTTTTAAACGTATTAATAACAACTTATCATTATAAAAGAATTCAGGAGTCAGAATTTATCTGACTCCTGACTCCTGAATTCTTCTCAAACTAGAACTTAGGACTACAACAGCGAGTCCATCAAATTCATCACTTTAATCGCACCTGCGGACAAAGTGCTTGTTGCTGTGTGGTTAACTTGATATTCTAGTAATCCTTTCAGAGAAATTAGCTTCAGGCTATTTTCGGCAAGAGTCTGTGCGATCGCATCTGCTGCGGGTAGATATCCGATCGCTCCCAAATCTGCTAACACAGCTCGACGCAATTGCAATTTTTCTCCCCCTAAAGCCTTTACTAACCGTTCTCCATAAACTGGTTCTTGGGTTAATTGATACATGGCTCGTGCGGCAGCATATTGCACCAATTCGATTGGATGCTCTAAAAATGGTGTTATCAAATGGGTGAACTCAGTCGCCCTCAAGGTTCCCAAGGCTTCCAAGATGGCATCGTAAGGTTGAGATAAATCAGGCTGTGATATCAGCTGCTCTCCCTGCAAACCTACTTCTAATAGTTTGATTAGTGCAGGGATACAAGCCGGATCGCCCAGCATCTCTAAGGATTGTGCCGCTGCTTCTCGTACATAAAAATCTGAGCAGTCTAAACACCCAATTAAAGGTGATACTGCCTGGCGATCGCTTAGTTTCCCTAAAGCTCTAGCTGCGTTCCGCCGTAGAGGATATCCGCCTTCTGGTGTCCTGTCGGCTTCATCCTCTAACGCTTTAATCAGTGCTGTAACCGCAGCTGGTTCACTTATGCGAAACCTACCCAACCACCAGGCAGCATAAAACCGCAGACCTAAATCTGCACTTTCAAGATTAACTAGAGCCTGCTCTACCGTTAAAGATCCACCGTCGGCATTGCCACCTGTCAGTGATAAATCTTCAATTTTCTGCGGACTGAGATTCATGGTTGTGTTCGCTGTGTGTTGTCTCAGCGTTCAATGGCTGAATGCTGACTATTTTGCCACCCAAGCGAGTAATCCGCTGCATTTCCTGATTCATCCGGTTCTCAGGCACTGTGATAAACACACTGGCACTAGAACGAATGGGATAGCCGACTTTTTCTGTTTCTTCGCTTTGGCGCAGACCGACTACTTCATAGCGGAAGGAGCGGCTACTATTTCTACCATTAATTTGTCCAAGCATAAATCAATTCCAAATTTATAAATTAAAGTTTTCATTAGTCCTTGGTCTGTAATTAATGACCAATGACTAATGACCAATGACCAATGAGACTAAAGTGGCTTCACACTAGCAATCTTGCCACCTTGTTTTACCACTCTCTGGAAGTAAGCAGATAGTCCTTCATAAGGTACAATCACAGCTTGATTGACCCGGCGTGTGCTAGGATACCCAGCTCCAAAAACGCCTGCCACTTCAATGCGGTAAAGTCTGCCTTCTTGTCCGAAAGTTCCTGCACCACCAAAAGTACTGTTGGGGGTAACGCCTTTGTCAGGAGCAACGTAGGAAAAGCCGGAAGGGCCACCAGATGGAGGAACAACAACAGATGCACTATTGCGACCTAGTTCACCGGCAAGGCGGGGGGAATTACCTCTAAGCTGGGAGGTATCGCTATTGGCATAGCCGCGATAAAGTTGGAATATTCGGCTAAATCCGACAGTTTTCTGACCTGTTTGAGTTTTGAAACCGCGATAGAAAGGCACAATATTGTCACCAAAGCTACTTTGATACTCTGGCGAATCAATATAGGAATCAATGTCGGCTTCATATCCCTTGGTTTGATATAAGTCTAAGTGATAAATCACTTCAGACTCATCGTATGGCGCACGACCCAACAAATGTTTATAGTTCAGTTCAATGACGCGAGTTTGAAAACTGTTGTAGAAAAACTTGGATTTGTACAGTTCTGATTTGGCTACTTGACGCACAAATTCTTGTACTGTGCTTTTCCCATCGCGCAGAATAGATTCAGCACTTGTGAGACGCTCAGATTTCATTAAGTAATCGTTGCCCAACAGCTGACGATAGACGGCAGAAATTATCTGCTCTATGTCTTCTTTACTTGCATTTGGGCGCAATTCTAGAGGAGCGTTATCACTAAAAGCTTCTGTTCCCAGACGGGAAGCTGCTGTTGTAATAGCCATTGGTAATTTTCCTTTTGTAATTGGTAATTGGCAAAGGGAGTGGGGAGTGGAGAGTTGGGAGTAGCGAATATTCACTACTCCTAACTCCCTAGTAGAGACGCGATTAATCGCGTCTCTCCCTACTCCCCACCCCGATTCCCTCTTTATACAGATGTGATGCTAATAACCTTGCTGCCCTTACGATTAAGCTGCTGCAATTTACTAGAAAGTTGTTCGTAAGGTACGAGAAATTCCGCACTACCGCGCCGCACTACAGATGAGTTTGGAGAAGCTGCTTGTAGTACCCTAATTCGGTATGTTTCTCCTCTCCCACCTGATGAGATGCCCGTTAAGGCTCCTGTAGAGACTGGGTAGATAGGTGAAGCCAGATTCTTAGCTATTTCCCAAGTTAGGCGTCCTTGTTTTTGCCCTTGAGCGCGATCGCTATTGGCATAACCCCGATACAGCTGGAACAATCGGCTATAGCCAACGTTTTTCAGCCCTACTGGGCTATTAAAGCCACGATAGTATGGTACTATATTTTCGCCAAAGCTTTCTTGATATTCTAGTGAGTCAATGTATGAGTTAATCTCAGCTTCGTAACCTTGTGAGTTGTAAAGTTCGACGTGGTACGAAATTTCTGACTCATCTTCTGGGGCGCGACCCAATAAATGCTTATAATTCAACTCGATAAAGCGAATTTGCGAGTTTGA
Organism: Nostoc flagelliforme FACHB-838; assembly: GCF_014698065.1. Lineage (GTDB taxonomy): Bacteria > Cyanobacteriota > Cyanobacteriia > Cyanobacteriales > Nostocaceae > Nostoc > Nostoc flagelliforme_B. Next base: position 132,391 of record NZ_JACJSI010000007.1, read on the forward strand.
ATGGAAAAACTTATTCCGATAAAGTTCCGACTGAGCAATGGCTAACACAAATCCCTTAACTGAAATATCGCCTTGCTGCAACAGTGATTCAGCACTGACAAGACGTTCTGATTCCATTAGGTATTCATTACCCAAAACCTGACGGTAAGCTGCCCGGATGATCGCCTTCACATCCGTTTCTGTTCTATCGAGACGTAGTTCTGCCAGTCCTGAGTTTTCAAAGGCTCCAATTCCTAGCCTTGTTGCTTGTCCCAAAGCTGCCATCTTTAAACCTCCTCAGTTTTAGCTATAAAACTGAATGCGTTTTAGAAATTTTTTTTCTAGTCTTTATTAATCAAGAAAGAATTTAGGAGTCAGAGGCCAAAATTCAGAAATTAATTCTATCTACTCGTAGATACCGCAACGCTTTCGCTCGCTCTTAGCGTCTCGCAGAGAAGGAGTCTACAAGTTTCTGAAGAAACGGTGAAACACCACACTAAATAAATATATGTGCATATTTAGTGGTCTGTTTTAGTAGTGGTGGGTCTGAATCCCACACTCAAATATTTCTGAATTCTGTATTCTGAATTTTGAATTCTTGTTTAAGAGTCTTTTGAAAATAAAACTGCCCAGAAAGGTAAACCAACTCCTAGCTATTTGCTAACAGAGCTTGTTTTCCTTTCCGGGCTAAATACACTCTATTAGCTTAGAGCGTTAATTGCGTAGTCGATGTAGGAATTAGCTTCTACAGCAGGGTCGCCACTTAGACCGTGGTTAGCCTTGATGTACTTGAGAGCTTCAACGTACCAGCTGGGAGATAGATCAAAGGTGCGGTTGATTTCAGCCAAGCCAGAAATCAAGAAGTCATCCAAGGGGCCTGTACCACCGACAACTAAGGAATAGGTAACAATCCGCAGGTAGTAGCCGATGTCACGCGCACACTTTTCTTTACCAGTGTTGGTAGAAGCGAAGTTAGGGCCTTGTTGTTGAGTGGTGTAAGGGAACTTGTTGTATACAGCTTGAGCTGCGCCTTCTGTCAAACGTTGAGCATTGGCGCTCAAAGCTTTTGCTGCTTCTAAGCTAGCTGGAGCTTGACGGAAACGACCAAAAGCGGTTTGAATTTCTGTGCTGGAGAGAAAGCGACCTTGAGAATCTGCTGCTGCAACTGCTTCGGTAAGAGGTGTCTTCATCGGTTTAGTATCTCCCTATTTACAATTTTGTTGAAATTTGTTTTGTCTAACTGACAGTAGTCAGTGAATAGTTTGGAGCGGGTTTAGCTTACCGCTGCTGCTGCACGATCAAAGTAGCTAGCAACTTCAGACGAGATAGCGCTGCAATCGCCTCTGGTGATACCGTTGGGGTCGTTAACAAGAGCCAAAGCTGCGTCCTTCATTTTTTGCACACCAACTGCTACAGAAGCACCAGGAGTTCCTAGAGCCAAGTAGGTTTCGCGCAGACCGTTCAAACAACGATCATCTAATACACTTGCATCACCTGCAAAGATTGCATAAGTTACATAGCGTAAGATGATTTCCATGTCACGCAAGCAAGCAGCATTTCTACGGTTGGTGTAAGCATTACCACCAGGAGCAATCAACTGAGGTTGTTCTGCAAACAGAGCGCGAGCTGCATTGGCAACAATTGCTGAGGAGTTGCTGGTAATCCGGTTTACGGTATCTGCACGCTTGTTGCCATCTTTTACTAGGGCAGCTAGAGCGTCTAACTGAGCAGAGCTGAGATATTCACCGCGGGCATCAGCTTGGGTGATTACTTTTGCAAATGCATCTAAAACCATTGCCTTAAATCTCCTAGTTTGCTTGGTTAAGAATAATTGGACTCAAAACTGAATGGTTCAGCTTTTTTGATGTCAGCACTGCCTGACGAGTTACGAAAGGTTCAAAACAGACATCCACCGAATAAGTTTACAATCTCCAGGCTTTCAGATTAAAACTTTTGTTAAAAAACTTCAAACTTCTGTGAACGGCTGGAAAACCTGATTAAGATGTCGTTTTTTGCCTTCAAGTTATCTTTATACAATGCTGCCGCATCATTATTTATTACAAATTATTGTTATGTTTGTTAATCTATTTTACATAACTTTACATTTACCTCTTTATAATTCATGAGAAGTTAGTGCAGCTAGTGCAGCACCCCGAAAACAGCTATCCATTCGAAAAAAAGCTACATAGTAAAACGAGTAAACACTAGCATTGTGCTTTTTGTTGCCAGTATTGCCATACTACAGTTAGTTTTGAGTACTCATTTTGATTGTTATGCTACTCCGTAAGCGGAACTCTCCCCAATACCGTTCGGTTAAGAAATTTCTTTATAGAGGTAGAGGAAGAAAAGAATTATTGAGATAAGAATCCTCTTGCCTCCCCTGCTTATCCGAACGGTATTGCAAGTCCCCTAAAAGACCAACTGCCAAATTAAATAAAGGTTTTCTGGTTTAAATGTTGGGATAGCTTGGACGTAAAGGTTAGCCAATGTCTTCAATTGTTGTCAAAGCTTGTCTATCATGATAAAATTCTTGCATTTGTAAACCATAAAAATACTAATCATTTCCCAAATTATGAGCTAACTTTACATACCATAAAATATGACTTGTTGGCGGGATGAAGATAGGAAAATGGTTGTTTGCTAGCTTTACAAAGATGCGATAAATAGCTGTTTCCACGAAAGAAAGATTAATTATTGTAGAGACGGCGATTCATCGCGTCTCTTGCCTTAACCGAACAGTACTGAGATTCATAGAATTAGAACTCTAGCATATAGATGATTTCAAGTTTATTAAGTACAGAAGCTAAGTCTAAAGCCCAGGTATAAATACTGTTTCCTGGATCTGTCTCCAAAATTCTCAATTTAACTTTAGTAGTTAAAACTAGTAATAAATTATCAAGCTTTTTACATTAACTGTCGTTTCAAAGCAATAACAAAAAACTGACATAACTACTTGATTCAGCCAGATTAATCATATGATAATAATTATGATATTTTCTCCAGCTTTGAAAAACCATTAAAACTTACTTAGGAAGATGAATCATGTCATTACTTAATATCCTTCATTTAGTTGGATCTGCACACAATGATTTTTACTGTGATTTATCACGGCTTTACGCCCAAGACTGTTTGGCAGCAACAGCAGATCACTCGCTTTATAACTTTCAAATTGCATACATTACACCTGATCGCCAATGGCGATTTCCTAACTCCCTCAGTCGAGAAGATATTGGTTTCACGAAACCGATTCCTCTGTTTGATGCCATACAGTTTCTAACGGTGCAAAACATTGACATCATGTTGCCACAAATGTTTTGTATTCCTGGAATGACTCAGTACCGCGCCCTATTCGATCTGCTCAAGATCCCTTATATAGGCAATACTCCAGATATTATGGCGATCGCAGCTCACAAAGCCAGAGCCAAAGCAATTGTCGAAGCCGCAGGGGTAAAAGTGCCTCGTGGAGAATTGCTTCGCCAAGGAGATGTTCCGACAATTACACTTCCAGCAGTCATCAAACCCGTAAGTTCTGACAACTCTTTAGGGGTGACTTTAGTCAAAGAGGCTACTGAATATGACGCTGCTCTGAAGAAAGCGTTTGAATATGCTTCGGAGGTCATTGTAGAAGAATTCATCGAACTCGGACGAGAAGTCAGATGCGGTATTATTGCCAAAGACGGGGAGCTAATGGGTTTACCCCTTGAAGAGTATTTGGTAGACCCTCACGATAAACCGATCCGCAACCATGCTGATAAACTCCAACAAACGGAGGATGGCGACTTGCGTTTTGCCGCTAAAGATAATATCAAATCTTGGATTGTAGACCCTAACGATCCAATTACCGAAAAGGTTCAACAAGTGGCTAAAAAGTGTCATGCAGCTTTAGGTTGTCGCCACTACAGTTTATTTGACTTCCGAATCGACCCAAAAGGAGAACCTTGGTTCTTAGAAGCCGGATTGTATTGTTCTTTTGCCCCCAAAAGTGTGATTTCCTCTATGGCGAAAGCAGCGGGAATCCCTCTAAATGATTTATTAATAACTGCTATCAATGAAACCTTAAGTAGTAATAAAAAGGCATTACAAAATTGACAGTGAATTGGTTATAGAACTTACGCACAGGCAACGGAAAAAGGACTTATACCAATTCACGAAAATCCTGATACATACAGATTTATCGTAGGGGCATGGCATTGCCATACCCTTACCAGCCTATTTGTATCATTATTAAAGTTAAATGGTATTACGCACAGTCTACAAATTCTCGGCGCTCTTCTTTACGAGACGCTACGCGATGGCGTAGTGTCTCGTAGAAAAGGCGTCTTGGCGGTTTGATAAATTAAGCTTTTTAGCAATTTGTGCGTAAGTCCTGATAAGTAATCACCCGAACTTGATATAAGATAGAACTTGTTCAAACAGGTTTTCACCAATCTGAGTATTAGTCACCGCCTAATTCCACCAGTTTGCCAATATTAAAGTCAATCTTTACCCAGCCTTTGAGTTGTTGCAGATTTTGTAGCAAAAGTAAAGTAATTTGCCAATGATGCAAAGTTAAAAATGGTATCGGATCATCCAGACGATAAATTGCATCTGTACCTCGTAATAACCTCCCAAACCAAGTTTGTAATTGTTTCGCAGAGCGAATCCCAGTCAATCGCCAGATTTCGTGATATATCCAGTAAGTGGGCTTGCTATCTGCAAGAGGTTCTAGAGGTGCAGCTAGGGGAGTTTTACCAAAATAGGCTTCTGCAACACCTGGGTGATTGTAAAACATTGTAATCGCCGAATGGGTGCGGGGATTACATTCAATGGCGTAAGCTGTTCCGTCTTCAGCTTGGATAAAGTCAAGAGACACTTGTCCAGTCAGCCCCAAACTTTTCACGAAATGTTGTACCCATTGCCGAATTTGGGGATTTTCGACATTTTCATAATTAATCTGAAACGCAGAAGAATTGGAGCAGCAATGCAACCTTAATTCACCGTCTCGGACTGTGCTATGAGTACATAATTCTTTCCCAAGAATAAACTCTTGCATAATCCAAGGTTTTTCTGGGCTGATGGGTAAACTCTTGACAAAGGCTGCTGTCTCTTCTGGAGTGTCACAAGGAAGTTTGGTTAAATTTAAGCGGCGAACTGAGTCGTAAGAAATACTTTTAAGTATATATTTGCGTGTTTCTTGGCTAAAATCAAAGTTGATAACTTGTTCAGGATCGGTGATTTTAAAAGATTTGGGGACTGATAAACCAAGCGATCGCGCCTGATCGGTAAAGGCAAATTTATCATCCAGCATCTTGGTTATATCTGCATCGAAGTGAAAAACTTCACAGTATTCTGATAGTGCAGGTTTTGCTAAAGAGTCGTAATAACTAGCCACAGGACTGCATACGGGTACATAAATGTCAATCTTTTCTTGTTTGACAATTTCTACTAGCGCCTGAGTGTAGCCTTCTGGGTCATCTTGTGGTGCAGGAATTGTATAAAAACGACTTACAGCATTGGAGAATCTATGTCCAGATAACCAATATTTGTTACCTTCAACCAGAATAACTCTGTGTCCGGCTGCATGGAACGAGCGGGCAAGTTGCAATGCCTTAGTCATTTTACCGCCGCTAACCAAGATATTCTGGGGATAGGCTGCTACAGCAGGTTTTTTCGTAAACAAAAGGCTCCACAGTAGGGATACCAATACGATGAAAGCATTCAGCGGTAAAGCTATCAGCAATAATGCTAGAGTACCCAGAGTTTTGAATAGCGCTACTATTTTTATCCACACACCCGTTGAGGGCGTTGTGGATTCGGGGAGAGATAAGGAGATTGATTGAGCCATAAGTCTTTCCTTTGCGTGGAATGCGGCTTTGCTAGGGAAGCACAGCTGTACTTCCCTAGCGGATATTGCATCCAAATGAGAACTATTTGAATTTTTTGCGCCTGTTACACCAAGCGTCTAATCAGGGTTATACCATCTCGTATGGGTAACAAAACTTGCTCTACCCGAGGATCTGCGGCGACAATGCGGTTGAATTGAGCGATCGCTTCCCCATTGGCGGTACGCTGTTCGGATGGTAGGTAAACTTGTCCCTGTAACAACGTATTATCTACGCAGATTAATCCGTCGGGAGCCAGTAATTGCCTATCCAAGATAATTTGGAAGTACTCTACATATTCCTTTTTATCGGCATCAATGAAGATTAGATCAAATGCTTCTTCTGCCACCGCCAGCTTGTGCAGTGTCTCTAGTGCGGGTGCTACTTCTACTACAATCTTGTCACCGTGGGGAGACTCTTGAAAGCAAGTTTGAGCAAATTCCGCCACGTATGAATCAACCTCACAAGCAATGAGTCGTCCATCATGTGGTAACGCTTCCGCCATCGCCAAGGCTGAATATCCTGTGAACATTCCCACTTCTAGGATGCGCTTGGCTTTGGTTATATGCACAAACATCTTCAATGTCTGTCCTTCAAGATGTCCTGAGAGCATTTCCTGCTCTAGTTGCCGCACCGTTTCACCATCACTAAAGCGTTTACTCCAGTCTTCTTTGCTGGTTTTCTGGGCTAGTGCTGTCAATGCTGCCGATTCAGGAGTAGTGCAATCATCCAAGTAGGGATCTAAACCCGCTGCTAACTGCAACCCTTGCCGCAGAGATGTCAATAGCTCTAAAGGAGTATTACTTTCCTCTGCAATTCTCAGAGTTTTTTGTAACTGTGCAACTAAGATGCTGTGTGGGGTTATTGGTCTAGCGGTATCTGGGCCTAAAATAGTGGTCATGTTTTCACACTCCCAATAGTTTGGATTCTTCTTGAGTTTCAATGTAAGCGTCAATCCCATCTCCGCCACGCGGGTATGTAGCACACAAACGTTTGTGTTCAGCTAAGGCTGCATCTAATTCTTCACGGGTGAGATCGTTAGCAAAAACGCACTCACCAATGGGTTTTGGCATGGCTGCGCGTTGTTTGCCGTCTCGTGTCAAGCTAATAGACTGGGTTGCATACCACAGTAAATCTCCATCTAGTAGAGGGTGATCCATTGATAAACCGAGGCGACTCATCAAGCTCAAAATGCGATCGCGTTCTCCTGATGTAATGTAACCACGTTTGGCAGCAATGGTTGCAGACAAAGCCATATCTACATTGACTGCATGACCATGATATAAGGGTACGAGGGGAGCTAATTCTAAGGTAGGACTCCAAGTATGACCGTAGGCGATGACGCGATCGAGGTCTAACTCATGCAAGTTGGGAGTCTCCAACTCCAGCATAGTTTTAATTGCCTCGTAATTTAGTTTGTGAGCGATCGCTTTGAGTTCACTTGTGCCATTCACATGTCCAAAGTGAGTATGCAGCAGTTCTTCGCCATATTCATCCAGTAGTTCAAAGACTTCTGAGTTAGCAACAACAGCAATTTTGACTAATTCTGCCATGCCATTACGAACTTGAGCCGTTGGTAATGTTTGCAAAAATGAGAAATCGAGGATAACTTTTAAAGGAGCGTGATATGCGCCCAAGCGATTTTTTAACTTGCGATGGTTGACTGCAACCTTAATCGCCACACCTGCATCAATTAAACCAATTAGCGTTGTCGGAACCCGAATATAGTTACTCTTGCGACGGTAAGCAGCGCACGCAAACCCAGCTACATCAGTGATTAAACCACCACCAACTACCAACACTGGTTCCTTGCGGATTAAGCCAAAATCAGAAAAAGCATCAACAATTTTTTCAAAGGTTGCCAGGGTTTTCGCTGGTTCTGCGATCGCAATGGGAACTACAGTGAGATCAATATCATAGTGTCTAAAATATGCCTTGATCTGTTTCCCATATAGCCTGTTAACATTGGCATCAATCACCGTCAAACAGCGTTCTAATTTTGCATAGCTGTCTGCAATTTCTCTGTTATTGATATCAAATGCACCGTTTACATACACGAGACTAAACTCAATTTTTTCGTAAGCTTCCACACGAAACTCGGCTTCCGTTGCTTCAAAGGACGCTTGAACATTACTCATTATTGTTAACCTTGATAAAAGTGAAAAATTTGTGAGAATTCAGGCAATATTTCAGACTTAACTTAACTGTACGGCAATAACAAAATGATGCCATTAGACACCTAAAATTTTAGGCATTCTAAAGCAAGCTTTCACTACAAAAGCTCATTTTTATTACCATGCAATGTTATTAAATAACACCACGATTTAGTTAAATTCTTTCAGCTAACCTTTTCTTATAGGTTGCTTATCAACTTAATCCCAGCAAAAGCTTATCATCATAAAGCTTACGCCCTTTTGGGATTGTTGGCAAAATCTAGATAAGTTAACTTTAGTCTAGATTAACTCAAAATGGGTTTTTAGAAAATTAACCTAAATGCAGATTAACTTTAGGATCAGCTCTACTATAGTGGCTTTCCGACTGTTCTACTTCGCAAAATTTCTAATAGAGAAAACCGCACAGAGAGTTTATCTCCAGGTTTCCATTTGAGATTACAGCCCTCATTAACCTTCAGTTCGCTGTTGTTTAGCATTAGCCTTGAACCTTTTATCGCTACACTCTGTTTGATTCAGAATGACAGTGGACTTCTAGTTTGATTTTGTTAACTTTCTGTTCAGTATTGAATATACCAACGTGAGTAACTTTTGAAAACCAAAAATTTTAATTTATCAGAGTTACTAATTACACATATCAGCTTAACTCAATTCACAACCAATTTTATCTTAACAAATCTTAAAAAAGAGTTAAGTTGGCTCCTTTGCCCTAAATAATAGGGTTTATGCATAAAATATGCTATATGTCTTCTGGCCAAAGTGTACTTTAAGTCTTATTTTTGAATACTAAAGGCTTCTCCTAGCGATGGAGTATATACCTTAGTAATGATGGATGATTAATATAAATTAGTTAGTGTGTTTATTACTTCCAATTACCATGCAACAGCTATTTCCTGGAGAGGTATTCGCCAACACTGCTGATTTTGACACTGGTATTCGTCAACTGTTACCCAGATACGATGAGATGTTGGAGGTAATTGCCCGTTGTCTACCTTCGACAAGTCGGCGTATTTTAGAATTAGGTTGTGGTACAGGGGAACTTAGTCTCAAGATACTTAATCGCTTTCCCGATGCCCAAGTAATTGCCTTAGATTACTCACCTCGAATGCTGCAATTTGCCCAAGATAAAATCACAGCAGCTGGATATCAAAAACGGTGGGTTGGTACACAAGCAGACTTTGGCGATTGGGCAAATAATCCAGAGAAATTGGATATTGGTAGCGAATTTGATGGCTGTGTCTCATCCTTGGCAATCCACCATCTTCAAGATGAGATGAAATTAAAGTTATTTGAGCGAATTGCTGCTAGTCTCACTCAAGACGGCTATTTTTGGAATGCAGACCCTACTTTACTAGAATCACCAGCCTTAGCAGAAGCTTACAAGGTGGCACGAGAGGAATGGTCACTTCAACAGGGAACTAGCTTAACAGAGATTCGCGCGAAACTTGGCGTTACCAGCACCCAAGGTTACTCTAGTCAAGACCAGCTAGCTACTTTGGGTGCTCATTTACAGATGTTGACCAAAGCTGGATTTAAGATAGTTGCAGTACCGTGGAAATATTATGGTCTAGCAGTGTTTGGTGGCTGGCTATGAAAACTTGAGGTTTTGGATGCTTGGGCTTAGGATTCGCCCATCTTTAATTGGTATTCATGGCATTAATAGCTTGATAGTAACAAAACAGCAATAAATAAGATTATTTCTCTTGAGAAGAATTAATATCGCATTAGGTCTGTAAAGGAGGTCTTGGTAAATCACGCAAGGGCTTTGGCTGAAACTTGCGGTAATTAAGCTTGCTTTGCGTTTGATGCGATATTTCCATATCAGAAGTACCCCATGAGGGTACTATCCATACCTTACAAATTTATCCGAAAATACAGAGTAGAAAATTTTCATCAGCAAAGAAACCAGAGAAAGGCGATTTTGATTCGTTTTTCTGCTTCTTTCCCTAGTGCAGTTAAAACCACTGTTTGACATAACTTAGTTTTAAAAGGAGAATATCTTGGATGGCTCGCAATAAAAAGAAATTAGCCGGGTTCAAGTATGAGCATCCACATAATTCTAGATGCTCTATTTGTTGTATTATCCCGCCCCATATATTAGAAAATGTCGTTGTAAATGGCAATCCCGAACAGCGTAGTTGGGCTTTTCATACATTAAATGTTTCGGCACAATTTCGCGGACGGAGAAATGTCGTAGGTAGTGTCTTCTTTGCACCTTCTCCAGGTGAAAAGCTCCGCACCATCTATGATGCAAAACATGGTCAGCAACTTCCTGGTACACTAGTACGTGGTGAAGGAGATCCACCGAGCAGTGATCCAGCAGTAAATGAAGCCTACGATGCTGCCGGTGCTACTTATGACTTATTTTATGAAATATTTGATCGCAATTCTATTGACGACAAAGGACTACGTTTAGACTCCACCGTGCATTATGGTGTTAAATATGACAACGCCTTTTGGAACGGCGACCAAATGGTTTATGGTGATGGCGACGGAGAAATGTTTCAACGCTTCACGAAATCAATAGATGTAATTGGGCATGAACTAGCTCATGGTATAACTCAGTATGAAGCGGGTTTACAATATTATGGCGAACCAGGCGCACTGAATGAGTCTTTTTCTGATATCTTTGGTTCTTTAGTAAAACAAAAGACCAAAAATCAGACTGCACAAGAGGCAGATTGGCTTATTGGCGAAGGTGTTTTGATGCCGACTGTCAAAGGTGTCGCTCTCCGCTCAATGAAAGCACCGGGAACAGCTTATGATGATCCAGTATTAGGTAAAGATCCCCAACCAGGCCATGTAAAAGATAAATATATGGGTGTTGAAGATAATGCTGGGGTTCATATCAACTCAGGAATTCCTAACCATGCCTTTTATCTAGCGGCTGTTGAAATTGGTGGGTATGCTTGGCAAAAAGCTGGTAAAATCTGGTATATAGCTTTACGCGATCGCTTAAATGCCAAAGCAGATTTTAAAAAAGCTGCCAATATCACCATTAAAGTTGCTGGCGAACTCTACGGTAATGATAGTAGTGAGCAAAAAGCTGTGCAGAATGCTTGGCAAAAGGTAGGAGTTATTTAGAACTAGGAGTTAGCAGTAAAGAAAAAAACTCCTCACTCCTAACTTTTTTAGATGTGTTGTTTGTTATTGCTAAACTGGGAGGTGAAAACTATCATCTCCCAATCTTAATATTTATCCCAACTAAATAACACAACGGAGAGCAAAAAAATGCGGATAACCTTTGAACGCACCGGCGGTTTTGCCGGAATCAGCAAGAAGACAAGCGTTGATACAGACACTCTCCCGCCACATGAAGCTGCAAAACTTCCCCGATTGGTGGAAGTTGCTGATTTATTTAGGCTACCTGAACTAATTACCTCACCAAATCCCCAGAGCGATCGCTTTCAGTATAAGTTAACAGTGGAAGATAACGGTAAGCAGCATACAGTGACTGTCAGTGAAGCAGCATTACCAGGAACTTTAAGACCCCTGATTGAATGGTTGCAAACTATAGCACAAAAAAGGTAATTTGCTAAATAAGCAATTAAATTTTTAGATAAAATCCAGTCAACGCTATCTAAAATTGAATATTCCAGGAGAATGTAAAGTCGTGGGCGAAGAAAATGTAAATTTTAATTCCACAGAAGAAAACCAAACTGATAATTTTTTGCACCTAGCATCTGTAAAAGAGGATTGGGGTGGAGACGGAAGAGGGCGCATGAACCTATCAGGAAGGCATACAGCAATCTCTAAAGAGTATGTACCTCGTCAATATCAATTTTTTGATACAAATGCCCTACCAGAAGAACACGGTTGGCGAGTGAGCGGAATGCCAGAGAATGGAGTAGCTGGAAGCCGTCGATTACTTACTTGGCATGATAGTGGTGCATCAACGTCAAGAGTTGTAATACCACGGCATTTTGAAGCACCGTCTGGCTTCTTCACTTCTGATTTGGAGATTTTCGTGCTTAGGGGTGCAATCCAAGTGGGAGAGTGGCAGTTAAGCAAACATGGCTACTCCTTTATCCCCGCAGGAGTAAGAGTAGGCCCTTGGAAAGTGCTAGGTGATGAGGAAGCAGAAATTCTCTGGATGGAAAACGGATCTCTCAAGTATAAATATGCGCTAAACGATCATCCAGATGCTAGACTGTGCGACTTCATCCCGGCATTGGATAGCAAATTGCTACCGTGGGGCAATACAGAAACAGTTCAATTTGTACAAGCAAATAAGAAGTGGCTAAGGAAAGATAGTAACGGGGGTGGAGTCTGGCTGCTTGCTATCCTGCCACATTATGATGGCAAATCCCCAATGATTCAATGTTATAACGAGGAAGGGTATTGCCTAGCTGGGTACTGTGATATTGGAGAGTACCGATTTCTAAAAGATTACTTTGGCTATGTTCCCACCTTTACCACCTCTCCTTGGCACAGAACAGATGATGGTTGCTTATTCTTTATCCGCGTTGATAGGGATTTATCACAAGTTGCAACAGTCTTGTCATATACACCTCAAAACGAATAGCTTTGTTAAGCAGCAGAATTTCCGGGGGAATTATTAGAAGGTCTTTTCAAATAGCGTCCAATAGGTGAACCTAAAACCTCTCCATTGTTGTAGATAAGATTTCCGCGCAAAAAAGTACTCTTCACCCGCCCAGTTAACTCCATTCCTTCAAAAGGTGTATAACCTTGTTGTGATTCCGACTCAGCAGCACGTACCACAAAGGTTTCATTGGGGTCTAATAACACCAAATCAGCATCATAACCAATAGCAATATCACCTTTTTCTAACAAACCAAAGCGCCGCGATGGGTTCCAAGATAGCAACTTAGCGATATGGTTGTAAGACATTCCCCGCTTACTACCTTCACTAAATACACCAGAAAGTAAATATTCTGTACCACCAAAACCAGACTTTGCTAACCAAATATTATTCGGGTTTTTAGCACTTCTTTTTTGTTCAGCAGAACAGCAAGCATGGTCACTTACTATCCAATCTACTTGATTGTTAAGTACTGCTTGCCATAAGTATTCCACATCAGCACGGGGACGAATAGGAGGGTTAACTTTTGCCCAAATTGTATTAGGAGTATCGACATCTAGTAACAAATGTCCGACAGTAACCTCTCGCCGAAAATTGATATGAGGAAAAGCAGTTTGCATAGTCAAAGCTGCTTCCATTGCTTTACGCGAACTCAGGTGTAACAAATTGATATTTGCACAGTTAGTCTCGGATGCCAAATAAGAAGCAATACAAATTGCTAAACCTTCAGAATGAGGCGGACGCGCTGCACTGTAAGCATGTAATCCACTAAGACTAGAATCGTTTTCAACTATTTTGGTGTAGGCGTTGAGAATTTCTGCAACTTCACAGTGTAAACTCAAGCTGATAGTATCTCGCGCTTCTGGATGTTTTTCCACCAAGCGAGTTAAACCGCGCATAATAAATTCAAAATGGGCAAAGTCATACCGTTCCTCTTTATTAATCATCAAAAAGAGGTTTTGCTGGTCTGATAAACCATGCAAGCCATAGCCGCCATAAAACATGAAGATTTTAAACGAAGATACACCATGTTCTTCAAACAATAGAGGTATTTCGTCGATATGTTGGCTAGCTATAGGTGCGATGTGATAGCTGTAATCTACAAAAAAATTACCTGCGGATAAGGCCAAAACCTCTGGAAAAAAATCTTGGTAAGAACCACCTTTATTAAGATAATACTGCCCTGTACGAATGTAATTCAGGCTGGTAGTCACACCTCCCATTGCGGCTGCTTTAGTTTCAGTAACAGCATCTTTGTCAAGGGATTGATAGATACCGATGTGCATGTGGGCATCCACTACCCCAGGAAAACCCAGCAATTTTTTGCCATCAAAGACCTCTTTGCCTGTGTCTGCGCTAATATTAGGGGCAATCTGAGCAAATTTCCCATCCTGAATTCCTAAATCAAGTAGTTCGATTACATCTTGATGAGGACGAACTACTCGCACATTTTTGATAATTTGATCTAATAGGGGAGTTTCAGACACAGTAGACCTCACATTAAAATGAGTTTAGTTAGGAATTCAAACATTGAATCGAGGCAAAAACCAAATCCCATTATTATATAACGGTTTTTTATGAAATCAGCTTCAGGAGAAAAGACAATGGAAAGTTTTAATGAGTATCATCTAGACCCAAAGCAATTTACTTTTCTCAAAAGTTTTGAAGATAACTGGGAAGTGATTATAGATGAGTTTACCCGCTTTATGAAGGAGGCATCTGATGACGAGTTAAAGTTAACCTATAATATTCTTGGCCCTAAAAGTAAAACTATTAAAACCAAGGGTAATTCAAAATACAGTGCTTTTGGTATTTTATTTCAAGGTGTTTTTATTGAAAAATATATTCAGGTGTATCAAATACAATATCCTGATTATGGCCCGGATGAAGCATCAAAAAAGGCACTTGCATTAAGAGAGAAATATTTTCCAAATTTGGCGCAAGTCATAGAAAAAGTCAACTTTAACGATGATGATATCATCAGAAACGTGTATTTTGGTACATTCCATCCTGGCTTGGATATCAAGTTACATATAAACTATAATCCTCATACAAATCGTGGCTATCTAGGATTGATTGTCCCAGAGGGGGATGTGGCTATGAAAATATGTCATGAGCAGCTTTATTGGCATGAAGGAAAATTTCTGGTTTTAGATCACAGCTATCCACATTGCCCCCACAATTACACCAATTATGACAGAACTGTATTGGTTGTAGACTTTTTTAAACCGGATAAATCTAGAGAGGAAGCTATCAGATTTGAGAAAGAGCAAGTCACACAACGTATGCAAGATAATCCTTACAGCTTAGGCGTTTTTGGTAAAAGCGATAAAGCTACAGTAGAAGATTTTATCAAGTATGGTTTAGCTCATCAGTTAGAGTGGGATAAAGCTTTATAAGCTTAGTGTAATGCACTTTAGATTGTTGATGGTGCGTTATGTTTTCAGGCAACGCACCCTAAATTTATATTGATTAAATAAAATTTATAAATGAACGCAAAAACTTATAAAAAATTAATAGCAAATCAACTTAATCAGGATTTTAAATCTGCCGTTAAAATTGTTGAAATTCCTATTTCCCAACCTGCTGTTAATGAACTTTTAATTAAAAACAAATTTGCTGGCGTTAACGGTGGCTTTGACACCTTACTTTGTCGTGGCGAGGTTCCATATATTAACTTAATTCCTCCCTTCGATTTAGGTGTGGAAGCTGTGGGGAAAGTTGTTGCTATGGGTGAAAATGTTAAAGATTTTCAAATAGGTGATGCTGTTGTAACTACGGAGCGTGGCGGCAGTTATCGGGAATATCAGGTTATTGATGCAAACTTAGCGGTGAAGGTGCGCGAAGCAACACCAGAGTTGCTAACACTAATGCCTACAGGTGTATCAGCTTTGGTGGCATTAGAACAAGTGGGAGAGATGAGAAGTAATGAAGTGGTTTTAGTTACAGCAGCAGCAGGGGGAACTGGTCATATTGCGGTGCAATTGGCAAAGCTAGCTGGTAATCATGTGATTGGTACTTGCAGTTCGGAGGCGAAGGCAGATTTACTGAGAGAATTAGGGTGCGATCGCATTATCAACTATCGCACAGAAAATCTCAATCAAGTCCTTAAGCAAGAATACCCCAATGGGATTAATTTAATCTTCGATTGTGTAGGTAAAACTGTATTTGATACCTGCGTTGAAAACTTGGCGGTGCGGGGACGCTTAATAGTGATTGGTTTTATCTCCGAATACGCAAAAACTATAGAACAAATTACACAACCACGCCTTTATCACCAGTTATTTTGGAAAGCAGCTTCTGTGAGAGGCTTTCTTATGGTTCATTATAAAGAATATATAGCAGAGGCAGGCGATCGCCTCTTAAACCTCTTTTACACAAACAAACTCAAAGTTGCCGTTGACCCAAAACAATTTCAGGGTATAGAATCTATACCCAACGCTGTAGACTATCTCCTCAGTGGTCAGAATTGTGGCAAAGTAGTTGTCAGGTTTTAAGTAACACGGTATAAGTTTATATCCAGTCAGGGGTGAGAATGACACAAGATTCAGAAAATACTTTAAAAGTTGCTCGGCAGGCATTTGATAACCTAATACATGGTTTGGCGACAGGAGAGTGGGAACCATTATTAGATATGCTCACAGAAGATTTTACCCTTTGGTTTCCAATGGGAAAATTCCACGGTTTAAATGTAGGAAAAGAGCGAACTAGAGAGTTTTTTGAGTATGCTTTTGAATGCTTTACTCCTGGGTTGAAGCTGACTGCTTTAGACCGTGTTACTAGTAATGAAACAACTGCTGTCTTTGAGTTTCGGGACGAGGGGACTTTATTCGGACAGCCTTACAAAAATCGAGTAGCAGTTTCTTTTGATGTGCGTGGAGACAAAATTTGTGGCTATAGAGAATACTTTGGCAGCGATGGGAATTCGTATTAAATAATTCGTAATGACGCTAGCGGACTCGCTACCGCTGTGCTAACGTAATTACGAATTATTTAATCTAGTAGTCTGTCCTATTAATTTTGAAGGATTAAGAGAACGAACCGCATTCGCGTTAGCGTCTCCCCTTCTCCCAAAGGGAGAGGCTAGCGCCAAGGGAGAAGGGCGCAAAGGACGCAAAGTATAAGAAGGAAAGAAGAAAAGTTGAAATTTGATTCACCTATCAGAACTAATGAGACAGACCCTAGTTTTTTTAGTTTCTCTCGGGGTTGAGTTCGTTGATTTCTTTGCACTTAGCTTCTGCGGCTTGATACGCTGCCAAATAGTCTTGACCACCTAACATTACATCACCGTAATATTCATAAGGTGGATCACCATAGATTGGTAATGGATCATCTTCTGGATAATCTTCTTTCGATTCTTCAATAATGGCTTTCAGTTTTTTAACGGTTAATCTTTGTGCTGCAAAATACCAGAGTTCTTGAGAATTTTTGTTTAGATGCGGTAATGTCGGATCGATAATGCGTACAAGGGGGCCATTGTCTGAGGTATCGTCTAGCTCAATCCAACTGTGTTCAATCGGCCTGTATGGCTTCCCAGGAAAAGCTAAAAATCCCTGAATATATTTTGCTCCCTCGGTGGATAATGCTGCTTTGTAAGCATTATCAAACGGAGTACTAGCTCTGCTGTTGATACTTTCAGCAATTTTGATTGACAGCGTTTCATCCAATAGTTTGTTCATCAATAGCAAGGATTAGAGCAGCCGTAAAAATATATTACCACTGCTGCTTACCATTTTGTTTGGGCATTGGGCATTCACTAATGACAAATGACAAATGACACACTCTACTTTGTGTTAATCACCATCTGTAAATTTCTTAACAAGTCGCTTGAGGTATAAGGTTTAGACAAAAGGGTTTTGACACTATTACCAAGGATTTTAATCATTTGATGATTGGAGGCTAATCCACTAACACCAATAATTTTGATGTCTGGATTAATTTTTTTAACACATTGATACTTGTTGGCCCATCCATACATGGCATCATCATATCAACCAACACTACACTAATTTCTTGCTGATGTTCTGTATATAGTGCGATCGCATCAATACCATCACTAGCGACTAAAACTTTATAGGCATTTTTTTCTAACCAGGTTTGAGTAACCTCTCGAATTGAATCTTCATCATCAACAACGAGGATGACTTCTCCATGCCCTAGCGGTAATTCCTGATCTCCAGCTAATTTACTATCTGCATCGATTGTCTGCGTCACAGGCATCTATAAAGTAGGGGCGCACATCTATGCGCCCCTAGTCGTGTATTTCATTGAAATGAGAATCGAATTGTTATACGATAGTTTGTCTATAAAACTAGAGCTTCGTGGGTGGATCAGGTTTTATCCTAGCCGTCTTGGGACGACAGGGACTTCCCCAACAAACCTGTCCAGAGGGCATATTAGTAAAAACACTACTACGAGCGCCAATCACAGCATTAGCCCCGATTTGCACTCCCGGGCCAACAAAACAATCTGCTGCTACCCATGCACCATTGTCAATCGTGATACCTGCTGTTTTCAACCCAAAGGCAGGATCTTGGAGATCATGACTACCAGTACACAGGTAGCCTTTTTGAGAAATTACGCAGTGTTCGCCGATGCTGATTTGATCGAGGCTGTATAAAACTACGTTATCTCCAATCCAACTGTAGTTGCCAATGATGACTTTCCAAGGGTAGGTGAAGCGAGCGGTGGGTCGAATTAATACGCCTTTGCCGATACGAGCGCCAAATAATCGTAGCAAAGCACAACGCAGAATATTTAATGGTTGAGGAGTGAGGGGAAATGCGATCGCTTGTACAAACCACCAAAATAAAACATACCAACCTGGGCGACCTCGATCAAACCAAGATTGGTCATATTTGCGTAAATCTACGAAGGGTTTGTCATTTGTCATTGGTCATGAGTCAATAGTCAATAGCTTTCCGTCTACTCCCCTACTTCCCTGCTCTTCTGCTCCTTCCTTTGGAGGAGTTGCAGTATTTAAGTGACCACCACAGTTGCGTAATTCGTAAAGTTTAACGCCAATTTGATATTCATATTGACTCAGCAAGCGTGCATAGATATATCCTGCTTTGCCATCCAAAAAACCGCGTTGAATAATATAAAATAAAACAAACCGCAAAATAGGTTTAAATGGCAAGTGTACCCACACTTTTTTTAGAAAGCGCTTGCGTTGCACTGCATCACCAAATAGATTAGCGCCGATGGTACCGCTATCATCTTTACCTGTGAGAATATTAAAATAAACACTAGCTTCCCAGTTGGAATATCGGTTATGCCGTTCTAACCAGTGGTAAAGATCGCGGAAGTCTTCGTGGAGCATATCATTTTTGAGATACCCAACTTTCCCCTGTAAAATAACGTGTTCGTGAACTTCGTTATCACCAGTATTGGCAATGTCTTCTGTATTTAGATTTTCGTAACGACCTTTTTTATGTTGAAATAAACGTAGATTCCAATCGGGATATTTGCCACCATAGCGAATCCATTTCCCTAAGAAAAATACGCGGCGGTTGAGATAATAACCCGTATATTCATTATTTTGAATTGCTTGGTCAATTTCTTCCCAAAGTTCGGGGGGAATGCGCTCATCGCAATCTACAATTAACACCCATTCGTTGCGAAAAGGTAGATTATCTAAAGACCAATTTTTCTTTTTGGGCCAGCGTCCATTGAAATTGAATTGCACGACATTTACACCGTGACTTTTAGCAATTTCAACACTGTTGTCGCTACTTTGAGAATCTACTACAAATATTTCATCTGCTCTGCTGAGGCTAGCGAGGCATGCAGGCAAGTTTACTTGTTCGTTTTTTGCGGGAATTAGTACTGAAACTGGTATTTTAGATGACATATAACGATAAAATATGTTATTGGTTATTTCTTATTTGATGTAGATAAAAGACCTTGAATAGCAGCATTTAAGTAACCAATCTGACCGTAAGCATACACAAGTTTATCAAACCGTTCTGCTGGATCAGAGAAATGTTTCAATGCCTTATACAAGCCGCGCACAAATCGTTCGCTACCTCCCTGCAATTGACCGATTCCAGCTTTACCAGTAAGTTGTTCTCGATAGCATTCACTGATACCTTGCCACCACCCTCGGTTTAAAAACCAGGAGCGTTGGAGGCGCTCTGGAGCAACATTGTGAGCTACTAGTGCTTCAGGAAGATAAGCAACTTGCCAACCAAGCTTTAGAGCAAATTCGGTCATTTGCAGTTCTTCGTTTGATAGCAAATTTTTCCCGACCCGACCAAGATGAGGATCAAAACCGCCAATTTTTTCTAAGAAACTGCGGTGGATCGAGTAATTTAAGCCTCTGGGTGTTGAGCCTGGTTCTTCGATGTAGATGGTACTGTCACCCAAGTCGTATGCACCTAAATTTGCAGCTAGCCCTGGAGATAGCCACCGTGGTTGTTGGATTCCTGGGGGCCAGATAAGAGTGACTTTGCCTCCTGCGATCGCTAGTTTAGAATTATTGTAATAGGCAAAATATAAAACTTGTAGCCAGCCCTTGCTAGCAACGGCATCGTCATCCAGATAAGCAAGAATATCACCACTGGCTACTTTTGCGCCCGTGTTGCGGGCTACAGATAAACCAATGGTGGGTTCAAAGACATACTTCAGGTGGGGATTGTGGACCCTTTGTTCTACAACCTCACGAGTGCGATCGCTAGATCCGTTATCAACTACGATAATTTCAAAGTCAGCAGCAAAATCCTGCCCTAAAAGACTATCAATTGCAGCCCCTAAATAGTTATCTCGATTGTGAGTACAGATAATGGCAGAGATTTTGGTATCTGGCATAGATTTAATTTTGGATTTGAGATTTGGGGCTTTCCTGCGGAATGCTACGTGTAGCTTGCTTACACTAAGTGGTACGGCTACCCTCAGTCGAACGATTTGAGATTAAAATTTTAAATCCAATGCACAGTTGCTGAGAGTTAATCTAAACCAAAAGTTACTGACCTACCAACCGAGTTTACTCGGAAATAATCTTTAAAACTTCACGTTTGTTGAATATGGCTATGTAAAACTACAAGGGTTTGGGCTAGTTGACTAAGGCGAGTTTCCAAGGATTGCTTGCGCCCTAACAGTTGACGTAACTTTTGGTAACGAGCGATCGCCATGCTAACATTGGGAACCTGATCTGGTGGACATGGGCGCGACCAGACTTTACCGGCATCGTCCACACCACAGAGGCGGTAGCCAGTAATAGATGATTGATAGGATACTTTTCCACCAGTGGCGCAAATTTCTTCTACGTAGTTCATCAGGCGGTCAACTTCTGCATGGCGTAGTGTTGCGGTTCCCCCCGGTTCTGGTTCCTGGGGATTGGATTCTAACCAGCCATTGACAATTGGTCCTTCTAAGTAAATATCCTGAATTTGCTTCAAAATACTTTGTAATTCTGTTTGCCAATCGGCGACAGTTTCCTGAATTTCTTGCAATATATTCATCGCTAATGCTGGATTTGCACCGTGGCGATGGTTGCTAAAGCTTGGAGTTTTCAACTTAGGTAGGCTGGGTGTTTTGCTACCATTCTCTTCTGCTTGAAAGGTCTGTACAGAGTCATGGTGAGGAAAGAAATTTTGTTCAGAAGAATAATCATTCTCTGTGTCTACACCCAAGTCAACTGTTTGTCCTTGTGAGTTTACTTCCTCGTCCTGAGAAGATGGAGTTTGTGTACTTTCGGCGGGTTCGTTGGCTCCGACGCTGATTCTAAAAGAGAAAGGCCGTTTTGTGGTCGAATCAACTGTTTCAGCGGCCGAGGCAGTGCCGCGATTCCCTAAATCGTGTAGAGTTGCTTCAATGCGTTTTAAGCCTGCGTTCATAAAAATATCCTAAAGTTTGCTATCCCCAGTGGTATTGAATAATTGAGAATGGGGTTGTTGGGATTTTCAGCTGTTGTCAGTTGTGGCATCAATGATGCTGGTGCTAATTTTATCCTTTATAAAGTTATTTGAAACCAAAAATATCACTGATTAAGTAAAAAAATGCGGTGATAAATTGCAATCGTAGGCATATTGTTAAAATATTCAGGAAACAACTTTGGGTAAAATCATCTTAGTAACAGGGCCAGCACGATCTGGAAAAAGTGAATGGGCGGAAACTCTAGCCATACAGTCAGGAAAAGCAGTTGTTTATGTAGCAACAGCCACTGATAATCCAGATGATCAAGAGTGGCATCAACGCATTCTCGAACACCAACAACGTCGTCCCCAAGACTGGGTAACTTTATCTGTACCTATGGAACTGTCTGCTACCCTCGCCGATGCCAAACCCTATACCTGTCTTTTAGTAGATTCTTTAGGAACTTGGGTTGCTAATCTCCTGGAACAGGACGAATTTACTTGGGAAAATATTGTTACAGAGTTTTTAGAGACGGTGGATCTGGTTGCTGCTGATATACTATTTGTCGCAGAAGAGGTTGGTTGGGGTGTAGTACCAGCTTATCCCCTTGGCAGGATGTTCCGCGATCGCCTCGGTTCTTTAGTGCGCCAGCTAAGTACACTCAGCGAAACTGTTTATTTAGTGACTGGTGGTCATGTCCTCAATCTCAGTATCCTTGGTTCGCCATTGCCAAATACAAGGGATGCTGGAACATTTAGGAGTCAAGATTCTTAACTATTGATGCAAATTAATCCAAAATCTCAAATCTAAAATCTAAAATTGTATTATGGCAACCAAACAAGAAGTTAGAGCATATCTTGCCTACTGGTTTCAGTTGGGTAAGAAAGTGATTACGAACAACGGTAAGGCAAGCATTTTGCCCCAAGACGCTCACGGACTCGCTATCGCTCCGCTATCAGTGCTAAATGGCGATCGCTATAGTGAAGAATTTGAAGAGTGCTGGCAGAAAATTATCTCACCGGAATCGGGTGATTGTTACCTGGAGGGTACATCCGAAACCATTGCTGAACTATTGACACCAGCATGGGATATGCTACCTTGTAGCCGATGCAGTATGCCAGTAGCCGCACGGAACATTGGGATGCCGGCATTGTTATGTCCCTGTAATGATTTGCCTAACTGGCCTAATAGCGAATTGCCAGCACCGCGAGAGCCAATTAAGACTCAAGACCAACTCAAAGCAATTCGCGATCGGCTTTTAAATAATATTGCATAAACAACTTTTTTATATTTTGCGTCCTTTGCGGTAGCCTGGGGCAAGGCTCTCCACGGTCTACATTTTTCTTTTTTGTACTTAAATCCTAATATGCTTTAACGTATCTGAAATTACAACAGATTGCAACAGGCGTGAGGTACAGATAATCGTAGGGGCACAACATATTGTGCCCCTACCCATATACTTCAACAATTGTCGGAAAATTCATCTGTTCAATTTCTCAAAAACGGAGGTCTAAAACTCTACCAAGCAAGATAGAGTTTAGACCTGCTGTACTTTTTAGCTTCGTTGTCAGAATGCGATCGCATTCTCTTGCTCTTAGGGGCAATGTCAGCGCATCCAAACTAGACTTGATAGAAAAGCTCGTTTATTTATCAACGAAAAAACCAGCATTTTATCGTTTGCTACGACAGACAATGCTTTACTCGACATTCTATCAAAGCCAGCAGCGGGATTTGAACTCGCGACCTTCCGATTACAAGTCGGATGCACTACCACTGTGCTATGCTGGCAACTTTGACAATTGCTTTTAAGTAGCAACCACGATTTATTATTGTACCATAGTCTATTTATTTGTCTAGCTGTAAATGCTAAAAAATATCTGCCTCTTCAGAAATTAGGCTAAAAGACGAGAAATTTTGGCAAGCTCGCTGCTTTTGTACGTCTAGATGGTTGAGCTGGCGTTGCAATTGTGATGAACTAGAAAAAATCAGCGATCAGAATCACTGATAAACTTGATCAATTAATATTCATATCCTGGGCTGGACGCAAAAATATCTGGTAAAGTTCTAAAATTGTATTTTTTTGACCCGGCTAGTAAAGCAACAGAAATATATAATTGTTCTTTACACTTCGGAAGCATGGCAGCGTTGATCGGACGAGATTTATTAAGTCTGGCGGACTTCAGTCCAATGGAAGTTCAAGAACTTCTGCAATTGGCAACTCAACTTAAATCACAACAACTGAAGTTGCAGTGTAATAAAGTTTTGGGGTTGTTGTTCTCCAAAGCTTCAACTCGCACGCGGGTAAGTTTTACTGTGGCGATGTACCAACTGGGTGGACAGGTAATCGATCTCAACCCTAATGTCACTCAAGTTAGCCGCGGGGAACCTTTACAAGATACAGCGCGGGTGTTAGACCGATATCTAGATATTTTGGCAATTCGCACTTTTGCACAGCAAGATTTAGAAACTTTTGCTCACTATGCCAAAATTCCGGTGATTAATGCGCTTACCGATGCAGAACATCCTTGTCAGGTATTAGCGGATTTATTGACGATTCAAGAAAGCTTTAACACCCTTACTGGGTTAACTTTGACCTACGTGGGTGATGGGAATAATATGGCTAATTCTCTGATGTTGGGCTGTGCTTTGGTAGGAATGAATGTTAGAATTGCCACCCCTAGCGGATATGAGCCAGATTCTAAGATTGTAGAACAAGCAAGAGCGATCGCTAATCACAAAACTGAAGTTCTCGTCACTCATGATCCAGAATTAGCAGCTAAGGGTTCTACTGTACTTTACACTGACGTTTGGGCGAGTATGGGGCAAGAAGCAGAAGCAGACAACCGGATGCCAATTTTCCAGCCTTATCAAATTTCGGAGCAGCTATTGAGCCTTGCACAACCAGAGGCAATTGTTTTACACTGCTTACCAGCCCATCGTGGTGAAGAAATTACCGAGGCAGTTATTGAAGGTTCTCAATCACGAGTTTGGGAACAGGCAGAAAATCGCCTACACGCTCAAAAAGCTTTGCTTGCCAGTATTCTAGGGGCAGAGTAAAAGAATAGGGCACAGGGGATAAGGTATAGTTTTCTTCCTTATAACCTGTAACCTCTAACCTGTACCCTGTTATATTCTTATTTGTCAAAAGGCAAAAGAGAAGAAAATAATTTTGCTTTTGCCTTTCATATTTTTATTTTTCTCTTGTTATGGGGAGTTTTTTGTAGTACTAATGTTCTAGAGACATTTATAATTACTTCCTGCAAATTTATGGAACGTCTAACTGAAGCTCAACAAGAACTTTACGAATGGTTGGCAGAATACATCAGATCGCACCAGCATTCGCCTTCAATTAGGCAAATGATGCAAGCGATGAACTTGAAGTCACCAGCACCAATTCAAAGTCGTTTAGAGCATTTACGCACCAAAGGATATATAGAATGGACTGAAGGCCAAGCACGAACCATTAGGATTTTGCGTCCTGTTAAGCAAGGTGTACCAATTTTGGGCACGATTGCTGCTGGTGGTTTAATAGAACCGTTTACTGATGCTGTAGATCATTTAGACTTTTCTAATTTCGATTTACCTCCCGAAACCTATGCTTTGCGGGTAGCTGGCGATAGCATGATTGAAGATTTAATTACTGATGGCGATGTGGTATTTCTGCGTCCAGTAGCAGAACCAAATCATTTAAAAAATGGTACTATCGTCGCCGCCAGAGTCGATGGATTTGGTACAACATTAAAACGTTTTTATCGCCAAGGTGATCGCGTCACCCTCAAACCAGCAAACTCTAAATACAATCCCATTGAAGTCAGCGCCATACAAGTGCAGGTGCAAGGTTCCCTGATTGGTGTTTGGCGTGGTTACAACTGAGTAATGGGGAGTGGGGAGTGGGGGGAGAAATAACCAATGCCCAATGCCCAATGCCCATTAATTAGGGTTCGTTACCATCTTTGTGCTTAATATATGTACCTGACGAAAAATCCAGTGCAGCAACTGCCTACTTTCCGGTTAAAATTACCGTTTGCAAGGGAAAGTAAGGGCAGTTATTACACTCCGCAACCATTACCAGGATGCCCAAGAATGCCTCCGTCTCTGCAATTGCGGCAATATCAGCGCCAAGCGATCGCTAGCTGGTTTACCAACAATGGTAGAGGGACGCTGAAAATGGCTACTGGTAGTGGTAAAACGATTACTGCACTAGCGATCGCTTGTGAACTCTACCAACAGATTAATTTACAAGTTCTGGTGGTGGTGTGTCCCTACCGCCATCTTGTCACCCAATGGGCGAGAGAATGTGAAAAATTTAATTTGCAACCCATTTTAGCTTTCGAGAATTTACGCACTTGGCAAAGTCAACTTTCTACGCAAATTTATAATCTGCGTTCTGGTTCTCAACGGTTTGTCACTGTAATTACTACAAACTCCACTTTAATTGGAGATGGGTTTCAGTCTCAACTCAAATATTTTCCCACCAAAACTTTAATTATTGGGGATGAGGCGCATAATTTAGGCGCACCCAAGTTAGAAGAAAGTTTACCGCGCAGTGTTGGGTTGAGGCTGGCTTTATCTGCCACACCGGAAAGATATTTTGATGATTTTGGTACGCAATCTTTATTTGATTATTTTGGCCCAGTTCTCCAGCCAGAGTTTACTTTGAGGGATGCGATCGCTCAAGGTGCTTTAGTACATTATCTGTATTATCCGGTGTTGGTGGAACTAACTGAAGCAGAAAGTATTGCCTATTTAAAGTTAACTAAAAGAATTGGGCGATCGCTACTTTACCGAGAGAGAGAAAATGGACAAGCAGGAAGTTTTGAAGATAATGAAGATTTAAAGCCTTTATTGATGCAAAGAGCAAGATTGATTGGTGCTGCGGAAAATAAATTAAATGCTTTACGGAATTTAATGGCAACTCGCCGCGAAACTAGTCACACTCTTTTTTATTGTAGTGATGGTTCCCAAGATTCGGGACAACGTTCATCTCTACGCCAACTCAAAGCTGTTGCTAAAATTCTAGGAGTGGATTTGGGGTACAAGGTAAGTACTTATACAGCCCAAACAACTTTACAAGAAAGGGAAATATTGCGCCATCAATTTGAAAGTGGTGAGTTGCAGGGTTTAGTCGCAATTCGTTGTTTAGATGAAGGTGTTGATATTCCAGCAATTCAAACTGCGGTGATTTTATCAAGTTCTGGTAATCCTCGCCAATTCATTCAACGGCGGGGGCGAGTTTTACGTCCTCATCCTGCTAAAGAACGCGCAACGATATTTGACATGATTGTTTTGCCACCAGATTTAGATAGAGAAACTATAGAAGTTGAGCGTAATCTATTAAAAAAGGAATTGCGTCGCTTTGTGGAGTTTGCTGATTTGGCTGATAACGCTGGTGAAGCAAGAATGAAGTTACTTGATTTACAAAAACGATATGGTTTATTAGATATTTGATAATGAACCAGAGAACAGTTGTATTTTTTTGTAAAAATTTTCGAGTTTTGAAAAAAGAAGCATTAAGTATGAAATAATAAGATTATGAATTTAATCATAATGGGATGTAAGTAAATTTTGAATTTTTAGTTTCATCCCATTATAATGCAGGTTGTTAATATTAACAATAACAGAATATGATTAAATAATAAAGTCTTTTTGCAAAAAAAATTATAAATTTGAAAAAATAGTTTTTGCAAAATTAAAGATAACGCTAACAGTAGCTTTACCGAGGTAAATGCAGCACTAGAGAAAGTTAAAATATAGAAAAAATATATTTAAAAATCCGATATGTCACAAGAGGCAAATATCGATGATGTGCAGGAGCCAATAACCAGCGCTCCGCCGGAAGTGCGGCGAATTATTGAGCGGGTATGGAAGCTGGAAAAAGGCAGGCTAGATAAGAAGATTAACAGCCATATAAATGATAATATTTTGGACATTATTAAGGAAGAGGTGCGATGAAGCTGACTTCAATCAAGCTCTGCAACTTTCGCTCCTTTTATGGTACGACACCAGAGATGCTCCTGGCTGGTGCAGATGTTCAGAACACAACCATTATTCATGGTAATAATGGCTCTGGTAAAACTAGCTTGCTAAATGCCTTTACATGGGTATTGTATGATAAATTTAGTGCAGCCTTTGCATCGATAGAGCAGTTGGTAAATAAACGTGCGATCGCAGAAACCCAAAAAGGTCAAGCTGTAGAATGTTGGGTAGAGATTGGCTGGGAACATGAAGGTAAACGTTATCGTGTGAAACGCGCCTGTCGGGGTTATAAAAACGAAGGTGATTTTGATGCTGGGAAAACTCAATTAACCATGTGGGTTGGTGCGGATGATGGCAAATGGAATATTCCAACTCAGCAGCCAGACGATATAATTAATCAAATTTTACCCGCTACTTTACATCAATATTTTTTCTTTGACGGCGAACGAATTGAAGAAATAGTTCGTTCTGATAAAAAAGCTGAAATTGCCGAACCTACAAAGATATTCTTGGGTGTGGAAGTAATCAACCGTTCCATCAGACATCTGGGAGATGCTAAAAAAACTTTAGAAAATGAGTTAAAAGCTATTGGTGATTCTGAAACTAAACAGCTATTACGACAGCAAGAAAAGATAGAGCGAGAGCGTGAACGCGTTACGAAACGACAAACTGAAATTAAAGAAGAGTTAGAATATCAACAAACTTTTAAAAAAGAGACAAGTAACCGCTTGCGAGAATTGAGTGCTGCTAAGGAATTGCAAGAAAGATGGCAGAATTTAGAATCACAGAAAGCGGCAAATCAAGAAGAATATAAAAAAACGAAGGAAGTACTGAAAAAAGTTATTTCCGCGCGGGGTTATACTGTTTTACTCTCAGAAACTACATCCCAGTTTCGAGAAATTATCAATGATTTGAAGCAGCGCGGTGAGTTAACATCAGGAATTTCGCGGGAATTTGTGAATGATTTACTCAATTCTCAGCGCTGTATTTGTGGCGCAGAATTACACGAGGGTAATCATTCTCATACTCATGTAAGTACTTGGTTAAATAAAGCTGGTTCCTCGGCGGTAGAAGAAACTGCAATTCGGATGAGCGCTCAAGTAGATGAAATTGATAAGCAAGCGATAGGATTTTGGGAAGAAGTTGATAGAGAACAAGCCAGAATTAATCAATTAAGGCAAAGCATATCTCAAATTGAAAGCGATTTAGATAATATTCAAGAACGGTTGCGAAAAGATGCTAATGAAGAAATTAGCAGTTTGCAAAAACGTTTAGATGAAATTGAAAGTAAAATTGATGAATTGAATCGAGAACAGGGTGCAAATCAGCAGCAAATTGCTCAACTCACAACTGAGATTGAAGGTTTGAATAAACAAATCGCCAAGCAAAAACTGAATGAAGACAAGCAAACCCTAGCACAGCGACGAATTAACGCCACTCAAGATGCAATTGAACGGTTAACAGAAGTTAGAAATCGTCAAGAGCAACAATTTCGCCTGCAACTAGAAAAGCGAGTACAAGAAATATTCATGGAGATATCTGTGACTCCATACATTCCTAAAATCAGTGATAAATATGAATTGACATTAGTAGAAAATACTACAGGTATAGAAGCACCAGTTGCAGCTTCTACCGGGGAGAATCAAATTCTCAGTTTATCCTTTATTGCCAGCATCATTGACAAAGTAAGGGAATGGAGTGAGAAACGAAAGATGATGATGATTCCCGATAGTAGTACTTTCCCAATTGTGATGGATTCACCCTTCGGTAGTTTGGATGAGAATTCGCGGCGACACATTGCAAAGACAATCCCCCAATTAGCGAATCAGTTGATAGTTTTAGTTACTAAGACTCAATGGCGGGGTGAAGTAGAAGCAGAAATGACAGAAAGAATTGGGAGAGAATATGTGCTTACGTATTATTCCTCTAAGCCAGATTGCGAACAAGATTATATTAAGTTGGGTGGGGAAAAATATCCTTTGGTAAAACAAAGTCCGAACGAGTTTGAGTATACGGAAATTATGGAAGTTGAACGGGATAAGTAATTACAGCGTGTCAAATTAGAACAAGGGCGATTAAAAACTGTCCTTTTAACTTCTCAAGTCCCCGCGAAATGCTTTAATGGCTTTAGTTTATACTAAAGTTAACTAATGCTCTACCGAAAAACCTCAGTAGTCGTCGTCTCCCTCTTAACTCTATCAACTCCCAACGCCCTAGCCTTTTCTGACACCCAAAACTATTGGGCAAAAAATTGTGTCCAGCAATTAGGAGAGCGTAAACTTATTACAGGCTACCCTGATGGTAGTTTTCGCCCAGAAGCAACAGTGACACGCGCTGAAGCAGCAGTGTTGATGCTAAATGCTTTTCCTGATTCACCAGTGAAACGCACTGCTACGTCATTTAAAGATGTACCCAGTAATTATTGGGCAAATAAAGCAATTTCTACCGCTTACCAAAAAGGATTTTTTTCTGGTTATCCCGGTGGGATTTTCCAGCCTAACCAGCCAATTCCTCGCGCCCAAATCATTGGTGTTGTAGCTGGTGGGAAAAATTACAGCCCTGTATCCAACCCGACGCAGATATTACAACAATATTTTAACGATGCGGGACAAATTCCTAACTATGCCCAAAATGCGATCGCATCTGCGACTATTAATAGTATTGTTGTTAATTATCCCAATGTCAAACAGCTAAAACCACTGCAAAGTGCTACTAGAGGCGAAGTTGCAGCTTTGATATGTCGGGCGTTAAATATTTACACGGTTCCCCCACAATATATTGCCGGAGTTGAAGTACATCCGCAAGAAGTACGCCCTCTACCAGGAAAACTCGATACTATTCCCACCTTTAACAGCAATAGTCCTGAACTGGTAACAACTGAAGGAATTTTGCTATCGACTTTCCCCCCAGATGGGAAACAAGTACAAGAAGCACATTTAAATTATCCCTTTCAAGACAGATTTGATATATTTGCTCATCATATCGTCAGGGCGGAAACACCAGCCCAAAGGCGCACTGTTTACCAAGGGATAATCGTACATAATCCAGGGAATGAACCTGTGACACTGCAAGTTTTACAAGCAGCTAGTTACCTCACCAGAGAAGCACCATTTATTGCTTTACCTGATGTGGTAGAAAATCCCCAAGGTACAGTTTACTCTGGGCCAGGCGATCGCACAATGAATGATGTACTGCGGGGAGTTCGGCAGGGGATTTTTCCTGACAAGCTGGTGATAGAACCAAAAGGAACTCAAATTCTAGCGAATTTAGCCATTCCCGTACAGGCTCCTGCTTCTAACGGTCGCACTACGATGATGCGCTTGGCAAGTAGTAGCCCAGTTTATCTCGCAAATTTAGTTAAAATTAGTAATATTCCACCCACTTTAGCTGAGTGGCAAAAGCTTCTGAATACAGGCAGTTTAGCAGGAAAACGTGACCCTATTCCAACACCTCTCGACCCTCCCAGAGAACCAACAGTATTTAGTCGCGTCGCTGGTGTCTCCCAAGGAACGCAATGGCAAACACAGCTTACGGATAATCCTAATGTGTCTGAGTTAACGATACCACAACCAGGAAAGGCGTTTTCTTATCCTTTGGGAACTGTACATTTAATTACTCTCAGCACTGGGCAAATTCAAAGCGCACCAATGTTAAAACGCTATCCTGATACGGCGTACTTTGCTCACAGTAACTATGGTGTTGAATATAATCTAACTCTGCCCCTCAGAAATATTACTAATCAAACTCAGACGGTAACTGTATCAATCCAGACTCCTGTGAAAGATGAAGGGGGAACAGATAGACTGCTGTTTTTAAAGCCAGGTGTAGAACAAATATTCTTTCGGGGAACAGTGCGGGTGCGTTACATCGATGATAATGGTGTGGAAAAGACGCGCTATGTCCATTTGGTACAGCGTCGAGGACAAAGGGGTGAACCGTTGGTGACGCTGAAAATGTTAGCGGGTGGGAAGCGAGAAGTACAGGTGGATTTTTTGTACCCTCCAGATTCTACGCCACCACAGGTTTTGACGGTGAGAACGGAGGGGTAATTTTTTCACGCAGAGGCGCGGAGGTTTTTTAGTTAAAGTTGAGAAAAAGAGAGGAATGAGGTTATGGTTGCCAGTTCAGACAAAAAGTATATGTCGCCTCATGAATATTTGAAATGGGAAGAACGCCAAGAAATTAAATATGAATATATTGATGGTGAAGTTTTCGCCATGACTGAGGTTACTATTCCTCACAATACCATTGCTCTAAATTTAGCTTCAGCATTAAAAATTCACCTTCGAGGAGGTTCATATCGTGTCAATATGGCGGGTGCAAAAGTAGGCATATCTGAAAACGGGCCTTTTCATTATCCTGATGTTGTGGTGAGTTGGGATGAACGAGATAAACAAGCTATTCAATTTTTCCAATATCCTTGTTTAATTGTTGAAGTTCTGTCCCCAAGTACGGAAGCTTACGACCGAGGTACAAAATTTACGCGGTATCGTCGCATTCAGACTTTGCAAGAATACGTTCTCATCAATGCTGAAAAAATTGCTTTAGATTCCTTCCGGTTAAATGATAGAGGACTTTGGGAGTTACATCCTTATGAAGCAGAAGATGAAGTTCATTTAAGCAGCATTGATTTCCACTTTCCGATATCTTTGGTGTATGAGAATGTTCCATTTCCTATTTAAATTAGGATTATCCTAGATTCATAGTTAGGGGTTTTATGAGTATTAAAACTGAAGCAACTATTGAAGATTTGTACCGTTTACCTGACAATTCTAAAGCAGAGATTGTCAATGGAAAATTGGTGCTGATGTCTCCAACTGGATTTTTACCAGGACGTGCAGGTGGTGAAATTTATGCAAGTTTACGAGATTATGAACGTCTGAAAAAAAGTGGTTATGCTTTGCCTGATAATGTCGGTTTTATTGTCAATCTTCCTAACCGCCGTTCTTTAAGTCCTGATGCTGCGTTTTATACTAGCAAACCTACAGGCGGGAAGTTTCTTAATGGTGCGCCTGTGTTTACTGCTGAGGTGCGAAGTGAAAATGATTACGGTGATAAGGCTGAGGAAGAAATGGCTAGTAAACGCCGTGATTATTTTGCGGCTGGTACGTTGGTAGTCTGGGATGTGGATGTACTGAAAGAGGAAGTTATTAGAGTATATCGCGCTAATAATCCTGAAGAACCGCAAGTGTATCGCCGTGGGGAGGTAGCTGAAGCTGAACCCGCAGTATCAGGATGGACTATGTTAGTGGATGATTTGTTTGTTTAGCGATTGCCTACTTACTAGTATAAAATAATGCTTTAGTGTGTGCGATCTCTTTTGACTTTCGGTTAAAATAGCAACAATGTAGATATTAAAACAATGGCTGAAACTGGCAGAATCAGGGTTGCTAAAGATAAAGCTGAGTTGGTTAAGGATTTAACATCTTCAGATGGTGGAACAGGGCCTTTTAATACTTTTGCTGATGTCATTGTATTTGCAGCAGCTTTGGGCGCAAAGCATAAAAGACGGGTGGCTTTGGGAGAGATTTCTAAAAGGGAACCATCGCCAATCAGGATAGAGTATTTTGCCTCAATGGGAAATGATATTTTAATAAAATTATTAGCAATTAATGAAACTAAAGATATTAAAACACTATCTCTTAATGAAGAAGAATATGAAAGACAACGTAATCATATATTTGAAGAGTACGCTAATGGTGGATTGGAAATATTGCAAAACGAGTTACGTGGATCAGTAGATTATTCAGAGCGAATTTTATTATTTCTCAGTTATGAGCGAACTAACAGAGAGCAACAAGACGAGGAATTTGACCTAAGTAAATTCCTGTCTTGATTTTTAAGTGCTATTCAGAAGTAATGATTTAAATCCATCCCAGGATGATTTTTACTATCTTCACTGCTTCTACTATAGCAGTTGGTCTATTCTGAACTTCATAGTCAGAATTAGTGGATTTCCTGACTATATTATTCTCCCAAATACTATTTCTCCGTGACCAGTCTAGCTGTGCTAATTGAGAAACTTTCTGTACATCAAAGTAATTGTCATTCTTTTCATAAGTCCAGTATAGCAATCGGCCTAAAACTTCCAGCCCAGCACTAACTCCTAATAAAGTTCCTTAAATGCACCCACTTGATGAACTGTAAGCTTGTCAAACTGTGTTTCAGCAATGTCTTTTGTGTCTTTACATTCTGAGAAAAACTTATTCAAGCAGTCAACTAAAGCTTCAGATAATTGCTGAACATTGCATCCTTTAAGGTCATCATTCGTATTATCTGTAAATACACAACTGACAAAACGGGCTAGAAAATTAGTTGTGTAAATCAACTTCTGTTTAGTAGGTGCATTTCTTCCAATTTGGTTAGCAAATTCGGAGGATTCTTAGTCAAAAAAAGTACGCTTACCTATGGGCAAAATACAGTCTAGAAGACAAACAAAATCCAGCGAAGAGGGAAGCATTTAAAGAAAAGTTACGA